>NZ_JBFARZ010000004.1:0-256879 GCF_040677445.1 Citricoccus sp. NPDC055426
TGGACGAGTTCACCTTCCGCTTCAACCGCCGAACAGCGACCAGCCGCGGACTGCTCTTCTACCGGCTGCTCCAGCAAGCCGTGAAGACCGATCCCGCACCGCTCCGGGAACTCTCCATTTCCGCATCTGCGGACTAACTTCAGCTAAGCAGATACCCAATACAGGTATACGACACGTACCTCGCCTCAATCCCCCTGCACCTGCACCGGTTGGTGGGTCGGTTCACGCGCATCGATTCCGTCCGGCAGATCGTGGGCGTCGGGAGCGTCGGCATGCGTGTGTGGCTGCACCTCCTGGAAGGCGACAGCGGACGTCAGCCTCTCTTCTCTCAAGCGAAGCAGGCGACGGTGTCCGTGTATGAGGAGTTCTTGGGACCGAGCGAGTTCTCGAACCATGGCGAACGCATCGTGAACGGACAGCGCCTCATGCAGACCGCCAGCGATATCTTCCTCGGGCACATGAGGGTCGACGGCTTCGACTACTACATGCGGCAGTTCCGCGACATGAAGATCATCCCGCGAGGAAAACACATAGCGGGTTACCTCCCTGCGTTTGCCCGAGCATGCGGCCATGCGCTGGCGAAGTCCCACGCTCGTAGCGGGGACCCCGAGGCCATCGCCGCCTACATCGGCAGAGGGGATGCATTCGAGGACGGGATCCTTGGCTTCGGACTCGCCTATTCCCGACAAACCCATGAAGACCACAGAGATCTGATCGCCGCAGTCTCGAGAGGAGAGTTGGAGGTTGCGGAACGATCGTGGTGAGCGATCGCCCGACGGTGAACACGCCCTCCTCCTTGGCGTTCTTCTGCGATCAACGCGTTCGACAGGGCCTCCCTCCTCACGGAGCCTCCGATCGGTGGTGCTGTCACGACATAGGTGACTTCCACCGACGCGAACCGGCTCCCGCTGCTGCGATCCTGTCGTCATCACCCCCTCGACCGCGCAGAGCGGTCTCGACCGTAGGAGACGTCTCATGAGCGAGTACCCGGCCATCACGAGAATCCGACCGATCTCGGCTCCCTCTGTCGGGTCGGACCGGAGGCTCTCCGGTGCCACGAGCGAGAAGCGAGCTTCTGCGGAGAGTGGCGTCAGTGCGGCCGTCGCCCTCGGCGGCCTGATCATCGGTCTTCGGGTCCAGGGTGTACCACCGAGACGCACCTGACGGAGAGGCACATCATGGCATGGAGTACAAGCGAGATCGCGGACATGGCGTCAACGACCGTCAACACGGTCCGCCACTATCACCGTCTCGGGATTCTCGACGAGCCCGAGCGCAGGTTCAACGGATACAAGCAGTACGGGGTGCGTCATCTCGTGCAATTGCTCCAGATTCGGCGGCTGGTGGAACTGGGGCTGCCGCTGAGGCGCATCGGTGAGGTCCGAGCCGACAGTGAGGGCCGCCAGGAGGCTCTGCGCGAGTTGGATGCGGAGCTGGTCGCGGGCATCGAGCGACTCGAGCGCGCGCGGGTAGACCTCGCTGCCATCCTGAGAGAGGACGCCCCCGCTGATGCGCCGGCAGGGTTCGAATCGATGTCATCCCGACTGTCGGAGTCGGACCGTTCGATCTTTCACATCTCCGGGCAGCTCTATGATGCACAGGCGATGGCCGACCTGCGACGCATGGTGGAGGTCGACGAGGCGATCGACCACCTCGGCTCACAAGTTGACCGACTCCCGCCGGATGCTGATGAGATGAGTCGTGGACGGCTCGTGCGGCTTCTCGCGCAGGTCATCGCGCAGAATCTGACCGAGTATCCCTGGCTTCTGAATCAGTCCGAGCATCTGTGCAGGAGTGAAAGCGTCGTTCGGCAGACGATCTCAGAAGCGATCACCGAACTCTACAACCCGGCGCAGCAGGACGTGCTCGTCCGCGCGAGCCGGATGGCGTTCGAACTGCTGGAGACGCACATTGATGCCATGGGCGACGATCGTCCGTCGCCGGCTCCTGTGCTCGTGAGGTGACCTATCGCGCGGCGCCACATGCTCAGCGCCCGCGTTCTTCGCTGATGGAGTTGGCTCCGTCGATCGTGATGAGCTGACCGGTGATGTACGACGCTCCGTCCCCAGTGAGGGACGCGATCACGTAGGCCACCTCGTCCGCCGTGCCGGACCGGCCGACGGGTGTGGCGGCGCCCATCCGCCGTTCGTGATCGGAGGCGGATGCGGTGTCGATCCAGCCCGGAGCGACGGCGTTCACGGTGATGCCGAATGGTGCCGTGTCGAGCGCCATTGAGCGCGTCAGCCCGAGGATGCCGGCCTTCGCCGCGTGGTAGGCCACGTCGCCGCCGTAGGCCGCGACCGGCCCTGACACCGATGACACGTTGACGATTCGGCCGTATCCGGCGGCCTGCATGAGGCCGGCCACGGCGTGGGTCAATAGGAAGGTCGTGGTCAGGTTTCGGTCGAGTGAAGCATGCCAATGGTCGATGAACGTCCCTCGGTTCGCGGCCGCGGCGTGCGAGTCGGATACGGCCGTCATCCCCGCGTTGTTGACGAGAATGTCCACGCCGCCGAAAGAAGTTGACGCACGCGCGACGACCGCGTCCACACCGGCCTGGTCGGTGAGGTCGGCGACCACTCCCTCCGCCCGGATTCCGGCGTTCCGCAGCTCTGCGACCCGATCGAAGATGCGATCAGTCGTCGACGTGATGACGACTCGATTGCCTGCGTCGCCAAGACGGCGGGCAGTTGCGAACCCGATGCCCTGGGTGCTTCCCGCGCCTGTGATGATCGCGGCGCGCTGATATGTCGTGGTCATGACGAACCTCTCCTGAGCCTCCATGACGCCCGTATGGCGTCAATACGCCGATTAAAGGCCGTGTGGTCGCCACAGACTCAACCCATGGGTTGAGACGGGTTCACAGACGCCTGGAAGGCTTTCCCGGCGCCCGCACCACCATCACTGGTGGACTATCGTGCGTCGCCCGATTCGACCGAGATGGGTGTGTGCGAAGTCGTGTAGTTTGAGCCCGTAGCCGAGCGCCCGATCGACGGCGACATGGAACGCCCAGCACGCGGCGCTGAGAGCGAGCCAGGGAAGATTCTGGCCTCCGAACATGAAGCCCGCGTAGAGCACCATCAGAATCGCCGGTGCGGTGTAGTTGTGTACTGCGTTGTAGAGGCGGGCCCCCATGCGCGGGCCGCCCGCATAGCCGAGGGCGGAGAGGTCGAAGATGAGGAAGGCTGCGGCCAGCCACCACCACGGCTGTCCCGTGGAGATGACGGCGATGACGATGGCGGCCGCGATGGCGCCGTTCTCGAGGCGCTGGGCGATCGCGACGCCCTTCTCGTACGCTTGCTGTCTCATGCGGTCTACCCCACACCCTGTTCCTGGAACGGAGTCAAGACTCATCCCGACGAGATGCGCCTAGAAACGACCAGATGGTCAGTTCAGCCGAATGACTATGGGCGGTCTACCTGACGTGGACACATCGCGACTACGCGCGCCGAGGCCTGCGAGCGCTCACATCAGCGGCACAGAGGGAGGCACAGGTTCTTCGATGTCCTTGGATGCGGGTGCTGGGATACGGCGGCGCATCAACCTGGGCCCTCGTGGGTGCTCATACGCCAGCCGGGCCATCAGGACAGCCGGGCCTCACGAAGCTCGCGACGTGATGTGATTCCGAGCTTGCGGTAGATGCTCCGCAGGTGGGCCTCAATTGTGCGTGGGCTCAGGAACAGTTGCGCACCCACTTCCCGGGAGGTGGCACCGGTGGCCACCTGCCTCGCGACCTGCAGTTCATGGGCCGTGAGCTCACCGGTCGATGGCGTCGTACGGCGACGTGGGTGCTCACCGGTCGCCCGGAGCTCCTTCGCCGCTCGCGCGGCGAAGGCCTCCGCGCCGATGCGCGAGAGGAGATCGTGCGCTACCCGCAGTTCCTCCCGGGCTTCCTGGCGGCGTCCCGCGCGACGCAGCCATTCCCCGTAGACGAGGTGAGCCCGCGCCGCTTCGCCGGTCAGCCGGGAGGCCTCGAGGTACTCAATTGCGGCGCGATAGTGAGGTTCAGCCGACTCGCCGGAGAGTGTCAGCGCACGCGAACGCGCCTCCAGGCCACGAGCCCACGGGGTATCGCAGGCGTCCGCACGGGTGCTCAACTCCTCAAGAGCCCAGGCGGCGCTGTGCGGATCGCCGGCTCGAGTCGACGCCTCGATCATTTCGGCCAGGCCGACGCTGCTCAGCGACAGTGCGACGCACGCGCACGTGATCGCCGCGGCTCGCTGCGCCTTCTCATATTCGCCGAGGGCGTTGTGCACCACAGCGGTCGCATATGCGGCCAGTGCGACCTCCGTTCCTTCCGGGGGAGCACTGGGGTCCCGCAACGTGAGCTCCCGCAGCCTGGCCACGGTGTCAGCGTCACCCCGCCATGCGGCGACGATGGTCTCGGATTGGCGCATCGGCACTCCGCCGGTGGATTCCGCGATCGCGATCGACCGCCCTGCCATCTCGCCGGCGCGGGTGAGCTCGCCTCCGAGCGCCAGGATGTTGGCGTGGATGTTGAGCGCACTGGCGAGACCGGTCAGAGCGCCGTCTGCTCGAGCCGATAGGACGTTTGCCTCCGCGAGTCGATAGGCGAGGTCGTCGTCGAGGATGCCGACAGCCGTGCGTGCCGCCAGCCAGAGCCAGGACCGGTAACGCTGTGTCGGGGTATCGGAAGGGTCGGCGTCGCACAGCGATCGCAGTGCGTCTCGGAGCGGGGGAACGCCGGCGGCGAACCCTCGGATCATCGTTGCCGATAGCGCGAAGAGCAGACGGTCAACCGGTCGGACGGCGTTCGTGAGCGAGTGGTCCGCGAGGGCGGCCTCGGCGACCGTTCGCCACGTCGGACCACCGAGGACGAGTGCCGCATCAAGGGCGCGAAGATGCGTCTGGTGAGCAAGGTCCGGATCGAAAGGTGCCATGTCGTGTGCGACACGCAGGAGCATCTCCGGGACATTCGGATCTCGGCTCAGGTAGAAGGCGATCTGCGCCCGCAGCAGCGCCAGGCGTGCACGCTGGAAGTCGTCGAGCGGGCCCGCTTCAGCCGTATCGAGTAGATCGAGCGCGGTGCCAGACGCACCCGACTCGTGCACGGCATGGGCCGCCTCGAGGGCGCGTCCTGCCCGAGCCGTCGGATCCGGCGTCAGCTGCGTCGCTCGCAGCAGGAACGCTCCGGCTGCCGCGTAGCCTCCGCGCGCTCTGGCACGGGTGGCCGATCGTTCCAGCTCCCCGGCGACGCGCTCGTCAACCCCGGAGGTCGCCTGGGCCGCATGCCAGGCTCGGCGATCCGGCTCAGATGCCGGGTCGGTGACAGCCGCCAGAGCCGCGTGGGCGCGCCGTCGATCGGCTGGATCCGCCGTGCGGTACACGGCAGACCGGGCGAGGGGGTGGCGGAATCGCACCCGGGCGCCGATCTCCATCAGACCTACCGACTCGGCGGGTGCCGCCGAGCCGGGAACGATCCCGGAATGATCGGCAGCACGCTGGAGTAGGGCGGGATCCCCGGTCGGGTCGGCCGCGGCGAGCAGCAACAGCCGCTGACTTTCGTCGGGGAGCCCGTACACCCGGTTCCGGTACTCTGTCTGCACGCGACTGGAGACGTCCGACAGATCGGGTTCCTGAAACCCGCCGGCGAGTCGGGCCGGCGGGGTGTGAGAGGGAAGCTCCACCAGGGCGAGCGGGTTGCCGCGAGCTTCGGCGATGATCCGTTCCCGTACTTCGTCGTCGAGGGGCGCCGGGACGACCGAGCTCAGCAGCAGACGAGCATCCGCGTCGCCGAGTCTCCTCAGATGCAGTTCGGGCAGACCGGCGAAAACCGCGCCTCCTGCCTCGCCGTCGCGGACACCGAACACCATGGCCACACGCTCAGCCCCGATACGGCGCGCGACGAAGGCGAGTACTTCCGCCGATGCCGGGTCGAGCCAATGGGCGTCGTCGACGAGACACAGCAGACCGTTCTTCTCAGCTGCCTCGGAGAACAGCCCGAGAGTAGCCAGACCCACCAAGAACCTGTCGGGCGCCGAGCCAGCGTCGCGACCGAGCGCGACGCTGAGAGCCAGCTGCTGCGGCTCAGGTAGCGTGGATATCTGGTCGAAAAGTGGAGCACACACCTGATGCAGACCCGCATAGGCGAACTGCATCTCGGCCTCGATACCTGTCGACGTCTCGATGCGGAAGCCGAGTTCCTCGGCTCTCGTGTGCAGGAGCCCCAAGACGGCCGTCTTGCCGATGCCGGCCTCGCCGCGCACCACAAGCGCCCCGCTGTGCCCGGCCCTCGCCTCGCCCAGCAGCTGCTCGCCCCGGCGGCACTCGGCGTGCCGACCCAGAAGCATCGGCCGTCTCCTTTCCGCTCGGAATCAATCCCCGTCGGACCGTGTGCCTACGACAGCCACTGTGACGGGTCCTATAGACGTCTGCTCGGAGGATTCGTCGAACGGCCGTCTGCCCGACCGAGGAGATTTCCTTGACCCTGTTGCGACCACAGGGTATCTGCTGATCCCAGCGGCCGACACTGTGGAGGCCCGAGCGGAAAGGATCATGTCCATGGGTTACATCACTGTCGGGGACGAGAACAGTACCCCGGTCCATCTCTACTATGAAGATCAAGGGGTCGGGCAGCCTGTTGTGCTGATCCACGGCTATCCGTTGAACGGGCACAGCTGGGAGAAGCAGACGCGTGCATTGCTCTCGGCGGGATATCGGGTGATCACCTACGATCGCCGGGGTTTCGGCCAGTCGTCGAAGGTCAGTACCGGCTACGCCTACGACACCTTCGCTGCCGATCTGAATACCGTGCTGGACACTCTCGACCTGCGCGATGTGGTTCTCGTCGGGTTCTCGATGGGCACGGGGGAACTCGCCCGCTATGTCGCCAACCACGGACACGAGAGGATCGCGAAACTCGCCTTCCTCGCTTCGCTCGAACCGTTCCTCGTGCAGCGCGACGACAATCCGGAGGGTGTCCCACAGAGCGTTTTCGACGGGATCGAGGCCGCTGCGAAGGATGACCGGTATGCCTGGTTCACTGATTTCTACCGGAACTTCTACAACCTCGAGGAGAACCTCGGCTCGCGCATCAGCCAGCAGGTCGTCGATGCGAACTGGAATCTCTCCGTCACCAGCGCCCCCGTCGCCGCCTACGCCGTGGTCCCGACCTGGATCGAGGATTTCCGTGGTGATGTCGAGGCCGTCCGCGCCGCCGACAAGCCCACCCTCATCCTGCACGGCACGAAGGACAACATCCTCCCCATCGACGCCACCGCCCGCCGCTTCCGTCGCGCCGTTCCCGAGGCCGTATACATCGAGATCGAAGGTGCCCCCCACGGCCTGCTGTGGACCCACGCGGACGACGTCAACGACGCCTTGACAACCTTCCTCAGCCAATGAGCGCCACGGGTGCGGAGGCGTCGATCGTGCCCTCCGCGCCCGTGGAGCAGCAAAGGAGACCTTCGTGGCATGGAGCACCCGGGAACTCGCGGAACGAGCCGGGACCACGGTGAACACGATCCGTCACTATCACCGCCTGGGCCTGCTCGAGGAACCGGAGCGCGAGTACAACGGGTACAAGCAGTACGAGGTGCATCATCTCGTAAGCCTCCTGCGTATCCGCCGTCTCGCCGGCCTCGGCGTGCCCCTCTCACAGATCCGTGACGCCCGGGCGGGCGCCGACAGCACGCAGCAGACGATGCGCGAGCTCGACGCCGAGCTCGAGAAGAACATCCGCAGGCTGGAGGAGTCGCGAGCCGACATCGCCGCCATCCAGAAGATCGCTGAGGATGTCGACGACGTGGCTGAATGACCCGGCGCAACTCGACGTGCTCGACCGGGCGCGCTCAGCAGCGCTGGAGGTGGTGCAGTCGTTTCGGGAGTCGGGGGAGGGGCCGGAGTCCAGGGCGGGTTGAGTGTGTGCCGGGAACACGGTGCAGACTACGTCGCACGATCCGTCCGTCAGCAGGAGAAGGGTGTGCAGAGTATGACCCATGAACAGCGTGATCCCCGCGTCTCCTCACCGGAGCGGACCGGCGGCCATGAGGACGGCGAGCAGACGCTCGCGGAGGACCTCCTCCTGGTGCTTTTCCAACCGCGTTCCGGCACGATCGCCGGCGAGGCGACGCTCTTCTACGTCCTCGCCGGCGCGGTTCTCGCCGACCTCGGCCTGAGCGCTCATGTACGAACCGGGACGGGACGGCTGGGTGGACTGACGGTCGAGGCCGTGGCCGGGAATCCACCGTCCGATCGCCTGCTGCGCGCCACTTGGGAATACGTGGCCGACAAGCCTCGAGGAGTGCAGACGATTCTGGCGGCGACGGGCCCGGCGTTGCGTGAGCCACTGCTGGACCGGTTGATCGAGCGCGGCGAGTTGCGTCGACGCGCTCGCCGGTCTCTCGGCTTCATCCGGTCCTCGGTGCTCGAGGAGGGGGACTCCGCGCGCCGTCGGACGCTGCTCGCCGACATCCGCGCCGTGCTCGTCGACGGAGTCGAACCCACACCTCGGACCGCCGCTCTCGCTGCGCTTCTCTATGGCAGCGGAACGCTCCCTCAGTTCGACCACGACATCCCGTGGACGTCCCCGGTGATCATGCGGGCTGAGGAGCTCAAAGAGGGCAACTGGGGAGCGGGAGCGACCGCGAAGGCCGTGGCGCGCAGCGTCACCTCCCTCATCGTCAGCAACGTCATCGTCGCCGCCGCTGTCCTGCCGCGCACCTAGTGCGACCGTGCAGCGGTCCCGCACGCCATCGACGGGTGCTCGAGGTCGGGACCGTACCCCCGAAACCCCCGGAAAACGTCGGAGGACCACCGTTGTTCGGGGTGATCTCGGAGGGCCAGCCGCGGCCGCTGCCCACCCCGGAGCAGCCACACGCCATGCTGTGACGGCTCGGTTGTTTCCCTTTCACGATTGCCCGGCCACTTTTCGCCGCGGTCCTCCGCTGACAGCTTGACCCTGTTCTGAGAACACAGATTCTAATAGGTGACGCACAAGGAATCCGTTAGCACTTCTGGAAAGGAAGTAGAAAAGTGAACCCGATCGAACAGCTCATACGAGGCTTTCAAGACCTCGTGGCGCATGTGCCCGAACTGGTCCAGCCGTTTGTTGTCATGCTCGCGGGAGTCGTCCCTTTCGTCGAGGGAGAGGTCGCGGCCTTGGTCGGCGTCGTCGGAGGGATCAACCCGATCATCGCTGGCGTCTCGGCTGCCGCAGGTAACTTCCTCAGCGTACTCCTCGTCGTTCTTCTGACCTCACGCGCGCGCACTGCAGTGGTCGATCGCAGAGCTGTGCGGGTGCCTGTAGCTGTCGGGGCCGTGAGTTCCGCAGAGGCTCTCCCCGTTGAGAAACCGGAGTCGAAGGGCCGGGCGAAGTTCAAGCGGTGGCTCGTCCGCTTCGGCGTCCCTGGCGCCAGCATCCTCGGCCCGCTGGCGATCCCGACGCAGTTCACATCCGCCATGCTGGTCGCCGGGGGGACGTCCCGGGCGTGGGTGCTGCTCTGGCAGGCCGTGGCCATCGCCATCTGGACAACCGTCAGTACGGTGTCTGTCTGGGCGGCGCTGACCTTCCTCGTCGATGTCTGACAGCGTGACTCGACGACCGCTCGCGTTCATCAGCACGCGACGAACGCGACTCGCCCCCTGGGCAATGGATCGAAGTACACGAATCTGCGGCAGGAGCACGTGATCACGTGACCGGCCACTCCAGGAGGAGACTGACGGTTCAGATGGTCAGGGAAATGCCTGGGGTACGTCGACGAGCACCCTCACATCGACGAGCAACATCAGGAATCGTCTGGCACAACTGACCGCCGTCCGCTGGCAGCACGCATAGGGACACCGGGCCCACCCTGACGGGTGGGACCGGTGTCCCTTTGTGGTGCCCAGCTGTTCAGGTTCCCGGAGGGCTCAACAGGTCCAACACCGATGTCAACTCTGTGTGAAAGATGAGCTTGATGGGACCAAAGTGATTACAACTCCATCAAGACTTGATAACCTTGCCGAGGCGTGGAGGGGAAGATCCACGCCCGCTTCCACCGCACCACTTGAGGGATAAAAACAGATATGTCGCGGACGCTCCACCCTGCCCTGAAGACCGGCGCAGCCACTGCGCTGGCCCTCGCCCTGACCGCCACCACCGTCATGCCGGCCACGGCCATGCCCGTGGTGCCGCAGGCCACCGGCCTGCAGGCGGTGTCCGCACCGGCCGAGCAGCCGACGGTGGACCCGGCCGTCGCCACGGGTCAGGAGGCCTCCGAGATCAAGGGGGCGGGAGAGGAATCACTGGCCTTGGGCGGCATCGACGCCGAAGCGTTGCCCGAGGTGGCCGACGCGGCTGAGGTGGCACCCGGACAGGAGCCCGCCGACGGGTCCGCAGAGCAGGAAGCGCCTGTCCAGGCTCCGGTTCCGACACCGGTCCCCGAAACGGGGGCTGGCGAAGCCGACACGTCTGATGAACCTGTCCCGGCTGATGAGCCTGACGCCTTGAATGAAGACGTAACGGATGAGGCTGACACGGCAGTCGAGGCGGAGTCCGAGGACGCAGCCGCCTCGCTGATGTCCCTGACGGTGCCGGCCTCCGGCCCCGCCGGCCCGGCGCAGAAGTCCGCCGAGAGCGGCACCCAGCCCTCCGACGTCGTGATCCAGAACCTGCAGGAGAAGGCCCAGTCCGCTCCCGCCACCCTCGAGGCGCCCGTGGCCGAGGAGGCCGAGGAGCTGACCGCAACGGTCATGGACAATGCGCTCTCCACCACGCGGGACGTCGACGTCGAGAAGATCGCCACCCTGACGCAGCCGGTGGAGACCATGGACTTCATCGTGGCCGGGGTCACGTGGGACATCGAGGACGCCGGCCAGGTCACGGAAGTGTCTCTCCGGGTGCGGGAGGGCTCCGACTGGACCGACTGGAACAGCATGGAGATCCATGCGGGGGACGAGATGCCCAACGCGGACCGCGTGGGCACCGAGCCGCTGATCTCCAGCGGCGCCGACGCCATCCAGGTGCGCATCACCACCGTGGACGGTGAGAACCCCTCCGGGCTCGCACTGGACCTGATCGACCCGGGCGTGGCCGAGACGGACGGCAAGCTCCAGCCGGCTTCCCCGGCCTCCCCGGCGCTGCAGCAGATCGAGGGAGCAGCCGGAGTGGCCACCCAGGAGCCGGTGGAGGCCGCCGCGGCCTCGACGACCGGTTCCGGTGCCGACTCCACCGAGGGCGCGGAGTTCGTGCCGGCCGTCCACGAGCAGCAGGGCCTGATCACGGGCACCGCCCAGGCCACCACCGTCGCCAACCAGGGCAATGCCCTGAAGCCGGCCATCATCACCCGCGCACAGTGGGGGGCCAACGAGTCCGTGGTGAACGACTGGGGCACCCCGTCCAAGGACCTCAAGGCGATGTACGTGCATCACACCGCCGGCTCGAACAACTACACGGCGGCCGGCGCCTATGCCCAGATCCGCGGCATCTTCACCTACCACGCCGTCAACCTGGCCTGGGGTGACATCGGCTACCAGTTCCTCGTGGACAAGTACGGCAAGATCTACCAGGGCCGTCGTGGTTCCATCGACGCACCGGTCGTGGGAGCCCAGGCCGGTGGCTTCAACACGGACACCATCGGCGTCTCCGCCATGGGCAACTATGACGTGACCTCGGCTCCGGCCGCCATGGTCCGCGCCATCGAGCGGGTCCTGGCCTGGCAGGCCCACCGCTACGACGTGGACCCCACGGCGAACACCCGCCTGACGCAGAGCGGCAAGGGCACCGCCCGCTGGACCAGCGGCACCACCGTCACCGTCCCGACCATCCTCGGACACAAGGTCACCAACAGCACCGCCTGCCCCGGGCGGTACCTGGACGCCCAGCTGCCGATCATCCGCCAGAACGTGGACCGGATGGTGGCCAGTGCGCCGGACGCCCCGAATGCACCCACCCTGCCCGCCAACCACTACGACCTCAAGGGCCCCGGACTGACCGCCACGATCCGGTGGAACGCCGTCAGCGGCGCAGACCACTACCAGATCATGTACCGGGCGCAGCCGCACGGCGGCGGCTCGGTCAACTCCCAGCCGTGGTTGGGCGGTAGGACCACCACCGGCACCCGGCTCGACCTCGGCGTCGATCCGGGGGAGACGGCCCAGTTCGCGGTGCGGGCGGTGCGCGGCGGCGTGGCCGGACCGCAGAAGTACCTGGGGCAGCACACCGGCGCCATCAACCCGGCCAGCTCCAGCGTGGGCACCTGGGCGATGGACTACCTGAACTCCGCAGGCAGCCCGGGTGGCAAGACCCTGCGCACCCAGAAGGTCGGCTCGGCGGTCCGGATCGACAACCTGGTGGACGCGGACAAGTTCGTGTTCGGGGCGTATGCCTCGCAGTACTCGACCGTGGCGGTCACCCAGAACGGACGGTTCCTGGGGACCATCCGGTTGTCCCCGGGCAGCCAGTACTGCGGCGTCAACCTGCCCTCCAAGACGGGCAGCGTGCGGCTGGAGTCGATGGACGGACGGCGCGTGACCTACACGTCGCTGGCCGTCCAGCGCGGAGGCCACTACGGTGACCTGTCCAAGAACGGATTCTCCGACTGCCAGCGGGGCTTCACCGACAACCCGACGGGCACGGACTACTACGACGCCGTGTCCTGGATGCAGTGGTCCGGCCTGTCCAACGGCTACGCCAACAACACCTTCGGGATCCGTCAGGACATCTCCCGCGGTGAATCCCTGGCCTTCGTGTACCGGATGATCGATCCCCAGGGACGGGTGCCCTCCTCCACGCCGTTCAGCGACGTGAAGAAGGGAGACACCTTCTTCGACCCGATCGCCTGGGCCGCCGCGGAGAAGATCTCCACGGGGTACAAGAACGGCACCTTCGGCACCAACCGGGACGTCACCCGTGGTGAGTTCGCGTCCATGCTGTTCCGGGCCGCGAAGGCCAAGACCAATGCCTCGAAGTCGTTCCCGGACGTGGCCGCAGGCAATCCGCACCGCTCGGCCATCGCGTGGTTGGCGCAGTCGGGACTGAGCACCGGCTACGACGACGGCAAGTTCCACCCGGAGTGGGAGATTACCCGAGGCGAGGTCGCGAACATCCTCCACCGCTACAAGACCATGTAGTCGTCAGGTCGGCCCGGTCGGCCCGGTCGGACCGGTCGGGCCTGACGGCTCTGGCAGGATGGAGACCATGACTCCCAGCACCATGGCCGGGTCGGCCGGCCGTCCCGGTGAGCCCCAGCACGACGTCGGCGCCAACTTCCAGCGCACCGCGCCCCCGCGGGTGGAGGCCGGGATCCGTACCGCCGAATTCGACTCCGTGGTGCACGCCCAGGGCACCTGGCGGGACGACGAGTTGCACATGGCGCCCGTCTCCGGCCTCATGACGGCGGAGCTCCTGGCGCATGAACCGCGCCCGGAGCTCCGCCTGGCCCGGTTGTCCTTCGAGATCCTCGGGACGCTCCACTTCGGTCCGCTGACCGTCACCACCCGCACGGTGCGGCCCGGACGCACCATCGAGTTGGTCGAGTCCAGGCTCGCGGCCCAGGGCAGGGACGTCCTGGTCGCCCGGGCCTGGCGGCTCATCACCACGGACACCGCCGATGTGACGGTCATCCATGACAGTGACCTGGCACCGCTTCAGGAATGCGAGCCGTTCCCGGACATGAACCAGCGGTGGCCGGGAGGATACATCCAGTCCCTGCAGATACGGGTCGCCGCAGATCACGCCGCCGGGCATGGACGGTGCTGGTCCACCACCGCGGTCGACATGATCGCCGGGGAGCAGACCCCTGACCTGGTGCGGCTGATGGGCATGGTGGACACCGCAAATGGGGTGGCACCCGTGCTGCCGGCCGGGCCGGGCGCCTTCGCCTTCCCCAACGTGGACCTGCAGATCCACCTGTACCGCGAGCCCGTCGGACCGTGGCTGGGGTATGCCACCACCTCGAACCTGGGCAGTGACGGGATCGGGGTGACCTCGGCCGTCCTCCACGACGAGCACGGTCCGTTCGGGCGGTCCGAGCAGATCCAGACCATCCGCAGGATCCCCTCCGGCCATGACTGAGGCTGCGCCTGAGCCGGGCCTGGAGTGGGTCAGCCAGGACGCCTCGCTCGGGGCGGCGGCTGACCTGGAGTACGGGATCACTCTGTTGCGGGCGGCTCAAACCGGTGTGCTGGAGGCCCCCCTGGTCCGCCTCTACCGTCCCCGGCCCACGGTGGCCTTCGGCCAGCGTGATGTGCGCCTGGACGGATTCGAGGAGGCCCGGCTGGCCTGCCGGCGGCACGGCTTCGAACCCGTGGTGCGCCGGGCGGGAGGCCGGGCCGCCGCCTACCACCGAGGCTCCCTGGTGGTGGACCACCTCGAACCCGATACGGACGCGATGCAGGGATTCCGGGATCGCTTCGCCGGTTTCGGGGAGCTCTTCGCGCGGGTGTTCCGCGACGCCGAGGTGCCGGCCGCCGTCGGGGAGATCCCCGGGGAGTACTGCGCCGGCGAGTTCTCCGTGCACACGCCGTTGCCGGCGCGTGCTGACGGGTCCGCCCGCGGGCCCGTGAAGCTCGTGGGCACCGCCCAGCGGGTCGTCCGGGGGGCGTGGCTGTTCTCCTCCTCCATCATCGTGGAGGATCCCGAGCCGATCCGCGCGGTGCTGGTGGACGTGTACCGTGCCCTGGGGCTGGACTGGGATCCGAGTACGGCGGGGGCGGCTGCGGATGCCGTGCCGGCGATCACCGTGGGCTCCTATGCCGAGCGGCTCCGCGGTGCTTACGGGGCTGCCTATGGGGTGGCGCACGGTTCGGTGCAGGACCGGCCCTGGTCCGATCTGCTGGGCGCCGTCCCGCCGCAGGGTCCGGAAACCTGACGACGTCGACCGGCTGCCTACGGTGTGCCGAGCCGGCGATGCAGCTCGCGCTTGGGCACCGGGACGAAGCCGGCGGCCAGGTAGTGCCCGCGGATCTCCCGCTCCTGACGCATCAGGGACCAACCCCGTCGGAGGAGGAAGGGGACCGGCTTCCGGCGTTCGGTGACGTCGCGGGCGAACCGTCGGGCCGCCGTCGGGAGCCGGTGCTGGTCGATGTACCAGGCGTGGAAGTCCGTACCCGGCCGCAGGCCGAGCTGGGACAGGGCGCGGGGCAGCTCGGCGGCGAAGATGCCCTCCGCCACGATGGGCCCGCCGGCCAGCTCGAGGTCCTCGTGGCCGGTGACCGAGGAGGTGGTGATGGAGTAGACCGGGACCCGGGTACGTCCGGTCTCCATCAACTCGATGATGGCGTCCACAGCTGAGTTGAGGTTCCAGGTGAGCGGGTCGTCCCAGTCGATCTGGCCGTAGACGGTCCGGGGCAGCGGCTCCTCGGCCGTGCTGTCCTCGGCGATCTCGCGGTAGAAGGCGTCCAGCAGCAGGTGCGGTCGCCCGTAGGTGCGGGCCAGATAGGACTTCCCCGCACCGGAGGCCCCGCCCAACAGGACGAGGCCTCCGGCATGGTGTTCGGCTGAGTTGTTCAAAAACCCGGTCTTCCCGTCGGTGGCTGGTTGCACTCCGCGGGAGGACCGATCCGGTCAGTGGCCGCGGTCGATCCACTCCTGCAGGTGCGGGGTCTCGGCGCCGATCGTGGTGGAATCGCCGTGTCCGGTGTTGACCGTGGTCTCGGCCGGCAGGGTGAACAGGCGGTTCTTGATCGACTCGATGATGGTACCGAAGTCCGAGTAGGACCGCCCGGTGGCGCCCGGTCCACCCTGGAAGAGGGTGTCGCCGGAGAACAGGACGCCCTGGGTGCCGTCCTCGGCCACGAGCTCGGGGGAGTGGAAGCAGACCGAACCCGGTGAGTGGCCGGGGGTGTGCAGGGCGGTCAGCTGGATGCCGGCCACGGTGAAGGTCTCCCCGTCGGTGATGGTCCCGTCAGGGGCCTGGTCCGGATAGACGCTGTCCCACAGCATGCGGTCGTCCGCGTGCAGCAGCACGGGGGCGTCCACGAGGGAGCGGAACATCTGGACGGCGCGGATGTGGTCGTCGTGCCCGTGGGTCAGCAGGATCGCCAGGACCTGCCGGCCGTTGACGGCCTTCTGGACCTCGAGGGCGTCATGCGCGGGGTCGATGACCACGCAGGTCTCGTCATCACCGATGATCCAGACGTTGTTGTCGACCTCCCAGGTGCCGCCGTCGAGGGAGAAGGTTCCCGAGGTGACCAGCTTGTTGATGCGTGCCATCAGAGCACCACCACCGAGCGGAGGACGTCTCCGGACTTCATGGTCTCGAAGGCCTCGTTGACCTTGTCGAGATCGATGGTCTCGGTGACGAAGGCGTCCAGGTCGAGCCGGCCGAGGTTGTACTGGTCGATCAGCATCTGGAAGTCCCGCGAGGGCAGGGTGTCCCCGTACCAGGAGGACTTCAGGGAACCACCGCGGCCGAAGACATCCAGCAGGGGCAGTTCCAGCGTCATCTCCGGAGTCGGGACGCCGACGAGCACCACGCGGCCGGCGAGGTCACGGGCGTAGAAGGCCTGCTTGTAGGTCTCCGGGCGTCCGACGGCGTCGATCACGAGGTCGGCGCCGAAACCGTCGGTGAGCTCCTGGATGGCCTCGACGGCGTCCCTCTCCTTGGAGTTGACGGTGTGGGTGGCACCCAGTTCCAGGGCCTTGTCCAGCTTCCGCTGGTCCAGGTCCACGGCGATGATGGTGGTGGCCCCGGCCAGCTTGGCACCGGCGATGGCCGCCGTGCCGACGCCGCCACAGCCGATGACGGCCACGGACTCGCCGCGCTTGGCCTCACCGGTGTTGATGGCCGCGCCGATGCCGGCCATGATGCCGCAGCCCAGCAGGCCGGCGGCGGCGTTCTGCTCATCGGAGACGCCCTCCACCTTGGTGCACTGGCCGGAGGCGACCAGGGTCTTCTCGGCGAAGGCGCCGATACCCAGGGCCGGGTCCAGCTCGGTGCCGTCCTCCAGGGTCATCTTCTGGGTGGCGTTGTGGGTGTTGAAGCAGTACTGGAGCTGGCCCTTCTTGCAGGCCCGGCACTCGCCACAGACGGCACGCCAGTTGAGGATGACCTTGTCCCCGACCTCGACGTCGGTGACGCCCTCGCCGATCTGGGAGACGACGCCGGTGGCCTCGTGGCCGAGCAGGTAGGGGTAGTTGTCCCCGATCCCGCCCTGGACGTAGTGCAGATCGGTGTGGCAGACGCCGCAGGTCAGGATGTCCACCACGGCCTCTCCGGGGCCGGGATCCGGGATCACGATGGTCTCGATGCTGACGGGGGCGTCCTTCGCCTTCGCGACGACGGCCTTCACCTTCTGGGGCACGGTGCAACTCCTTCTGAGGCCGGCGCGGGGCACGGCTCCTACTCGGGGATGGGTTCTGGTCCATCCCATCACATCTGGCAGGGGCATGGGCGGCGCCTTCCCTGTGAGACGTAATCGCCGGGTCTCGGAGCAGGATGCCGCAGTGATGTGAGCCGCACCGATCTGTGGATAACTGTGACGTGGTTCATGGTGGTCTGTTTAGACTGGGCGGCGAGAGTCGGGTTGGCGGGTTCGGCCCGAGGTGGAGTGTTCGTTGGGCCGCGGGGATGGCATGGGCCGGTCTTGCGGCCCCCGAAAGAGGGGGCCCTATGGCCGTGTCGGTGAATCGTTCTGCTCGATGGGCGGCTGTGGCGGTGCTGTCCGCGGCGGGCCTGGCGCTGGCCGGGTGTTCCGGTGACGGTGGGGATGATGGCCCGACGTCGGCCGCCTCCACTGCGAGCGCCTCGCCTTCTCCGTCCGAGACGGCGGGTGGTGACTCGGGTTCGCCAAGCGCGTCGCCGAGTGTGTCGCCAACGGGAAGCTACGAGCCGGCGACGTCTGAAGGCCCGGCCAAGAACGTGCCGGTCCCCGAGATGCCTGACGCCGTGAAGGAACCGACGGAAGAGGGGCTCGAAGCGGCGATTGAGTACTGGTTCGTATCGTCTGCCTACTTAAAATCCACTGGGGACGCGGAACCACTGAGCAACGCTTCTTTTGAAGAATGTGAGCTCTGTACAGATCAAATCGAAAACTGGCCTCGCGCCTATGACGCTGGAGGGTGGGCCGTCATTGAGCAACCTCAAGTAGAGGTGATGTTCACGGACGTCGAAAGCGACCGACTCTGGGGGACCGTTACCTTTGAACTAACCGAGTCTGCCGGCGAGATATATAGATCTGCTGGCAACTTGGTAGATAAGGGCTCCGGTGACGGTTCCGAGGGAGTCTATTGGTCGGCATCCGGTCGATTCTCAGATACCGCGGGACACTGGAAGATCGAGAGTCTGTCTCCAGTTAACTCAGAGGGCTGACGTCGATGAAGCGAATTGTGCAGTCAATCGTCTTGGTATCAATTCTGACGGTATCCATGGGACTGGGGGCATCCTCAGATGCGGTTGCGACTGAGCTTGATGATCCATTCGATGACCTGTCGACTGAGACCGGCGAAGATTATTATCGGATCAAGGGATCGCAGGGCTCAGGCGGTACCGGTGATGACCATAGAGGTACGGGAGACGAGAGCAACCAGAGCAATAGCAATGCCGGTGACACGGTGAGCGGTGGAAACGCAGGTCCTGAGTTGCCAGTTCGTGTAGAAATTCTCCAATCACAATGCTTCACACAATCAGGGACAGGACAACTGGACTGCTTTGAGATAGAGCGCACGGTTTGTACAGAGCCGGGAAGCCAGTTCGTCATTCGTGCGTTCTATGTGTCAGACGATCCCGGTGACGTTCAGCGATACGGAACACCGTTCTGTTCTGAACCGTCAGATCCAGTGGTGTCGGATCCTGCCGCTGGTACGCCGGACGCTCCGCCGATGCCGGTGGTGACCTTGGAGGATTTTCGGCGGTTGAATATTGCCCCATCAACCATCGAATCGGACTCCGGCGGATTTGGGCTGATCCGTGCGCACACGAACTTCTATGCGACGGAGGAGCCGCAGACCCTGAACACTTCCATGTTGGGTCAGGCGGTGGCGATTCAGGCGGTGCCGGTGCGGTGGACGTGGGACTACGGGGATGGATCGGAGCCGTTGAGCAATCCATTTCCAGGCGGCCCGCAACGGGAGTTCAACCAGGAGACCACCACCTCGCATGCCTATCAGGACACGGGGGAGTTCCCGGTGGGCCTGTCCACGTCCTACCGAGGCCAGTTCTCGGTCAACGGTGGTCCGTGGATCGCGATCCCGGGCACGGCAGAGGTCCCGAGTGACCCGGTGGTGGCTGACATCTGGCGGTCGAAGTCCAAGAACGTCGCGGAGAACTGCGTGGAGAACCCGGAAGGCTGGGCCTGCGGAGACCCCTTCGTCGAAGACTGACCCCATCGACCCCATCGACCCCATCGATCACATTGAGCCATTGATGACGAGAGCGGCAGACTGAACCCATGTGCGGACGGTATGTGATGGCACGGGCCATCGGTGACCTGGTGGCCGACTCCGGGGCGCTGGAGCCCGACGAGGAACTGGTGCTCCCACCCAACTGGAATGTGGCTCCCACCGTGGATGTCCCGGTGGTGCTGGAACGCGCCGAGCCGGCGTCGGGCACGGAGAAGCGCCGGGAGATCCATGTGGCTCGGTGGGGGCTGGTCCCGCCGTGGGCCAAGGACCTGTCCGTGGGGTCGCGGGCCTTCAACGCGCGCTCGGAGACCGTCACGGAGAAGCCCACCTTCCGCTCCGCGGTCCGGGCCCGGCGCTGCGCCGTGCCGGTGGACGGGTACTACGAATGGCTCAAGCCCGAGGCCGGCGCCCCGAAGTCGGCCAAGAAGCGCCCCTTCTATGTCCACCCGGTGGACGGGACCCCGATCTACTTCGCGGGACTCTACGAATGGTGGAAGGACGGGTCCGTGCCGGAGGGCGACCCGGCCCGGTGGCTGCTGAGCTGCACCATGCTCACCGGTCCCTCGCCGGACGCCACGGACGTTGAGACTGCCCGCGCCGAGGGCGTGGACCAGCCCGGGCTCGACACCCTCGAGCGACTCGGCGGACTGCACGATCGGCTCCCGCTGCCGATGGACCGCGACACCCTGGACGAGTGGCTGGAGCCGGAGAAGCTCAGCTCGGCCGTAGCCGCTGGCGCACTGGTGGACCGGGTCCGACGGCAGGCGTTCCGCACGGCCTCCGGGTGGATCCTGGATGAGGTGGGGACCGCCGTCGGCAACGTCCGCAACAACGGGCCCGAGCTGACCGAACCGTTGGAAACCCTGCTCTGACCTGTGGTGAGACGCCCGGCCCCGATCCCTTCGGGGCCGGGTGCTTATCGTGTCCGGCACTCTCCGTAGTCTCCTTCTTGGCGTTAGAACACACGTTCTAATACCATGGTGGGGTGCGGCCGGGACTTCCCGTCGGCCGTTTCACTTCCCACCGCCCCGCCGGAGCGCCCCGGCGTCTGTTCTGCCGTTCCTTCCCAGACGGCAGGGCCCGACGCCGGCCCGGGCCGTTCCGGACGAACCTCGCCGGCCGTTCGCCGGAGGGGAGGAGTACGGCATGAGAAGTCACGACGAGAACAGGTCAGGAATCACGTCCCATGGGAATCTTCACTCAATCGGTCACCGTTCAATGCACCACGGCAGGTCTCCCGCAGTATCTGGAGTGGAACGGTCGGAACTATGTGCTGGCGGCGGACCCGGTGCGCTGGTACGAGCGGCGCAAGTGGTGGACCGAGGAGCAGCGGGCTGAACGGGGCCGCGGCGCCGGCCTGGTGGACCATGAGGTCTGGCGGGTCCAGGTCCGGCTGGAGCGGGCCCGCAACGCGCCCCTGCTGACACTGGACCTCTCCCACCATCTGGATTCCGGCCGCTGGCGGCTGGTCCGCGTGCATGACGGCGCCGCCGTGCGCCTGCGGGAGAGCGCCTGATGGGTGGTGCCGGAGGCTTCCCGCATCTGAACGTGGCCAGCGCCTTCAGCTCCCATTACGGGGTGTCCTGGCCGGCTGAGCTGGCCGCGGCCGCCGCGGCGGACGGCGCGGAGGTGCTGGCCTGCACGGATCGGGACGGGCTGTACGGAACGGCCAAGCACGTGGGTGCCTGCCTCGAGCACGGCCTGTCCCCGGTGCTCGGGGTGGACCTGGCGGTGCGCTGGGGGCTTCCCGACGCCGGCCCGGCCGGCCGGGTGCTGGTGCTGGCCCGCGGGGGGACCGGCGGCACCGGCTACCGGGCCCTCGTCCGGCTCATCTCGGCCGCGCACGCCCACACCACGGGAGGGGCGGCAGGGGGATCACCGTACGTCACGGTCGCCGAGCTGGCGCAGTGGTCTGCCGGCAGGCACCACGGCGCCCCACCGGAGCTGTTCGTGCTGCTGGGACCGGGGTCCGGCGTCGGGCAGCTGATGGCCGCACGCAAGTACACCGCCGGCCGGGCGCTGCTGCGCCGCTGGAAGGCGGCCCTGCCCGCAGGGTCGCTGCGGGTGGAGGTGGTCTGCCACCTCTCGCCGCCGGGCGAGAAGCTCTCCGCCCCGCACGCCGTGAAGATGCTGCGGGCCGCCCGGGACGTCAGGGTGCCGGCGGTGCTGACCAACGCGGTGCGCTACGCCACCCCGGACGGGGCCGCCACCGCTGACGTCCTGGACGCCGCCCGCGCCCTGAGTTCCCTGGAGGCACTGAGCGATCTCCAGCCCAACGGGCAGGGGTGGCTGAAGCCGGCCGGGGCCATGCACCAGATCGCCCGGGAGGTCTGCCGCGCCGCGAACGGTGAGGGCCACGGCGCCGAGGGGGTCGCCGCCCTGCTGGGGGACACCCATGCCCTGGCCGAGGCCTGCCGGATGGACCCCGAGACGGACCTGGGCTGGGGACGTCCCACGGTGCCGGAGACCTCCGTGCTGGGGGTCGGTGGGGACCCCGTCGCCGAGCTGCGGAAACGCTCCCTCGCCGGGGCCGGGACGCGCTTCCCGGAGCTCTACACGGGGAGCCGTTTCGCGTCCTCGAAGGCCGGGCAGGACCTGGAGGCGCGGCTGGAGCACGAGTTGGGGATCATCAACCGGCTCGGCTTCGCCAGCTACTTCCTCACCGTGGCCGAGGTGGTGCGGATGATCGAGGGCATGGGAGTGCGCGTCTCGGCGCGCGGTTCCGGGGCGTCCTCGCTGGTCAACCACCTGTTGCGGATCTCGAATGTGGACCCGATGCGGCACGAGCTGATCTTCGAGCGGTTCCTCTCGAACGACCGCTCGACCCTGCCGGACATCGACATCGACGTGGAGTCGGCGCGCCGGCACGACGTCTACCACGCGATGTTCGACCGGTTCGGGGCCGAGCGCACCACGCTCATGAGCATGCAGAACGGCTACCGGGCGCGCGGCGCGGTGCGGGACGCCGGCATGGCGCTGGGCATGGAGCCGGAGCGGGTGGACACGATCGCCAAGCAGCTGTGGCGGTTCTCCGCCTCGAGCTTCCGCGAGGCCATGGACCGGATGCCGGAGCTGCGTGGCTTCGCCGACCAGGTCGCCTCCGGGCGGGCCGCCGGGCAGCAGCAGCTGGACCTGCTCGTGGACCTCACCGAGCGGCTGGACCGGCTGCCGCGGCACATCGCCATGCACCCGTGCGGGGTGATCCTCGGGGACGCCAGCCTGCTGGACCGCACCCCCGTGCAGCCCTCCGGGATCGGGCTGCCGATGAGCCAGTTCGACAAGCACGATATGGATCCGATGGGCCTGCTCAAGCTGGACGTGCTCGGGGTGCGCATGCAGTCGACCATCGCCTACACACTTCAGGAGATCGAGCGGACCACGGGGCGGCGGGTGGACCTGGAGCAGGTGCCCTTCGACGACGAGCCAACCTTCGAGATGATCCGCACCACCCACACCCTCGGGATCTTCCAGATCGAGTCCCCGGGGCAGCGGGAACTGATCGGGAAGATGGCCCCCACCGAGCTCAACGACCTGATCATCGACATCTCCCTGTTCCGCCCCGGCCCCATGCAGTCGGACATGGTGCGGCCCTTCCTGGAGCAGCGGCACGGCTTCTCCGAGGCGCGGTACCCGCACCGGAGCCTCGAACCGGTGCTCGCCGAGACCCACGGGGTCACGGTCTTCCACGAGCAGGTGCTGCGGACCTTCGATGTGATGACCGGGTGCGGGCTGGCGAAGGCGGATGAGTTCCGCCGCCAGATCGGTGGGGAGCAGGAACACGTGGTGGAGGAGTTCTTCCGGGCCGAGGCCTTGCGGCGGGACTATCCGCTGACGGTGATCGACGAGGTCTGGGCCACCCTGCACGCCTTCGGCTCCTTCGGCTTCTGCAAGGCCCACGGCGCCGCCTTCGCCGTGCCCACCTACCACTCGGCCTGGCTCAAGACCCACCACCCCGAGGCGTTCCTGGCCGGCATCTTCGAACACGACCCCGGCATGTACCCGCGCCGGCTGATGATCGCCGAGGCGCGCCGCATGGGCATCCCCGTGCTGCCCGTGGACGTCAACGCCTCCACCGAGGCCTTCCGGCTCGAGTGGGTCCCCGCGCACCCGGAGATCGGCGGGAAGGGGCCCGACGCCGGCCGCTGGGGGATCCGGCTCGCGCTGAACGCGCTGTCCGGGCTGAGCGAGGCGGAGATCGCCCGGATCGTGGCGGGGCAGCCGTATGCCTCGCTGGCCGATGTGCGGGACCGGGCCCGGCCGACGCGGCGGAACCTCGAGCGGCTGGCCCAGCTCGGCGCCCTGGACTGCCTGCTGCCACCGGGAGGGGCCTCACGCACGGACCTGGTGCACCATCTGGAACTGCAGCACAGCGGGGACGCCGAGGGGCTCTCGGGGCGGAGGAAGCGGCCCGGGCGCCGGCAGGTGGACGGCCAGCTCTCCCTCGAGCTGCCGGACACCGAGGCGGAGGCGATCGTGCCGATGTTCCCGGACCCGAGCCGGGACCAGCAGGTGCGCACCGAGCTCGACCTGACCGCGATGGACCTGACGGCGCATCTGATGGAGTCGCACCGGCCGTACCTGGACGCGCTCGGGGTGACGGCGGCGGAGGACCTGCTGGGCCTGAGGTCGCAATCGAGGGTGCTGGTGGCCGGGGTGCGGGTGGCCACGCAGACCCCGCCCATGCGCAGCGGCAAGCGGGTGGTGTTCATCTCCGTGGACGACGGCACCGGCTGCGTGGACGCCTCCTTCTTCACGGAGGCCCAGCACGAGACCGGGGAGATGCTGTTCTCCTCCCGGCTGATGCTGATCGAGGGCACCACCCGGCGCACCGGGCCGAAGGCCATCAGCCTGCAGGCCATCCGGGCGTGGGACCTGCACCGGCCGGAGACCCTGCCGGACCCGGACTACCTGGACGCCAGCCGGGACCAGTGGCGGGCCTGGCTGCGGCGGGACCGGGACCGGGCCACCGGACAGCCGGCTCCGGTGCCGTGGGGGCCCGCCGTCTCGTCCGCGGCCCAGCAGCAGGGCACCGGCGGGGCGCGCAGGGCGGTGGAGCACGACGCCGGCACCCGGGTCCCCGACATCCCGCACCATGACACCGGCTCGTGGCCCGTGAAGGTCCGCGGACCGGTCGGCGTGCCCGCCGGGGCCTCGGCGACGGGCGGCAACCGGACGGCCGGCGCCTACCGGGCGTCCTCCAGGGCGCTGTCGATCCACCGGCCCGTCCCCGTGCCTCACCCGGAGACCTGGGAGCTGCTGCCGACGCCGGAGGACTGGGCCGACTGAACCGACCGGTCTGACGGTGCTGTCTGGCCTGACGGTGCTGTCTGGGTCGGCCGGCAGCCGGGTTGTGCGACGATCGATGCATGGCGAGCACCTTCACGGTGGAGACGAGGTCGGCCCATCCTGCGGACCGGCTCTTCGAGGTCTCCCTCAGCATCGATGAACACCTGGGGTCGATGGCCGACTCCGGCGAGCAGGCCATCGGCGGGGTGACCACGGGGACCATCGGGCTCGGGGAGACGGTCACGTGGCGGGCCAGGCACTTCGGCATCTGGTTCACCATGACCTCGCGGATCACCGACCACGACCGGCCCCGCCGGTTCGTCGACGAGCAGGTCGCCGGACCCTTTCGGTCCTTCCGCCATGTGCACGAGTACCGGGCGGTGGGCGAGGCGACGGTGATGACGGACACGATCACCCTGGCCTCGCCCGTGTTCGGTCGACTGGCCGAGAAGCTGGTGCTGGTGCCCTACCTGCGGCGGCTCATCCGGCAGCGCAACCGGCATCTGCTCGCCGTGCTCGACGCCCGGAGGTGACCGGTCCAGGCGTCCCGCGGCCGACCGTCACCGCCAGAAGAAGTGATGTTCCATCCCGCTGGGGCTGAGGACGCTCTCGTGCAGGTACCGGTCCTCGAGATCGGCAGGGGAGTCCCACAACCGCAGCCCGGAGCCGATGTCATGGGGTGCCACGGCGATGTGGAGCTCGTCCACGAGGTCCGCCTCGATGAACTCCAACACGGTGGTGACGCCACCGCCGAGCCGGACATCGCTGCCGTCGGCTGCCTGTTGCGCGATCCGTAGGGCCTCCGGCGGACTGGCGTCCAGGAAGTGGAAGGTCGTGTCACCGAGCGAGAAGGACGGGCGCAGGTGATGGGTCAGCACGAAGACCGGGGTGTGGAACGGCGGGTCGTCACCCCACCAACCCGTCCAGTCCTCGTTCTCCCAGGGGCCGCGGTAGGGGCTGAACTTGTGGCTGCCCATGATCTCGGCGCCGATGTTGTGGGTGAAGTCGCGCACGATGTGGTCGTCCAGGCCGCGGGTACCGCCGGGTTCGGTGCGGTTGGGCCAACTGGCGGTGGCGCCGGCCCATGCGACCAACGGCCCCGGATCGACATGGCCGAAGGGGCGCTCCAGGCTCTGGTCCTCCCCGGCCGCGACGCCGTCCCGTGAGACGAAGAAGTTCTGCACCTTGAGCCGTGGGGGCTGGGGTGCACGGCCGGGTGTGGTGGAGCCCTTGGTGGTGGAGCCTTTGGCGGTGGAGGGCATGGGCGCATTCCTGACGTCGAGGGCACGGGCCGGCCGCCGCGCCGGGGGCGCCGGGTCCTGTGTGATGGCCCGAGTGTAGGAATCCCGACGCCGGTGCGCCAGATCTACGGTTCGCCCGCCCCGGAGACCGCCCGGGCGTTGGTGCCGCCGGGCGGGTCGGCATGCGCGTCGGCGTGGGTGTAGGCGGAGGCTCAGGTGCGTGCCGAGTCCTCCACAGGAGACATCTCCCGGCGAGCCGGCCACCTCCGGGCAGCTGCATGCTTATCTTGTCCACCCCGCATGTTCGAATATGTGTGCTAACAAGAAGGCGGGCGGGAGCCATCGGGAGGTGGGTGCAGTGACAGAATCCAAACCTAACGACGTCGGCGCCCTGGCTACCCCAGACCTCCTCACCCTGTCGCTCGCGCTGGCCGCGGAGTTGACGGCGCGATTGTCCTCGCCCGACTTCCTGGATGACCTGCCCCGGTTCCCTCGTGGTCCGCAACGCGACCGCTCCGCGGACTGGGGCCTCTATGCCGATGATGCGGTGTACAGCGCAGCTGGCGCGGACGGTGGCGACGACGCGGACGGCGACGGTGGCGCAGCGGGCGCAGAGGGTGGAGCGCCCGGGCCGCAGGGGTCAGCCGACGTCCCGCCTGGAGTCCTGCCGGAGATCACCGTCGCCGTCGAACGGCTGGCCCGGAGCGTCGACGCCTCAAGGACAGCGCTGGCGGGACACATCGACCGGGTCTTCGATCTGCCGGACCAGCGCCGCGAGGTTCTGGGCCTCCCCGCCGGCAAGACGGCCTTCCGCCATGCCCCGGACTACCTCCGCGAGCACCTACACATCGATCGGCGGGAGGCCAGGCGCCGGGTAGACCGGTCGGGACACCTCATGGCGACCCGCACCGTGGACCATTCCCAGATCGTCCCGCCCCGGCTGCCGGTATTGGCCGATTCGGTGCTCCAGGCTGAGTTCGACACCTCCGCAGGAGATCTCATCGCCTCCACCCTGAGTACCGCCCGGCGGGAGGCGGCGCTCGCCGATGCGCCCCCGGAGATCGTCGATGAACAGTTGGTGGCCGGTGAGCGCCTCCTGGTGGCCAACGCCCGGGACGTCGACCCCGAGACCCTGTCGAAGATCTGTGCCCATTGGCGGCTACGGTTCGACGCGCTGGTCGATCCCGATGGTCGCGAACCGACCGACGCCGAGGTGAATGCAGCCCAGGGCTTCTTCTACCGGGGGCGGAAGCGGGGTCACGGCCTGCACCGGTGGGAGGTCCTGGCCACGGATGGGCAGCACGAGATCCTGCAGACCGTCGCCGCGGCCGCCTCGAATCCCCGGGCCCTCGGTCCGGAGTGCACGGCGGCTGAAGCCGTGGCTGCGGAGGAGGCGGAGCTGCAGCGCTTGGATCCGCGCAGTGTGGGGCAGAAGCAATTGGACGGCCTCGTCAGCGCTCTCACCGGTGCCCTCGCCCTGGCTGATCTCTCCGATCTGCCAGCCAGCGGCGGCTTCCGGCCGCAGGTGCTCGTCACGATCGACCACGACTCGCTGCTCAACCGTGTGCACCAGGTCCACGCGACAGACACACTCCTGTCCCAGGCGGCCTACGCCGGGCCCGTCTCGCCCCGGCTCATCCGGCAGTGGGCCTGTGAAGCGGACCTGATCCCCGTCGTCATGGGCGGTGACGGGCAGGTCCTGGACATCGGTCGGGCCCAACGACTCTTCCCCCGTAGGATCCGGCAGGCACTGGTGGCACGTGACGGTGGATGTGCGGCGCCGAACTGCTCCATTCCGGCGCTGTGGTGCGAGGCCCACCACATCGACCCTTGGGAGAACGGGGGACCGACCTCGGTGGAGAACGGAGTCCTGCTGTGCTCCCACCATCACCATGCAGTCCACGCCGACGCCTGGGAGATCTCTGTCCGAAACGGCGTCCCCTGGTTCATCCCGGCGCCGTATCTGGACACCACCCGGCGCGCTCGCCGGAACAGGTACCGGCGCGGTGGGACTGCAGACCCACCGGATTGATGGCTCGGTCAGCTGGGGCCCGCCAGAGGCAGGGTTCTGTCAGCTGGCATTTCAAGTCGGCAGCTCAGAGCCCATCACCACGGTCCGGGTGGGCGGCAGGTGGAACACCTCGGTCCGGTCTGCCTGATTGCGTTCCAGGGCCAGGAACAACCGCTGACCCCAGCTGCGGAACGGGTGGGTGTGGGGCGGCAACAGCGCCAATACCGAGATGAAGTAGTGCGCGGAGTCCAGGTCCAGGTCCAGCTCGGGACCGCCGTCCACCGCCAGGGCCAGGCTGCGCGGGATGTCCTGGGCGTCCAGGAAGCCCACCGTGACGGTCACGTGGACGATTCCATCCTCCGTCGAACCCAGATGGCGCACCTGGATCCGATGCGCCGCACTCACGTGCGGGACCCCTGCGGCCACCACCCGCACGATCACCACCCGTTCGTGCAGCACACCGAAGCTCTCCACGCATCGCAGCAAGGCCAGGGGAGTGGTATCCGGGGACGGGTGGGGGAACACCGCCACCCCCGGGATGCGGCGCACGCCCTGCACCGTGGCGATGAACTGCCGCAGGTCACCCTCCATCCGGCGGCGTTCGGCCACCAGGCCCTGGTGACCGCGGTGCCAGGTCACCATGACGGTCAGCACCAGTGCGGCGGCCAGCAACGGAATCCACCCGCCGGCCAGGATCTTGGTGGAGGTCGCCGCCAGCAGGACCACCTCCAGGATGCCGATCACCAGCGTGTAGGCTCCCACCGCCCACCAGGGCCACCGCCAGACCGTGCGGGCGAAGACCAGGAAGGTCACGGACACGAGCAGCAGGGTTCCGGTGACCGCGAGTCCGTAGGCGCTGGCCAGTGCGGCCGAGGAGCCGAAGGCCGTCACGAGGACCATGACTCCGGCGCAGAGGACCCCGTTGACCATGGGCAGGTAGACCTGTCCCTCCTGCCGCGAGGTATGCCGCACCACCAGGCGGGGGAGCAGCCCCAACCGGATGGCCTGCACCGTCACGGAGAACGCACCAGAGATCACGGCTTGCGAGGCGATGATCGTGGCCACCGTGGCCAGGAGTATCAGCGGAAGCTGCAGGGCAGGCGGGGCCAAGTGGAAGAAGGGGTTTCCCGCGGTATCGGGCGCGGAGATCACCACCGCCCCCTGCCCCAGATAGACGACGACTAGCGAGGGCATCGCCACGGCCAGCCAGGCCTGCCGCACCGCCCTCGCCCCGAAGTGACCGAGGTCCGCATAGAGCGCCTCGGCCCCGGTGACGGTGAGGACCACGGCCCCCATCAGCACGAAGGCCGGGAACGGCTGACGGATCACCAGCTCGATGGCCCAGTGCGGGGAAAGGCTTCCCAGGATCTGTGGGTGGGCGATGACCTGCGGCAGCCCCATGACGGCCATCACCACGAACCACAGAAGCATGATGGGTCCGAAGGCCCGGCTGACCCGCCCGGTGCCGGCCGGCTGGAACAGGAACAGTAGCGCGAGGATCACCACGGAGACGGGCACCACCAGACGGCCCCATTCGGGGGACACCACGGCGAGGCCCTCCACCGCGCTCATCACGGAGATGGCCGGGGTGATCATCGAGTCGCCGTAGAACAGGGACGCCCCCACCACCCCCACCAGGGTGAGCCATCCCAGCCGGTGCCGGCCGGTGATCCTCCGCCGCATCAGTGCCACCAACGCCAGGATGCCCCCTTCGCCACCGTTGTCCGCCCGGATCAACAGCGCCACGTACTTGACGGTCACGATGATGGTGATGGTCCACAGCACCATCGAGATGACGCCGTAGACCTCGTGCGCGGTGAGCCCCACATCGTTGTGATCCATGCTGAATGAGGTATGCAGCGCGTAGAGCGGACTCGTGCCGATGTCCCCGAAGACCACCCCGAGGGCCCCCAGCGTGGCCAGCTGGCCTCCGGCGGAGCGGTGTCCGGAGCGGTGTCCGGAGCCGCGGTGTCCGGAGCTGCGGAGTCCGGAACGGAGAGACCTGTCTCGGCCCAGTGGGCGCGGTGCAGTCATGCCGGTATTGTGCACCCGCCGGTCCCTCCAGGGTCAGATCAGGGGCACTGCCGGCGGAACGGTCGCCGAACGCCCACGCGCCGAACATGCCGAACGGACCGAACGGGCCCAACAGACCGCCGCGTCGACCCACTGCCCTAGAATGGCCCGTGGCTGGCGGTGGCCCCCGTATGCCACCAGCTCAGAAGCCCTACCCGAGGAGGAACCGGACCGTGTCCGAGGCGTCGCAGAACGAACTCATCACCATCACCGTCAACGCGGAACAGCGGGAGGTGTCCTCGGGTACCACCGGCACGGAGCTCTTCGCCGACCAGAAGACCATCGTCGTGATGCGCGTCGACGGCGAGCTGCAGGACTTGAGCCGCCGGATCCCGGCCGGGGCCGACGTCGTGGGCGTCGACATCTCCGAGGAGGACGGCCTGAACGTCCTGCGCCACTCCACCGCACACGTGATGGCCCAGGCGGTCCAGCAGCTGCGTCCGGACGCCAAGCTGGGCATCGGCCCGTACATCACGGACGGCTTCTACTTCGACTTCGACGTGGCCGAGCCCTTCACCCCCGAGGACCTCAAGACGCTCGAGAAGATGATGCTCAAGATCGTCAACTCGAGTCAGACCTTCGCCCGCCGCGTGGTCTCCGAGGGGGAGGCCCGCCAGGCTATGGCGGACGAGCCCTACAAGCTGGAACTCCTCCGCAAGCAGAACGATGCCGATGCCGTGGGCGAGGGCGCCAACATCGAGGTGGGCGCCGGCGAGATCACCATCTATGACAACGTGGACCGCAAGTCCGGGGACACCCTCTGGTGCGATCTCTGCCGCGGACCGCACCTGCCGAACACCAAGCTGATCTCCAACGCCTTCGCCCTGACCCGCTCGGCCGCCGCGTACTGGCTCGGCAACGAGAACAACCGGCAGCTGCAGCGCATCTATGGGACGGCGTGGCCCACCAAGGAGGACCTCAAGGCCTACCAGGAGCGGTTGGCGGAGGCCGAGCGACGTGACCACCGCCGGCTCGGTGCCGAACTGGACCTGTTCTCGTTCCCGGACGAGCTCGGTTCCGGCCTGCCCGTGTTCCACCCCCGCGGCGGCATCATCCGCAAGGAGATGGAGGACTACTCGCGCCAGCGTCACACCGAGGCCGGCTACGAGTTCGTCTACACCCCGCACATCACCAAGCAGCACCTCTACGAGATCTCCGGGCACCTCGACTGGTACGCGGACGGCATGTTCCCGCCCATGCAGATCGACGAACAGCGCGATCCGGTCACGGGTGAGATCACCAAGCAGGGGCAGAACTACTACCTCAAGCCCATGAACTGCCCCATGCACAACCTGATCTTCTCCTCGCGGGGCCGGTCCTACCGGGAGCTGCCCCTGCGCCTGTTCGAGTTCGGGCAGGTCTACCGCTACGAGAAGTCCGGCGTGGTCCACGGCCTGACGCGGGTGCGCGGCATGACCCAGGACGACGCCCACATCTACTGCACCAAGGAGCAGATGAAGGACGAGCTGACGTCCACGCTCACCTTCGTGCTGGACCTGCTCAAGGACTACGGCCTCAACGACTTCTACCTCGAGCTCTCCACCAAGGACCCGGAGAAGTACGTGGGCGAGGACGCCATCTGGGAGGAGGCCACCCGCACGCTTGAAGAGGTCGCCACGGCCTCCGGGCTGGACCTCGTGCCGGATCCGGGCGGCGCCGCCTTCTACGGTCCCAAGATCTCCGTCCAGGCCAAGGACGCGATCGGCCGTACGTGGCAGATGTCCACCATCCAGCTCGACTTCAACCTGCCGGAGCGCTTCGACCTCGAGTACCAGGCCGCCGACGGCTCCCGCCAGCGGCCGGTGATGATCCACCGGGCCCTGTTCGGCTCCATCGAGCGTTTCCTCGGCGTGCTCACCGAGCACTACGCGGGTGCCTTCCCCGCCTGGCTGGCCCCGGAGCAGGTCGTGGCGATCCCGGTGGCGGAGGCCTTCAACGACTACCTGGGGGACGTCGTCGACCAGCTCAGGGCACAGGGCATCCGCGCCCGCCTCGACGACGGCTCCGACCGCTTCCCGAAGAAGATCCGCACGGCGTCCAAGGAGAAGGTGCCGTTCGTGCTCATCGCCGGTGGCGAGGACGCCGAGGCCGGTGCCGTGTCCTTCCGCTTCCGGGACGGCAGCCAGGACAACGGCGTGCCGGTGGCGGACGCGGTGGAGCGCATCGTGAGGGCCGTGAGGAATCGGGAGTCCCAGTGACCTCCGGTCCGGAGGGCATGCCCGACGACGGCCCGGTCACCGACGACTTCCAGCTCGCCGGGACGCCGGACGGCTTCCAACGGCTGTGGAACCCGCACCGGATGGCCTACGTCCGCGGCGGGCAGGACCAGGTCAGCGGGGAGTCGACGTGCCCGTTCTGCGCCGCGCCCGGCCGCCCGGACGAACAGTCACTGATCGTGGCCCGTGGTGAGACCGCCTACGTGCTGTGCAACCTCTACCCGTACAACGCCGGCCACCTGCTGGTCTGCCCCTACCGCCACGTGCCGGACTACACGGACCTGACCCTGCCGGAGACGGCGGAGCTGGCCCGGCTGTCCCAGGTCGCGATGATCGCCCTGCGGGCCACCGCCCGGGCCACCGGCTTCAACCTGGGCATGAACCAGGGCAAGACCGGCGGTGCCGGCATCGCGGCTCACCTGCATCAGCACATCGTGCCCCGCTGGGGCGGGGACGGGAACTTCCTGCCGATCATCGCCGAGACCAAGAACATCACGGTCACCCTGGACACCGTGCGTTCGGCCGTGTCCGGAGCCTGGTCAGAGGCCGAGGCCGAGTTCGACGCCCGGCAGAGCGGCTGATGCTCAACCGCTATGCCCGGGCCCTGTTCGCCCGGATCTTCACGCCGATGGCCAGGTTCCTGCTGGCGCGCGGCGTCTCGGCGGACGCCGTGACGATCGTGGGGACGCTCGGGGTCAGCCTCGGGGCACTCGTGCTGTTCCCGATGGGCGAGCTGTTCTGGGGCACCATGGTCATCACCCTGTTCGTCTTCTCGGACGTCTTGGACGGGGTGATGGCCCGTCTCGCCGGGACCACCGGGCGGTGGGGGAACTTCCTGGACTCCACGCTCGACCGTGTCCAGGACGCGGCCGTCTTCCTGGGGCTGATGCTGTGGTTCTTCGGTGCCGGTGACTTCTGGATCGCCGGGGTCGCCGCCGGTGCCAGCCTGGCGCTGGGCATGTTGGTGTCCTACGTCCGGGCCAAGGCCGAGTCCCTGGGATTCGAGGCCAACACCGGGATCGCGGAACGGGCCGAACGGCTCGTCTCGACGCTCGTGTTCGCCGGGCTCACCGGCCTGGGCCTGGACCCGTGGTTCCTGGCCGTGGTCCTGATGCTGCTGACGGTGGCCTCCGCCGTCACGGTCGGCCAGCGCATGGCGACCGTGTACCGGCAGAGCAGGGCCCAACCGCCCAGCTCCTGACCTGGCATGGACCTCTGCGTCACAATGGGACCATGAGCGAGCCCATCACCGGCAGCGACGAGGCTGTCACCGACCGTCCCCTGAACATCCCCGAGTACTTCCTCCTGCTCTGTCTGGACGAGAAGAAGGGGCGTCTGTTACTGGACGGGCCGACCGCCGGAATGGGGATCGCCGGGGCCGCGATCACCGAGTTGGCCCGCCGAGGACGACTCGAGGTGACGGGGACCACCGTGCGTTCGATCGAGCACCCGGAACAGGTCTTCGCGGCGGAACGCAACCCGCCGGTCTGGGCCAGCGCCACGGAACTGGAGTGGCCGCTGGAGCAGGTCTGGGACATCATCAACGCCTTCACCCGGCACCGGGATGCCGAGCAGTGGATCAACCGGTTCTCCCGCCAGTCGTTGCGGGACGCGGTGGCTGCCTCCCTCGTCAAGCGCCGGATCGTGGAGGAGGGCGAGAGCACCGTCCTGTGGATCTTCCACCGCACCCGCTACGTGGAACGGGACCACCACGTCGAGCGTGAGCTGCGGGAGCGGATCCGCGCCGTGCTGATGGAGGGGCGTCCGGCCGACGACCTCACGTGGCCACTCATCTCCCTGTTGCGCACCACGAGGCTCCTGCACCGGCTCTTCCCCGACGTGGACAAGGCCCACATCCGCGCCGCTGCGCTGACCCCCGCCGGGAGCCCCGCCACCCAGCAGTCCATGGCGGAGGCCCTGCTGGCCACCGAGAACGCTGTGGCCGAGGCCCTCACCGCGACCACGGGAGGTGCCTCCGCGCTGGACTGAACTCCGGCTCAGGACGTCACACCGGCTCAGGACGTCGCGATGTCCGCGACCACCGCCCCGACGACCCTGATCAGGTCCGTGGCGGCCAGCCGGACGTCCAGCCCGCGTCGTCCACCGGAGACGAGGACATCCGGCAGGGCCAGGGCGGAGGAATCCAGCACCACGGGGCAGCGTTGCCGCTGGCCCAGGGGTGAGATCCCGCCGACCACGTATCCGGTGCGCCGTTCCGCCAGGGCCGGATCGGCCATGGTCACCCTCTTTACGCCCAGGGCCGCGGCCAGGGCCTTGAGGTCCAGGCTGCCCGCGACGGGAACCACACCGGCCGCCAGTGAGCCGTCCGGTAGCTGCGCCATCAGCGTCTTGAACACGCGCCCGGGATCCTCCCCGAGTGCCGACGCGGCCTGGAGGCCATAACCGGCGCCGGAGCCGGCCTTGGAACCTGTCTCCGGCGTGGACTCCTGCACCTCGAACTCCGGTACCTCGAACTCCAGCACCTCGAAGTCGACGCCGGCACGGTGCAGGGCGGCGAGGGCCGGCGTCGCGGTGGTGGGTCCGGGGGTGGGTCTGCGGGCCACGGTGTTCAGTCTCCGGTGATCAGTGGTCTCAGGCGGTCTGCGGGCTCAGTCAGTCTGCGAGTGCAGGCGGTCTGCAGGCTCAGGAGACCAGTTGGGTGGAGATGTTGCGCTTGATGCGACCCAGCAACGCCGACATGCCGCGCAGGCGCAACGGGGTCAGGGACTTCTGCAGGCCCAGCAGCCTGGACAGGTCCTCCGGGACCGCGAGGACCTCGGAGGCGGGCAGGCCGTCGAGCCCCTGGGACAACACCGAGGCGAAACCGCGGGTCGTCGGGGCCTCGGGCGGGGCGGAGACGAACAGGCGGACGAGAGGATCGGGCGAGGGGCCGGCGTCGGGCCCTGTCTCTGCTACTGCCGCTGCTGGTGCCCCGGGCGCCGGCTCCAGCTCGAGGGCCAGGAACAGCGGGGTCTGGCACTCCACCACCTGTTCCATCTCATCCAGGTGCCCGTCGTAGCGCGCGGGCAGGGCCGGCAGCTCGTCGGAGAACTCGAGCAGCAGCTCCAGTTTCTCCGCATCCGGAACGGCCTGGAAGTCGTCGATGATCTCCTGCAGCTTGGCCGGGACGCTCATCGGCTGGGGACCTCGCCCGGTTCGGTGCCCACGGCGATCGGCAGGCGCACGGAGTTGCCCCACTCGGTCCAGGAGCCGTCGTAGTTGCGGACCTTCTCATAACCGAGCAGGTACCGCAGCACGAACCACGTGTGGGACGAGCGCTCACCGATGCGGCAGTAGGCCACCACGTCGTCCGATTCCCCGACGCCGGCCTCCACCCGGTAGATCTGCTCCAGTTCCTCGCGGGATTTGAAGGTGCCGTCCTCGTTGGCGGCCTTGGCCCACGGCACGGAGGCGGCGGACGGGATGTGGCCGCCGCGCAGGGTGCCCTCCTGCGGGTACCCGTCCATGTGGGTGGTCTCGCCCGTGTACTCCAGCGGCGAACGGACGTCCACGAGGGGCTTGCCGAAGTGGTTCAGCACGTCCTCCCGGGAGGCGCGCTCGGTGGTGTCGTCACGGTCGATGACGGGATAGTCCACGGCGGTGACCTCGCGGACCTGGCGGGTGGTCTCGCGGCCCTCGGCGATCCACTTGTCCCGGCCGCCGTCCATCAGGCGGGTGTCCGCGTGCCCGTAGAGGGTGAAGACCCACAGGGCGTAGGCGGCCCACCAGTTGGACTTGTCGCCGTAGAAGACCACCGTGGTGTCCCGGCCGATGCCCTTGGATCCGAGCACGCGGGCGAACTCCTCCGGGCCCACGAAGTCGCGGGTGACCGGGTCGTTGAGCTCCGTGTGCCAGTCGATCTTCAGGGCACCCGGGATGTGACCCGTGGCGTACAGCAGCGTGTCCTCATTGGACTCCAGGACCACGATGTCGCCGTGGTCGCCGTCCTGGGCGTGCTCGGCCACCCACTGGGTGGAGACGAGCTTCTCCGGATGGGCGTAGGAGGAGAAGTCGGTTGCGTCGGTGGAGGTGCCGGGGGAGGTGGTGGAATCCGCAGTCATGGTGCGTACATTACGCCACAGGAGCGGGAGGTATTTAGTGAGGTGACCCTTCATTGAGCTGGGCACGCAGGGTGAGCGCAGGGTGAGGACAAGACGGAGGCGGGTGGTGAGCGGCGGTAGAGTTACCGACGTCGTCCCCTCAGAGCGCCCTCACGCGCTCATCGCCAGCCCATGACCCGTCACCCGTCCAGGATGGAGCCGCCCGTGGCCGAGATCGTCCACCTCGCCGACCGCACCCCGCAGGTGTCCGCAGAGGACCTGCTCGCCGGCTTCCACCCCTCCTACCGCTTCGGTGAGGTCTCTTTCGACACCTACATCCCGGACCCGTCCCACCCCTCGCAGGCCGAGGCCGTGCACCGGCTGCGGGACTTTGCCGCCTCCATCAAGGGCCGCGGCGGGGCCGGTGGCTCCAACAACTCCGGCGGCGGGCTGTTCGGCTTCCTGAAAGGCGGGAAGTCCGGAAAGCCCGGGAAGAACGGCAAGGGCACGACGTCGGCCACCGGCGTCTACCTGGACGGCGGCTTCGGCGTGGGCAAGACCCACCTGCTCGCCTCGACCTGGCATGCGGCCCCGGGGCCCAAGGCCTTCGGAACCTTCGTGGAGTACACCAACCTCGTGGGGGCGTTGTCCTTCCGCAAGACGGTGGACGTGCTCAAGGATTACACCCTGGTCTGCATCGACGAGTTCGAGCTGGACGATCCGGGCGACACCGTGCTGATGTCCCGGCTGATGCGGGAGCTCGCCGACGCCGGGGTGAAGCTCGTGGCCACGTCCAACACCCTGCCCGGCTCGTTGGGGGACGGGCGCTTCGCGGCCCAGGACTTCAAGCGCGAGATCCAGGTGTTGGCCGAGCAGTTCGATGTGGTGCGGGTGGACGGCGAGGACTACCGCCATCGCGGCCTCACCGCGGCGCCCGCCCCCTTGGAGGACGGCCAGCTGCAGGCGGTGCGGGCCGAGCGTTTCCCGGAGGCCGGCGTCGTCTCCGAGGATGACTTCGCCGACCTGACCGCGAACCTCTCCCGCGTCCACCCGAGCCGCTACCGCAAGCTCGTGGAGGACGTGGACGTGATGGTGCTGCACAACGTGCAGACCATCTCCGAGCAGGCCATGGCCCTGCGCTTCGTGGTCCTGGCCGACCGCCTGTATGACAAGGACGTCCCGGTGATCGCCTCCGGGGTGCCGTTCGACCGGCTCTTCACCGAGGAGATGATGAGCGGTGGCTACATGAAGAAGTACTTCCGCACCGTCTCCCGCATGACCGCGCTGGTCCGTGAGGGGCAGATGGGGGAGACGGGGCTGTAGCCGGATCGGGCCGGATCTGCCCGGTCAGGGGGTCGCGTTGTGACGCTCCACCACCTCGTCCACCCGCGAGAGGTCCCCGGATTCGATCACGTCCACCAAGGCCACGTGTGCCGCCACCCGTTCCTGGGCGAAGCTGCCCGGGGTGGAGGTCTGTGAGTCGGGGAGTCCCTTCACCTGGTCCCTGATGAAGCCGACCAGCCCCAGGTAGGTCGATTTCAGGACGACATTGGGGGTGATGGTGGCGATGCGATCGTGGAACTCCCAGACCAGCGGCAGCAGTCGGCCCGGGTCGTCCCCGGCGCCCACGATCCGGTCCAGGCAGTGTCGGAGCGCGGTCACGTCCTCGGGCCTGCGATGCTCCGTGGCCTCCCGCATCACCATCGTCTCGAGGAAGTCGCGAAGGGCCATCGCGTCGGTGACCGTTGCGGCATCCTTGCCGACGGCGAGGAGGAACCTGCCCAGCTGGATCCCCGGATCGACGTCCGCCACGAAGAGTCCTCCTTGGGGGCCGCTGCGGACCGAGATGCGACCTCGGTCGTGAAGCAGCCGGACGGCCTCGTTGACGGTGGCGCGGGCCACGCCCGAGCGTTGCTGCAGGTCCTGCTTCGTGCCGATCCGATCACCAGCGCTGAGCCCCTTCTCCTCGATGTACTCCTCGATGTACCGGGCCACCGCCGTGGCCCGTGACGGGGATTCGAGGTCTAAGGGCATGGGATTCTCCTGGTGGTGTATGAGGCTTGCGCCCACAGTACCGGGGGCAGAGGTGCGCCAGCCGGACTGGCTCGGAATCGGCCGTTGACGTGACCGGCTGACGTGATCTACCTTACACCTATTGGTTATAACCAATAGTCGTGATCTCGCCGTCCCGACGAGCACCGTCCTCACCCGACCAAGGAGTCATCATGTCCCGTAAGACCCTCGCCGCCGTGGGCGCGGCCAGCCTGCTCGCGATCACCGCCTGTGGAGGCCCCGCCGCCGAGCAGGCCTCCCAGGAAGAGGCAGGGTCCTCCGCCTCGGCAGGCGGCCAGCATCAGCTGTCCGTGGCCATGGTGACCAGCAGTTGCCTGGGGTTCTTCCCCGTGTACGTGGCCCAGGAGCAGGGCTTCTTCGAGGAGAACGGCGTCCAGGTGGACATCGAGGTGGTCAACGGGTCCTCGGCCGTCCTCCAGGCCATGCTGTCCGGCCAGGTGGACCTGGGCACGCCGGGTTCCATCCCCGTGGTCCTCGCCAACTCCCGCGGCGAGGATGTCCAGTACGTGGCCAATGTGAACCCCGGGGGCAACTTCGCCCTCGTCACTCCGGAGGACAGCGGGATCTCTGACGCCAGCCAGCTGGAGGGCAAGACCATCGGCGTGGCCACCGCTGACGGGGGAGAGGTCAGCTTCCTGGAGACCATCCTCCGGGAGGCAGGTCTCGAGGAGGGCAGTTACGAGATCATGACCGTGGGCGAGGGGGGCCAGGCCGTGGCCGGCTTCAGCCGAGGGGACATCGATGCCTACTCGGCCTCCATCGACGGCGTGGCGACGCTGGAGCAGGCCGGGCAGCCCCTGCAGGACATCTCCGGAAACGCCACCAACTACCTCTTCGGGAACGGCGTGGCCGCCAGCTCCGAACTGATCGCCGATCAGCCCGAGGCCATCGAGGCCTTCGGGCGGGCCTACCGTCAGGCCACCGAACACGGGCTGGAGAACCCGGACGACGTGGTGGCCGCCTGCGGTCAGTACCAGCCGCAGGAAGTCGAGGATCCGGAGTACGCGACGGCACTGCTGGAGGCCTCCCGGAAGACGGTCACCTCACCGGACGGCGACGACTTCGGCTATTCCAATCCCGAGTACTGGCAGCAACTGATCGACGATGCAGTGTCGTCCGGAGAGATCGAGGAGGGAGCCGTGGAGGCCGACTCCCTGTACACCAACGAGTTCGTGGAGGGATTCAACCGATGAGTGCCGCCACCACGCACGGCGAACCCGTGAACACGGCGGTGGAGCAGAACGGTGCCGCCGGGGAGACCTGCTATTCGATCCGGGACGTCAACCACGTGTTCCCAGGGGGCGAGGTCCGAGCCCTGAAGGACATCAACCTGGAGATCCCCAGAGGGTCCATCACTGCCTTGATCGGTCCGAGCGGATGCGGGAAGTCCACGTTGCTCAACGCCCTGGCCGGATTGCTCACCCCCAGCGGGGGGGACGGTCTCCCTGGCCGGACGGGAGATCGACGGACCGCCGGACGAGGTGGGCATCATGTTCCAGAAGGCCACCCTGCTGCCCTGGCGCACCACCGTGGAGAACATCCTGCTGCCCATCGAGCTGCGGGACGGCACCAAGGCCGCCCGGAAGTACCGCGAGGCGGCCATGGACCTGCTGGAGACGGTCGGCCTGTCAGGCTTCGACCAGGCGTACCCGCATGAACTCTCCGGAGGCATGGCACAGCGGGCCGCGATCTGCCGCATGCTCATCACGGAACCGGACGTGCTGCTCCTGGACGAGCCGTTCGGGGCCCTTGATGAGCTGACCCGGGAACGGATGGACCTGGAGCTCCAGCGCATCGCCATGGCCCGGAACGCCACGGTGGTCTTCGTCACCCACTCCATCCCCGAGTCGGTCCTGTTGGCGGACCGGGTCTGTGCCATGTCGGCACGGCCCGGACGCATCTCGGAACTCATCGAGATCGACCTGCCACGCCCGCGCACCATGGAGACCATGGCCGAACCGCGGTTCGCCGACTACGTCGGACAGGTCCGTGCGGCACTGGATCGGGGGCATGACCGTGGCTGACTCCGCTTCAACCGGTCACCGCCCCCGGCGTGGGCTCGGCAGCGCCCTGAACTCCCTGCCCCAGCCGGCGGCCATCGCCCTCGTGGTCGTCGTCTTCCTTCTGGTCTGGCAGGCCGTCACGATGTTCGGCGGCGTGCCGCACATCATCCTGCCCCCGCCGATGGCGGTGGCCGAGGAGCTCGTGGTCGTCACGCAGCAGCTGTTCACCGGCGGATTCCTGGCCGGCCAGCTCTGGATCACGATCCAGGAGATCCTGATCGGATTCGGATTGGCCTGCGTCGTGGGCTTCCTGATCGGCCTGTGGGTGGGCCAGACCCAGTTCGGGCGCCGCGCGGTGATGCCCCTGTTCGTCCTGTTGGAGGCCACCCCGAAGATCGCCTTCATCCCGGTGTTCATCGCCTGGTTCGGCTTCGGCATCACCTCGAAGTTCGTGATGGCCGCGTTCCTCTCCGTGTTCCCGATCATCATCGGCACCGTCTCCGGCCTCGCGGCGACGTCTGAGGATGAGCTGAAGTTGTTCCGGTCCATGAAGGCCAAACCATGGGATGTGTTCTGGAAGCTCAAGATGCAGCGCGCCCTGCCGTTCATCTTCGCCGGGCTCAAGGTGGCCGTGGTGTCCGCGGTGACGGGGGCCGTGGCCGCAGAATTCATCGGCGGCGGCGTGGGCTTCGGCGAACAGATCCGGGTGGCCGGCTCCCGCATCGCCCTGGACCGGGTCTTCGCCCTGATCCTCTTCCTCAGCGCCCTGGGGCTGATCCTCTTCCTGATCGTCTCCTGGCTGCAGCGCAAGATCACCTTCTGGGACTCGGCCACACCATCTCCACCACGACGTCGGCCCGGCTCGGTCCGGCAGTCCGGCGGCGGTCCCGGTGCGGGCAGTGCCCCGTCCCAGACCCCGGCCCGGGCCCACTCTGCGCATCCCGCCGAGCCGATCACCACCAGTCATCCCTCCCAGCAGTCCACCTCATCAAGGAGCCATACGTGAAGCTGTCCACCATTCGATTCAACGGCGAGACCTACGCGGCGCGGCAGGAGGGGGAGGAGCATGTGGTCCTGGACGGATTCAGCGACGTCGGGGCGCTGCTCCAACACCCGGAGTGGGCGGACATCGCGACCTCCCGCGGTGGAACCAGGTTGCCGTCCACGGCGGTCGAGCTGGCGCCGGTCATTCCCCGTCCCGGCAAGATCATCTGCGTCGGCGCCAACTACCAGACGCATATCGAGGAGATGGGTGCCGATGTCCCCGAGTACCCGACCCTGTTCGCGAAGTACCCTGAGGCGCTGATCGGGGCCTCGGATCCCATCGACCTTCCGGTGGAGGACGAGCTCATCGACTGGGAAGCCGAGCTGGCCATCGTCGTCGGCACTGCAGGCCGACGGATCCCAGTGGATGCGGCAGCCGCGCACATCGCGGGCTATTCGGTGGCCAATGACATCTCGATGCGCGGCTACCAGTTCAGGACCATGCAGTGGTTACAGGGCAAGACCTGGGAGAACAGCACTCCGTTGGGGCCGGTGATGGTGACCCCCGAGGAGATGCCCCCGGCAGCGATGATCCGCACGGTCCTGGACGGCGACGTCATGCAGGAATCCTCGATCGACGATCTGCTCTTCAGTCCGGAGCAGCTCGTGTCCTACATCTCGACCATCCTCACGCTCAACGTTGGTGACGTGATCCTGACGGGGACTCCCAGCGGCGTCGGCTTCGGCATGAATCCACAGCGGTTCATCAAGGAGGGGTCGGTCGTGGAGACCAGCATTGAAGGGATCGGGGTGCTCCGGAACAGGGCGCAGCGTCAACCAGCGGTCACGGATTCAACGGCGCAGAGCCACTCGATGGTCTGATCTGAGCACCTGAACGGCGGCCGTTCGAGGGCCAAGGCCGGACTCTCGTGATCCGTGAGGAGGGCGGCCAGCTACGGTACGTAGCTGGCCGCCCTCCTCACGCGCCTGTGGATATGTGTGACGCGTTTCATGCGCTATTGCTGACACTGTTCTGCAGCGCCGGTGGGCGGCGGGACGAACCGATGCGGAGACGACACTGGCCGCCCCCGATCGGGGGCGGCCAGTGCATCTGTGGAGCGGATGACGAGATTCGAACTCGCGACCTCCACCTTGGCAAGGTGGCGCTCTAGCCAGCTGAGCTACATCCGCAGGATCAGGCTATCCCGGAACCGGGATCCTGTCCGTGCGCGATACTGGGATCGAACCAGTGACCTCTTCCGTGTCAGGGAAGCGCGCTACCGCTGCGCTAATCGCGCCCATCAGCCCCGGAGAACCGGAACCGCTGAGATGCAGGTCCCCATCCTAACGGATGAAAACCGATGCGAGGTGGGGACGGGATTCGAACCCGCGTACACGGCTTTGCAGGCCGTTGCCTCGCCTCTCGGCCACCCCACCAGGGATTGGAGACTTGCGAGCGGATGACGAGATTCGAACTCGCGACCTCCACCTTGGCAAGGTGGCGCTCTAGCCAGCTGAGCTACATCCGCACAGAAAACCGGTGACCGGAAGAACCAGTCACCGTGATTTCCAACGAGAGATGACTCTAGTGCACGCGGCGCTGGATCGTCCAATCGGCCGGCCGTCCGGTGTGTCCCACGTGTTCCTCCCCGATCGGCCGGCGGTTGTCCCGGCCTATCCCGTCCACAGGCGATGGAAGAATGGATGACCATGACGCAACCCCAGCTCGCCCACCAGACCGACTACGGACGCATGTACGCGCGGAGCCTGACCGGTGTGCCCGAGGTTCCGTCCATCACCACGGTGATCGCCCAGCAGAACACCGATCTCAGCGGCTGGGTGGGTCACATGGCCGCCACCGCCGTGATCGAGGATCCGCGCCTGCCCCAGGCCCTCGGGTCCCGCCCCCAGCTCAAGTCGGTGGCGAAACAGGCCTCCAACGCGGCCGAGCGCTTCCGGGATGACGCGGCGGCCCGCGGGGACCGCGTCCACAACTACGCCGAACAGGTGGGCCTGCGCGCCCTGGGGCGCGCGCACGAGATGGCGCATATGCGTGAGGTGCTCGCGGAGCACGGTGAGGCGGCCTACGCGGATCGCTTCGACGAGTGGTGGGACCTCTTCGACGTCCGCCCACTGGCCACCGAGCTGACCGTGTGGAACCGCACCGTCGGCTACGCGGGCACCCTGGACCTCGTGGCCTCGATCGGCGGGCGGACCTGCATCGTGGACTACAAGACCAAGGGCACCGGCCGCGACGGCCGGGTCAAGCCGCTGGACGCCAAGGTCGTGATGCAGCTCGTCGCCGGGCTCAAGGCGGAGGAGTCGCTCGTGGATCCCGCAGCGGGAACCTGGGAACCGTGGCAGTACGGTGATGCCCCCGTGCTGCTGGGGGTGGCCGTCGGGCAGACCGAGGTCGTGGCCCACCAGGCCAATCCCCAGGTGCTGCCGGATCACTGGCGGAAGTTCTGGGCCCTGCGGCAGGTCTGGGGTTACTCGCAGGCCGCGGACGGCGCCGGCCCCGCCCTGCGACCACTGGGCCCGCCGCCCGCCACGGACGCCTCCGGTGGAGAAGGGCCCTCGGCGACCACGGCTAAGGTGGGCGCGTGACGATCCTCCCCATCCGCACCGTCCCCGATCCCGTGCTGCGCACCGTCGCCGATCAGGTGGTGGGTTCAGAACGTGACCTGCACCGGCTGGTGCAGGACATGTTCGAGACCATGGACGACGTCGGCGGCGTCGGCCTCGCTGCCCCCCAGGTCGGCGTGGGGTTGAGGATCTTCACCTTCGATGTGGAGGACCGGCGCGGACACGTGGTCAATCCGGTCCTGGAGACGGGCGGGGACCTGCTGACCGAGCCGGGGGAGGGCTGCCTGTCCGTCCCGGGCCTGCACTACAACCCCGAGCGCTTCGCGGAGGCCACCGTCACCGGCACCGACCAGGACGGACGGCCGGTCGAGTACCACGGCACGGGCCTGACCGCCCGGTGCTTCCAGCACGAAGTGGACCATCTGGACGGCATGCTGTTCATCGACCGGCTCATCGGCGAGGACCGCAAGGACTCGCGGCGCAGGCTGCGCGACCCCGCCTACGGCCGGGTTTCCACCTCCACCCGGGCCGATCGCGCCGCCACCGTCAGCTCGAGCTTCGGGGGATTCCGGTGAGTACCGTTCCCGCCCCCACTCGTTCAGCCGCGGACTTCCGCATCCTCTTCGCCGGAACGCCGGCCACCGCCGTTCCCTCCCTGGACGCCCTCGTGGACGCCGGCTTCACCGTGGCGGCCGTGCTCACCCGGCCCGATGCCCCGGTCGGCCGCAAGAAGGTCCTGACACCGTCGCCGGTGGCCGCACGCGCCACCGAACTGGGACTGCCCGTGCTCTACGCCTCCCGCCTGACCGGTGACTCCGGCCGCGAGACGCTCGACCGGATCGCCGCGCTGGATCTGGACGCGGCCGCCGTGGTGGCCTATGGCGCCCTCGTGCCCGCCGCCGGGCTGGTTCTGCCCCGCCACGGCTGGGTGAACCTGCACTTCTCGCTGCTGCCTGCCTACCGCGGGGCGGCCCCCGTGCAGCACGCCGTGATCCAGCAGGAGGCGCAGACCGGGGCCTGTGTCTTCCAACTCGAGGAGGGCCTCGACACCGGCCCGGTGTACTCGCGGCTCGTCCGGGACCTGGCTCCCGGCGAGACTGCAGGGGACGTGCTCGCCGACCTGGCCATCTCGGGTGCCGGTCTTCTGACCCGCACGCTCGCGGAGATCCTGTCCGGCGAGGCCACCGCCGAGCCACAGCGGGGGGAGCCGACGTTCGCGCCGAAGCTGGATCAATCCGACGGGTTCATCGACCCGGCGTGCCCGGCGGCTGAGGTGGCCGCCCGCATCAACGGCACCACTCCGGAACCCGGGGCCTGGGCGTGGCTGGAGGACCCGGCGGCCGAGGCCGTGGCCCAGGTGCGCGTCAAGCTCGTCGGGGCCACTGCCGAGGAACTGCCCGAGCCCGAGGTCGGAGCCGCCGCCGCCGGAACCAGCGCCGCCGGAGCCACCGTCGGTGCCCTGGTCCGTGGCCGTCAGAGCGTCCACCTGCAGTGCACGGATTCGGCCGTCCGCCTGGTCCGGGTCCAGCCCGCCGGCAAGAAGCCCATGATCGCCGCCGACTGGGCCCGGGGCCTGCCCGCAGGGGCACGCTTCCGGACGGCTGAGGCAGCAGAAGCTGAGTCGGCAGAAGAGGAGACGCCATGAACGCAGGACCTTGGAACAACAGGCCGCAACGCCGCGACGAACAGGGCCGTACCCGCAACCGCGGGGCCTCGGGCGGTCCCCGGCAGTTCTCGGCCTCCGCGCCGTCGAAGCGCAAGCGCCAGGCCGACCCGGCCCGGCTGGCCGCCTTCGAGACCCTGACAGCGGTCAGCCGGGATGACGCCTACGCGAACCTCGTCCTGCCCGGCCGGATCGCGGCGCACCGCCTCGATCAGCGGGACGCGGGGTTCGCCACCGAGCTGGCCTATGGCGCCCTGCGCGGGCAGGGCCTCTACGACGCCGTGCTGGCCGCGTGCGTGGACCGTCCCCTGTCCCAGTTGGACCGCCCCGTCCTGGATGCCCTCCGCCTCGGGGTCCACCAGCTGCTCAGCATGCGCGTGCCCGCCCATGCCGCCCTCGACTCCACGGTGGCCCTGGTCCGGGACCAGATCGGCGCGGGGCCGTCTGGGTTCGTCAATGCCGTGCTACGCAAGGTCGCGGCGCAGGACCGGGACGCCTGGCTGGACCAGGTGGCCCCGCTGCCGTCTGGCTCAGACAGCATCCCGGACGAGGTGCTGGCCATCCGTCACTCGCACCCGGTGTGGATCATCCGGGCCCTGCGTCAGTCGCTGGCCAACCACGGGCGTCCGGCGGACCGCCGCACGTCGGAACTCCTGACGCTGCTGGAGGCAGACAATGCCGCCCCCGTGGTCAACCTCGTGGCCCTGCCCGGTCTGGGGGAGCTGGACCCCGTGCTCGAGTCCGGTGCGGAGCCCGGCCCGTTGGCGCCCGGCTCGGCCGTGTACCACGGGGGCGACGCCGGCCGGTTGCCCGGCGTGAAGGAGGGCACCGTCCGCGTGCAGGACGTCGGCTCCCAGCTCACAGCCCATGCCCTGGCGCAGGTCCCCCTGGCCACGGGCCCCGGCACGGGGGGTGACTCCGGCGGCACGCCCGAACGGTGGCTCGACCTCTGCGCCGGACCCGGCGGCAAGGCGGCGCTGCTCGCCTCGCTGGCCCGCCAGCGGGGTGCGAGCCTGCTGGCCAACGAGCCCGCCGAACACCGGGCCCGGCTGGTCGAACGGGCCCTGGCGGCGGTGCCCCGGGAGCCGGCAGCCGGTGCCCCTGCATCGGCTGCCCCCACCTGGACCGTGCGGTGCGGCGATGGGCGTGAGTTGGACCCGGAGCATGAGGAGGCCTTCGACCGCGTCCTCGTGGACGCCCCGTGCACCGGACTGGGGGCCCTGCGCCGCCGGCCGGAGTCGCGGTGGCGCCGCCTGCCCTCGGACCTGGGTCCCCTGACGGAGCTCCAGCGCCAACTGCTGGACGCCGCCGTGGGTGCGCTGAAACCCGGGGGAGTCCTCGGCTACGTGACCTGTTCCCCCCATCCGGCCGAGACGGTGTTCCAGGTGCAGGACGTGCTCAAGCGCCACCCCGGACTGGAACTGCTGGACACCACCGCGTCCCTGAACGAGGTCGCCCCCACCCTGACGGACGCGGCCGGCGGGACCGGCCTGCCGGGCTTCGGCACCGGCAACACCAGCCAGCTCTGGCCCCACCTGCATTCCACGGACGCCATGTTCATGGCCTTGCTGCGCAAGTCGACCCCCTGAGGACTGATGCCCATGACCACTCCCGTGACGCCGACCGCGAAACCCGCCGGTTCACACGGCATCCACATCCACCCGTCCATCCTCTCGGCCGACTTCGCGCGCCTCGCCGAGGAACTGGCACGGATCCAGAACGCGGACGCCGTGCACGTGGACGTCATGGACAACCACTTCGTCCCCAACCTCACCCTCGGTCTGCCCGTGGTCCAGGCCATCCGCCGGGCCACGGACCTGCCGCTGGACATCCACCTCATGATCGAGGAAGCAGACCGCTGGGCGCCTCAGTACGCCGAGGCCGGGGCGGAGTCCGTGACCTTCCACGCGGAGGCAGCCGCCGCGCCCATCCGTCTCGCCCGTGAATTGCGGGCCCGGGGCGCGCAGGCGGGGATGGCGTTGAAGCCGGCGACCGCCGTCGAGCCCTATCTGGACATGCTCGAGGAACTCGACCTGCTGCTGCTCATGACCGTGGAGCCCGGCTTCGGGGGGCAGCCGTTCCTGGATGTCGTCCTGCCCAAGATCCGGCGGGCCCGCGAGGCTCTGGACGGCACCGGGGTGCCGGTGGCGCTGCAGGTGGACGGCGGGGTGACGCGGGAGACGATCCTGCGCGCCGCCGAGGCCGGAGCGGACGTCTTCGTGGCCGGCTCGGCGGTGTACGGCGCGGACGATCCGGCCGCCGCAATTGACGAATTGCGTCGTACGCCACTGCGCTGAGGGCGCAACGGCCCGCCGTTGTGGCAGAATCAGGTTCATCGTGCTCCGGGGTCGGTGTAAATCCGAACCGGCGGTCATAGTCCGCGACCCGCGCGTCGGCCCACACCCGTGGCCCCCGACCAGCGGTTGAACCGGTGGAATTCCGGTACCGACAGTTAAAGTCTGGATGGGAGAAGCACGTGCAGCACCGCCGTTCCGGCCGGTGCGGTCTGACGATAGGCCTACAGGCATACCCAGACCGTTCCACCAGGACGTCGATCGAAGCAGCATGAACCCCCGGAGCCGCCGCGTTCCGAAGGAGGATTCATGGATTCCATGCGGTGGCTCGTCGACATCTTCAACTGGTACATCCCGGTCGCCGGAGGCGGCCTGTTGATGCGTGAGGTGTTCGGCAACATCTTCGGCCTGGCCTCGGCCCTGGGCGGCATGCGCCGCAAGGTCTGGGCCTGGCCCGTCGGCATCATCGGCAACGTCATCCTGCTCACGGTGTTCCTGTCCAGCCTGTTCGGCGGCGCTGACACGGCCACCCTGCTGGGACAGGCCGGCCGCCAGATCATGTTCATCGCCGTCTCCGTCTACGGCTGGGTGCAGTGGCGCCGGTCCCGGGCGGAGCGCGCGGGATCCAGCGGCGCCGGCCGCTCCTCCGAGGTGGACTCGACCGCGATCGCCCCGCAGTGGGCCGGGCTGAAGGCCCGCATCGGGATCGTGGCGACCATGGCCATCGGCACCGTGGCCCTCACCCCGTTGTTCGGGGCGCTCGGATCCTACGAACCGGTCTGGGCGGATGCCTGGACGTTCGTGGGGTCCCTCGTGGCGACCTACGGCATGGCCCGCGGCTGGGTCGAGTTCTGGCTGGTGTGGGTGGCGGTGGACGTGGTCGGGGTGCCCCTGCTGTTCAATGCCGGCTACTACGCCAGCGCGTTCATGTACATGTTCTACGGGGCCTTCACCCTGGTCGGCTTCTTCGTCTGGGTCCGTGCCAAGGCCCACGAGAAGCCCGAGGTCGAGACGGTCATGCCGGATCCGACGGTGCGAGTCCATGACAGCGTTCGGTAGCGTCATCCCCGGCGGTGCCGGCGGTGCCGGCGGTGCCGGCGGTGCCGGCAGTGCTGACAGCGCCGAAGCACTGGCCCTGGCCGTGGCCGAGGCCCTCCGGGGGCACCGCGGCGCCAATCCGCTCGTCGGCGCGGTCGTCACGTCGCGGGACGGCATGGTCTTGGCCACCGGGCATCACCGGGGCCGGGGCACCGCACACGCTGAGGCCGCGGCCCTGACCGAGTTCGCCGAGACATCCAGGACGGATCCCGCCGACGCCACCCTGTGGATCACCCTCGAGCCCTGCGACCACACCGGCTCCACCGGCCCCTGCACCGAGGCCATCCTGGCCTCCGGGATCCGCCGGGTGCGCTACGCGGTGGCGGACCCCACGGGGCACCGCGGCGGCGGCGCGGCCCGGCTGCGCGCGGCCGGCCTGGACGTGGAACAGCTCGGTCCGGATGGTGCGGCCGGGGACGCCCTGGCCCTGAACCGCCGATGGCTGGTGGCCCGGGACGCCGGCCGCCCGTTCATCACGGCCCACCTGGCGCAGTCCCTGGACGGCCGGGTGGCCGCCGCGGACGGCACCAGCCAGTGGATCACGGGGCCGGAATCGCGCCGCCATGCCCATGCCGTCCGCTCCCGGGTGGACGCGATCGTGGTGGGCACCGGAACGGTGGCGGCGGATGATCCGCGGCTCACGGCCCGGGACGCGGCGGGTGACGACCTCACCCTGCAACCGGTCCCCGTGGTCCAGGGACGCCGACGGGTCCCGGAGGGCGCGGCTCTGCGCCAGGGGCCCGGCGGCACGCCCCGGCCCTGGATCCACGTCCCGGACCACGAACCCCAGGCCGTGCTCGATCGGCTCGCGGAAGACGGGATCGACTGGCCCCACGGCGGCGACCGACCGGCGCACCTGCTCATCGAGGGCGGTCCCACCGTGCTCGCCGCCTGGCTGGGGGCCGGGCTCGTGGACGAGGTCTTCGTCTACCAGGCCCCGCTGGTCCTCGGCGGCGGGCCCACCGGCCTCGACCTGCCCCACCTCACCACGCTCACCCAGGCTCTGCGCCTGCGACTGGACCCAGCCGAGAACGGCGGCCTCAGCCGCCGGGGCGACGATGTCCTGCTGCACTACGCGAGCGATTGACCCCGGCATCCCACTGGACCGCGCACCTCACCGACGTCTCGAAGGAAACACCATGTTCACCGGAATCATCACAGAGCTCGGCACCGTCACGGCGCTGGAGCACCAACCCGAGCGGGACTCCGCCCGGTTGACCATCCATGCCCCGGCCTCGGTCACCGATCTTCCGCTGGGCGGATCGATCGCCGTCAACGGCACCTGCCTCACCGCCACGGCCATTGCCACCGACGCCGCCACGGTGCCGGACAGCACCGGCACCACCGCCCCCGCGGGGAGCGTGGTGGTGGAGGTCATCGGCGAATCACTGCGGCGTACCTCCCTCGGAGACCTGGCCGCCGGGGGCCGGGTCAACCTGGAGCGGTGCATGCCGGCATCGGGCCGCTTCGACGGGCACATCGTGCAGGGTCACGTCGACGGCACCGGGACCATCGCCAAGATCGAGGTCCACGGGTCCTGGCGGCTGATCAGGGTGGCCCTGCCCGCCGGCCTGGGCCGCTATGTGGCCGAGAAGGGGTCGATCGCGGTGGACGGCGTCTCGCTGACCGTCACCGCCGTCAATACCCCCGGCGCCGGGGGCAGCGCACCAGGCGGTCACGGCGGCAGCGACGGTGGCAGTGACGGCGGCATTGACGCGGGCGACGACTGGTTCGAGATCGGCGTCATCCCGGCCACGCTCGCCCAGACCACGCTGGGCGCCCGCACGGTGGGGGACCGCGTCAACCTCGAGGTGGACGTGGTGGCCAAGTACGCGGCCCGGCTGACCGACTATGACCGTGCCGCGGACGCGACCGGCAGCCAGTCAGGCAACGAGTCAGGCAACGAGTCAGGCAACGAGTCAGGCAACCAATCCGGCAGCCGGCCCGGCAGCCAGCCCGGAAACCAGTCCGGCGAGGCGGCACGATGACCGCCACCAACACAGTCCACCCAGGAACGGAGCAGATCATGCTGGACCCCATCGAGGAGGCCGTCGCCGCCATCGCAGCGGGCCGGGCCGCCGTCGTGGTGGATGATGAGGACCGCGAGAACGAGGGGGACATCGTCTTCGCGGCGGATGCCGCCACCCCGGAGACCGTGGCCCTGACCGTGCGCTACACCTCGGGGGTGCTGTGCGCGCCGATGCCGGCCGACGTCGCCGCCCGGCTGGACCTGCCTCCCATGACGGCGCGCAATGAGGACCCCAAGGGCACCGCCTACACCGTCTCCTGCGACGCCATCGCCGGGACCACCACGGGGATCTCCGCCGCGGACCGGGCCACCACCCTCAAGGTCCTGGCCGACCCCTCGGCCACCGCCGACCTGATCAGCCGGCCCGGCCACGTGTTCCCCCTCGTGGCGGCAGCCGGCGGCGTGGCCGAGCGCCGGGGCCACACGGAGGCCGCCGTGGACCTCAGCCGGCTGGCCGGGAGGGCCCCCGTGGGGGCCATCGCGGAACTCGTCCACGATGACGGCTCCATGATGCGCCTGCCGGCGCTGCGTGAGTTCGCGGACCGGCACGGCATGCCCCTGGTCTCGATCGAGGATCTCGTGGCGTATCTCGGACCGGCGCCGGAGGTCGAGCCCCTCGATCCGCCGGATACCAGCACCCCGACCGTCCACCTGCCGACCCGTTACGGGACCTTCCGCGTCTCGGTCCATCCCGATCCGGAGACGGGCGCGGAGCACGTGGTGCTCCAGGCCCCGGCGGGGGCCGCGGCACCGACCGTCCCCCTGGTCCGCCTGCACTCCGAATGCCTGACGGGCGACGTCTTCGGGTCCGAACGGTGCGACTGCGGGGCCCAGCTGGACCACGCCCTGCGCCAGGCCATGGCCGAGGGCGGCACCGTGATCTACCTGCGGGGCCATGAGGGCCGGGGGATCGGACTGGCCAACAAGATCCTGGCCTATGCCCTCCAGGACTCCGGGATGGACACGGTGGCCGCCAACGAACACCTGGGGTTGCCGGCGGATGCCCGCAGCTACCGCTCGGCCGCCCTGATCCTGCACCGCCTCGGCCTGGACCGGATCCGCCTGGTGACCAACAACCCGGACAAGGCCGACCAGCTGGAGCGGTCGGGGATCGTGGTGACCGAGATCGTGCCGAGCCCGGCACCGGTCACCGAGCACAACCGCCGCTACCTGACCACCAAGCGGGACCGGATGGCACACCGGCTGGCCGGAGACCTCGTCCCCGAGCACACCAGCATCACACCCCGCCCCACGGCAGCACCCACACCACCCACATCACCCACCAGGTCAGGAGACACCCCATGAGCGGACACGGAGCACCCCGAGGGCTGGACGCCCAGTGGCGGCAGGCCGGGCAGGCACAACCGGGATCAGGACACCGGGGCACGACGCCGGCCGATCCGGCGAGCCTGCGCGTCGCCGTGGTCGCGGCCCAGTGGCACGAACAGGTCATGGACGGGCTGCTGGACGGCGCCCGGCGGGCGGCCGCGGAGGCCGGCATCGCGATCACGGAGGTCCGCGTCCCCGGGACCTTCGAACTGCCCGTCGCCGCGGCGCGCCTGGCCCCGAGGTTCGACGCCGTGGTGGCCCTGGGCGTGGTGATCCGCGGCGGCACCCCCCACTTCGAGTACGTCTGTTCCGGCGCAACGCAGGGACTCATCGACGTGTCCGTGCGCACCGGCACCCCGGTGGGCTTCGGGGTGCTCACCTGTGACACCGAGGACCAGGCCCTGGACCGCGCCGGATTGGAGGGTTCCAGCGAGGACAAGGGCTACGAGGCCTTCCAGGCCGCCGTCCTGACGGAGCTGGTCCTGCGGTGACATCGGGACCCGTCTCGTCACATACCGCCCCACCGGTCAGAGGCACTGCGCTCGGATGGCTACCCTTGGAGAGTGAAAACCTTCGATGAACTCTTCGACGAGCTGAGCCGGAAGGCCGAGACCAGGCCGGAGGGATCCGGGACCGTGGCCGAACTCGACTCGGGGATCCATGGGATCGGCAAGAAGGTCGTGGAGGAGGCCGCCGAGGTGTGGATGGCCGCCGAGTACGAGTCCAAAGAGGAGGCGGCCGAGGAGATCTCCCAGCTGCTCTACCATCTGCAGGTCATGATGATCGCCAAGGGCCTGACCCTGCAGGATGTCTACCGGCACCTCTGAGCCGTTGTCCAGCAGTCTGCCGAGCCGTCCACCAGAAGTCACCGAGCACACGCCACCGAGCACACTCACCCGAGCACACCAGGAGAACCAGCACCCATGCTGCGCATAGCCGTTCCCAACAAGGGGGCCCTCTCCGAGGCCGCCCGCGACATGCTCCAGGAAGCGGGATACCTCCAGCGGAGGGACACCAAGGAACTGGTCATGATGGACCCCGAGAACCATGTGGAGTTCTTCTACCTGCGGCCCCGGGACATCGCGGTGTACGTGGGCCAGGGCACCCTGGACATCGGGCTGACCGGGCGCGACCTGTTCCAGGACGCCCAGGTGGGTGGCTCCGCGGAGGAGATCATGGCGCTGGGGTTCGGCCGGTCCACGTTCCGCTTCGCCGCCCCCGTCGGCCGCTTCACGTCCCTGGCAGACCTCGAGGGCAAGCGGATCGCGACCAGCTATGACGGCCTGCTCGAGGGCTACCTCGCGACCCAGTCCGTGAAGCCGGAGATGATCGTGCACCTGGACGGCGCCGTGGAGTCGTCCGTGAACCTCGGCGTGGCGGATGCGATCGCCGACGTCGTGGAGACGGGCAGCACCCTGAAGGCGGCCGGGATGGAGACCTTCGGGGAACCGATCATGCGGTCCGAGGCCATCATTATCGGTCAGACGGGACGCCGTCCCGAGGGGCTCGACGTCCTGCTGCGGCGCCTCCAGGGTGTGCTGGTGGCCCGCCGGTACGTCATGATCGACTACGACGTCAGCCGTGCCCACCTGCAGGCGGCCACCGCGGTGACTCCGGGGCTGGAATCGCCCACCATCTCGCCGCTGCAGGATGAGAACTGGGTGGCCGTCCGCTCCATGGTCAAGCAGGAGGACACCAACAAGGTGATGGACGAGCTCTACAACCTCGGCGCGCGCGCCATCCTGGTGTCCGCCATCCACGCCATCCGCCTCTGAGCCGTCCACTACCGGGAAGGACCGAACACATGACTGTTGCCGTCCGCGTGATCCCCTGTCTCGACGTCGACGCCGGCCGGGTCGTCAAGGGTGTCAATTTCGAGGCCCTGCGGGACGCCGGTGACCCGGTGGAGCTGGCCCGGCGATACAACGAGGCAGGTGCCGACGAACTCACCTTCCTGGACGTCACGGCCTCCACCGCGGATCGCGCCACCACCTATGACGTGGTCTCGCAGACGGCCGAGGAGGTCTTCATCCCCCTGACGGTCGGCGGCGGCGTGCGGACGGTGGACGACGTGGCCCGGTTGCTGAGCTCGGGGGCGGACAAGGCCTCCATCAACACCGCCGCCGTGGCCCGCCCCGAGGTGATCAACGAGATCACCCAGCGGTTCGGCTCCCAGGTCCTGACCCTCTCGCTGGATGCCCGCCGGACGGATGACCCGCAGGTGGAGTCCGGTTTCGAGGTCACCACCCACGGCGGGCGGCAGGGGACCGGCATCGACGCCGTCCAGTGGTGCCGTGAGGCCTCAGAGCGGGGCGTGGGGGAGATCCTGCTGAACTCCATCGACGCCGACGGCACGCGCGAGGGCTTCGACCTGGAGATGATCCGCGCCGTGCGGGCGGTGACCAGCGTTCCCCTGATCGCCTCCGGGGGCGCCGGGGCACCAGAGCACTTCCCCCCCGCCATCGACGCCGGGGCGGACGCCGTGCTGGCCGCCTCCATCTTCCACTTCGGGCCGGTGGACATGATCGCCCGGGTCAAGACCGCGATCCGGGAGGCCGGCCATCCCGTTCGTTGAGTCCTCGGACATCACCGCGGCCGAGCTCCAGCACCTGACCGTCCTGGGCTGGCCCGCCGTCGAGACCCAGGAGGTCGGCGGCTGGACCGTGCGCTTCTCCTCCGGGATCACCCGCCGGGCCAACTCCGTGGTCTCCGCCGAGATGCCGGCAGACGTGGCCACCATGGAGGCCGCGGTCGACGAGGTCGAGCGGCGCAGCGCCGAGCGCTGGCTGGCCCCGACCTTCCAACTGTGGGGGCCGGTGTCGGGCACCTGGTTGGACGGTGTCGGCGAGGGTGAGGGCGAGCGCGACGGCGAACCGGCCGACGGCGGAGCCGCCGCCGACCCGGCGACCGACGCCTTCTTCGAGGGCCAGCAGCGCCTGGCTGACCTGCTCGAGCGGCGGGGTTACGAGGACGTGGCTCCCACCCGGGTCCTCTGGATGGACCGGGGAGACTTCCCTGCGGACACCGAGTGGGACCGGCGCGTCCTCGTCAGCGAAGCACTCAGCGAGGACTGGCTCTCCGCCTACACCCGCCCCACCTCCGGCGAGGACCCCGCCAGCCGGCTGGTGCACCGCCGCCTGCTGGGCGGAGGACGGAGCCGCTTCTACAGCTGCCTCGACGCTGACGGGAAGATCGGCGGCGGCGCCAAGCTGTCCCTCGTCACACCGGAGGGCTCGGGACGGACCTTCGCGGGGATCTATGCCCTGTGGGTCCGGGAGGACCTGCGGGGCCAGGGGATCTCCGCCCTGCTCCTGGACGCCATCTTCAACCACATCGTCCGTCTCGACGCGGCCGGGTGCTGGCTCCAGGTCGAGGAACGCTCCACCCGCGCGCTACAGGTGTACCGGGCGGCCGGTTTCACCACGGTGGCCCGGTACCGATACCTGACCCACCCGCACTAGTCCACCAGGACGAGGGCGTGCTCCCTGCGGCCGAAGCCGTGCAGGACCAGCTCGCCGGCGGGTCCGGCGATGGTCTGGGAGGGGCCGTCCTGGCCCGCGGGGCGGGCGACCACGCGCTGGCCGGTGCTGCGGGCCAGGACGATCCCGGTCTGCTCGGAGCGGTACATGAGCCGGGCACGGCGGACGAACTCGGTGAACAGGGCATCGGCGTAGTCATCGGCCAGGTGCCGCGGCGCCCAGCGGTGCTGCGCGCGCCGGACGTCCTCGGTGTGGACGAAGAACTCCAGCAGGTTCGCTGCCTGGGCGGCGCGGCGTGCGGGCCTGGCGACCTTCAGGCGCCCCGAGACCTGGTCGACGATCCTCGCGGCCCGGGAGTCGCCCCGCAGGGGGCCCGGTGGCCGGGGGCCGGCGGCCACCCGGTCCATGAGCCGCTGGTAGGCCTGCGGGGCGGCCGCCGAGTCACCCAGGGCCATGGTCTTGCGCTCCAGCGAGCGGGCCAGCTGGGGCAGCACCAGGCCGGCGACGAGCGGGGAGTTCTCGCGGAGCACGATGTGCGCCGCCAGGTGTTCCGTGTTCCATCCGGCACAGAGGGTCGGCTGCCCCGGGCCGGCGGCCAGCAGCGCCTCGACGAGCGCGTCTCGCGAGGCGGCCGTGAAGTCACGTCCAGGTGTGGTGCCGGAGGTCCGGTCGGCGGGGGTGCCCATAACAGGGCCCACGCTACACGGAGCCTAGAATGGACCACCATGGACAACGCCGCTCAATCAGTTGCACTCGACCCCGCGATCGCCCAGCGGCTCAAGAAGACCCCGGACGGCCTGGTGGCCGCCATCGCCCAGCAGCATGACACCGGAGAGGTGCTCATGCTCGGGTGGATGGACGAGGAGGCGCTGCGGCGCACGCTCATGAGCGGTCGGGCCACGTACTACTCGCGCTCCCGCGGGGAGTACTGGCGCAAGGGCGACACCTCGGGGCACACCCAGTCGGTGGTGGCCGTGGCCCTGGACTGCGACGGCGATGCCCTGCTCGTCCAGGTCGACCAGGTCGGTGCCGCCTGCCACACGGGGACCCGGACGTGCTTCGAGGGCCGCGGCCTGCCCGTCGCCGCGCTGCCTGCCCCCGCGCACTCCCACGAGGACACCCACCAGCACACCCGCCCGCACACCCACCAGGAGGCCCCCACGGATGCGTGAGCTAGGCACGATCACCCCGACCGCAGAGGAATTCGAGACCCTCGCCGGCGCACACCGGGTCATCCCGGTCACCCTCACGGTCCTGGCCGACGGGCTGACCCCCGTCGGCATCTACCGGCGCCTGGCCGCCGACGAGCCCGGCACCTTCCTGATGGAGTCGGCGGCCCAGGGCGGGGTGTGGTCCCGCTACTCGTTCATCGGCGCGGGGAGCGCGGCCACCCTGACCACCCGGGACTCCATGGCCCACTGGCAGGGCGAGCCCCCGGCCGGTGTGCCCACGCAGGGCGATCCCGTCCAGGTGCTGCGCGAGACCCTCGAGGTGCTGGCCACCCAGGGGCAGGACGGTGTGGGCCGGGACCGGCCGAACCTGGTCTCCGGGATGGCCGGTTTCCTCGGGTGGCCCACCGTGCGCCGCTGGGAGGGCCTGCACAACCCGCCGCCGGACGACCTCGGCCTGCCGGAGATGGCCATGAACCTCATCACGGACCTGGCCGTGCATGACACGGTGGACGGCACGGTCACCCTCGTGGCCAACGCGATCAACCACAACGGCCTGGCCTCCGGCGCCTCGGCGGCCTGGGACGACGCCGTGCAGCGGCTGCACTCCATGGCCGCCCGCCTGACCGCCGCCCCCGGCGGGGCTGGAGACGGAGCCGTCCAGGACCCGGTCTCCGTGGCCCCGCCGAACTGGCTGGACGTGGACGTGGCGGCCCACGTCCACGACTCCTGGACCCACGAGGGGTTCCTGGACGCCGTGGCCAAGGCCCAGCGGGCGATCGTGGACGGAGAGGTCTTCCAGATCGTGGTCTCCCGGCGCTTCTCGGCGCAGACCGAGGCGAGCGGCCTGGACATCTACCGGGTGCTGCGCGCCATGAACCCCAGCCCCTACATGTACCTGTTCACCTTCTCCAAGCCCGACGGCGGCCGGTACCAGATCGTCGGTTCCTCGCCGGAGGCGCTGGTCACCGTCAACGACGGCTCCGTCATCACGCACCCGATCGCCGGGTCCCAGCCGCGGGGGGCGACGGTCGAGGACGACCACCTACACGAGAAGCTGCTCGTCAATGACGAGAAGGAGCGGGCGGAGCACCTCATGCTCGTGGACCTGTCCCGGAACGACCTGTCCAAGGTCTGTGTCCCGGGCAGCGTGTCCGTCACCCAGTTCATGGAGGTCGAGCGCTTCAGCCACATCATGCACCTGGTCTCCCACGTGGAGGGCCGGCTGGAACCCGGGCAACGGGCCTTGGACGTACTGGCGGCGGCCTTCCCCGCCGGCACCCTGTCCGGGGCGCCGAAGCCCCGCGCCCTGCAGCTGCTCGACGAGTGGGAGCCGCAGGAGCGCGGCCCCTACGGGGGCGTGGTCGGCTATTTCGACCTGGCCGGCAACATGGACATGGCCATCAACATCCGCTCCGCCACGCTCGTGGACGGCACGGCCTACGTCCAGGCCGGCGCCGGGATCGTCGCCGATTCCGACCCGGAGACCGAGGCCGCCGAGACCGTGACCAAGTCGAGCGCGCCGATGCGGGCCGTCCTGGCTGCCGGTCAGCTGCGCACGGTCGACGGGACGGCGGGCGGCGCCGTGGAGAGCACGCTGGAGGGCACGCTGGAGAGCACGCTGGAGAGCACGGTGGAGACGCCATGACCCTGAAACGCCGCACCGCCGTCCTCTGGGCCATCGCCGCGGGAGCCATCATCCTCGGCACCGGGGCCCAGACGTGGATCGTGTCCACCGGGGTCTCCGGGCTGGCCACCACCTCGGTGACGACCACCGGGAACCAGGCGGCCGCCGTCGTGCCGGCCATGGGGCTCGTGGGCATGGCCGCGGGCATCGCCCTGTCCATGGCGCGCCGGATCGGGCGTTGGATCACCGCCGTACTCCTGATGCTGGCGGGGGTGGCAGCGGGCATCTCGTCCGTCCACGCCGCCCTGGACCCCGCCGGTGCCGCCCAGGCGCAGGTCTCCCAGGCCAGCGGGACCACGGCGGATGCCGGCAGCTACGCGGTCACCGTGTGGCCCTGGCTCACCCTGCTCGGCGGCGTCCTGCTGCTCGCCTGCGGCCTGGCCGTGGCGGTCCTCGGCCGGGGCTGGACCACGAGCCGCCGGCACGAGAGCCCCGTGACGTCCGGGGCCGCAGGAGCTGGGGGAGCTGGGGGAGCGGCGGGAGTCGCAGGGGGGTCGACGGCGGTGTCCACGTCAGCCGCCGGCACGGCCGAGGACGGTGCCGAGCTGGACGAGATCGACGCGTGGGACGAGCTGAGCCGGGGGCAGGACCCGACGTAGTCGAGATCTGCGGGATCGTCCCGCCGTTCCGTGGCAGAATGAGGGGCAGACCTGATCAGCCGCCGCACCCCCGCATCTCGGAGATGCGGCCGGCCTCGACGCCATTGGAACGAAAGGGACGGTCCATGACCACCTCGCACCGCACCGCCGAAGACGACCTCGTCCTCAATGATCCGACCCACGCCGAGCCTCTCGGCCACGGCAACTCACCGGCCGCGTGGACGCTGGTGCTGCTGATCCTCGTGGGCGCCCTGCTGGCCGGCGTCGGCATGCTGGCGGACCTGTTCTTCCTGATCATCGCGGGCGCCGTGGTGGCCGTGGCCGGCCTGGTCGCCGGGTTCATCATGGGCAAGGCCGGCATGGGCACCCAGGGTCACGCGAAGCCCGCCCGGCACTGATGGCCACCGTTCTCGACGAGATCATCGTCGGGGTCCGCGCCGACCTCGAGGAGCGTCGCCGCGAGGTGTCCCTGCAGGCCATGGCCGAACGGGCGGCTGAATCCGTCCGGCGGGCCCCGGCCCGGGACGCCCTGGCCGCCCTGGCCGGAGGACGCTCCGATGACCGCGGGATCCGCATCCTCTCCGAGGTCAAGCGCTCCAGCCCGTCCAAGGGCGCCCTGGCGGACATCGCCTCGCCGGCGGAACTGGCCCGGGCGTACGAGGCAGGGGGCGCCTCCGCGATCTCGGTGTTGACCGAGCGGCACCGCTTCGGCGGCTCGCTGCAGGACCTGGACGCCGTCCGCGCCGCCGTGGACGTCCCCGTGCTCCGCAAGGACTTCACGGTGGACGAGTACATGATCCATGAGGCCCGTGCCCACGGTGCCGACCTGGTCCTGCTCATCGTCGCCGCCCTGGATGACGCGCAGCTGGCCGAGTACCTCGCCCTGACCCACGAGCTGGGCATGAACGCCCTGGTCGAGGCCCACACGGTGCAGGAGATCGAGCGCGCCGTGGCCGTCGGGGCCCGGATCGTCGGCGTCAACGTCCGCAACCTCAAGACCCTGGACGTGGATCCCGCGAACTACGCCACCCTCGCGCCGAACCTGCCCGAGGGCGTCGTCCGGATCGCCGAGTCCGGCGTGCAGGGCCCGGAGCAGGTGGCCGAGTATGCCCGTGACGGCGCCGACGCCGTCCTGGTGGGTGAGGCCCTCGTGAAGCACGGGGACCCGAGCCAGGCCATCCGGGACTTCCGTGCCGCCTCGCTGACGGCGCGCGCCTGAGCGGCAGCTGAGCAGCAGCTGGGCACCAGCGACCCGAACCGCGCCGTCCGCACCACCTTCTCCGTCCCGACCGACCGATGACCACAGACTGGACCGTACGATGATTGAGCACACCGGGAGCTACCAGAACCAGCCGGGACCGTATTTCGGACCCTACGGTGGCCGCTGGATGCCCGAATCCCTGATCGCCGCGCTCGAGGAAGTGGACCGGACCTTCACGGCGGCCAAGGACGACCCGGACTTCGTCGCCGAGCTGCAGGGGCTGTTCACCGACTACGTGAACCGCCCGTCCCTGCTCACAGAGGTGCCGCGGTTCGCGGCGGACTCCCCGGGCGTGCGGATGTTCCTCAAGCGCGAGGACCTCAACCACACCGGCTCGCACAAGATCAACAACGTGATCGGCCAGGCCCTGGTGGCGCGGCGGATGGGCAAGACCCGCCTCATCGCCGAGACCGGCGCCGGCCAGCACGGCGTCGCCACCGCCACTGCGGCCGCCCTGTTCGGGATGGAGTGCACCGTCTACATGGGCGAGGTGGACACCCAGCGTCAGGCCCTCAACGTGGCCCGGATGGAGATGCTCGGTGCCACCGTCATCCCCGTGACCACCGGTGCGCGCACCCTCAAGGACGCCATCAACGAGGCCCTGCGGGACTGGGTGGCCTCGGTGGACACCACCCATTACCTGCTCGGCACCGTCACCGGCCCGGCCCCCTTCCCGGCCATGGTGCGCTACTTCCACTCGGTGATCGGCGAGGAGGCCCGCGAGCAGATCCTGGCCCAGGTCGGCCGGCTCCCGGACGCGGTCTGCGCCTGCGTGGGCGGCGGCTCCAATGCGATGGGCATCTTCCACGGCTTCCTGGACGATCCCGAGGTCCAGCTCTACGGCCTCGAGGCCGGCGGCGAGGGCCTGGAGACGGGCCGCCACGCGGCCTCGATCAACCTTGGACGGACGGGGGTGCTGCACGGCGCCCGGACCTACCTCATGCAGGACGAGGACGGGCAGACCATCGACTCCCACTCGATCTCGGCAGGGCTCGACTACCCGGCCGTAGGCCCCGAGCACGCCTGGCTGAACGACACGGGCCGGGCCACCTACGAGCCGGTGGACGACGCCGAATGCATGGACGCCTTCCAGCGCCTGTGCCGCACCGAGGGCATCGTCCCCGCCATCGAGTCGGCGCACGCCCTCGCCGGCGGCCTGCGTCTGGCCAAGCGTTGGGCGGATGAGGGCATCGTCGGCCCCGACACCGCCGCCGGCGAGGAGAAGATCATCATCGTCAACCTCTCCGGGCGCGGAGACAAGGACGTGGCCTCGGCCGCCAAGTACTTCGGCATGCTCCCGGACGAGCCGACCCCCGAGGGCGGCGACGCCGAGGCCGTGGCCGCACGCCCCGAAGGAGCGCAGAACTGATGAGCGAGCAGACCCCGATCCGTTCCCTGACCACCGAGGCCATCGAGGCCGCGCGCGCCGCCGGCCGCACCGCCCTCATCGGCTACCTGCCGGCGGGCTACCCCACCCTCCAGGACTCGATCGAGGCGGCCGTGGCCCTCGGCAACAACGGGGCCGACGTCATCGAGATCGGCATCCCCTACAGCGACCCCGTGATGGACGGTCCGGTCATCCAGGCCGCCACCAGCCAGGTGCTGGCCGACGGCTTCCGCATCGACGGGGTGTTCGAGATCATCCGGGCCGTCACGCAGCGCACGGATGCCGCCGTGGTGGTCATGACCTACTGGAACATCGTGGACCGGATGGGCGTGGAGACCTTCGCCCGCCGCCTGGCCGAGGCCGGAGGCGCGGGGATCGTCACCCCGGACCTGGTCCCCGAGGAGGCCGGTGAGTGGTTCGAGGCCTCCGACAAGTACGGCCTGGACCGGATCTTCCTGACCGCACCGAGTTCCACGGATGAGCGTGTACAACTCATCACGGACTCCTCCCGAGGCTTCGTCTACGGCGTCTCCGTCATGGGCGTCACCGGGGCCCGCTCGGAGGTCTCCACGGCCGCCGAGCAGGTCGTGGCCCGCGCCCACGCCTCCGGCGCGCCGCGGGTCGCGGTGGGCCTGGGCATCTCCCAGCCCGAGCACATCCGCGAGATCGGCGCCTACGCCGACGGGGCGATCGTGGGCACCGCGCTGGTGGCGGCGCTGCGGGACGGTGGCCCGGCCGCCGTCGGGCGACTGGCTGCCACGCTGGCGACCGGTGCCGTGCGATGAGCCCCACCGTGACCTCCGCACTGATCACCGCGGCGATCCCCGCCCCCGGCTGGGACGGGTTTCACCTCGGCCCGGTCACCATCCACGCCTACGCCCTGTGCATCGTGGCGGGCATGGTGGTGGCCCTCTGGCTGTCCTCGCTGCGCTGGAAGGCGCGCGGGGGCCCCGAGGGAAGCATCATCGACATCTCCATCTGGGCCATCGTCTTCGGCCTCGTGGGGGCCCGTCTCTACCATGTGTTCTCCTCTCCCACGGCCTACTTCGGCCCGAACTTCGACGGCACGGGGGACCTGACCAAGATCTGGCGCGTCTGGGAGGGGGGCCTGGGGATCTGGGGCGCCGTGGCCCTCGGCGCGGTCGGCGCCTGGATCGCCTGCCGCCGCTACGGCTTCAGGCTCTCCGCCTACGCGGACGTGGTGGCCCCGGCGGTGCTGCTGGCCCAGGCCATCGGTCGTCTCGGCAACTACTTCAACCAGGAGCTCTTCGGCGGGCCCACCACCCTGCCCTGGGGCCTGCAGGTGGCCGCCGACCACCCGAACTTCCCGGCCGGTGCCCTCGAGGGCACGCTGTTCCACCCCACGTTCCTGTACGAGATGGTCTGGAACCTGGCGGGTGTGGCCCTGCTCCTGCTGCTGGACCGCAGGCTCCGCCTGCGCCGCGGCATGATGCTGTGGTCCTATGTGGCCTGGTACACGGCGGGCCGCACGTGGATCGAGATGCTGAGGATCGACGACGCCGAGATGATCACGCTGTTCGGCATCACCCAGCGCCTCAACGTCTGGACCTCGCTGCTGATGTTCCTCATCGCCGTCGGCTTCCTGGTCTACCTCGGCCTCACCCGCCCCAAGACCGCGGAGGGCCGGGCCCTGGCCGATTCCCTGTGGAGAGAGGGCCGCGAGCCGGTGCCGGAGGTCGAGAAGACGGAGGCCGAGAAGACGGCTGAGACGGCTGCGACGGCTGCGACGGCCGAGGCGTCCGAGACGGCCGTGGCGGGCGAGCCTGCGGAGCCCTCAGAACCGGCCCTGACCGGTGACGATGAGAAAGTTAACGCCGACGAAACAAAAAAAGTCGGCGATCCGGCCCGAAACCGTGAGTGAGTGGCGCGCGCCTCAGTAGAATCGACTCCACTGCACTGACCTGAGGCGCTTGAGCGCCGCACGGCAACCGGGGCCGACGATGTCCCCTTCCACCGCAGCAGATCCCACTGCGCATCGGAAGGATTCACATGACATTGCGCTTTGACGACGAGCAGACAGACCACGAGCAGACAGACCACGAGCTGCCGGACGACTCCGGGCAGGAGAAGCTGGCCCAGGACCCGAAGAACCCCTTCAACCGGTACTCCGGCCTCCCCGCCGAGCAGGGCCTGTACCGTCCGGACGCGGAGAAGGACGCCTGCGGTCTGGCGGTGATCGCCACCCTGCGCGGCGTGCCCGGCCACGACATCGTCGAGCACGCCCTGACCGCGCTGCGCAACCTCGAGCACCGCGGCGGGGTCGGCGGGGACGACGGCACCGGGGACGGCGCCGGGCTGCTCCTGCAGATCCCGGACGCCTTCTTCCGCGCGGTGCTGGATGTCGAGTTGCCCGACGCCGGCCGGTACGCGGTCGGAACGGCCTTCCTCCCGCAGGAGGAGACCGAGCGGGCCGAGGCGGTGGCCGGCATCGCCGAGCGCGCCGCCGAGGAGGGCCTGGTGGTCCTGGGCTGGCGGGACGTCCCCGTTCAGACGGCGGTCCTCGGCGCCTCGGCCCGTGCCGTCATGCCGCACTTCTCCCAGCTGTTCCTCGGGCTGGCCCCCGCAACGGGTCCCGCGGCAGCGGAGTCCGTGGGGGACTCCCTCGACGCCCGGGCCTTCCGGGTCCGCAAGCGCACCCAGAACAAGTACGGCGTCTACTTCCCCTCCCTGTCCACGCAGACCATCGTGTACAAGGGCATGCTCTCCACCGCCCAGCTCGAGCCGTTCTACCCGGACCTGTCCGATGAGCGCTTCGCGACCTCGCTGGCCGTGGTGCACTCCCGGTTCTCCACCAACACGTTCCCGTCCTGGCCGCTCGCCCAGCCCTTCCGGACCATCGCCCACAACGGGGAGATCAACACGGTCAAGGGCAACCGGAACTGGATGCGCGCCCGGCAGTCGATGCTGGCCTCACCCCTGCTCGGCGAGGAACCGGAGAAGCTCTACCCGATCTGCACCCCCGGGGCCTCCGACTCGGCCAACTTCGACGAGGTGGCCGAGCTGCTGCTGCTGGGCGGCCGCCCCCTGAGTCATGTGGTCATGATGATGATCCCGGAGGCCTGGGAGAACCACGAGTCCATGGACCCGGACCGTCGCGCCTTCTACGAGTACCACTCCATGCTGATGGAGCCGTGGGACGGGCCCGCCGCCGTGGCGTTCACCGACGGGCGCCAGGTCGGCGCCGTGCTGGACCGCAACGGGCTGCGCCCGGCCCGCTACTGGGTCACGGACGACGGCCTGGTGGTGCTGGCCTCGGAGGTCGGCGTGCTGCCGCTGGCCCCCTCCCGGATCGTCCGCAAGGGCCGCGTGGCACCGGGCCGGATGTTCCTCGTGGACACCGCCGAGGGCCGGATCATCGAGGACAACGAGGTCAAGGCCGAGGTGGCCAACGCCAACCCGTGGCGCGAATGGGTCAGCGAGAACCTGATCAGCCTCGACGACCTGCCCGAGCGCGAGCACGTCACCTACTCCTCCACGTCCGTGGCCCACCGCCAGCGCACCTTCGGCTACACCACGGAGGAACTGCGCCTGCTGATCGGGCCCATGGCGGAGCACGGCGCCGAGCCCCTGGGGGCCATGGGCACGGACACCCCCATCGCCGTGCTCTCGAAGCGGCCGCGGCTGCTGTTCGACTACTTCACCCAGTCCTTCGCGCAGGTCACCAACCCGCCGTTGGACTCCATCCGGGAGGAGATCGTCACCTCCCTGCGCACCTCGATCGGGCCGGACGGCAACCTGCTCTCCGACGAGCGGGTGCACGCCCGCCACATCGGGCTCCAGTTCCCGGTGATCGACAACGACCAGCTGGCGAAGATCGCCAACCTGCGGGTGGCCCCCGGTCCCGCGGGCGGTGCGGCGGATGGCCCCGCGCCGGGGACCAAGGCCTCCCTGAAGGTCCGCGGCCTGTACCGGGTCGACGGCGGCGCCGCCGGCCTGCGGGACCGGCTCACCGAGATCTGTGAGCAGGTCTCCGCCGCGGTGAACCGCGGCGTCCAGTACATCGTGCTCTCCGACCGGGACTCGAACGCGCAGTGGGCTCCGATCCCGTCCCTGCTGCTGCTCTCCGCCGTGCACCACCACCTGCTGTCCTCGGCGAACCGGACGCGTGCCTCGCTGCTCGTCGAGGCCGGAGACGTGCGCGAGGTCCACCACGTGGCCGTGCTGATCGGCTACGGGGCCTCCGCGGTGAACCCCTACCTGGCCATGGAGTCCGCCGAGGACCTCGTGCGCACCGGCGCCCTCACCGGCATCACCCGGGCCGGGGCCGTGGCCAACCTGATCCGGGCCCTGGGCAAGGGCGTGCAGAAGATCATGTCCAAGATGGGCATCTCCACCGTGGCCTCGTACTGCGGGGCCCAGACCTTCGAGGCGCTCGGCCTGTCCCGGACCGTGGTGGACCGGTACTTCTCCGGCACCAGGACACCCCTGGGCGGGGTCGGTCTGGAGGTGATCGCGGCCGAGAACGAGCAGCGCCACTGGGCGGCCTACCCGCCGGACGGCAATGACATCGACCCCTACCGTGAACTGGAGACCGGGGGCGAGTACCAGTGGCGGCGGGACGGACCGCCGCACCTGTTCAACCCGGAGACCGTCTTCCGTCTACAGCACGCCACCCGGACCCGGCAGTACGGCATCTTCAAGGACTACACCCGCCTCGTGGATGAGCAGTCCAGGGACTTGATGACCCTGCGCGGGCTGCTGACGCTCAAGACCGGCGCCCGCCAGCCCGTGCCCCTGGACGAGGTGGAACCGGTCTCCGCCATCGTGAAGCGCTTCTCCACCGGGGCCATGAGCTACGGCTCCATCTCCCAGGAGGCCCACGAGACGCTGGCGATCGCCATGAACCGCCTCGGCGGCAAGTCCAACACGGGCGAGGGAGGCGAGGACCCCGAGCGGCTCCTGGACCCCGAGCGCCGCTCGGCCATCAAGCAGATCGCCTCGGGACGCTTCGGGGTGACCAGCCTGTACCTCGCGACCGCGGACGACCTGCAGATCAAGATGGCCCAGGGGGCCAAGCCCGGCGAGGGCGGCCAGCTGATGGGCACCAAGGTGTACCCGTGGGTGGCCTCCACCCGGCACTCGACCCCCGGCGTCTCCCTCGTGTCCCCACCGCCGCATCACGACATCTACTCGATCGAGGACCTCGCCGAGCTGATCCACGACCTCAAGCGGTCCAACCCGGCGGCGCGCGTGCACGTCAAGCTCGTCTCCGAATCCGGGGTGGGCACCGTGGCGGCCGGCGTGACCAAGGCGAAGGCCGACGTCGTGCTGATCTCCGGGCACGACGGCGGCACCGGCGCCTCCCCGCTGAACTCGCTCAAGCACGCCGGCGCACCGTGGGAGCTGGGCCTGGCCGAGGCCCAGCAGACCCTGATGCTCAACGGCCTGCGGGACCGCGTGGTGGTGCAGGTGGACGGCCAGCTCAAGACCGGCCGGGACGTGGTCATCGCCGCCCTGCTCGGGGCCGAGGAGTTCGGCTTCGCCACCGCCCCGCTCGTGGTCTCCGGATGCATCATGATGCGGGTGTGCCACCTGGACACCTGCCCCGTGGGCGTGGCCACCCAGAACCCGGAGCTGCGCTCCCGCTTCACCGGCCGGCCCGAGTTCGTGGTGAACTTCTTCGAGTTCATCGCCGAGGAGGTGCGCGAGTACCTGGCCGAGCTCGGCTTCCGCAGCCTCGAGGAGGCCATCGGGCACCTCGAGGTGCTGGAACGGGATGCCGCGGCGGACCACTGGAAGACCCGCGACCTGGACCTCAGCGGGATCCTCGACGGCTACGACCCGGCCGATCCGGAGAAGGCCCGCCAGCTCTCCAACACCCACGGGCAGAACCACGAGCTGGACCGGCACTTCGACAACGACCTCATCACGGCGGCCGAGCCCGCCATCGCCCAGGGCACCCGCGTGGAACTCAGCCGACGGATCCTCAACACGGACCGCGCGGCCGGCACCATGCTCGGGTACCACGTCACCAAGGCCCGGCTGTTGGACGAACTGGCCGCGGACACCATCACCGTGAACCTGACGGGGCAGGCCGGCCAGTCCCTCGGCGCGTTCCTGCCCGCGGGCATCACCCTGCGCTTGGCCGGGGACGCCAACGACTACGTGGGCAAGGGCCTGTCCGGCGGGCGGATCGTGGTGCGCCCCGACCGGGGAGCGGGCTTCGCGGCCGAGGACAACGTGGTGGCCGGCAACGTGATCGGCTACGGCGCCACCTCGGGCGAGCTGTTGCTGCGCGGCCGCGTGGGCGAACGATTCCTGGTCCGCAACTCCGGCGCCACCGCCGTGGTGGAGGGCATCGGGGACCACGGCTGCGAGTACATGACCGGCGGCCGGGCGCTCATCCTGGGACGCATCGGCCGCAACTTCGCGGCGGGCATGTCCGGCGGCACCGCCTGGGTCCTGGACCTCGACGTGGCCGCGCTCAATCCCCTGGCCGTGGCCCAGCACGACCTCATGCTGCTGGAACCGCGCCCGGAGGACCGCCGGGCCATCGCCGAGCTGTTGCAGCGGCACCAGGCGGAGACCGGCTCACCGGTGGCAGCCCTCCTGCTCTCCGGACTGGCGGCGGATGCGGAGTCCGGCCGGGACACCGTGATGTCCCGCTTCACCACCGTGCTGCCGACCACCTACGACGCCGTGCTCAAGACCCGTGCGGCCGTCATCGACGAAGGACTAGACCCGGACGGCGACGCAGCCTGGGGTCGGATTGTGGAGGCTACCCGTGGCTGATCCCCGTGGATTCCTGAACACCCGTGAGCGGCAGGACCGCCCGTCCCGCCCGGTGCCCGTGCGCATCATGGACTTCAAGGACGTCTACGTCCGCCAGGACGAGGCCGTGGTCCGCACCCAGGCAGGCCGGTGCATGGACTGCGGCGTGCCGTTCTGCCACCAGGGCTGCCCGCTGGGCAACCTCATCCCCGAGTGGAACGACCTGGTCCGCCGGGGCCGGTGGGAGGAGGCCGCCGCCCGGTTGCACGCCACCAACAACTTCCCGGAGGTCACGGGACGCATCTGCCCGGCGCCGTGCGAGTCCTCCTGCGTGTTGGGCATCAACCAGCCGGCCGTGACCATCAAGCAGACCGAGGTGTCCATCGCCGAGGCCGCCTTCGAGAACGACTGGCTCGAGCCCGTCATCCCGCAACGGCTCAACGGGCACACCGTGGCCGTCGTCGGATCGGGACCCGCCGGGCTGGCCGCCGCCCAGCAGCTCACCCGGGCCGGCTTCACGGTGGCCGTCTACGAGCGGGACGGCCGGATCGGCGGGCTGCTGCGGTACGGCATCCCGGACTTCAAGATGGAGAAGGACGTCCTGGACCGCCGCCTGGCCCAGATGGAGGCCGAGGGGACCCGGTTCCGCCCCGGCACGGCCATCGGGACCGACCTCAGCTGGGCCGAGCTGCGCGGCCGCTACGACGCCGTCATCATCGCCACCGGGGCACCCGTCCCGCGCGACCTGCCCGCCCCCGGCCGACACCTTCAGGGCGTGCATTTCGCGATGGACTACCTGGTGCAGTCCAACCGGGAGCTCAACGGCGAACTGAGCGAGGAGGAGGCCGGGGCTCAGATCCGGGCCGACGGCAAGCACGTGGTGGTCCTCGGCGGCGGGGACACCGGTGCGGACTGCATCGGCACGGCCCACCGCCACGGTGCCGCCTCGGTCACGACCCTGGCCATCGGCAGGGAGCTGCCCACCGAGCGTCCGGCGGACCAGCCCTGGCCCACGGCACCGAAGGTCTACGAGGTCAGCTCCGCCGACGCCGAGGGGGGCACCCGCGAATACCTCGCCTCGACGGTGGAGTTCCTCGGGGAGACGGGACCCGACGGCGTGGAACGCGTGCGCGCCCTGCGCGTGGCCGAGACCGAGTACCTGCCGGACGGGCGTCGCGTGCCGAAGCCGGGTACCGAGCGGGAGATCCCCGCGGACCTGGTGCTGCTCGCCCTGGGGTTCACCGGGGTGGAGGATGCCGGCCTCACGGCCGAGGGGAGCCGGACGCCCGAGGAGGCGGCCGGCGTCGTGCTCGAGTGCGGTCTCATCAAGCGGGACCGCCGCTACGAGACCGACACCCCGGGGGTGTTCGTGGCCGGTGATGCCGGGCGGGGCGCCTCACTGGTGGTGTGGGCCATCGCGGAGGGGCGGGCCTGTGCCCGGGCCGTGGATGAGTCGCTGGAGACCTGGACCCGGCTGCCGTCCCCGGTGGAGCCGACCGACCGCGCGATCTCGGTCTGAGCGAACACGGCCTGAAGCTGACTAGGCTGGAGCCATGAGACACGCGAAGATCGTCGCCACGTTCGGCCCGGCCAATGAGGGATACCAGAACACCAGGGAGCTGATCGCCGCGGGGGTGGACGTGGCCCGCCTGAACATGAGCCACGGCAGCTGGGACGTCCATGAACGGACCTACGCGGACATCCGGCGGGCCGCGCAGGACCTGGACCGCCCGGTGGGGATCTTCGCGGACCTGCAGGGCCCCAAGATCCGGCTGGGCCGGTTCGCGGACGGGCCGCATGACCTGGCGGTGGGGGACCGGTTCACCATCACCACCCGCGAGATCGAGGGATCCGCCTCGGAGTGCGGCACCACCTTCAAGGGGCTGCCGCAGGATGTGCGGCCCGGCGACGCGCTGCTGATCGATGACGGCAAGGTCGCCCTGCGCGCCGTGGAGGTGACCGAGACCGAGGTGGTGACCGAGGTGGAGGTCCCCGGGACGGTGTCCAACAACAAGGGCATCAACCTGCCGGGGGTGGCCGTCAACGTCCCGGCGCTGTCGGAGAAGGACGAGGCGGACCTGCGCTGGGCCCTGGAGATCGGGGTGGACATGGTCGCACTGTCCTTCGTCCGCTCGGCGGAGGACATCACCCGCGTGCACGAGATCATGGACGAGTCCGGACGACGCGTGCCGGTGATCGCGAAGATCGAGAAGCCGCAGGCCGTGGAGGCCCTGCACGGGATCGTCGACGCCTTCGACGCGATCATGGTGGCGCGCGGGGACCTCGGGGTGGAGCTGCCGCTGGAAGACGTGCCGCTGGTGCAGAAGAAGGCGATCGAGCTGGCCCGGCGCTGGGCCAAGCCCGTGATCGTGGCCACCCAGGTCCTGGAGTCCATGATCGACAGCCCCCGGCCGACGCGGGCGGAGGCCTCCGACTGCGCGAACGCCGTGCTGGACGGCGCGGACGCCGTGATGCTCTCGGGGGAGACCTCGGTGGGCAGGTACCCCGTGCAGACGGTGGAGACGATGGCCCGGATCATCGAGTCCACCGAGATCCACGGCCTGGACCGCATCCTGCCCCTGGGCTCCCGGCCGAAGACCCGCGGTGGGGCCATCACCCGCGCCGCCGTGGAGATCGCCAACCAGTTGGACGTGCCGCACCTGGCCACCTTCACGCAGTCCGGTGACTCCGCCCGGCGGCTCTCCCGCCTGCGCCCGCAGCAGATGATCTATGCCTTCACCCACGTGGAGCACACCCACAACATCCTGTGCCTGTCCTGGGGCGTGCTGCCGAAGATGGTGCCGTTCGCCTCCTCCACGGACGAGATGACGGCCCAGGTGGACCGGTCCCTGCTGAAGGAGAAGATCGCCGGGGTGAACGACCTGGTCGTCATCGCCGCCGGGTCCCCTCCCGGCAAGCCCGGCTCTACCAACATCGTCAAGGTCCACCGCATCGGCGACCTCGACGACTCCGGTGGGCTGCTGGAGGGCCAGGCGACGCCCGAACGCGAGCGGGTCGGGATCTGGCCGGCGCGCTCCCCGCTGTGAGGCTCTAGGCCGTGAGGCTTTAGCCCATCTGGTCGACGACCGTCTGGGCCACCTCCCGCATGCTCAGGCGCCGGTCCATGGAGGTCTTCTGGATCCACCGGAAGGCCTCCGGCTCGGACAGGTCCAGGGTGGTGGTCAGCAGGGACTTGGCCCGGTCCACGAGCTTGCGGGTGGCGAACTGCTCGGCGAGGTCGGAGACCTCCTCCTCCAGCGCCCGCAGCTCCTCGAAGCGGGCCACCGCCAGCTCGATCGCCGGCACGAGGTCGTTCTCGTTGAAGGGCTTGACCACGTAGGCCATGGCCCCGGCCTCGCGTGCGCGTTCCACCAGTTCGCGTTGGCTGAAGGCGGTGAGCAGCACCACGGGGGCGATCTTGTCCCGGGCGATGTGCTCGGCCGCGGTGATCCCGTCCATGATGGGCATCTTCACGTCCATCAGCACCACGTCCGGGTTCAGGTTCGTGGCCAGGTCGAGGGCCTTCTGCCCGTTGTCGGCCTCGCCGACCACCTCGTATCCCTGCCCGGTGAGGATCTCCACGATGTCCACGCGGATCAGCGTCTCGTCCTCGGCGACGACGACGCGCAGCGGCGCGGAGTCGGTGGGGCTGGTCGTTTCGCTGTGCTCGGTCGGCATCTCAGCGGGCATGAAGACTCCTTGCGTTCGGTCATCAATCAGCGTATCCGGTCAGCGGGGAGCACCGCGTCGCGCCCGGCCGCGGGGCGGGGCGGTGGCGTGTATTCTTGTAGGGTTGTCACGCTGGTTTTCCACCGGCGGATCCATTCAGGCCCGAATGGCGGAATTGGCAGACGCGCCGCACTCAAAATGCGGTACCGAGAGGTGTGTGGGTTCAATTCCCACTTCGGGCACCGACGGCCCCGATCCCTTGCAGTGCAAGGGGTCGGGGCCTGTGGTTTCCGGTCTGTTGAAGAACCGGCGACGCGCATTGACCAGCTTCTGGGTCAGTGTGCCGGCCGTCGATTTCGGCCAGGACAGGCCCGTCGGGTAGTGCGTAGTTGGTCGATCAGGGCAGTGTGCCGATTCCCAGGCGGGCGAGGAACTCGCCCCCACCCATGAAGGTCACCGCTTGGCCGCTCAGTAGACGCTCCCCGGCCTTGCGCTCTTTTCCGCTGCCCTGGAGTGGGTCGTAGTCGGAGGGGATCTCGTGATGGTGGGCGACGACGACCATGGTGGTCCTCTTGGTGACGTTCTTCTGTGGTTGGGCGCCGAGTCGAGCCGCCAGGGTCCATGCGTCCCAGCGGTCCAGGGAGTCGAGTTCGCCGGTGATCACGACGTGCTGGCCGAAGAGCGGGTGGTCTGGTGAAGCGTCAGGATTGGGCAGAGGGACGTCTTCCTTCCGGGCCGTCGCGGCGCGGTTAAACCAGCCATCGTGGGCGACGCTGGTCGGCCGCGCAGAGCGTGAGCTTGCCGTGGGAGGGCGACGGGGTGATCGCGGGCCACAGATCATCGATGGTGTAGCTGGAAGTCAACTGCGCCAACGCGGTGACGATCGAGGCGGCGACGGTTGCGTCGTGGGTGGCGTCGTGATGGTTCGGCGCGTCGATGCCGAGGTGCTGTGCCACGTCCACGAGCTTGGTGGGACCGCCCGGCAGGAGGCGCTTCGTGAGTTTCAGGGAGCAGTGCCAGGAGTATTCGAAGGGCAGGACAACCGCGTTGGCACACGTCTTCAGGTAGACGGACCTGTCGAAGGAGGAGTTGTGGGCCACGAGGGGAAGCCCTTCGGCGAAGTCGTGGATCGCCGCCGTGGATTCATTCCACGTATACCCATCCGCGACAAGCTCTGGAGTGATTCTGTGGATCTGGATGTTCCTCGGCGAGAACGATTCGAGGCCTGTGGGCGGTATGGCGTACCAGCCTGCGGAATCGACGAGCTGTCCGCCGAGGACCTTGGTCATGCCGACTTGGCACGCTGAACCGCGCTGTTCGTTCGCGGTTTCGAAGTCAATGGCAACGAAGTTCAGATCCTGCATGGTCATCAGTCCTTATTCTGGTGCTGGTTCGCCTCGCCGAGTCCGTCACATTGTTCATCGGTACGGCAGACCGCCGATTTCACTCCTGGTCCGGCCGCGCCCCCACTGCGGACAATCCCTGCACCCCCGGCCTATGGTGTTGCCATGCCGGGTCATCGGTGAGCCCCGCACGCCGTACTCACCACCATCACCGAAGCACTGCATTCATCCAGCTGTGTTCGAGTGACCCCGTGGGGGCGGAGGAGACGGAACCATGACCATCGAGAGTGTTGCCTGGGACGAGATCTACGAGGTCCCGGAATTGCCCGACGATCCCGACGACGAGAACCCCGAGGAGGGCCCGCCGCTGGACATCGAGGACCCGTTCCCCGAGTCGGTGGAGCCCGGTATGGACGAGCGGGGCTACGGCGCCGCACCTCCGGAGGACCCCGACGGCGGCCGGGTGCGCAGCGGATTCTGCTCCCCGTTGCCCGAGGACTGCCGCCTGACCTCGGGGTTCGGCTCCCGCAAGGGCATCCTCCACGCCGGGACGGACTGGGCACCGCCGAAACCGGGCCAACGTGGAGTCCCCGTCCTCGCGGTGGCGTCCGGCACCGTTATCGCGGTGGGCCGGGGCAAGGGCAGGAAGTTGGACCGCGTCCCCTTTCACTCCGGCCGCTTCGTGTGGTTGGACCTGGGCTTCCACGGCGGCCAGCGGATGCGCGCCTACTACGGGCACCTGGCCTCCGCGGACGTGGCCGAAGGACAGACGGTGGAGGCCGGGCAGCGGCTGGGTCTCATGGGCGGCTCCGGGGCGAAGGGCGAGGACGACTTCGCCGTGCACCTGCACTTCGGCGTGGCCCAGGACCACGACCGGCCGGTCCTGGCCGCCCGCCGCCACGGGGCGGCAGGCTGGATCAACGCCGACACCTGGCTGCGATCCAAGGGCATCACGGTGGGGACCACCCGGCCCACTGCCCTGCAAACCACGGTGACCCAGACGGGCCCGGCGCGGCCGGCTCCGGCCGAGAAACCGCGGCCGAAGACCTCGGCCACCGCTGCACCCCGGCACGTCCGCTCCGAGGCCTCCATCCGGCAGATCTGCATCAAGGCCGGCCACGGGGACAGCGGCAACAGCCTGGCCCTGCTCATCGAGCGCTACCAACACCGTCAGCAGAAGCCGCTGACCCTGGTGCACGACTCCCACTGGGGTGCGGTCACCGAACGGCACTACCAGTGGGTGCTTCTCCTGCAACAGGCCCTCAACGGGTGGAAGGGCGTGGACCTGAACGTGGACGGGGACTATGGGAAGAAGACCGCCGCGCGCGTGCGCGAGGTCCAGGAGCGCAATCTGAAAGGGGCCTACCGCTCGGCCGGCGGCAGGACCGCGGACGGAGCCCCCGGCGCCGCCACGGCGCGGATGCTCGGCATCGCGCCGTATCCGGGCTAGCCGGAGTCCAACCAGCCGGATCCGAACTGGACCCGAGTCACCGCCGGCTCGGGTCCAGGATCATGTTCGTGATCTTCGCCGTGGAGAGCCGCTTGCCCGCCTCGTCGGTCATGACGATCTCATGCGTGGTCAGCGTCCCGCCCAGGTGGATGGGGGTGCAGGTCCCGGTGACGATCCCCTCCGTGATGCCCCGGTGGTGGGTGGCGCTGATCTCGATCCCGACCACGGGCTTCTCACCCCGCGTGTGCAGCACGGCCGCGATCGAACCCAGGGTCTCCGCCAGCACCAGGTGGGCGCCGCCGTGGAGCAGTCCCGCGTTCTGCTCGTTGCCGGCCACGGGCATGGTGGCCACCATCCGCTCCACCGTCATCTCCCGGAAGACGATGCCCATCTTGGCGGTCAGGGGGCTGATGCCCAGGGCGCCCAGGTAGTCGTGGAACCGCTCCGGGATCCCCGTGTCGAGCAGCATCTGCTTCAGCTCGTCGGCCGTCAGCTGCGGTCGCACCCCAGGCACGAAGGCGTGGCTGGTTCCGGTCGCAGTCGTGGCGACCGGCTCGGTGGCCGGGGGAGCGGCCGGACCGGCGGCGGGTGCGGCGGGATCTGCGGCGGGTGTCTCTGTGTGGGCATCGTTCATGACCATTAGGCTGGCACCCGTGACTGATTCGAGCAATCCCGCCCCTGACTCCGCCGCCTCGGCCCCCGTAACGGCCACCGCTTCGGCCAGCGGAGAGTCCAACCGCCTGCTGGTCCTGGACGGCCACTCCATGGCCTTCCGCGCGTTCTACGCCCTGCCGGTGGACAACTTCGCGACGGACACCGGTCAGCACACCAACGCGGTCTACGGCTTCACCACCATGCTGCTGACCATGATCCGCCAGCAGAAGCCCACCCACGTGGCCGTGGCCTTCGACCTGGACACCCCGACCTTCCGCTCCCAGGAGTACACCGAGTACAAGGCCGGACGCTCCAAGACCCCGGAGGAGTTCCACGGCCAGATCAACCTGATCATCAAGGTCATGGAGGCCATGAACATCCCCACCGTCTCCGTGGACGGCTTCGAGGCGGATGACATCGTGGCCACCTTCGCCGCGCAGGCGGAGGCCGCCGGCTGGGACACCCGCGTGGTCTCGGGGGACCGGGACGCCTTCCAGCTCATCACGGAGAAGACCACCGTGCTGTACCCCAAGAAGGGCGTCTCGGACATCCCGCCGATGAACGCCGCCTCCATCCAGGAGAAGTACGGCGTGGCGCCGGAGCGCTATCCGGACCTGGCCGCGCTGGTGGGGGAGACCGCGGACAACCTGCCCGGGGTGCCCGGCGTGGGCCCCAAGACCGCGGCCAAGTGGATCAACCTCTACGGCACGGTGGAGGAGGTGTTGGCCCATGCCGAGGAGATCAAGGGCAAGGCCGGGCAGTCCCTGCGGGACCACGCCGAGGATGTGCGCCGCAACCGGCGCCTCAACCACCTGCTGCGGGACATGGAGCTGCCCGTGGCCCTGGAGGCCACCGAGTTGACGCATCCCGACCACGAGCAGGTCGAGGAGCTCTTCGACGCCCTGCAGTTCAACACGGTGCGCCAGCGCCTCTTCGACACGCTGGCCGAGCGGCTCGGCGGGGAGCCGGAGGCCGCCCCGGTGGAGGCCACCCCCCAGTTCACGGTCCTCACCGCGGACGCCGAGGGCGCCACGGGGCTCACCGACTTCCTGGCCCAGCACGCCGCGAACCTGATGGGCGTGCACGTGGTCCTGGACGGCCCTGCCATCCTGCCCAAGCGCAAGATCCCGGCGCCGGGGGACTACGGCGTCGCGCTCGGCGCCGCGCTGGTCGCGGAGGAGGCGGCCGTGTTCGTGGACCTGGGTGCCCCGGCATCGTCGGAGCCGGGAGAGCAGACAGGGCACGACGCCGGCCCCGGGCCGATCCTGTCGGCCTACCTCGCCGAGGCGGGGCACCCGAAGGCGATCTACGACCTCAAGGCGGTCGCCAAGTCCCTGAAGGCGACCGGGCACGGCACCGCACTGGGGCAGGATGTGGCGCTGGCCGGCGTCGTGGACGACGTGTTGCTCTCGGCCTATCTGATCCAGCCCGACCGCCGGGGCTATGGCCTGGACGCACTGGTGCAGACCTACCTGCAGTCCACCCTGGAGATGGAGGCCGACCCCACCCAGGCCGGTGACCAGCTGGAGCTGGACCTGGAGGATGCCGGCTCGGCGTCCGAGGAGGCCGTGGTGCAGGCCCGGGCCGCCGCCGCCGTGCGGGCCGCATGGATGGTGCGCCGGTTGTCCGAGCACTTCCAGCCGGAGCTGATCTCCCGCGGTGCCCAGCAGCTGCTGCTGGACCTCGAGGTCCCGCTGGCGAGCGTGATGGTGGACATGGAGCTGGCCGGGATCGCCGTGGACCGCGGGGTGCTGGACGGCCTGTTCGACGACTTCACCCAGCGCATGGAGGCCGCCCAGGAGTCCGCCTGGGCCTCCGTGGCGGAGGCGAACGGCGGCGAGACGGTGAACCTCGGCTCGCCGAAGCAGCTGCAGACCCTGCTGTTCGAGAAGCTGGACATGCCCAAGACCCGCAAGACCAAGACCGGGTACTCCACCGACGTGGAGTCGCTGACGGACCTGCTGAACCAGACTCAGCACCCGTTCCTCGAGAACCTCATGCTGCACCGCGATGCCACCAAGCTGCGCCAGACGGTGGAGGGCCTGCGGGACACGGTGGCGCCGGACGGCCGGATCCACACCACCTATTCGCAGACGGCCGCCGCCACGGGCCGGCTCTCCAGCCTGCACCCGAACCTGCAGAACATCCCCGTCCGCACCGAGGCCGGGCGCAGGATCCGGGACGTGTTCGTGGTGGGGGAGGGCTACAGCAGCCTGCTGACCGCGGACTACTCGCAGATCGAGATGCGGATCATGGCACACCTCTCCGAGGACGAGGCTCTCATCCAGGCCTTCCTGGACGGCGAGGACCTGCACCGCTTCGTGGGGGCCCAGGTGTTCGGTGTGGCCCCGGAGGAGGTCTCGTCGGAGATGCGCGCGAAGGTCAAGGCCATGAGCTACGGACTGGCCTACGGGCTGAGCTCCTTCGGGCTCTCCAAGCAGCTCCAGATCCCCGTGGACGAGGCCCGGGGGCTGATGAAGGGCTACTTCGACCGCTTCGGCGCGGTCCGCGACTACCTCAAGGATGTGGTGTCCCAGGCCCGGAAGGACGGATTCACGGCCACCATCATGGGCCGCCGCCGTTACCTGCCGGACCTGAACAGTGACAACCGGCAACTGCGGGACATGGCCGAACGCGCCGCCCTCAACGCGCCGATCCAGGGCTCCGCCGCGGACATCATCAAGCAGGCCATGCTGGACGTCCAGCTGGCCCTGGACGAGCAGGGCCTGGGCACCCGCATGCTCCTGCAGGTGCATGACGAGTTGATCCTGGAGGTCCCGGACGGGGAGCTCGAGGCCGCCACCGCCGTGCTGCAGGACAAGATGGGGCACGCCGCCGAGCTGTCCGTGCCGCTGGACGTCAACGTCGGGGTGGGCAGGAGCTGGCATGACGCAGCCCACTGACTCGAAGGCCGTCACTGGCATCCTGCCGGGCCTCGAGATGCACCGCTTCGCCGCCACCGGGCTGCCCGCGACGCAGGACCCGCGGATGGCCCGCATGCTCACCGCCCTGGAGCGGAACTTCTACGAGGAGGTGCCCGCCGGCCCCGCCCTGGACCAGATCCTGGAGCTCCACGGACTGGATGGGCGCACCTACGTGGGGGTCTATGAGGCCGGCGCGGACCCGGCGCAGACGGACCCGGTGGGCACCTACGCCTCGTTCGTGAAACCCCTGCAGACCGGCGTGGGCCGGCAGCTCGACGCCTTCCTCGTCTCCGAGGTCACCGTCCGGACCACGCACCGCCGCCGGGGCATCCTGCGCACCATGATGGAATCGGAGCTGGACCGTGCCGCGGCCCAGCAGCTGCCCGTCGCCGCCCTGAGCGCCTCCGAGGCCACGATCTACCGCCGCTTCGGCTTCGGCGTGGCCACCGTGCGGCGCACGGTGCAGGTGGACACGGGCGGTGACGTCTCCCTGGTGGCGGCCCCCACCGGTTCCCTGCGGATGGTGGACCCGAAGGAATTGGCCGGCCTCGGACCCTCGCTCTACGCCCGTGCCCTGGCGCAGACGCCCGGTTCGGTGGGCCGGGTGGCCGCCTACGACGTCTCGGAGACGGACTCCTGGCGGTCCAAGAACGACGGCAAGGGCACCGGCCTGCTCGCGGCCGTCCACGAGGACGACGGCGGCACCCCCCGGGGATACGTCACCTACCGGTTCAACGGCTGGAAGCAGGAGGTCCCGACCGTGAAGGTCACCGGGCTGGTGGCCACCACGGCGGCCAGCTTCCGCGCCCTCTGGGACCACCTGGTGCACCTCGACCTCATCCAGCGGGTCGAATGGGGCTTCGCGCCGGCGGACCGGCTGCTGGAGAACCTGCTGGTAGACCCGCGCCGGGTCAAGACCACGGAGTCCGAGGACCAGCTGTGGCTGCGCATCCTGGACGTCCCCGCCGCGTTCGCCGGCCGGCCCTACCACCGGGACGGAGAGCTGGTCCTGGAGGTCACCGACCCCCTCGGCCATGCGGCCGGGACCTGGCGGCTGTCCGTGCGGAACGGGACGGCCGAGGTGGAGGAGGTGGCCGACGTCGTGCCCGCCCCGGACCTCACGCTGGACGTGGCCGAGCTCTCCAGCATCTATCTGGGCGGTGTCTCCGCGGAGCTGCTGCGCCAGGCGGGGCGGCTCACGGAGCACCGCCCCGGTGCCGCCGCCGAGCTGACGGCGCTGCTCGCGGCGGACCGGCCCGTCTTCTGTATGACGGGCTTCTGACGCACCCGTGATCCGCCGGGCCCGTGACTTTGACCCGGACTTGCCGGAGTGGCTAGACTAAACGAGCACTTTCTGTGCGCCCTCAATAATCCATATCAACCCACTATCCGGGTGACCAGGCTGCTCGTCAGACGAGCATGCCGGATATCCGGCCGAGTGAACAATCCACATCGGAGCCCCTACTACATGACCATTACCTCCACCGCCCCGCAGGTCGCCATCAATGACATTGGCACTGCTGAGGACTTCCTCGCCGCCGTTGATGCCACCATCAAGTACTTCAACGACGGCGACCTGGTCGAAGGCACCGTCGTCAAGGTCGACCGCGACGAAGTGCTGCTCGACATCGGTTACAAGACCGAAGGCGTCATCCCGTCCCGGGAACTTTCCATCAAGCATGACGTGGACCCGGACGAAGTTGTCGCCGTGGGCGACAGCGTGGAGGCCCTCGTCCTCACCAAGGAGGACAAGGAAGGCCGCCTGATCCTCTCCAAGAAGCGCGCACAGTACGAGCGTGCCTGGGGCTCCATCGAGAAGATCAAGGAAGAGGACGGGGTCGTCACCGGCACCGTCATCGAGGTCGTCAAGGGCGGACTCATCGTGGACATCGGCCTGCGCGGCTTCCTGCCCGCCTCCCTCGTGGAGATGCGCCGCGTCCGCGACCTGGCCCCGTACATCGGCCAGGAGCTCGAGGCCAAGATCATCGAGCTGGACAAGAACCGCAACAACGTGGTCCTGTCCCGCCGTGCCTGGCTCGAGCAGACCCAGTCCGAGGTCCGCTCCAACTTCCTGCACAAGCTCGAGAAGGGCCAGGTCCGCACCGGCACCGTCTCCTCGATCGTCAACTTCGGTGCCTTCGTGGACCTGGGCGGCGTCGACGGCCTGGTGCACGTCTCCGAGCTGTCCTGGAAGCACATCGACCACCCGTCCGAGGTCGTCGAGGTGGGCCAGGAGGTCACCGTCGAGGTGCTCGAGGTGGACATGGACCGCGAGCGTGTCTCCCTGTCCCTGAAGGCCACCCAGGAAGATCCCTGGCAGCTCTTCGCCCGCACCCACGCCCTGGGCCAGGTCGTGCCGGGCAAGGTCACCAAGCTGGTTCCGTTCGGCGCGTTCGTGCGCGTCGAGGACGGCATCGAGGGCCTGGTGCACATCTCCGAGCTGGCCTCGCGCCACATCGACACCGCCGAGCAGGTCGTCTCCGTCAACGACGAGCTGTTCGTCAAGGTCATCGACATCGACCTGGAGCGCCGCCGCATCTCGCTGTCCCTCAAGCAGGCCAACGAGGGCGTGGACCCGGAGGGCACCGAGTTCGATCCGGCGCTCTACGGCATGGCCGCCGAGTACGACGACGAGGGCAACTACAAGTACCCCGAGGGCTTCGACCCGGAGACCAACGAGTGGCTCGAGGGCTTCGAGACCCAGCGCGCCGCGTGGGAGCAGCAGTACGCCGACGCCCAGGCCCGCTGGGAGGCGCACAAGGAGCAGGTCACCCGCAGCCTGAACGAGGAGTCCGAGGTCGCCGCGGACGTCGAGTCCGGCTCCACCTCCTACTCCTCCGATGACCGCCAGGTCGCCGACCAGGGCACCCTGGCCTCCGACGAGGCCCTCGCCGCACTGCGCGAGAAGCTCACCGGCAACTGATCGGATCCCGGTCCCTGCCTGAAGGGCAGGCTCCGGGGAAGGGCCCCGCACCACATCCGTGGTGCGGGGCCCTTCCGTCTGTCGGGAGCCGACCGGGTGGAGACTAGCGGCGGGTGCTGACCGTGACCGTGAAGGTCGGATTCCGGGCCAGCTGACGGGTGGGCCCCACGCGGCGCTCCAGCTCGGGGCGGTACTGCAGGTGGGAGTTCCAGACGCACCACAACTGACCCCCCGGGCGCAGAACGCGGGCACACTCGGCGATGAGGCGCAGGGCCACCCGGGGATCCACGGCGTTCCCCGCGTGGAACGGGGGATTGAGCACCAGCAGGTCCTCGCTGGCGTCCGGGAAGGAGGCGAGGGCATCGTCACGGCGGACCTCGACCGCCTCCGCCACGCCGTTCAGCCGGGCCGAGTCCCGGGTGGAGGCACACGCGTCCGCGGACTGGTCCGTGGCGACCACCGAGATCCCCCCGGCCCCGTCCCGCCGCCGCCCGGCCAGGGCCAGGTAGACGGCGATGGTCCCGTTTCCGCAGCCCACATCCACCGCCCGGGTGACCGCTGCCGAGGCGGTGGCGGATCGGATCGCCGGGCCCAGATGCTCCAGGAGCAGGGCGGTGCCCGGGTCCACCTGCGGTCCGCCGAAGGTGGCCCCGTAGGCCGCGAGGGTGACCGGGCCGACGCCGGGCAGGGCGTGGTCCGCCGTGCGGGGGAAGGGCGCGGGCAGCGCGCGCCGCGGCCCACGGGCCGTGAGGATACGGGACTTGGACCGGCCGCGGCCGGGCACCACGGATGCGAAGTATCGCTCCAGCACCGTGTTCTGCCGTCGGGTCATGTGCTTGTCGCGGCCGCCCGCCAACAGCACCACGTCGTCGGCGGCCACGCTGGCGATCAGCTGGGCCCACTGCTCCAGGGCATCCAGCGAGCGGGGGAGCTGGAGCAACACGGTGCGGGCTCCGGTGAGCAGCTCTGGACCGATCCCGGGGCGGGTGAGCGTGCCGCGGCCGGACTCGGGGGAGTCCTGCGGTGCCGCCTCCCGCCAGAGGCCCAGGTTGTGGTCCACGGATCGCTCCTGGGCGAGGGCGTCCTGACCGAGCCGGACCGGGTGTCCCGCCTGGAGCAGTGGGAGGGTCAGGGCCCCGTGCCGGTCCTCGAGGACCACGGCCGGCGCCGGGCGGGACAGCGCGCCGGGCCCGGCGTCATGCCCGGCATGCCACCAGGCGGAGGCCGTGTCCAGCAGCAGCTGATCCGTGGCGTCGAAGGCCTGCAGCCCGGAGGCCTCGGGGTACGGCCAGCGCGAGAGCGGGATGCGGTCCAGGGCGGCGGCCAGGGGGCTGCGGCCCACCTCCGGCGTGTGGCCCCAGGGGATGCTCACGGCAGGTCCACCCATTCGGTCCCCAGCGTCTGGACCTCCGCCGTACCGGCGGTGATCGAGGCGATCCGTGCGCCGAACGCGGCAGTCGAGCGGCCGTCGTCGGGCAGGGCCACCACCAGGGTGGCCGCCCGCGCACCGTAGCGCGTTTCCTGCACGGGGTACCCGGCGGTGCGCAGCTCGTTCTCCCAGCGGCCGGCCTCCGCGTGCGGGGCCTCGACCCCGGTCAGCACCATCCGCTGCCGGGTGACCAGGCGGGCCCGGTCCAGCGTGGCGGAGACGGCGTCCGAGTAGGCGCGTACCAGCCCACCGGCGCCCAGCTTGGTCCCGCCGAAATAGCGCACGACGACGGCGCACACGTCGGAGAGGTCCCGCACCACGGTGCCGGGGGACTCAGGGGCCGGCACGGTGTCCGGTGCCGGGCCCGTCTCCCGCAGGCTCAACGCCTCGAGCATGGGCAGGCCCGCGGTCCCGGCCGGCTCGCCGTCGTCCGAGGATCGCATGGCCTCACGGTCGGCGCCCAGGATGAACGCGCTGCAGGCATGCCGGGCCTCGTGGTGCTTCCGCCGCAGGTCGGAGATGAAGGCCCGGGCCTGGGGCTCATCCTCGACCCGCACCAGGTGGCCGATGAAACGGGAGCGGCGGATCTCCAGCTCGTGGACGACTGGTCGGTCCACGGCGGTGGCGGGGAGCACTGTGTAGCGTGATGCCCGCGACCCGGGCTGCTCCTCAGACATGCCGACCACTCTACTGTTCGGTAGTCCACGGGCTGAATGCGGTACTTTGTTGGCCAGTGTTCATCCATGTGCGGTCTGTGGACCCCACGACGGAACCAACCTGAGGGGGACTCCTTGCTGACCCGACTGCACAACCGGCTGGGGCTGCGTACCGGACCGGCCATCTTCTTCGTCTCGGCCCTGGTCATCGTGGCCTTCACGTTGGCGATGGCGCTCTTCCCCGGCCCGGTCCAGGGCGGGTTCGGCGTGGTGGCCGCATATCTGCGCTATGAGGTGGGCTGGTTCTACACGCTCGGTACCACCCTGCTGGTGGTCTTCGCCGTCGGACTGGCCCTGAGCCGCTTCGGCCGCGTCAAGCTCGGCGATGACGACTCGGAGCCCGAGTTCTCCGGGCTCGCCTGGTTCGGCATGCTCTTCGCCGCCGGCATTGGGGCCACCCTGATGTTCTGGGGCGTGGCCGAGCCGATGAACCACTACGCCAATCCGCCCCTGTACGGCACCGAGCCGTTCTCGGACCAGGCGGCCACCCAGGCCCTGGCGATCTCCAACTTCCACTTCGGCATCCACATGTGGGCCCTGCTCGTGGTCCCGGGTCTGTGCTTCGGCTACTTCACCTACAAGCGCAAGCTCCCGCCGAGGGTGTCCTCGGCCCTGCAGCCCCTGCTCGGGGACCGCATCCACGGACCCTGGGGCAAGCTCGTGGACATCATCTCGGTGGTGTCCACCGTGTTCGGCCTGGCGGTCTCCGTCGGCCTGGGCGCCATGCAGATCAACAGCGGCATGAACTACGTGATGGGTGTCCCCGTCAGTGGCTGGATGCAGGCCGGAATCGTCGCCGTGATCACCGGCATCGCCCTGGCCTCGGCCCTGGCGGGTTTGGACAAGGGCATCAAGCGCCTCTCGTACCTGAACATCATCCTGGCCATCGTGCTGCTGGTGTACGTCCTGATGTGGGGCGCCACCATGGACACGGTGCGCGGCATCGTCGAGTCGGCCGGCGCCTACCTGTCCAACCTGCCGATGCTCTCCTTCTTCAACGACACCTTCGGCGGCGGCGAGTGGTCGGGCGACTGGACCGTCTTCTACTACGCCTGGACCGTGACCTGGTCGCCCTTCGTCGGCCTCTTCATCGCCCGGATCTCCCGCGGCCGCTCGATCCGCGCCTTCGTGACCGCCTGCCTCGGCCTGCCCACGGCCTTCGTGGTCATCTGGTTCGGCATCTACGGCCTCAGCGCCTTCACCATCGACCGGGCGGAGGGCACCGCGGGATCCCTGAACCAGACCATCGTCACGGACGGGAACGTGGAGTCGGCGCTCTTCCAGCTCCTGCAGTCCTTCCCGCTGTACCTGGTCACCGCCGTGCTGGCCCTGGTCGTCATCGTCATCTTCTTCGTGACCTCCCTGGACTCCGGGGCCCTGGTCCTGGACTCGATGGCCTCGGGCCACGAGGACGAGGGCCCGAAGCGACAGCGGGTGTTCTGGGCCGTGTCCGTGGGACTCGTCTGTGCCGTGATCCTCGTGACGTCGGGTGAGAACGGTCTGGCCGCCATGCAGGAGGTCATCATCGTCATCGGCGCACCGGTGATGGCCCTGGCCCTGTTCCAGTCTTGGCTGCTGCTCCGCGCCCTGCGTGAGGACGCCGGGACCGTCCGGCCGCTGCGCACCCGTCAGTGGAAGAAGGTCCTGCCGCTCGAGGAGTACCACCGCCGCGCCCACGAGGACGAACACGACCTGAACGAGTTCGTGATCCGGCCGGAGTACGAGGTGGGCACCGAGCCCGAGTACGAGGTCCTGCAGCCGAACACCTATCACCGGCAGCAGGCCATGGAGGGCCGCGGACTGCTGATGATCGGCCTGACCGGCGGCATCGCCTCGGGCAAGTCCCTCGTCGCGCGGCAACTGGCTGAGCTGGGCGCCGTGGTGATCGACGCCGACGACATCGCCCGTGCTGCCGTGGCTCCGGGGAGTGACGCCCTGGCTGAGATCCGGGAGCGGTTCGGCGAAGACGTGATCACCGAGCGCGGAGAGCTGAATCGCCAGGCCCTGGCGGAGATCGTCTTCGGCAACTCCGCTGCGAGGGAGAGCCTCAACGCGATCGTCCACCCGCGGGTCCGCCAGGAGATCCTCGACCGGGCCCAGGAGGCCGGCCCTCAGTCGGTGGTGATCGTGGATCTGCCGCTGCTCGTGGAGACCGCCTCCGGGGGGGAGTTCGATCTGGTCCTCGCCGTGGAGACCGCCGCGGAGGACCGCGTGGCCCGGCTCGTGCATGAGCGCGGCATGTCCATCCAGGAGGCTTGGCAGCGGGTCGACGCCCAGGCCACGGATGCCGAGCGCCGGGAGGTCGCCGACGAGGTCATCGTCAACGACACGAGCCTGAACGACCTGGCCGAGGCCACCCGGCGGTTCTGGGAGGACCGGGTGCAACCCGTCCTCGAGGAGGCAGAGGAAACCGCCTCCGCCGATGGCCGGTCTGCTGCCGGTGCCCAGGACGCGGGCACCCCGTGACGGGCACCGCTGTCGTCCGTCCACGCCTGCACGTCGGTCTGACCGGAGGTATCGCCTCGGGCAAGTCCACGGTGGCGGCCGAGCTCGTCCGGTTGGGGGCGATCGTCGTGGACTCCGACTCCCTGGCCCGGACCGTCGTCGCGCCCGGCTCGGAGGGCCTGCTCCGGGTCCGGGAGGCCTTCGGTCCCTCGGCCATCGCAGTGGACGGCACCATGGACCGGGCCGCCGTGGGCCAGCTCGTGTTCGCCGACCCCGAGGCGTTGCAGAGACTGAACGGAATCATCCACCCGCTGGTGCGCGCCGAGGGCCGCCGGCTGGTCGAGGAGGCCGGACCGGACGCGGTCGTGGTCCAGGACGTGCCGTTGCTGGTGGAGACGGGCCAGGCCGACGCCTATGACCTGGTGCTGGTGGTGGAGGCCGATGCCGAGGAGCGGGTGGCCCGCATGGTCCGGGACCGTGGCATGACCGAGGCAGACGCCCGGGCTCGGATGGCCGCGCAGGCCACGGACGAGCAACGCCGGGCGGTGGCGGACGTGTTGATCGTCAACGACGCCGGTCTCGAGGACCTGCGCCGCACCACCCGCCGGGTGTGGGACGAGTACGTGGCCCCGAAGCTGACGTAGCCACTCGAACAGTTGTACGGTGGGTCCATGAGTCTGGCGCAGAAGATCAACCGGCAGGTGGCACCGTTCGAGGTCATCTCGGACTATCAGCCCTCGGGTGACCAACCGAAGGCGATCGCGGAACTCACCGAACGGGTGCAGGCCGGGGAGAAGGACGTGGTGCTGCTCGGGGCCACCGGCACCGGCAAGTCCGCGACCACGGCCTGGCTCGTGGAGAAGCTCCAGCGGCCCACGCTGATCATGGTCCAGAACAAGACCCTGGCGGCCCAGCTGGCCAACGAGTTCCGGGAGCTGCTGCCAAACAACGCGGTCGAGTACTTCGTGTCCTACTACGACTATTACCAGCCCGAGGCCTACGTCCCACAGTCGGACACCTTCATCGAGAAGGACTCCTCCATCAACGAGGAGGTCGAGCGTCTGCGCCACTCGGCCACCAACGCCCTGTTGACCCGGCGGGACGTGGTGGTGGTGGCCACCGTGTCCTGCATCTACGGCCTCGGCACCCCCGAGGAGTACATCGAGCAGATGGTGACGCTGCGCCGGGGCGAGGAGATGGACCGGGACACCCTGCTGCGCCAGTTCGTGGCCATGCAGTACGTGCGGAACGACCAGGACTTCCACCGGGGGACCTTCCGGGTGCGGGGGGACACCGTGGAGATCATCCCGATGTACGAGGAGCTGGCCATCCGGATCGAGTTCTTCGGGGACGAGGTGGAGTCCATCCAGACCCTGCACCCCCTCACCGGGCACATCGTCCGCGAGGAGGAGGAGATGTACATCTTCCCGGCCTCCCACTACGTGGCCGGCGACGAACGCATGCACCGGGCCATCGGCACCATCGAGGACGAGCTGCGTGACCGGCTGCAGGAGTTCGAGTCCCAGAACAAGCTGCTCGAGGCACAGCGGCTGCGGATGCGCACCACCTATGACCTGGAGATGATGCAGGAGATGGGCTACTGCAACGGCATCGAGAACTACTCCCGGCACATCGACGGCCGCGAGGGCGGCTCCGCGCCGCACTGCCTGCTCGACTACTTCCCGGACGACTTCCTGCTCGTGGTGGACGAGTCACACGTGACGATCCCGCAGATCGGGGCCATGTACGAGGGCGACATGTCCCGCAAGCGCACCCTGGTGGAACACGGGTTCCGACTGCCCTCGGCCATGGACAACCGCCCCCTGAAGTGGGACGAGTTCCTGGAGCGGATCGGCCAGACCGTCTACCTCTCCGCCACCCCCGGCAAGTACGAGCTGGGCCAGGCGGACGGCGTGGTGCAGCAGATCATCCGGCCCACCGGCCTCGTGGACCCGGAGCTCGTGGTGAAGCCGGCCAAGGGCCAGATCGACGACCTGCTCGAGGAGATCCGGGTGCGCTCCGCCCGGGATGAGCGCGTCCTGGTGACCACCCTGACCAAGCGCATGGCGGAGGACCTCACGGAGTACCTGCTGGAGCACGGGGTCAAGGTCGAGTACCTGCACTCGGACGTGGACACCCTGCGGCGCGTCGAGCTCCTGCGGGAGCTGCGCCGGGGCACCTTCGACGTGCTGGTGGGCATCAACCTGCTGCGCGAGGGCCTGGACCTGCCCGAGGTGTCGCTGGTGTCCATCCTGGACGCGGACAAAGAGGGCTTCCTGCGTTCGGCGACCTCCCTCATCCAGACCATCGGCCGTGCAGCCCGCAACGTGGACGGCCAGGTGCACATGTACGCGGACCGGATCACGGACTCCATGCGGTTCGCGATCGATGAGACGAACCGCCGCCGCGAGGTCCAGGTGGCCTACAACACGGAGCACGGGATCGACCCGACGCCATTGCGCAAGAAGATCGCGGACATCACCGACCAGCTGGCCCGCGAGGATGCGGACTCCGCGGATTTCCTCGCCGGCATGGGCGGGGTGAAATCCGGCTTCGACTACGGCATGGGCAAGCGCGGGTACACCGCCACCATCTCGGACGAGCAGCGGGCCACGGCGGCACATGCCGGTGCCTCGGGCGCGCCGGACGTCGCGAAGCTGCCGGCCAAGGACCTCTCGGACCTGATCGAGCAGATGAGTGGGCAGATGCACCAGGCGGCGGTCGACCTGCAGTTCGAGCTGGCCGCGCGGATCCGCGACGAGGTGGCGGACCTGAAGAAGGAACTGCGCCAGATGAAGCGGGAGGGCCACGCCTGAATAGGACGGTCCTGATCCGGGGCCGGGGCTTCGCGGTACACTGGGCCACGGCGTAGGGGAGTATCCCGAACACTGCGGACGTCAACACGCGGACCACCCGGGCGGTGCACCATGCATCCCGAAGGGCCCGCCGGACGCAGTGGCCTACTGGTGCCAGTGGGCGGAGAGACTTGCGGCACACACCCATCTGAACGGAAAGTGACTGCATGGAAATCACAGCGCTGACGTGGATCATCACCATTGCGGTGATCATCGCGCTCCTGGCCTTCGACTACATCTTCCACGTGCGGAAGGCCCACATCCCGACCATCAGGGAAGCGGCCATCTGGTCCGCGATCTACGTGGGGATCGCCCTCGTGTTCGGACTCGTGTTCTTCCTGTTCGGGGATACCCAGCACGCCGTGGAGTACTACGCCGGGTACATCACCGAGAAGGCCCTGAGCGTTGACAACCTGTTCGTCTTCCTCGTCATCATGGCCTCCTTCAAGGTCCCCCGCGAGTACCAGCAGAAGGTGCTGCTCTTCGGCATCACCTTCGCCCTGATCTCGCGCACCGTCTTCATCCTGCTCGGTGCCGCGGTGATCGAGCTGTGGTCTGACGTGTTCTACCTGTTCGGCCTGGCCCTGCTGCTCATCGCGGGCGGTCAGCTGAAGGGCGAGCTGACCGGCAGCGAGGAGAACAAGGACGAGGCGGACAACGTCCTGGTGCGGCTGGCCAAGCGCATCCTGCCGGCCTCGGACGAGTACCACGAGGACAAGCTCTTCACCCGGGTGAACGGCAAGCGCCTGATGACCCCCATGCTGCTCGTCATGGTGTCGATCGGCCTGACCGACGTGCTCTTCGCCTTCGACTCCATCCCCGCCATCTACGGCCTGACCCAGGATCCGTACATCGTGTTCTCGGCCACGGCGTTCTCGCTGATGGGTCTGCGCCAGCTGTTCTTCCTCATCGACGGGCTGCTGGACCGCCTCGTCTACCTCTCCTACGGCCTGGTGGCCATCCTGGGCTTCATCGGCGTCAAGCTCATCCTGCACGCCCTGCATGAGAACAACCTGCCCTTCATCAACGACGGCGAGAACGTCCCGGTGGTGGAGATCTCCACCGGCCTGTCCCTGCTGGTCATCCTCGGGATCCTCGTGGTCACCGTGTTCGCCTCCCTGTACAGCCCCAAGGGCAAGGCCCTGGTGGCCCTGCAGAACGCCGAGAAGTTCGCGCACCGTTACACCAAGCTGGACGAGGACGCGACGGCCGATGAGCGCCGGGTCGCCGAGGAGAAGATGGACCGGTGGACGCGCGCGGCGGAAGACGTCTCCCCGCACTTCCGCAAGGACCTGATCGATCACAAGGACAGCTACTCCGAGATCATCCGGACCGCCCACGAGACCCGCGTGGCCTCGGCCACGGCGGAGGGTCGCGACGTTCCGGAGATCTCCGACTCCATCGTCAAGAACCAGGGCCCGAAGGTCTGACCCGACCCACCTCGTCAGATGACGGAGGGCCCCTCCCGGACACCGTCCGGGAGGGGCCCTCCGTTTCTCACCGGTCGGTCAGCGGCCTGTCAACGGCCTGTCAGCCGCTGGTCATCTCGAGGAGGTGCCGGAGGATCACGGCACCGTCGTCACCGAGGCCGTCATGTTGGTACTCATCGGTCTCCCAGACCTCGAGCCCGGCCACACGGGAGGCCGTCTCCAGCGAGAGGTCGCGGTCCACGTAGACATCGTGCGTGTACACGGCCGCCGCCGCCGGGACGGTGTTCTCGGCCAATCGATCCGGGCTGTAGAGCGGCCCCCAGCCCTCGCGTTGCGCCAGCGCCTCGGTGACCCCCGCCAGGGGCGCCAGCGCCGGATCCAGCTCCGGGTACCAGTCGAACACCATCTCGCCGGTGAGCAGCGGGTTCTCGGCCCGGGCGGGGTCGAAATCGGCCAGCCCGGGGGAGGTCTCCAGGAGCCGCTGCGCCGCCCAGGCGGTCGCGGTGCTGCCGGCGGTGCCGGTGGCTCCGCACTCGAGGGGCTGGGCGTAGATCGACTCGTGCATCACGAGGTAGAGGGGGTTCGCGGCCCGGCTGACCTGCTGGTACAGGCCCTGCAGGAAGGTGTCGGACAGCTGCGGCCCACCGGCCGACTCGACGAACGCCTCCTGCAGCAGATAGTGCAACTGGTCCATCCGGGTGTTGCCGCCCAGGTACATCCCGAGCATCTGCACCCGGCCCACGGTGACCGGGGAGCCGTCCGGCAGCATGACCCCACCGGCGCGGACCCTCGCGTAGATGCGGGCCAGCGCCCGGCGGTCCTCGGGGAACCGGCCGAAGTACTCCGCGTTGCGCGCCCGCATCCGCTCGAAGGTGGCCCGGTAGACCCGCTCGGCGTGACCGGTCAGGGGTGCGAGTCCGCCGGTGATGAGGGCCCGGGCCATCCCCTCGGGATGCCACGAGAGGTAGCTGAGGGCGCAGAACCCGCCGAAGCTCTGGCCCAGGACCGTCCAGGGCCCGGCGCCCAGCGCCAGCCGGATCAGCTCGGCGTCCTGGACGATCGACGGCGCCCGGAAGTGCACCAGGTAGTCCGCCTGCTCCGCGGCGGAGCCCAGCGCCGGTAGCGTCTGCCGGTTCGCCGGGGTGGACAGTCCGGTCCCGCGCTGGTCCAGCATGAGGATCCGGAAATGCCGCGCGGCCTCCTTCATCCAGCCGCCGAGCCGGGCCTGGCGGACGCCCTTGCCCCCGGGGCCGCCCTGCAGGAAGAGCAACCAGGGCAGCTCGGCCGTCTCCGCCGCGGCCGGCACAGGGTCCGGCTCCGCCGCGGCTGACCGGTACTCGCGGGCGTACACCGTGATCGGCTGACCCTCGGGCCGGGCATGGTCCAGCGGCACCGTGAACCAGTGGTCGGTGATCCGGGTGCCGTCCAGCAGCTCAGACGTGGTGCCGACGCGGTGGCTGGCGGATCCGTCCGCGAGCACCGCGGCCGGCGCCGCGAAACAGCGCGGATCACCCGCGACGCCGGCCCTCACCGGACGCTGCCCGGGTCCGGTGCCGCGTCGTCCTGTGCCGGGCCGCTCTGCGCTGCGCGGCGTAAGGCCTCGCCGGACAGCCGGTAGGTGGTCCACTCGTCCAGGGGCGCGGCCCCCAGAGCCCGGTAGAACCCGATGGAGGGCTCGTTCCAGTCCAGGACGGTCCACTCCATCCGGGCATAACCGCGCTCGGCGGCGAGAGAGGCCAGGTGCAGCAGCAGCGCCTTGCCGTGGCCGCGGCCACGGGCCGCCGGATCCACGTAGAGGTCCTCGAGCCAGATCCCGTGCGTGCCCTCCCACGTGGAGTAGTTCAGGAACCACAGCGCCAGGCCGACCACGGTGGCCTCGCCGCCCTCGCCCCCGCCCTCCTCGACCACATGGCAGAACACGGCGGGGTGTTCCCCGAAGAGATGCCACGTCAGGGCCTCCGGCGTGTTCTTGACCGCATCCGGTTCCCTCTCGTAGACCGCGAGGTCGTGGATGAGGCGCAGGATATGGGGGACATCGTCCGGTCGGGCCGGACGGATGGTGCCGGGGACCCGGCTCACGGCGTCCCGGCTCATACCACCCACCCCGGTTCGGGCGCGCCCACGGACACCACGTGCACCACGGGGTGGGCGGCCTCGTCCGAGGCGTCTAGGTCCACCACGGCGTTGATGCCCCAGTCCAGGTTGCCCTCCGGATCGACGAGGACCTGCCGGACCTGCCACCAGCGGTGACCGCTCACGCCCACCGGTGCGCCGCCGTCGGGCCCTGGTTTCGGGGTGCTGTCCACGCGGAAGTACTGCGGTCCGCGGCCGGCCGGGCCGTCGTCGATGTCCTCATAGTCACCGAAGTAGCCGTCCAGGGCATCTGCCCAGTCCTGCGCCGAGAAGGCGTCCCCGGCCTGGCTGCCGAGTTCGGCGAGGGCGGCGTCCTGCTCGTCCCCGAACAGGCGGACCCGGCGGAACATCGCGTTGCGGACCATGACCGTGAAGACCGGACGGTTGGCCGTGAGCCGCGGGGGTTCGGGGGGAGCCAGCTGCTCGTGGTCCTTCTTGAGCTCCTCCACGTCCCCGGCCACCAGGTCCTCCCACTCCTCGATGAGGGAGGAGTCGGTCTGCTTGACGATCTCCGCCAGCCAGGCCATCAGGACGTCCAGCTCATCGTCCCGGCTGTCCTGGGGGATGGTCTGCCGCAGCGCCTTCACCGCGTCCGTCAGGTACCGCAGCAGCACCCCCTCGGAGCGGGACAGGCCGTAGAAATTCACGTAGTCGCTGAAGCCCATGGCCCGTTCGAACATGTCCCGGACCACGGACTTCGGGGTCAGCTCGAAGTCGTTCAGCCAGGGCGCCGTGGCCCGGTAGGTCTCGAACTGCTGCTCGAGCAGCTCGGCCAGGGGCATCGGGTAGGTGACCTCGTCCAGGGCGTTCATCCGGTCCGTGTAGTCCATGCCCTCGGCCTTCATGGCGGCCACGGCCTCCCCGCGGGCCTTCTTGACCTGGGCGGACAGCACCTGGCGCGGCGGCTCGAGGGTGGCCTCGACGATCGAGACCAGGTCCAGGGCGTACCCCGGGTCCGCGGGGTCGAGGAGGTCGAAGGCGGCGAGGGCGAAGGGGGAGAGGGGCTGGTTGAGGGCGAAGTTGGCCTGCAGGTCCACCGTGAGGTCCACGGTGCGGCCCTCGGCGTCCGGCTGCGGCAGCTTCTCCACCACCCCCGTGGCCAGCAGCTCGCGGAAGATGCCCAGGGAGCGGCGCATGTGGGCGGCCTGCTTGGCGGGGCTCTCGTGGCTGTTGCGGAGCATGCGACGCACGGCGATGACCGGATCGCCCGGCCGGTCCAGGATGTTCAGCAGCATGGAGTGGCTGATGCGCATCTGGCTGGACATGGGTTCCGGATCGGCCGAGATCAGCTTCTCGAAGGTGGCCCGGCCCCAGGAGACGAAGCCCTTCGGCGGCGTCTTCTTAGGGGAGGACTTCGTGGACTGCTTCATGCGCTTGCTGCGCTCCGCCTCGTCCTTGACGCCGGCGAACTTGGCAGCAAGCTTCTGCTGGGTCTTCGCGTTCTCGATGACGTGCTCGGGGGCCTGGACCACCACGAGCCCCGCGGTGTCATACCCGGCCCGACCGGCCCGGCCGGCGATCTGGTGGAACTCGCGGGCCTGCAGGATGCGGGTGCGCTCACCGTCATACTTGCTCAGCGCCGTGATCAGGACGGTGCGGATGGGCACGTTGATCCCCACGCCGAGGGTGTCCGTGCCGCAGATGACCTTCAGCAGGCCCTCCTGGGCCAGGCGTTCCACCAGGCGGCGGTACTTGGGCAGCATCCCCGCGTGGTGGACCCCGATCCCGGAACGGACGAGGCGGTTGAGGGTCTTGCCGAACCCGGCGGAGAACTTGAAGCCGGCGATCCGTTCGGCGATGGCGTCCTTCTCCTCTCGGCTGGCCACCGACACCGAGGACAGCGCCTGGGCCCGCTCCACGGCGTCGAGCTGGGAGAAGTGCACCACGTACACGGGCGCCTGGCGGGTCTGGACGAGCTCGTCGACCTTGTCCTGGACGTGGTCCTCGGACCATTCGAAGGTCAAGGGGATCGGCCGCTCCGCGTGGGCCACCGTGACGGCGGTGCGGCCCGTGCGCTGACCCAGGTCCTCCTCGAAACGCGTGGTGTCCCCGAGGGTGGCGCTCATCAGCAGGAACTGGGCCTGCGGCAGCTCGAGCAGGGGCAGCTGCCAGGCCCATCCGCGTTGCGGGTCGGCGTAGAAGTGGAACTCATCCATGACCACCGTGCCCACGTCCAGGCCGGAGCCCTCGCGCAGGGCCTGGTTGGCCAGGATCTCCGCCGTGCAGCAGATGATGGGGGCGTCCCCGTTCACCGAGGAGTCACCCGTGACCATGCCGACCCGGTCCGCACCGAAGATCTCCACCAGGGCGAAGAACTTCTCGGAGACCAGGGCCTTGATCGGCGCCGTGTAGTACGTCCGTTGACCCGTGGACAGGGCGTGGAAGTGGGCGGCCACGGCCACCAGGGATTTCCCGGATCCCGTGGGGGTCGCCAGGATCACGTGGTGGCCCTGCACCAACTCCATGACGGCCTCGTCCTGGGCGGGGTACAGGCTCACGCCCCGGGAGCGGGTCCAGTCCAGGAACCCGTCATACACGGCGTCGGGGGAGGGCCGGGCCGGACGGCCGTCAGCAGCGGGCTCGGCAGCGGGGATGAGATCGGAGAGCAACATTACGTCCAGCCTACGTCGCCATCCGGACGCGCTAGCGTGGGGGCATGCAGGACTTCACCTGGGATCCCCAGCAGTACACCCTCTTCGCCGACCGACGGGCCCGGCCGTTCCGCGACCTCACCGCCCGGGTCCGCGCCGCGGACCCGAAGGTCGTGGTGGATCTGGGGTGTGGGCCGGGGAACATGACGCGCACCCTGGCCGAGCGCTGGCCGGGTGCCCGGGTCATCGGGTTGGACTCCTCGGCGGACATGGTCCAGACCGCCCGGCAGCTGGCGGCCGAATCCGGTCTGGACAACCTCAGCTTCGACCAGGTGGACGCCCAGCGGTGGCAGCCGGACGAGGAGGTGGACGTGGTGGTGTCCAACGCGATGCTGCAGTGGATCCCGGACCACCGGCAGCTGGTGGCCGGGTGGCTCGAGGCGCTCAGACCCGGGGCCTGGTTCGCCGTCCAGGTGCCCGGCAACTTCGCGGCGCCGTCCCACGCGACCATCGCGGAGATGTCCCGCCGCCCCGAGTTCACCGACGCCCTGCACGGCGTGATGGAACGTGAATCCGTCTACACCACCCACGAGTACCTGCAGACCCTCATCGCCGCCGGCTTCGAGGCGGACGTCTGGGAGACCACGTACAGCCAGCCCCTCACCGGCAACGACCCGGTCTACGACTGGGTGCGCGGTGCCGCGCTGCGCCCCTCGCTGCAGCGGCTGGAGGCCGCCGACCGGCGGGACGGCAGCAACCTGCAGGAACGGTACATCGAGGAGTACCGGCGGATCATGCGGGACTCCTACCAGACCTACCTCACGCCCGAGGGGGTCCGGCTGACCGACTACCCGTTCCGCCGGATCTTCATGGTGGGCGTCAAGAGCGACCTCTCACCCAGTATCTGAGCCGGCCGCGCGGCCCCGCCTCACCAGCCGCGTTCGCGCCACTCGTCGAGGTGGGGGCGCTCCGCGCCCAGGGTGGTGTGGTCACCGTGGCCCGGATGCACCAGGAGGTCGTCCGGGTAGACCTCGAACAGGCGCTCGACCACGTCGGCGTACAGCGAGGCGAACCGCTCCGGGTCCTGCTGCGTGTTCCCCACACCTCCCGGGAAGAGGCTGTCCCCGGAGAAGCACAGCGGCGGGCCGTCCTCCGGCTCGTAGACGAGCGCCACGGAGCCGGGCGTGTGGCCCCGGAGCCCGACGACGGCCAGCGAGATCCCGTCGAAGGTCGCGGTATCGCCGTGGTTGAGCAGGACCTTGGCCGCCACGCCGGTCTCCGCCTCGATGGCTGCGGCATCCTCCACGCCGGCGGCGGTCGGCACTCCGGTGGCGTCCACGACCTCGGCGAGGGCGCGGATGTGGTCCCAGTGCTGGTGGGTCGTGATGATCACCGCCAGCTTGAGCTCGCAGGGGGTGTCCTCACCGGCGGACTGGAGCAGCTCGCGCACCGCCTCCGCATCGTCAGCCGCGTCGATCAGCACCTGCGTCCCGGACGTCTTCGAGGTGATGACGTACACGTTGTTCGACATCTCGGAGACGGCTCGTTGGCGGACGGTCACCCGGGGCAGATCGTGCAGCAGCCGGATGGGAGAGGTGGATGAAGGCATGGGCCACAGTCTAAGGACGTTGACCACCACCGGGGCAAGCCCACGACCCGGGTCAAGGCACGGGGCGCGCCCGCCGGGATCCGCGGGAGCCCACCGGGTTCCGCCGGACCTGACCGGGCTGACTCGGATAGGGTGGCGGGACCGGGATCCTCAGCGGGATCACACCAGAGACGGGAGACACATGGGGAGCCAGACCGAGAACTCCGCTCCCTCGGTCCCCGCCTGGCTGGTCACCGCGCTGACCGTGAAGTCGACCTCGACCGTCCCGCCGTATGAACAGGTGCGGACCGGGCTGCTGGACCTGATCCACCGCAGCCGGCTTCCCGTCGGCAGCAAGCTGCCCACCGTCCGGGCGCTGGCCGCGGCCCTGGGGGTCTCGGCCAACACCGTGGCCCGGGCCTACAAGGAACTGGAGCAGGCCGCCGTGGTGACCGCCCGGCCCCGGCTGGGGACCGTGGTGGCCCAGGGCGCCGATTCCGCCGAGTCGCAGTTGGCCGCCGCCGCCGCGGCCTATGCCGAGGTGGCGCGCACCCTGGGGTACGGACGGCGTGAGGCCGTCCGGCACCTGGAGGCGGTCTTTCCGGCCTGAGGCTCCCGGACTGAGGAATTTTCGCTGAGGGCCGACGGTTCGAAGGGGTGTTCGAAGCCGGTCTGCCATACAGTGGATTCCGTGCCGAAATCCCTCACCACCCCCGAGTCCACCCAGGGCCTCGCCGCCGGTCCAGCCACCGGTGCCCACCGCCACGATCCCGACCGGATCGTGGTCAAGGGTGCCCGCGAACACAACCTGAAGAACGTGGACCTGGACATCCCGCGTGATGCCCTCGTGGTGTTCACGGGCCTGTCCGGTTCCGGCAAGTCCTCCCTCGCCTTCGACACGATCTTCGCGGAGGGCCAGCGCCGCTACGTGGAATCCCTGTCCTCCTATGCGCGCATGTTCCTCGGCCGCGTGGACAAGCCGTCGGTCGACTTCATCGAAGGCCTGTCCCCGGCGGTCTCGATCGACCAGAAGTCCACGAACCGGAACCCCCGGTCCACGGTGGGCACCATCACCGAGGTCTACGACTACATGCGTCTGCTCTGGGCGCGCATCGGCATCCCGCACTGCCCCGAGTGCGGCGAGCCGGCCAGCAAGCAGTCGCCGCAGCAGATCGTGGACCAGCTCGGTGAGCTGCCGGCCAAGACCCGCTTCCAGGTCCTCGCCCCCGTGGCCCGCGGCCGCAAGGGCGAGTTCGTGGACGTCTTCGCCCAGCTGGCCACGCAGGGCTTCTCCCGGGCCATCGTGGACGGGGAGCTCATCCAGCTCTCCGATCCGCCGAAGCTGAAGAAGCAGGTCAAGCACACCATCGCGGTGGTGGTGGACCGACTCGCCATGAAGGACGGCATCCGGCAGCGCCTCACCGACTCCGTGGAGACCGCCCTGAACCTCGCGGACGGCCTCGTGGTGATCGACTTCGTGGATGTGGACGCCGCCGTGGACCCGGCGAAGGCCAACGCCGGGGAGTGGGACGCCTTCGATGCCGAGGGGAACCCGAAGTTCCGCTCGTTCTCGGAGAAGCTGTCCTGCCCGAACGGCCACCAGCTGACGATCGATGAGATCGAGCCGCGGTCCTTCTCCTTCAACAACCCCTTCGGCGCCTGCACCGTCTGCACGGGGATCGGCACCAAGCTGGAGGTGGACGAGGACCTCGTGGTCCCGGACCAGGACAAGTCGCTGGCCGAGGGGGCCATCGCGCCCTGGTCGCTCGGCAAGTCCACCGCCGAGTACTGGCAGCGCCTGCTCTCCGGACTGGCCGGTGAGGTCGGCTTCGGCATGGACACCCCCTGGAAGGCCCTGCCCGCGGCCGCGCGCAGGGCCGTGCTGCACGGCAAGGACTTCAAGGTCGAGGTCTCGTACCGGAACCGCTTCGGCCGCGAACGCCGCTACACCACCGGCTTCGAGGGCGTCATCGACTACATCCACCGCAAGCACCTCGAGACCGAGTCGGACCACGCGCGGGACCGCTACGAGTCGTACATGCGCCAGATCCCGTGTGCCGCCTGCCACGGCACCCGGCTGAACCCGACCTCGCTGTCCGTCACGGTGGGCGGCAAGTCGATCGCGGAGGCCTCCGTCCTGCCCATGCAGGAGGCCATCGACTTCTTCGGGCAGCTCTCGCTCTCGGAGCGGGACCTGCAGATCGCCGACCAGGTGCTCAAGGAGATCCTGGCGCGGCTGCGCTTCATGCTGGACGTCGGCCTCAACTACCTGAACCTGGAACGCCCCGCGGGGACCCTGTCCGGCGGGGAGGCCCAGCGCATCCGGCTGGCCACCCAGATCGGCTCGGGGCTCGTGGGCGTGCTGTACGTCCTGGACGAGCCCTCCATCGGCCTGCACCAGCGGGACAACCGTCGCCTGATCGAGACCCTCATCCGGCTGCGGGACCTCGGCAACACGCTGATCGTGGTGGAGCATGACGAGGACACGATCGCGGAGGCCGACTGGATCGTGGACATCGGCCCCCGGGCCGGCGAGCACGGCGGCGAGATCGTCCACTCGGGCTCGCTCGAGGGGCTCAAGGCCAACACCCGCTCGCTGACCGGCGACTACCTCGCCGGACGCCGCGAGATCCCCCTGCCCCCACAACGCCGCCCGCTGGACCGGGACCGGACCGTCAGCGTGGTCGGGGCCCGGGAGAACAACCTGCGCAACGTGAGCGCCGAGTTCCCGCTGGGCGTCCTCACCGCGGTCACCGGCGTCTCGGGCTCCGGGAAGTCGACCCTCGTCAACGAGATCCTGTACAAGGTGCTGGCCAACCAGCTCAACAACGCCAAGAACGTCCCCGGCCGCCACAAGCGGGTCAACGGGCTGGAGCACCTCGACAAGGTGGTGCACGTGGACCAGAGCCCGATCGGGCGCACCCCGCGCTCCAACCCGGCCACCTACACCGGCGTCTTCGACACCATCCGGAAGCTGTTCGCGGACACCCAGGAGTCAAAGGTCCGCGGGTACCAGCCGGGGCGGTTCTCCTTCAACATCAAGGGCGGGCGCTGCGAGGCCTGCTCGGGTGACGGCACCCTGAAGATCGAGATGAACTTCCTGCCGGACGTCTACGTCCCCTGCGAGGTGTGCCACGGAGCCCGCTACAACCGGGAGACCCTCGAGGTGCTCTACAAGGGCAAGAACATCGCCGAGGTCCTGCAGATGCCGATCGAGGAGGCCGCCGAGTTCTTCTCCGCCTTCGGCAAGATCTCGCGATACCTCAACACGCTGGTGGACGTGGGCCTCGGGTACGTCAAGCTCGGCCAGCCGGCCACGACGCTCTCCGGGGGCGAGGCGCAGCGGGTGAAGCTGGCGGCCGAACTGCAGAAGAGGTCGAACGGCCGCTCCATCTACGTGCTGGACGAGCCGACCACGGGACTGCACTTCGAGGACATCCGCAAGCTGCTCGGCGTCCTGCAGTCCCTCGTGGACAAGGGCAACACCGTGATCACGATCGAGCACAACCTCGACGTCATCAAGTCTGCGGACCACGTGATCGACCTCGGCCCGGAGGGCGGCTCCGGCGGCGGCCGGATCGTAGCCACCGGGACCCCGGAGGAGGTGGCCCGGAACAAGGCCAGCCACACCGGCCGATTCCTCGCCGCCGTCCTGTGAGCGTCCCGGTCAGCCGGCCCGCGATCCTCTTCGACCTGGACGGGACCCTGGTGGACCCGGCGGGGTCCATCACGGGCGGGATCGCGGCCTCGCTGCGGCACCACGGCCTGCCGGTCCCCGGACCCGATCGGCTCCATGCCCTCGTGGGCCCGCCGCTGCGGGAGGGACTCCGCTCCCTCGAGGGCGTGACGGAGGAGAACCTGCCGGCCGTGATCCGGGACTACCGGGCGCGCTACCTGAGCCACGGCATGGCGGCGAGCACCGTCTACCCCGGCGTCCGTGAGGCGCTGACGGACCTGGGCGGCGAGTACCGGCTGCTGGTCGCCACCTCGAAGCCGCGGACCCTGGCCCGCCACCTGCTCCAACGCCAGGGACTGGACCACCACTTCGCGGCGATCTGCGGCTCCGACGATGATGAGACCGCGCCGGTGCCGGCCCACGGCACCAAGGTGCAGGCCATGGCCGAGGCCCTGGCCGCCGTCGGGCACCCTCAGCGGGCCGTGATGGTGGGGGACCGGCACTTCGACCTGGACGGCGCGGCCCACCACGGCCTGCCGGGGATCGGGGTCCTGTGGGGTTTCGGCACCAGGGAGGAGCTGGCCGGCGCCGGGGCCACGGCCCTGTGTGGGGACGCCGCGGACCTCCCGGCGATGTGCCGGCGGCTGGTGCGCTACGGACATGCAGGCCAACCGGCACTATGATGGATCCGGTCCGCGGCGGGTGCCGCGGAAACACCAGCAGTGGAGAGGACGGTCATGGCGACCAGTGAAGCCGTGCGCACGGGGATGCGTGCCATGGTCAAGGTCACCTGCCGGCCCACCGTCACCGGGCTGGAGCACGTCCCGGACTCGGGCGGCTTCATCGTGGCCAGCAACCACCTCTCCTTCTTCGACTCCGTGATCCTGCAGGCGATGATGCCGCGCATGGTGCACTTCTTCGCCAAGTCGGAGTACTTCACCCAGCCCGGGCTCCGGGGCAAGGTCATGAAGGGGTTCTTCGAGTCCGTCGGGTCGATCCCCGTCGCGCGGGACCAGCAGGCCGCGTCGGTGGCTGCCCTGGACCTGCTCGTGGACCACCTGGAGGCCGGCACCGGCGTGGGCATCTACCCCGAGGGCACCCGCAGCCGGGACGGGCGCCTGTACAAGGGCCGCACCGGGGTCGGCTGGCTGGCGCTGGCCACCGGGGCGCCCGTGGTGCCGGTGGGGCTGGCGGGCACGGAGCGGCTCCAGCCGCCTGGATCCAACCGCTTCACCCCGCACCGCTTCTCGCTCACGGTGGGTCCGCCCCTGCAGTTCGAACACCTGGGTGCCAAGCACCCGCTGCCCCCACGCCGGCAGGCCACCGCCGAGATCATGGACGCCATCGCCGCCCTCTCCGGGCAGGAGCGCGTGGCCTCCTACAACACCCCCGCCGGACAGTGAAGGCGGAGGTGATGACCTGTGCCTGATCCCGCCGGCTACCGGCCGAAGTCCGGTGAGGTCCCCACCTCGCCGGGCGTCTACCGCTTCCGCGACCCGGACGGGCGGGTCATCTACGTGGGCAAGGCCAAGAACCTGCGCTCCCGGCTGGCCTCCTACTTCCAGGACCCCGCCGGCCTGCACCCCAAGACCCGGACCATGGTGTTCACCGCCGGCTCCGTGGAGTGGACGGTGGTCGGCTCCGAGCTGGAGGCCCTGCAGCTGGAGTACACCTGGATCAAGCAGTACACGCCGCGGTTCAACATCATGTACCGGGACGACAAGTCCTACCCGTACCTGGCCGTGACCATGAACGAGAAGTACCCACGCGTGCAGGTCATGCGCGGGGACAAGCGCAAGGGCGTGAAGTACTTCGGCCCGTTCCACCCGGCCAAGGCCATCCGCGAGACCGTGGACCTGATGCTGCGGGTGTTCCCGGTCCGCACCTGCTCCTCCGGGGTGTTCCGCCGGGCCGAGCTCTCCGGTCGGCCGTGCCTGATGGGGTACATCGACAAGTGCGCGGCACCGTGCGTGGGCCGGATCAGCCCGGACGACCACCGCCGGCTCGCCCAGGACTTCTGCGACTTCATGGCCGGTGACGCCCACGTCTACATCCGCCGCCTCGAGACCCAGATGACGGAGGCCGTCGCGGACCTGCGCTACGAGGATGCGGCGCGCCGACGGGACGACATCGCCGCGCTGAAGCGGGTCTTCGAACGCAACGCCGTGGTGCTGCCCGAGTCCACGGAGGCGGACATCTTCGCCTTCGCCGAGGACGAGCTCGAGGCCGCCGTGCAGGTGTTCCACGTCCGGGAGGGGCGCATCCGCGGCCAGCGCGGCTGGGTGGTGGAGAAGGTCGAGGACGTCTCGGGCGCCACCATGGTCGAGCAGCTGTTGGAACAGGTCTACGGCTCGCTGGAGGACACCAGCCGCATCCCGCGGGAGGTCCTGGTGCCCGAGCTCCCGGACAGCGCGGAGCAGGTGGCCACGCTGCTGTCCGGGATCCGCGGGGCGAACGTGAACCTGCGGGTGCCGCAGCGGGGGGACAAGAAGGCCCTCATGGACACCGTGAAGGAGAACGCCGAACTCGCCCTGAAGCTGCACAAGTCACGCCGCTCCGGGGACCTGACCACCCGGTCCGCGGCCCTGCGCGAGCTGCAGGAGGCCCTCGAGCTGGACGAGCCGCTGCTGCGGATCGAGTGCTATGACATCTCCCATGTCTCCGGCACCAACGTGGTCGGGTCCATGGTGGTGGTCGAGGACGGCCTGCCCAAGAAGGCGGACTACCGCAAGTTCAGCGTGACGGGGGACGCCGCCCGGGATGACACCGCCGCCATGCGCCATGTCCTGACCCGGCGCTTCCGCCACTACCTCGACGACCAGGAGCGCAGCGGCACCTTCGCCACCGGCGAGATCGATCCGGAGGAGGCCTCGGCCGGTGCGGATGCCCTGCCCGACGGCGGCGGCGCACCCTCCGGTGGGCCGGCTGCGGAAGGTGCCCGGCCGGCGTCGCGCAGGTTCGCCTATCCACCGTCCCTGGTGGTGGTGGACGGCGGGCCGCCCCAGGTCGCCTCGGCCGCCCAGGCCCTGCGGGACCTGGGGATCACGGACGTGCCCGTGGTGGGCCTGGCCAAGCGGCTGGAGGAGCTGTGGCTGCCGGGAGACGAGTTCCCCCTCGTGTTGCCCCGCGCCTCCCAGGGCCTCTACCTGCTCCAGCGCATCCGCGACGAGTCCCACCGCTTCGCGATCTCCTTCCACCGGCAGAAGCGCGGCGCCTCGATGACCTCCTCCGCGCTGGACGGCATCGAGGGGCTGGGGCCCGCCAAGCAGAAGGCCCTGCTGAAGCACTTCGGCTCCGTCAAGCGCATCCGCGCCGCCACGGTGGAGCACCTGCAGGAGGTCAAGGGGATCGGCCCGGCCCTCGCCGCGACCGTCCACGCCGCCCTGCATTCCGAGGCCGGCTCCGGACCCGCCACCCCCGGCGTGAACCTCACCACCGGCGAGATCCTCGACTGACCCGGCTGGAATCGGCGCGGGGCGAAACTGGGTAGTCTGGACGCATGAGTGACGGACTGACACCGGTGAAACCGCCCACCTCCGAAGTCCTCATCGTCACCGGCATGTCCGGTGCGGGGCGCACCACCGCAGCCCATGCGCTGGAGGACCACGGCTGGTACGTGGTGGAGAACATCCCCCCGCAGCTGTTCGGCACCCTGACGGACCTGGTCGGCCGGTCCCCGGAGGCGATCCCGCGGCTGGCCCTGGTGGTGGACGTGCGGTCCAAGGAACTCTTCGCGGACATCCAGGAGGCCCTGGAACAGCTCCGCGCCCAGGGGGTCGACTACCGGGTCCTGTTCCTGGATGCCAGTGACGACCTGTTGGTGCGCCGCTTCGAGTCGGCCCGTCGTCCGCACCCGCTGCAGGGCTCGGGCCGGATCCCGGACGGGATCGCCGCCGAGCGACTGCTGCTGCGGGAGCTGAAGGAGCAGGCCGAGATCGTGGTGGACACCTCCGGCAAGAACGTCCACACCCTGGCCACCACCATCACGGAGCTGTTCACGGAATCCGGGCCGATCGTGCTGCGCCTGAACGTGATGAGCTTCGGCTTCAAGTACGGCCCGCCGCAGGACGCGAACTTCATGGCCGACGTCCGGTTCCTGCCGAACCCGCACTGGGTCCCCGAGCTGCGTCCCTTCACCGGCCGGGACGCCGAGGTCTCGGACTTCGTCCTGCAGCAGCAGGGCGCCGCCGAGTTCGTGGAGAACTACCTGGCCGCCCTGCGCCCCGTGCTGGACGGCTACCGCCGGGAGAACAAGCACTACGCCACCATCGCCATCGGCTGCACGGGCGGCAAGCACCGCTCGGTGGCCATGGCCGAGGAGCTGGGCCGCCGCCTGGGCCAGCAGCCACGCGTGACGGTCAAGGTCCAGCACCGGGACCTGGGCCGGGAATGACGGCCCGGGAATGAGCAGCCATTTCACGGGCCAGCTGCCACTGGCCCCGAGCTCCGTCCCCGCCCCGGGCGAGCCGGCGGGCACCTACGACCCCGCCCTGAGGGTGACCGCCCTGGGCGGCGGCCACGGCCTCTCCGCCACGTTGCGCGCCCTGAGGCTGATCGCCGGGGAGATCACCGCCGTGGTCACGGTGGCGGACGACGGCGGATCCTCCGGGCGCATCCGTCAGGAGATGGACGTCCTGCCGCCCGGCGACCTGAGGATGGCCCTGGCGGCCCTGTGTGACGACACCGACTGGGGCCGGACCTGGCGGGACGTGATGCAGCACCGCTTCACGTCCAAGGACGGCACGGACGCGACCCTGGACAACCACGCCCTCGGCAACCTGCTGATCGTGGCCCTGTGGGAGCTGCTCGGGGACCCCGTGGGCGGACTGCGGTGGGCGGGCGCGCTGCTGGGTGCCCGCGGCCAGGTCCTGCCCATGTCCACCGTCCCCCTGACCATCTCCGGCGCCGTGCTGTCCGAGAACGACTCCGGCAAGTTGGTGCGGCGCACCGTGACGGGGCAGTCCAGGCTGGCGGCGGCGGGCAAGGACAGCCGGGTCTCACACATCCGGGTGCAGCCGGAGGATGCCCCGGCCTGCGTGGAATCGCTGGAGGCCATCGAACTGTCCGACTGGATCGTCCTCGGTCCCGGTTCCTGGTACACGTCCGTGCTGCCGCATCTGCTGCTACCGGAGCAGCGGGAGGCCTTGGTGCGGACCACGGCGCGCAAGGCGCTCGTGATGAATCTCACCACGGACACCTCGGAGACGTCCGGCATGAACGCCGCTGATCACCTGGAGGTGATCCGCCACTACGCGCCGGACCTGCGGCTGGACTGTGTCATAGCAGATCAGCACGCGGTCCAGGACGTCACCGGCTTCGAGGAGGCGGCGGCCCGTCTGGGTGCGGCCGTACTGTTTAGTAAGGTTGGTGCCGGTTCGGGGACCCCCGTGCACGACCCCCTTCGACTGGCCCTGGCGTTCCAGGAGGCCTTCAAGGGCTCCTGATACGGTCATCGTCGTCCCGTCTGCCCGGTCCCACCGGGCGGCCCACCACCCGATCAAGCGAAAGATGTGAGGCGAGACCCCATGGCGTTGACTGCGGCCGTGAAAGAGGAATTGGCCCATCACGGGATCAAGAGCTCTTCCGAACGAAAGGCCGAGGTCTCGGCCATGCTGCGGTTCGCTGGCGGCCTGCACATCATCTCCGGCCGGATAGTGATCGAGGCTGAACTGGACCAGGCCGCCACGGCCCGCCGGCTGCGGACCGCGATCGCCGAGGTCTACGGGCACGGCAGCGAGATCATCGTGGTCTCCGGGGGCAACCTGCGCAAGGGCAGCCGCTACGTCATCCGAGTCATCCGGGACGGTGAGTCCCTGGCCCGTCAGACCGGGCTGCTGGACGTGCGCGGACGCCCGGTGCGTGGACTGCCCCCGATGATCGTCAACGGATCCGTGGCAGACGCCGAGGCCGTCTGGCGCGGCGCGTTCCTCGCCCACGGCTCCCTGACCGAACCCGGACGGTCCTCCTCGCTCGAGGTGACGTGCCCCGGTTCGGAGGCGGCGCTGGCCCTCGTGGGCGCCGCACGCCGTCTCGGGATCGTCGCCAAGGCCCGTGAGGTGCGTGGCGTGGACCGTGTGGTCATCCGGGACGGGGACGCGATCTCGGCCCTGCTGACCCGGATGGGGGCCCACGAGACGGTGCTGGTGTGGGAGGAGCGCCGGACCCGCAAGGAGGTCCGGGCCACCGCCAACCGGCTGGCCAACTTCGATGACGCGAATCTGCGGCGTTCGGCCCAGGCCGCCGTCGCCGCCGGGGCCCGGGTGGAGCGCGCCCTGCAGATCCTCGGGGACGAGGTGCCGGACCACCTCAAGTACGCCGGCCAGCTCCGGGTGGAGCACAAGCAGGCCTCCCTGGACGAGCTCGGCCGCCTCGCCGACCCGCCCATGACCAAGGACGCCATCGCCGGCCGGATCCGCCGGCTGCTGGCCATGGCGGACAAGCGCGCCGCGGATGAGGGCCTCCCCGGCACCGAGGCCGCCCTGCCGAGCGGGGCCACGGACGCAGACTTCGGGTGAACATTCCGGCTCTGAGCGGAACGGGTGGCCAGGTCACCCGGGGGCGTGCTTAGGATGGGAGCAAGGACTCGTCAAGCGGGTCCACCCGACGGCCCGGCGACCCCGGGACCGCACATCTGTCCATCAAGGAGGAAACATGGCTGAATTCACCCTGCCGGAACTGGATTACGACTACGCGGCGCTCGAGCCGCACATCTCGGCTCGGATCATGGAGCTGCACCACTCCAAGCACCACGCGACCTACGTCAAGGGCGCCAACACGGCGCTGGAGAAGCTGGCCGCCGCCCGTGACGCCAACGACTTCGGGTCGGTCAACCAGTTCTCCAAGGACCTGGCCTTCAACCTGGGTGGTCACACCAACCACTCGATCTTCTGGAAGAACCTCTCCCCGAACGGTGGCGACAAGCCCACCGGCGAGCTCGCCGCCGCGATCGACGAGTACTTCGGGTCCTTCGACAAGTTCCAGGCCCACTTCACCGCCGCCGCGCTGGGCATCCAGGGCTCCGGCTGGGCCGTGCTGGCCTACGAGCCGGTCGGCGGCAACCTGGTCATCGAGCAGTTCTACGACCAGCAGAACGGTGTGCCGGTGGCCACCATCCCGCTGTTCCAGCTGGACATGTGGGAGCACGCCTTCTACCTGGATTACCAGAACGTCAAGGCCGACTACGTCAAGGCCATCTGGAACATCGTGAACTGGGCGGACGTCTCCGCCCGCTTCGAGGCCGCCCGCGCCGGCGCCTCCAAGCTGATCACCCCCTGATCCGGTGACCTGATGACGGGCCGGCCGGTCTCCGGGACCGGCCGGCCCGCTTCATCTCCGCAACGTTTCCCGAAGATTCCCGTCGTATACCGTCCGTCCGACTGAAAGGCACCACCGTGACCAGGATCGCGATCAATGGATTCGGCCGCATCGGCCGCAACGCCCTGCGTGTCATCGAGCAGCGGGGCCTTGACCTCGAGCTCGTCGCCGTCAACGATCTGGCCGACGTCGAGGATCTGTTCTACCTCCTCAAGTACGACACGGTACTCGGCCGTTACCCCCATGACCTGCGGCTGGTGGACGGCAACATCGTCGCCAACGGCAGGACCATCCAGGTCTACGCGGAATCGGACCCGGAGAAGCTGCCCTGGGCGGAGCTCGGCGTGGACGTCGTGGTCGAGTGCACCGGTCACTTCACCAAGGCCGAGGGCGCGCGCAAGCACCTGGACGCCGGGGCCAAGAAGGTGATCGTCTCCGCGCCGGGCAAGGGTGTGGACGGGACCTTCGTCATGGGCGTGAACGATGAGACCTATGACCCGGCCACCATGGACATCGTCTCCTCGGCCTCCTGCACCACCAACTGCCTCGCCCCGATGGTCAAGGTCCTGCACGAGTCCTTCGGGATCGTCGACGGCATCATGACCACCATCCACGCCTACACCGGCGGCCAGAACCTCCAGGACGGTCCACACAAGGACCGCCGCCGCGCCCGTGCCGCGGCCCAGAACATGGTCCCCACCTCCACCGGTGCCGCCAAGGCCATCGGCGAGGTCATCCCGGAGCTGAAGGGCAAGCTGGACGGCTTCGCCATGCGGGTGCCGATCATCACCGGCTCCGCCACCGACCTCACGGTGGAGCTCGAACGCGAGGCGTCGGTCGAGCAGGTCAACGCCGCCTTCCACGCGGCCTCCGAGACCGACGCGCTGCGGGGCCGGCTCGTGTACAGCGTGGACCCCATCGTCTCCTCGGACATCGTCACCTCCCCGGCGGCCTGCACCTTCGACGCGCCGCTGACGAAGTCGATCGGCAAGACGGTGAAGATCATCGGCTGGTATGACAACGAATGGGGCTTCACGTGCCAGCTGATGGACCTGACGGCCATGGTGGGCTCTAGGCTGTAGTCCAGACCCCCGCTGTAGCCGGGGTCCCCACCGTCCGCCCGCCAGGAAGGCCTTTCGAATGACCGCCCAGACCCTCGACGACCTGCTGGAGTCGGGCGTGGCCGGACGCCACGTCCTCGTCCGCTCCGACCTCAATGTCCCGCTCGAGGACGGCGCCGTGACGGACGACGGCCGGATCCGCGCCTCGCTGCCGGTCATCACGGCGCTGGCGGATGCCGGGGCGCGGGTGGTCGTCATGGCCCACCTCGGCCGGCCGAAGGGCGAGGCGGATCCGCGGTACTCCCTGCGGCCCGTGGCCGAGCGGATGACCCAGCTCGCCGGGCGCGAGGTGCGGCTGGCCGCTGACGTCACGGGGGACTCCGCCCGTGCCGAGGCGGCCGCCCTGGCCGACGGCGGCATCCTCCTGCTCGAGAACGTCCGGTTCGACCCGCGCGAGACCTCGAAGGACGACGCCGAGCGTGCCGCGCTGGCCGCCGAGATGGCGGCGCTGGCCGGGGGATCCGACGGTGTTGCCGGCGGCGCCTACGTGGGTGATGCCTTCGGCGCCGTGCACCGCAAGCACGCCTCCGTGTATGACATCGCCGCCGAGCTGTCGTCCTACCAGGGCCGGCTGGTCGCCCGTGAGCTGGACGTGCTCTCACGCCTGACCGGGGCGCCGGACCGCCCCTACGTGGTGGTCCTCGGCGGCTCCAAGGTCTCGGACAAGCTGGCCGTGATCGACAACCTGATGGAGCGCGCCGACACCCTGCTGATCGGTGGCGGCATGCTGTTCACGTTCCTCAAGGCACAGGGCCACGAGGTCGGGGCCTCCCTGCTGGAGGAGGACCAGATCCCGGTCGTCACCGAGTACCTGAAACGGTCCGAGGACGGCGGCTGCCGGATCGTGCTGCCCACGGACATCGTGATGGCCTCGGCCTTCGCCGCCGATGCCGATTCCGAGGTGCTGCCCGTGGAATCCCTCACCGGCGGCGCGCACGGGGCGGCGGCCCTGGGCCTGGACATCGGACCGGAGACCCGGGTGGCGTTCGGTGACGAGATCCGCCAGGCCCACACTGTGTTCTGGAACGGCCCCATGGGCGTCTTCGAGTTCGAGGCCTTCGCCCACGGCACCCGCACCGTGGCCCGTGCCCTGACCGAGTCCTCCGGGCTGACCGTGGTCGGTGGCGGGGACTCCGCGGCAGCCGTGCGCACCCTCGGATTCAGCGATGGCCAGTTCGGCCACATCTCCACGGGCGGGGGCGCCTCCCTGGAATACCTCGAGGGCAAGCACCTGCCCGGGGTCGAGGCCCTGCAGCGCGCGGACGACGGCACGGGACAGGCGGGCGCCTGAGATGACCTCCAAGACCGACGGCACCTATGACCGCACCCCGCTGATCGCCGGGAACTGGAAGATGAACCTGGACCACCTCCAGGCCGTGACGCTCGTGCAGAAGCTCACGTGGACGCTCACGGACGCGGACCACGACTTCGAGGACGTCGAGGTGGCCGTGTTCCCGCCGTTCACGGACCTGCGCAGCGTGCAGACCCTGGTGGCGGGGGACCGGCTGCCGCTGGGCTATGGCGCCCAGGACCTCTCGGCCGAGGACTCCGGTGCCTACACGGGGGAGGTCTCCGGGCAGTTCCTGGCCAAGCTCGGATGCACCTACGTGCTCGTGGGCCACTCCGAGCGGCGCACCCTGCACCACGAGGACGACGCCCTCGTGGGGCGCAAGCTCGCCGCCGCCCTGCGCCACGGCATCGCCCCCATCCTCTGCGTGGGCGAAGGCCTCGAGGTCCGCCAGCAGGGCCAGCAGGTGGAGCACACCCTGGCCCAGCTCCGTGGCGCCCTCCAGGGCCTGACGGCCGAGCAGGTGACCGGACTCGTGGTCGCCTATGAACCCGTCTGGGCCATCGGGACCGGTGAGGTCGCGGGGCCTGAAGACGCCCAGGAGATGGCCGCCGCGCTCCGCGCCGAGCTGGCCTCGCTGTTCGGCGCCGGCACCGCGGCCGCCGTCCGGGTGCTCTATGGCGGGTCGGTGAAGTCCACCAATGTCGCCTCCATCCTGCGTCAGAAGGACGTCGACGGCGTGCTGGTGGGCGGCGCCAGTCTGGACGAGGGCGAGTTTGCTAGCATAGTCAGGTTCGAGCATCACCTTCTGACTGACTGATCACCCGATCGATCGACCGACTGAACGCCGTACGGAAAAGAGTGACGTGGACGTCCTGACCCTCATCCTGCAGATCGCCCTGGCCGCCATCAGCGTCCTGTTGGTCCTGCTCATCCTGCTGCACAAGGGCCGCGGCGGTGGCATGTCGGACATGTTCGGGGGCGGGGTCACCTCGTCGCTGGGGGCCTCCGGGGTCGCCGAGAAGAACCTGAACCGGCTCACCGTCACCCTGGGCGTGACGTGGGGCGCGATCGTGGTGGCCCTCGGGCTGATCATGCGCTTCTCGCAGGACTTCTGAGCCAGACCCCTCTGAGCCAGACCCCGGCGGCGCTAGCTGCCGGCGGCGGCCTCGTCCAGCCACCACGTGCTGGCTGCGCGGCCCGAGACCACAGATGCCGGCCACCGGGCCGCGTCGGTGGTCTTGCTGTCCCTGGCCTGCCGCACCGCTGCTACGGCCTCGGCCTTGTCCGCGCCGGCCACCACGAACCAGAGCCGCTCGGCGGTGTTGAGGGCCTCCACCGTCAGGGACAGGCGCAGCGGCGGGGGCTTGGGGGAGTCCGTCACGGGGATCACCGTGGCCTCTGTGACCAATGGCCCCGGCAGGCCGGGGAAGAGGCTGGCGACATGGGCATCGGGGCCGACGCCCAGCATCACCACGTCGAAGACCGGCAGGCGGGGGTCCACCCCCGCCCTGCCCGGGGTCTGGGTGTGAGCCCGGGCCTGCCAGGCCAGTTCGGCCGCATAGGCGTCCGCCGCGGCCTGCAACGTCGCAGATCCAGTCGCAGATCCAGTGGCGGATCCGTCGGCTGACGCCGCCGGCATCCGGTGGATGTTCTCGGCGGGCAGGCCGTGCGTCGTCTGCAGCCGGTCCAGCAGCGCCTCCTGCGCCTGGACCTCGTTGCGGTCCGGGTGACCGGCGGGCAGGAACCGTTCGTCCCCCCACCACAGGTGCACGCGGGACCAGTCCGGCCCGGCGCCGCCGGCCTCCACCAGCTCCGCCATCGCGGACAGGATCCCGGTTCCCGTGCCACCGCCGGTCAACACCGCCGAGGCCTCTCCGCGCGCTCTGACGGCGCCGGCCAGGATCCCCAGCAGATCCGTGGCGGCCTGCCGGCACAACGCCTGCCGGTCGGGGAACATCAGGGTCTCATCGCTCACTGGGCAACACCGCTTTCAGGTCGGTCAGGGGCAGGCCGTTGACGACCACGTCGCCGAACACCTCGTCGGGGTCCAGCCGGCGCAGTTCCTCCGCCAGGCAGTCCTGGTCGCTGCGCTTGGGCAGGGAGATGTGCTGGACCGGGCGGCCCTGCTGGTAGAGGGAGGCCACGTCCCCGGTGGGACGGGACAGCACCACGTCCCCGGCCCGGCGCCGCAGGCGGACGGACCGCATGCCCTGTCCGGCCTTGGAGTGGGCCATGGTGACGGGGACGCCGAGGCATCGGGTGAGCCAGGCCGCCAGGAGCATGGTCGAGGGGGAGTCCTCGGCCCCGTCCACCGTGACGGAGAGGATCTCGACGGCGTCCAGGCCGTCCAGGATGGCGGCGAGCTGGATGCGCCACCCCGTCAGACGGGTCCAGGACAGGTCCGTGTCCCCGGCGCGGTAGGTCTGGCGCAGGTGCATGAGCGCCTGCCGCGGGCTGTCGGCGGTCGCGGTGTCCGTGATGCGCCGGTGGGCCATCGCGCCCAGGGCGGACTCCGCGGGGACCTCGGGGGAGTCATGGGGCCACCAGACCACGATCGGGGCGTCCGGGAGCAGCAGGGCCCCGATGAGGCTCTCGGACTCAGCGGCATTGGATCCGGCGCCGTAGAGGATGACCACATCGGAGGCGCCGGCGTCCCCGCCCACACGGATCTGGGCGTCCAGGCGGGTCGGGGCCGCCGGGTCCCCGGCGGCCAGGACGATGATCCGGCAGGGGTGCTCCCGGCTGGCCAGGTTGGCGGCAAGGATGGCGTCCTCGGTGTGGTCGGGGGTCGTGGAGATGACCAGGGTCAGCACCCGGCCGAGGGCCACCACGCCGCCCGCCTCCCGCAACCGGTTCATCTGGATCGCGATCTGGGAGGTGGTGGTGTCCATCACGTCGATGATCATCAGGGCCTCCTCCAGACGCGGCCGTCGCGGGCCATCATCTCATCCGCGGACTGGGGCCCCCAGCTGCCGGGGGCGTAGGGCTGGGGCTGTCCGGGCAGCGACGCCCAGTACTCCTCGAAGGGATCGAGGATGGCCCAGGACAGCTCCACCTCGGCCTGGCGGGGGAACAGCGGCGGCTCACCCAGCAGCACGTCCAGGATCAGCCGCTCGTAGGCCTCCGGGCTGTCCTCGGTGAAGGCGTGGCCGTAGCCGAAGTCCATCGTCACGTCCCGGACCTCCTGCTGGGTCCCGGGGACCTTGGAGGCGAAGCGGATGGTGACCCCCTCGTCCGGCTGGACCCGGATGACGATCGTGTTCTGGCCGAACTCGTCCTCCTCGTGCCCCGGGAAGAGCAGGTTGGGGGCGCGCTTGAGCACCACCGCGATCTCGGTCACGCGGCGGCCCAGCCGCTTGCCGGCCCGCAGGTAGAACGGGACCCCGTCCCACCGGCGGGTGCGGATGCCGAGCTTGAGGGCCGCGTAGGTCTCGGTCGTGGAGGCCGGGTTGAAGCCCTCCTCCTCGAGGAAGCCGGTCACCTTCTCGCCGCCCTGCCAGCCCCCGGTGTACTGGCCGCGAGCCGAGGAGGCGCCCAAGCCGGCGTCGTGCGCCGGGACCTCCACGGCGGCCAGGACCTTCTCCTTCTCGGTGCGCAGGTGGTCCGCGTCGAAGGAGATCGGCTCCTCCATGGCGGTCAGCGCGAGCAGCTGCAGGAGGTGGTTCTGGATGACGTCACGGGCGGCGCCCACTCCGTCGTAGTAGCCGGCCCGGCCACCGATGCCGATGTCCTCGGCCATGGTGATCTGCACGTGGTCCACGTGGTTGGAGTTCCACAGCGGCTCGAAGAGCCGGTTGGCGAAGCGCAGGGCCAGGATGTTCTGGACGGTCTCCTTGCCGAGGTAGTGGTCGATCCGGAAGACGGCGTCCGGGACGAAGACCTGCTCGATCACGTCGTTGAGCTCCCGGGCGCTGGCCAGGTCGTGCCCGAACGGCTTCTCGATCACCACGCGGCGCCAGGGCCCCGCGGAGGTGCCCTGCTGCCGTCCGGCCAGGCCGTGGTCGGCGAGCTGCTGGCTGACCTCCTCGAACCAGTCCGGCGGGATGGAGAGGTAGTAGACGGTGTTGCCGGCCGTGCCCCGGGAGACCTCGAGACCGGACAGCGTGTCCCGGAGGTCCTCATAGGCCGCCGAGTCGTCGAAGCCGCCGGAGACGAACCGGAAGCCGCCCCGCAACTGGTTCCAGACCGTGTCGTTCCACCCGGTCCGGGCCGAGGACTCCACCGAGCTCCGGACGTAGTCCGTGAACTCCTCATCGCTCCAGCTGCGGCGGCCGAAGCCGATGAGGGAGAACCCCGGTGGCAGCAGGCCACGGTTCGCCAGGTCGTAGATGGCCGGCAGCAGCTTCTTGCGGGCCAGGTCACCGGTGACCCCGAACAGCACGAGGGCGGAGGGGCCGGCGATGCGGGTCAGCCGGCGGTCCCGCGGGTCGCGGAGGGGGTTGACGCGTGTGCCGGGCAGCGGGCTCCGGGACGACTCAGGCATCCGTCCCGTTCGCCCCGTCCGTCCCGTTCGCCCCGTGACCCGCGTGCAGCAGCGCGCCGACGCCCGCGGAGCGATCGGTGAGGTGCAGCCGGATCACCGGGCGGCCGGTGTCCCGCAGCACGGAGGCGTCGCCGGCGGCCTGCGCCGTCAGCAGCTCGCCGAAGGTGAAGGGACGGCCGGGGATGTCCAGGTCCAGGTCGGAGTCCGCGGTGATCTGGAGGAAGACCCCCTCGGGTGCCCCACCCTTGTGGTATTGCCCGGTGGAGTGCAGGAACCTCGGCCCCCACCCGAAGGTGACGGGCCGTCCGGACCGCGCCGCCAGCGCGTCCCGCAGGACCTCCAGCTCCGTGTAACCGAGCCGGTCCAGGTACGCCTGGACCGCAAGGTAGCCGTGGGCGGGCACCAACCGGGCCACGGCGTCCAGCACGGCGGTGAGGTCGCCCCCGCCACCGGCCTGCACGACGGCGGCCGGACCGGTGATCTGCACGGCACCGATCACGGTGCCCGGCTCGGCCGTGCCGCTCTCGCCGTCCGTGGCGTCCAACAGTCCACGGGCGGCGGTCTTCGCGGCCTCCACATCGGGCTGGTCGAAGGGGTTGATGCCGAGGATGCGGCCGGCCACCGCGGTGGCGAACTCCCACAGGATCAGCTGCGAGCCGAGGCTGCCGTAGACCTCGAGGGCATGGGGTGAGCCGGCCGCCGGCCCGCCGGCCGCTCCACCGGTGGGGTCGAAGGGCTCCTCGCGGTCCTCGGGATCGGCCACGAGGCGGATCTGCAGCAGGTCCCCGGCGTCCGAGACCGTCTCCGGGTCGCCCGCGTCCACCACGACGGGCAGCACGCCGGTGCCCTCCTTGCCGGTGGACTCCGCGATCAGCTGCTCGGCCCAGGAGCCGAAGCCGACCATCCCGGAGGCCTCGTCGGAGAAGATGAGCTTGTTGCGCAGGGGCTCGGTGCCGGCCATCGCCGCGCCCAGCTGCAGGCCGGGGTTGTCCGTGTCGTCCGTGGACAGCACCTCACGCGTCTCCTCGGCGTCATCGAGCAGTGCGGTCAGGTCCACCCCGGCCAGGCCGGTGGGGACCAGGCCGAAGGCCGTCAGGGCGGAGTACCGTCCGCCCACGGAGGGGTCGGCGGTGAAGACGCGCCGGTAGCCGGCGGCGCGGGCGAGCTGCTCCAGGGGGGAGCCGGGGTCGGTCACGACCACGATGCGGGAGCCCGGTTCCAGTCCTGCGTCGGTGAACGCCTGCTCGAAGACGCGGCGCTGGGAATCCGTCTCCACGGTCGAGCCCGACTTGGAGGACATCACCAGGACGGTGTCCGTGACCCCGGCGGCCAGGACGTTGCCCACCATCTCGGGGTCGGTGGAGTCCAGCACGGTGAGGGGGTGTCCCTCGGTGGCGGCGATGACCTCAGGGGCCAGCGAGGACCCGCCCATCCCGGCCAGCACCACCCGGTTGATCCCCTCGGCGGCGAGCTCGGCGCGCAGCTGTTGGATCTGGGGAACGAGGGCGCGGGATTCCTCGAAGGGGTCCATCCACCCGAGCCGCTTCGAGGCCTCCTGTTCCGCGGCCGGCCCCCACAGGGTGGGGTCCTGTGCGGCCAGGCGGCTGGCCACGCGATCCGACACCAGGGTCGGGACGTGGCGGTCGATCGCCGCGAGGGCGTCGCCGGTAGCCTGCAGTCCGAGGGCGCTCATCTCGCGTCCTTCATCGCCGTGCTGACGGTCTCCAGCAGCTCCTGCCAGCTGGTCACGAACTTCTCCACGCCCTCGGCCTCCAGCACGGCCACCACGTCGTTGTAGTCGACTCCGGCGTGGCCGATCGCATCGAGGAGCCGGTCGGCCTCCTCGTAGCCGTCGGTGATGGTGTCCCCGGTGACCTCGCCGTGGTCCGCCAGGGCCTGAAGGGTCTTCTCCGGCATCGTGTTGACCGTGTCGGCCGCCACCAGGCCGGTGACGTAGGCCGTGTCCGGCAGGGCCGGGTCCTTGGTGCCGGTGGAGGCCCAGAGCGGGCGCTGGGCGTGGGCCCCGGCGGCCTGAAGGACGCGCCAGCGCTCCGAGTCCAGGGTCTCGGTGAAGATCCGGTAGGCCAGGCGGGCGTTCGCCAGCCCCGCCTGGCCGGTCAACCCGGTGGCCCCCTCGGCCTCGGACTCGCGCAGGCGGCGGTCCACCTCGGTGTCCACCCGGGAGACGAAGAAACTCGCCACGGAGTGCAGGGTGGACAGGTCGACCCCGGCCGCATGGGCCTGCTCGAGTCCGAGCAGCCAGGCGTTGAGCACCTCGCGGTACCGGGTGAGGGAGAAGATCAGGGTCACGTTGACGCTGATGCCGGCGGCCAGGGTGGCCGTGATGGCCGGCAGCCCCTCCTGGGTGGCGGGGATCTTGACCAGGACGTTGGGCCGGTCCACGGCGCGGGCCAGATGGGCGGCCTCGGCCACGGTCTTCTCGGTGTCCCGGGCCGACCGCGGGTCCACCTCGATGGAGACCCGGCCGTCCACGCCGCCGGTGGCCTGGTGCACGGGGGCGAAGATCTCACATGCCTCCCGGACGTCCCGGGTGGTCAGCTCGAAGACGGCCCGGTCCACGTCCGCCCCGTCCGCGACCAGCTCGGCCAGCTGCTCCGCATAGGCCTTCCCGTCCTGGAGGGCCGCGGCGAAGATCGAGGGGTTGGTGGTCACCCCGGTGACGGTCCGGGTGGCGATCAACTCGCTGAGGTTGCCCGTGGTGATGCGTTCGCGGGACAGGTCGTCGAGCCAGATGGAGACACCGGCCTCGGCCAGTGCGCGGGTGTTCGGGTTCTGTTCGGTCATCGCTACTCCGTACGTCGGCAAGGCGGGTGGATCAGTTCGAGAGCAGGTCGCGGGCCGCGGCGGCCACGGCCTCGGCCGTGATGCCGTACTCCCGGAACAGGGTCTGGAAATCGGCGGAGGCGCCGTAGTGCTCCAGGGAGACCTGGGCGCCGCGGACGCCGGTGTACTTGGCCCAGCCCTGGGCGATGCCGGCCTCCACCGAGACCCGGACGGCACCGTTCTGCGGCAGCACCGCGTCCCGGTAGGACTCGTCCTGGGCGTCGAACCACTCCAGGCACGGGGCGGAGACCACGCGGGTGGGCACGCCCTCGGACTGCAGCGCCGCGCGGGCCGCCACGGCGAGCTGGACCTCCGAGCCGGTCCCGATGAGGATGACCGCCGGTTCCACCGGTGCCCCGTCCGCATCCGTGGCCTCCATGAGCACATACGCGCCACGCGCCGTGCCCTGGGCGGAATCCAACGCTCCGGCGAAGCCCTGCTCGTTCCGGGGGAAGACGGGCAGGTTCTGGCGGGACAGCACGATCCCGGCCGGTCCGTCGGTCTTCTCCAGGATGGTCTTCCACGCCCAGGAGACCTCGTTGGCGTCCGCCGGACGGACCACGGACAGGCCCGGGATGGCGCGCAGGGCGGCCAGCTGTTCCACGGGCTGGTGGGTGGGGCCGTCCTCGCCGAGACCGATCGAGTCGTGGGTCCAGACGTAGATGGCCGGGGTGCCCATGAGCGCGCCGATCCGGACCGCGGGCCGCTGGTAGTCGGAGAAGATCAGGAACGTGCCCATGTAGGCGCGCAACAGTGACCCCAGCGAGATGCCGTTGATAATCGAGCCGGCGGCGTGTTCCCGGATCCCGAAGTGCAGGGTGCGCCCGTAGGGGTTGCCCTGCCAGCTGGCGGTCTGCCGGCTGGCCGGGATGAAGGACGGCTCACCGTCCATGGTGGTGTTGTTCGAGCCGGCCAGGTCGGCGGAACCACCCCAGAGCTCCGGCATCACGGGGGCGAGCGCGGTGAGGACCTTCCCGGAGGCCGCACGGGTGGCCATGCCCTTGGCGTGGCCGGAGAAGGTGGGGTCGAAGTCGGCCTCGAACGCGGGGAAGGCCTCGGCGAAGCCCTCGGGCAGCTCACCCGCGCTCAGCCGGTCGAAGAGCCGGGCCCGCTCCGGATTCGCACCGCGCCACGCGGCGTAGGCGTCTTCCCAGGTGGCGCGGAAGGCGGCCGAGCGTTCCCCGACGCTGCGCGCGTGGGCCAGCACGCCGGCGTCGACCGCGAAGTGCTGCTCCGGGTCGAAGCCGAGCACGTCCTTCAACCCCGCCAGCTCCTCGGCGCCGAGCTTGGAGCCGTGGATGGCCCCGGTGTCCTGCTTGCCGGGGGAGGGCCAGCCGATCACGGTGCGCAGCTTGATCAGCGAGGGCTTGGAGGTCTGCGCCTTGGCCTCGGTGAGCGCCGCGTACAGCTGTTCGGTGTCCTCCACGTAGTCGCCGGTGGCGAGCCAGTCCACCGTCTGGACGTGCCAGCCGTAGGCCTCGTAGCGGGCCGCCACGTCCTCGCTGAACGCCACGTCCGTGTCGTCCTCGATCGAGATCTCGTTGTCGTCGTAGATCACCACGAGGTTGCCGAGCTCCTGGTGGCCCGCGAGCGAGGATGCCTCGGAGGTGACGCCCTCCTGGAGGTCGCCGTCCGAGGCGATGACGAAGATGTGGTGGTCGAACGGGCTGGTCCCGGGGGCGGCGTCCGGGTCCAGCAGACCGCGCAGCCGGCGCTGGGCGAAGGCGAAGCCCACGGAGGAGGCCAGGCCCTGGCCGAGCGGCCCGGTGGTGATCTCCACCCCGTCCGTGTGACCGTACTCGGGGTGGCCCGGGGTCTTGGACCCCCAGGTGCGCAGGGACTCGATGTCCTCGAGCTCGAGTCCGGCACCGGCCGCGAAGAGCTGGAGGTACAGGGTCAGGGAGCTGTGTCCCGCCGAGAGGATGAACCGGTCACGCCCGGCCCACGTGGCGTCGGCCGGATCGTGATGCATGACGTTCTGGAAGAGCTGCCAGGCCACCGGGGCCAGCGAGATGGCCGTCCCGGGGTGGCCGTGGCCGGCCTTCTCCACGGCGTCCGCGGCCAGAACGCGCAGGGTGTCCACGGCCTTCCGGTCGATGTCCGAGTACGTGTACCCGCGGGCGGGATCACTGCGGCGGAGGGACGATGCTGCCGGGGCTGAAGTCACGAAAGAAGCTCCTGAACGTAAGACACGGGAGGCCAGGGACCGAGGGCCGGTTCCGGCCTGACGCCAGCTTATCCTGAAGTGACCGGTCACGACCGGACATCGCGGCGCCGGATCGGTACACTGGAGGGGGTGTTCCGTGAGTTCTCGTGAACGCCTCCCTTCATCCCCCTGCACCGTGAGAAGTAGATGCCCAGCACCCTTGATGTCCAGTCCACCGGTACACCAGCGCCCACCGGCGTCCGTGGAGACCACCGGAAGATCGGTTTCAAGCGGAAGGCCGCGGCCTATGTCTCACTGACGAAGCCGCGCGTCATGGAGCTGCTGCTCGTCACCACGCTGCCCACCATGATCTTCGCGCAGCGCGGGTTCCCGGACCTGATGACCATGCTCGCCACCATGGTGGGCGGGGCCCTGGCGGCCGGCTCCTCGGCGGCCTTCAACTGCTACATCGACCGCGACATCGACAAGGTCATGAAGCGCACCGAGAACCGGCCCCTGGTGACCGGCGAGCTCAGCCCCCGTGAGGCGCTGGTCTTCTCGTGGGTCATCGGCGTGCTGTCCATCCTCATCCTGGTCCTCGGCACCAACCTGCTGGCCGCCGGGCTCGGGGTGGCCGCCATCTTCTTCTACGTGGTCATCTACAGCCTGATCCTCAAGCGCCGGACCGAGCAGAACATCGTGTGGGGCGGCATCGCCGGCTGCTTCCCGGTGCTCATCGCCTGGGCCGCCGTCCGCGAGACCGTCGAGTGGCCGGCCATCGTCCTGTTCCTCATCATCTTCCTGTGGACCCCGCCGCACTACTGGCCGCTGTCCCTGAAGTACAAGCGCGACTACCAGGCCGCCGAGGTCCCGATGCTGGGCGCCGTGGCCTCGGCCCGCGTGGTCTCCAGCCAGGTGGTGCTGTACGCCTGGGCCACGGTGGTCTGCTCGCTGCTGCTCGTGCCGCTGGGCTGGGCCGGCATCGTCTACACGGCCGTGGCCGTCGTGACCGGCGGCTGGTTCGTCTACGAGTCCCACGTCCTCTACGCCGAGTCCCAGAAGCCCGAGTACAACGACAAGAAGGCCATGAAGGTCTTCCACCTGTCCATCACGTACCTGACGCTGCTGTTCGTGGCGCTGGCCGTGGACCCCTTCGTGGGTGGTCCGCTGATGCCGGTCCCGGGCCTCCTCGGCTGAGTCACGGCAGGGGGATCTCCCGGAGCTGGCGGCGGGAGGTGATGCCTGGCTTCCGGAAGATGCTCCGCAGGTGGGCCTTGATCGTGCGCGGACTCAGGAACAGCTGGGGTGAGTGCTCCAGAGCGCGCCGCCAGCCCGAGCCCCCACGGAGTGTGGACTCTATGACTCGTGCCGAGGCGGTCTGAGCCGCCGTGAAGCCGCCCTGGCCATGGTGAAGTACGGCGATGGTGAAGTACGGCGATGGTGAAGTGCGGCCATGGCGTACTGCGTCAGCGCAGCCTCGGTGCTGCCTCGTCCGCCTCAGGCGGCTTCCCGACGCATGGTCGTCTGGATCTGGGCGGTGTCACCCGATCGGCCGCGCCAGACGGCGAGAATGATCTGGCCGGGCAGGCCGGGTGCGGTAGGCGGAGACCTGCCGGTCCCAGGCCGTGGTCATGGCCCACACCACGAGTCCGGTGCCCAGCATGTGCAGCAGCACCACGCCGATCGGCAGCCCGGTGAAGTGCTGGATGTAGCCGACGATCCCCTGGAAGGCGATCACCGCGATCAGGGCCCAGGCCGAGATCAGCTGCAGCCGCGAGGACTGCTGCCGCAGGACCAGCACGAGCAGCACGAGGGCGGCAGCCGTCATGAGGTAGACGGGCAGGGCGTGCAGGCGGGTGACCACCAGGGGGTCGAAGCCATGGCGGGGGGCATCGGCGTCGCCACCGTGGGGACCGGACCCGGTCACGATGGTCCCGAGGTACAGGACCACCCAACCGATCACGAACACCGCCCAGGCCATGGCGCGGGAGAGGGGCGACGTCGGCCCGTCCACCACGGCGGTCGGGTTCGCCTCGGACTGGCGGTGGCGCCATTCAGCGCCCACCCGGTTCACCAGCAGGGTGGCGAAGCAGACCATCACCGAGGACACGATGAAGTGGAAGGACACCACCCAGGGGTTGAGCTGGGTCCACACGGTGATGCCGCCGACCACGGCCTGTGCCGGGATGCAGGCCAGCATCCCCACGGAGATCCAGAAGATGCTCGGGTGGGACCTGCGGAGGTTCCAGACCCACAGCAGCACCGCCAGGGCGGCCAGCCCCACCACGAAGGTCAGCAGCCGGTTGCCGAACTCGATGACGCCGTTGATCCCCATCTCCGGGGTGTTGACCCACGAGTCGTCGGTGCACGTCGGCCAGGTCGGGCAGCCGAGGCCGGAGGCGGTCAGGCGCACCGCGCCCCCCGTGACGATGATGCCGATCTCGGTCACGAGCGAGATGACGGCGAGCACCAGGGTGCCCCGGGTGATGTCCCGCGGGGTGTATCGGCCGATGGCGCCATCGATGCGGCGCCACAGCCCGGGGCGGGTGGGGGAGCCGCTCTGGGCGGTGGTGGGGGTACTCACGTCAGGGTCCTTCGGACGGTGGTTGCGGTGTGATTGCGGTGTGGTCGCGGTGTGGTTGGAGGGTCTAACGCCACTTGAACCACCGCAGGGCTCCGGCGGTGGCGAGCACGCCCCAGCCGGACAGGATCAGGAGGGCGCCGACGTCGGCCGTTCCGGAGCCGAAGGCGGCACGCAGGCCGTCCCCGAGGGCGGCCGAGGGCAGCAGGGCCGCGACCTCGCTGAACCCGCCGAGGGCGGGGACCGGGAAGACGGCCCCGCCCACGGCACCGAGGATGACCCACAGCAGATTGGTCAGGGCCAGGGTGGCTTCGGGCCGGGCGGTGCCCGCGATGAGCAGGCCCAGGGCCGTGAACGAGGCGGCGCCGATGATCAGGAACAGCACGGCCCAGGGGACGCCGGACCACACGGGCTGCCACCCCAGGGCCAGGCCCACGCCACCGATGACCAGGACCTGCAGCAGCAGCACGGCCAGCACAGCGCAGGCCTTGCCGAGTACCAGCCCGACCGGCCCGAGCGGAGTGGTGGCCAGGTAGGCCAGCACCCCGTAGCGGCGGTCGAATCCGGTGGCGATGCCTTGGCCGGTCAATGCGGAGCTCAGCACGGCCAGGGCCAGGATGCCGGGCACGGCCACGTCCACGCCGCGGGTCTCGGCGGTGTCCAGCATTCCGGACCAGACGACGGCGAACAGGGCCATGAGGGGCAGGACCAGCGAGATCAGCAGCTGTTCCCCGTTGCGGATGGCCGTGACGGACTCATAGCGCCCCTGGGCCAGGATCCGCCGGACCAGCGAGCTCGCGTTGGAGCGGTCGGCCGGTTCGGCCGGTTGGGCCGAACCCACGGCGACGGCACCGCTCGTGTCCCCGGTGGTGCTCATGGCGTCACCTCCAGGAAGACCTCTTCCAGGGACCGGTGCAGCAGGCGCACGTCCGTGGGCATGATCCGGTGTTCCCGCCACCAGCCGGCCAGGGCGGCCCAGTCCTCCGGGGAGGTCACGCCCTCGACCCGGAAGAGGCAGCCGTCCGGTGCCCCGCCGCCCTCGGGGGCCAGGACCAGCCCCTCGGGGAGGGACGCCACGGCACCCGCGTCCAGGGGGTACGGCACCGCGAAGTGGATCGGGGCCGGTCCGGTCCGGTCGGTGAGCTCGGCCACCGTGCCCGAGCGCTCGACCGCGCCATCCCGCATCAGGACCACGTGGTCGGCGAGGCGCTCGGCGTCGTCGAGCAGATGGGTGGTGAGCACCACCGCCAGTCCGGCCAGCTTCAACTCGAGGATCAGCTCGAACACCAATTGCCGCGAGACGGGGTCCAGTCCCGCGCTGGGCTCATCCAGGAACACGACGCGCGGGCGGCCCGCCAGGGCGGCGGCCAGCGCCACCCGCTGCTTCTGGCCCCCGGAGAGGCGTCGGATGTCCCGGCCCGCGAATTCGTCGATGCCCAGGCGTGCGGTGAGGGCGGCCATATCGGCCGGCTCGCGGTAGAGCGAGCAGATGTGGCGCAACAACCGTGCCGGGGTGGCGGAGGGGGGCAGCCCTCCGTCCTGGAGCATGACGCCGACCTGGCTGCGCAGGGCCGACCCCGCATGCCAGGGGTCCTCGCCGAGGAGGCGGACCGTGCCGGCGTCGGGCCGGTCGAGGCCTTGGGCGATGGTCAGGGTGGTGGTCTTGCCCGCACCGTTGGGGCCGAGCAGCGCGGTCACCTCGCCGCTGCGGGCCCGGAAATCGACGCCCTTGAGGATCTCGACGTCGCCGCGACGGCTGCGGACAGTCTTGCGCAGTCCCTCTAGGGACACGAGGACGGAAGGTGAGGATGGCACCCGACCATGGTACCCGCGGGGACCACCAGTTCTACGATCCGTAGAACTGATCGCCACGGGGTGTCCAACGCCACCCACGGGCAAGGCTCCCCTTACTTTCACACCGCACCCAATTAGGTAAACTAAGACTTGTGTATTCCCCCTCAGACCTCGACGCGCCCGCCGCCGGCCCGGTCGACGGACAACGCGAGAGCACCCGTGACCGGGTGCTCCAAGTCGTCCTGAACCAGGGCCCGGTCAGTGCTGCCCGCGTGGGGGAGGAGCTGGGGCTCACGGCCGCCGCCGTCCGTCGGCACCTGGACGTCCTCTCCGAGGAGGGCTCCGTGGAGGTCAAGCTGGTCTCCGGCAACCGGGGTGCCGGACGTCCCTCCCGCCGCTACGTGGTCAGCCGCGCCGGCCAGTCCCGGCTCGGCAACGACTACCTCGAGGTCGCGGTCCAGGCCTTGGAGCAGCTCAGTGCCGCCGCCGGCCGCGATGCGGTCCGCACTGTGGCCCGCGAACGGTTCGCCGCCGTGGAGGAACGCTACCGCGCGGCCATCGGCACCACCACGGACCTGAGGGAGCGCACCAACGCCCTGGCGGGGGTCCTGGATGACGAGGGCTTCGCCGCGAGCGTGCGCACCGTGGGCCAGACCGGCTCCGGCAACGGCCGCCCTACCCTGAAGGCGGCCCAGATCTGCCAGGGCCACTGCCCGTTGCAGGATCTGGCGGCCGACTTCCCGGAGTTCTGCGAGGAGGAGACCGAGCTGTTCGCCCGCCTCCTCGGCGTGGACGTGCGGCGCCTGTCCACCCTGCCCACGGGTGGCCACGTCTGCACCACCCACGTCCCGCTCGGACGCGACTAGCCCCCACCGGTTTTCCCACAGTCCACCACAGACCAACAGACCATCAGCGCGATCATCAGAGAGGCTTACGATGACTGATCAGATCACCCAGGAGACCGCCGATCCGGGCGTCATCTCCGAGGTACTCGAGAAGAATCCCGAGCTCAATGCCATTGGCGCCTACCAGTTCGGCTGGTCGGACCAGGACGATGCGGGCGCCAACGCGCGCCGGGGCATCAACGAGGATGTCGTCCGTGACATCTCGGGTAAGAAGGACGAGCCGGAGTGGATGCTCAACCTGCGCCTGAAGGGCCTGAAGTACTTCGACCGCAAGCCGATGCCGACCTGGGGTGCCGACCTCTCCGGGATCGACTTCGACAACATCAAGTACTTCGTCCGCTCCACCGAGGGCCAGGCCAAGTCCTGGGAGGACCTGCCGGAGGACATCCGCAACACGTACGAGCGCCTCGGCATCCCCGAGGCGGAGCGTGAGCGCCTGGTCGCCGGCGTGGCCGCCCAGTACGAGTCCGAGGTCGTCTACCACCAGATCCGTGAGGACCTGGAGGAGCAGGGCGTCATCTTCCTGGACACGGACACGGGCCTGAAGGAGCACCCGGAGATCTTCAAGGAGTACTTCGGCTCCGTCATCCCGGTGGGGGACAACAAGTTCGCGGCCCTGAACACCGCCACCTGGTCCGGAGGGTCCTTCGTGTACGTGCCCAAGGGCGTCCACGTCGAAATCCCGCTGCAGGCCTACTTCCGCATCAACACGGAGAACATGGGCCAGTTCGAGCGGACCCTGATCATCGCGGACGAGGACTCCTACGTCCACTACATCGAGGGCTGCACCGCCCCGATCTACAACTCGGACTCCCTGCACTCGGCCGTCGTCGAGATCGTGGCGAAGAAGGGTGCCCGCGTCCGGTACACCACCATCCAGAACTGGTCCACCAACGTGTACAACCTGGTGACCAAGCGCGCCATCGCCGAAGAGGGCGCCACCATGGAGTGGATCGACGGCAACATCGGCTCCAAGGTCACGCAGAAGTACCCGGCCGTCTACCTCACGGGCGAGCACGCCAAGGGCGAGACCCTGTCCATCGCCTTCGCCGGTGCCGGCCAGCACCAGGACACCGGTTCGAAGATGGTGCACCTGGCCCCGAACACCTCCAGCTCGATCGTCTCCAAGTCCGTGGCCCGCTCCGGCGGCCGCGCGGCGTACCGCGGACTGGTCCAGGTCATGGAGGGAGCCAAGAACTCGGCGAACTCCGTGGTCTGCGACGCCCTGCTGGTGGACACCATCTCCCGCTCGGACACCTACCCCTACATCGACATCCGCGAGGATGACGCCACCCTCGGCCATGAGGCCACGGTCTCGAAGGTCTCCGAGGAGCAGCTCTTCTACCTGATGAGCCGCGGGATGTCCGAGACGGAGGCGATGGCCATGATCGTGCGCGGGTTCATCGAGCCCATCGCCCGCGAGTTGCCCATGGAATACGCCCTGGAACTCAACAAACTGATCGAACTGCAGATGGAAGGATCGGTAGGCTGAGCGTGTCACAGACTGTCAACACCACTGACCACACCGCCCCGGAGAACCTCGACGCCGACGGCGCCGGGATCCCCGTCATCCCCGGGATGGGCGAGGAGGGCGAGACCCTCTCCGCCGCCGTGGCCCAGGCGTCCGACGCCGGCCACGCCTCCCACAGCGTGCCCTCCGGTGCCGCCGGGGCTGGCGAACGCGCCGGCGCCAAGGCCGGGTCCTCCCGCGCGGACCGCGTCTCCAGCTTCGAGCTGGCGGATTTCCCGGCCCTCACGGGCCGCGAGGAGGACTGGCGCTTCACCCCGCTGAACCGCCTGGCCGGGCTCCACCTGCCCGACGGCGACGAGGCCCGGCTCACCGGCCCGGCGCCGACCGTGACGGTCTCCGAGCAGGACGGCGTCCGGGTCGAGACCGTAGACCGCTCCGACGCCCGCCTGGGCTCGGTCCTGGGCCCGGACGACCGGGTCTCCGCGGCCGCCTGGACCTCGTTCGCCCAGGCCACCGTGGTGACCATCGGTGCGGGGGTAGAGGCCTCCGCCCCGGTGCGCATCGATATCGCGGGGACCTCGGATGAGCCCGCCGCCCAGCACCTGCTGGTGGTCGCCGAGCCCAACTCCCGGGCCGACGTCGTCATCCGTCACACCGGCACCGCCCGCGTGGCACAGAACGTCGAGGTCGACGTGCAGGAGGCCGCCGGGCTGAACGTGACCAGCCTGCAGGCCTGGGACGCGGACGCCGTCCACGTCTCGGCGCAGCAGGTGAAGGTCGGCAAGGACGCCCGGATCAAGCACGTCTCCGTCTCCTACGGTGGTTCCCTGGTCCGCCTGACCCCGACCTCCCGGTTGGCCGGTCAGGGCGCCGAGACCGAGATGTTCGGCCTCTACTTCGCCGATGCCGGTCAGCACCTGGAGCAGCGGCTGTTCGTGGACCACGCGGTGCCGAACGCGAAGTCCAACGTCCTCTACAAGGGCGCCCTGCAGGGTCAGGACGCGCACGCCGTCTGGGTGGGCGATGTGCTGATCCGCAAGGCGGCCGAGGGCACGGACAGCTACGAGAAGAACCAGAACCTCGTCCTCTCCGAGGGCACCCGGGTGGACTCGGTCCCCAACCTGGAGATCGAGACCGGGCTGATCGAGGGGGCGGGCCATGCCTCCTCCACCGCCCAGTTCGACGACGAGCAGCTGTTCTACCTGATGGCGCGCGGCATCCAGGAGAAGGAGGCCCGCGAACTCATCGTGCGCGGTTTCCTCAACGAGATCATCCAGAAGATCGGGATCGAGGACGTCGAGGAGTCCCTGTTGACCCAGATGGATGCCGAGCTGCAGGTGGCCACCTTCTGATGGCTACCGGCCAGCGCGTGTGTGCCGCCGCGGAGATCGGCGCGGAAGAGGCCCGTCGGTTCACCGTCGACGGGATCGACATCGCCGTGGTCCGGGCCTCGGACGGCTCGCTCCACGCGCTGGCCGACACCTGCTCGCACGAGGAGGTGTCCCTCTCGGAGGGGTTCGTCGAGGGTTGCGCGCTCGAGTGCATCGGGCACGGCTCGGCCTTCGACCTCGTGACCGGCGCCCCGAATGTGCCGCCGGCCACCGAGCCCGTGGCGGTCTACGCGTTGGCCGTCGAGGACGACTCCGTGTGGGTCGACACCTCCATCGTGCTGAACAAGACCTCATCGACCTCGTAATCCACCACCCACCAGAACTTCCCGCCGGTTGACCGGCGGAACCCGCAAGGAGAACACGAATGTCCACCCTGGAAATCAAGGACCTGCACGTTTCCATCGAGACCGAGAACGGCCCGAAGGAGATCCTCAAGGGCGTGTCCCTCACCATCAACACCGGTGAGACCCACGCCATCATGGGCCCCAACGGCTCCGGCAAGTCGACCCTGGCGTCCACGATCGCCGGTCACCCGCGCTACCAGGTGACCTCCGGCACCATCACCCTGGACGGTGAGGACGTCCTGGAGATGTCCGTCGACGAGCGGGCCCGCGCGGGCCTGTTCCTGGCCATGCAGTACCCGGTGGAGATCCCCGGGGTCACCATGACCAACTTCCTGCGGACCGCCAAGACCGCGATCGACGGCGAGGCCCCGTCCCTGCGCCACTGGACCAAGAACGTCCGGTCCGCCATGGAGGACCTCAAGATCGACCCGTCCTTCGCGGCCCGCAACGTCAACGAGGGCTTCTCCGGCGGCGAGAAGAAGCGCGTGGAGATCCTGCAGCTGGAGCTGTTCAAGCCCAAGTTCGCCGTGCTGGACGAGACCGACTCCGGCCTGGATGTCGATGCCCTGCGCGTGGTGTCCGACGGCGTCAACCGCGCCCAGGACACGGGCACCATGGGCACCCTGCTCATCACCCACTACACCAGGATCCTGAAGTACATCAAGCCCCAGTTCGTCCACGTCTTCGTGGATGGCCGGGTCGCCGAGTCCGGTGGCGCGGAGCTGGCCGACCGCCTCGAGGCCGGCGGCTACGAGCACTACGAGAACGCCGCGGCCGGCGCCTGAGAAGCCCGAGGAGGCTGACATGACCACCGAAGCACCGCAGACCGACCTGGACGACGTCCGGGAGGCCCTGCATGACGTGATGGACCCCGAGCTGGGGGTGAACATCGTGGATCTGGGCCTGCTGTACGGAATGCACTACGGCGAGGACGGCGCCCTGATCCTGGACATGACCCTCACCACGGCCGCCTGCCCGCTGACGGACGTGATCGAGGAGCAGATCAGCCAGTCCATCGGCACCATGGTGGACGAGTGGCGCCTGAACTGGGTCTGGATGCCGCCGTGGGGTCCCGAGCGGATCACCGACGACGGCCGCGAACAGATGCGGGCCCTCGGCTTCAACATCTGATCTCCCCGCCTCACCGCAAACCTCCCAGGCGCAGAGTGACCTGACCCCCACCGAAGTGACGGGGTCTGGTCACTCTGTGCTTTAAGGCGCCTTAAGGTGCTTTAAGGCGCTTTGAGGCACCCGCCGGCTCACCCTGCGTCGTGTTCCGGGTCGGCGGGCAGCCCCCGGGCGGCCAGGGCTTCACCGGTGGCCCGCGCGTGGCCCACGGTGGCGACCAGAACCGGCCCCATCAGCCGCACCGGTCCCCGGCGCAGCCCGCGGGAGGCCAGCGCCTCGGCGTTGCGCCTCACGGCGCCGCCGACCCACGGGATGGACCGGATCATCACGTTGACCGCCAGGGCGGCCGCCTCCGGGTTGACCCCGAACGGCCGCAACACCCCGAAGAAGGACTCCAGGCCGTCGAGCAGCTCCGTCCCCGGGGTGGTGATGACCAGCAGCCGGGCCGCGGCCAGGGCGCCGAACACGGCGGCGACCACCACCAGGGCCGGGCCGAGCGCCTGAACCGGCGGGGCCGCCGTCGGGCCCCAGATCCCGGAGATGAAGCGGGCCACGCCCGCGAAGAGCAGCAGGGGCCAGCCGCGGCGCCACGGGGCCAGGAAGTCGCGTGGGAGTGCGGCCACCAGGTACAGCGCGAACACCACGGCGAGGCCGAGGGCCACCACCACGGGGTGGCGCCAGAACACCAGCACGGCCGAGAGCACCAGCAGCCCCACGTACTTCGCCCACAGGGGGCTGCGATGGATCCGGGTGGACCCGGGGCGGTAGTCGAGCAGGTTCATCGCTCCCGCTCCGTTCGCCCCGTTCGCCCCTGCCGCCGGGCCTGCACGTCCCTGCGATACCAGTGGACGGCGTCCGGCCCGGGGCCGTCGTGGGCGATGCGCCCGCCGGCCACCACCAGGCAGCGTTCCGCCTGGGCCGCGAAGTCCAGGTCATGGGTCGTGTACACGAGTTGTGCGCAGTGGCCGGTGCCCGGCAGGGACAGCAGCAGGTCCTGCACCTGGAGCGTCCAGTCCAGGTCCAGCAGGGTCGTGGGTTCGTCCGCCACCAGCACCACGGGATCCGTGGCCAGCACCGAGGCCAGCGCCAGCCGCTGGCGCTGACCGCCGGAGAGGTCGTAGATGCTGCGGTGGGCGAGTCCGCCGAGGCCGTGCTCCTCCAGCAGGGCCGCGGCGGCCGCGCGCCGGTCGGCGCGGCTGCGGTGGGTGCGACGCAGGGACAGCTCGATGTCCTCGCCCGCGGTGGGCATGACGAGCTGGACGAGGGGATCGGTGAACACGAATCCGGTGCGGGCGCGCACCGCCGTGGTGTCACGGGCGGCGTCCAGGCCGTGCACCGTGACCGAACCCGCGCTGGGGACCACGAGGGCGTTGAGCAGGCGCACCAGGGTGGACTTGCCGGAGCCGTTGGCGCCGATCACCGCCACCGTGGGCTCGGTCACCGTCAGGTCGATCGGGCCCAGCACCCGCACGGTGCCGGGCTCGCCGCCGGGCTGCTGGCCGGGGCCGGGGGCAGCACCCGGAAGGTCCACCACCACGTCCTGCAGCCGCAGGCCGTCCGCTCCCGCCGGCGCACCGGGGGCGGGCCCACCCGGAGCCGTCACGTGGTTCAGAACCGCCGCAGGGCCAGCGCCGGGAAGGCCCGGATCACCGTGGCGGCCACGGCGGTGGCCAGGACGTTCTTGATGACGTCCCCGGGCCAGAAGACCATGTCCGCACCGATCGCCGTGGGCAGGTCAAGGTCCAGCGCCAGCATCATCCCGCCGATGCCCATCGGGTGGACGAACACGAAGGAGCCGATCATGGCGGAGAGCCACACCAGGGCCCACCAGCCGAAGCCCATCCGGCCCGTGCCGGTCTGCCGCCGGGCCGCTGCCGCCTGCCCCCGCTTCAACACCAGGCTCGAGAGGGCACCGGCCAGGGCGGCGGCGAAGGGGAACGCCAACAGGTAGCCGCCGGAGGGGCCGGCCAGGACGCCGAAGCTGGCGTTGAACCCGGAGAACACCGGCAGCCCCACGAGCCCCACCACCACGTACAGCCCCACGGAGAGGAAACCGAGCCGGGCCCCGAGGATCAGCCCCGTCAGCATGACCGCGAAGGTCTGCAGGGTGATCGGCACGCCGAAGCCGCCCACCGGGATCGGCGGCAGCATGGAGCACACGGCGATCAGGGCGGCGAAGACGCCGGCCAGGGCCACCTGGGTGGGAACTGCCAGGGGCTTGCGCCCCACGGTGGATGCGGTCTGGGTCACGGTGTCTCCTGTGATGCTGTGCGTGAGTCCGGCTTTGACGGCGCCGGTAGACTTGACGGGTTCCGCCAGCCTGCCGGACAGTCTATTCATCTCAAGGAGTCCTCCCCGTGCTTGCCGTCACAGACCTCGAATTGCGTGTGGGGGCCCGGCTCCTCATGGACGGGGTCACGTTCAAGGTGGACCAGGGGGACAAGGTCGGGCTGGTGGGCCGCAACGGCGCCGGCAAGACCACTCTCACGAAGGTCCTCGCCGGCGGCGGCCAGCCGGCCGGCGGACACGTGACCCGCCGCGGCACGGTCGGCTACCTCCCCCAGGACCCCAAGGTCGAGGACATGGAGCAGACGGCCCGGGACCGCATCCTCTCGGCCCGCTCCCTGGACCAGATCATCCGCCGCATGCGCCAGGCCGAGGACGACATGGCCAACCCGGATGACGCGATCCGCGAGAAGGCCATGGGCCGGTACGGCCGGCTGGAGGCGGAGTTCACGACGTCGGGCGGCTACGCCGCGGAGTCAGAGGCCGCCACCATCTGTGCGAACCTCGGCCTGCCGGACCGCATCCTGGACCAGTCCCTGCACACGCTCTCCGGTGGTCAGCGGCGCCGCGTGGAGCTCGCCCGGATCCTGTTCTCGGATGCCGACATCCTGTTGCTCGACGAGCCCACCAACCACCTGGACCACGACTCGATCGTCTGGCTGCGCGACTTCCTGAAGGCCTACCAGGGTGGCTTCATCGTCATCAGCCACGATGTGGACCTGATGGAGATGACCGTCAACAAGGTGCTGTACCTGGACGGCAACCGCCAGGTGATCGACACCTACAACATGGGCTGGAAGAACTACCTGTTGCAGCGCGAACAGGATCAGGCGCGCCGCAAGCGCGAGTACTCCAACGCAGAGAAGAAGGCCACCCAGCTGATGGACCAGGCCAACAAGATGCGCGCCAAGGCCTCGAAGGCGGTGGCCGCCCAGGGCATGATCAAGCGCGCCGAGCGCATGATGCAGGGTCTGGAGGGCGAGCGTGCGGCGGACAAGGTCGCCGCGATCCGGTTCCCGGACCCGGCCAAGTGCGGCAAGACCCCGCTCAAGGCCGAGGACCTGTCCAAGTCCTACGGCTCCCTGGAGATCTTCAACGGCGTGGACCTGGCCATCGACCGCGGCTCCCGCGTGGTGATCCTCGGGTTCAACGGTGCGGGCAAGACCACGCTGCTGCGGATGCTGGCCGGCATCGACCAGCCGGACACCGGTGAGGTGATCGCCGGTCACGGCCTCAAGCTCGGCTACTACGCCCAGGAACACGAGACCCTGGACACGGACCGTTCGGTGTTGGAGAACATGAAGTCCGCCGCCCCGGACCTGGGGGACACCGAGGTGCGCAATGTGCTGGGCTCGTTCCTGTTCCAGGGCGACGACGTGGCCAAGCCCGCCGGGGTGCTCTCCGGTGGCGAGAAGACCCGCCTGGCCCTGGCCACGCTCGTGGCCTCCAGCGCCAACGTGCTGCTGCTGGACGAGCCGACCAACAACCTGGACCCGGCCTCCCGGCAGGAGATCCTCAACGCCCTGCGGACCTATCAGGGCGCCGTGGTCCTGGTGACGCACGACGAGGGCGCCGTCGAGGCGTTGGACCCCGAGCGCGTCGTGCTGCTGCCGGACGGCGTGGAGGACCACTGGAACAGCACGTACCAGGACCTCATCACGCTGGCCTGATCGCCGACACGGGCGCCAGCCCGGGCGCCGTCCCGGGCGCCGTCCCGATCGTCAGCGGCGGGACTCCGCCGCGTCCAGCAGGGCGTCCTCGACCTCCTCGTCGGTGGGCTCCCCGCCGCGGCGGCGCACCGGCTTGGGTCGCGGCGGGCGGTAGGCCGAGAGGTAGCCGGCCTCCTCGGTGAGCCCGAGTTCGCGGTCCTCCCGGTCGTTGACGGCCCGCTGCCGGGCCATGTAGCCCCACACGAAGAAGCTCATCAGTCCGAACAGGAACCACTGCACCGAGTAGGACAGGTGGGGTCCCTCGTCCAGCGTCGGCGGCACGAGCGTCTGAGGGCGGGTCTGCGGGGCCGGGTCCTCCTCGACCATCTCGCCGTAGGCGGTGTCCGCCACCTGGTAGCCCACGCTCTCCTCGAAGGCGACGAGGTCGATCGAGGCCAGCTGCCCCGCCGGCGCGTCGCGGCCGATGTCCGGCTCGCCGGGTCGGGTGCGGACCTGGATGGTGACCTCGCCCTCGGGCGGCGCGGGGACGACGTCGGGCCGTCCTGCCGTGTTGCCGATGGGCAGCCAGCCGCGGTTGACCACGATGGTCTGACCGGCGTCCGTCCGGAAGGGGACCAGCACCTCGTAGCCGGGTTTGCCGGCCTTGGGCCGGTTCCGCACGATCCGGGTGTCCTCCTCGGCGTACTCCCCGGTCATCGTGACGGGGGTCCACTCCTGCGGTGCCTGGAACGCGGTGAACAGGTCCGTGTTCCCGGCCAGGGGGACGGCGGGCTCGTCATAGTTCTCGAGGACCTTGTTGATCTCGGTCACGGCCTCCATGCGGCGGTCCATCTGCCACTGGCCCAGCAGGGCGCAGGCGATCGAGAAGATCACGCAGAACGCCAGGCCGCCCAGCCACTGCGGGCTCAGGACGAACCGGTAGTCCAGCCGGGCCCTCTTGGCGGCCGGGGCATCAGGGCCTTCCGACACGGGGGGTCGCTCCGTCATCTGGGTCATGCCTCATCCTCCGGTGCCACGGGCAGCACGTCTTTCAGCAGTCCGCGGGACCGCAGGTAGTCCGCCAGCCAGTCCCGGTGCTCCGGGCAGGCCAGCCAGGTCTTGCGACGCTCGGGGGTGTGGATCCTCGGGTTGTTCCACTGAAGGCGCCAGGCGGCCGCGGACCGGCAGCCCTTCCGTGAGCACTGCCGTGGTGCGGGAGCGGCCGGGGTGGGGGCACCGGTGCCCGACGACGGCCGGTCGGCTCCGGTGGCGGCGTCCGGCTCAGCGGGTGGGCGCGTCCCATCGAGGGATCCCAGCAGATCGTGGTCCTTCATGCGGCCCGGTCATCCGGCTGGATGGTCTCGCCCTGGATGGTCTCCGGGGCCGCGGTCAGCTCGAGGCGGGAGCCGAGCTCCGGGGTGGTCGGGGGATCCTGTGGCACCGCATCCACCATGGAGCCGTTCGAGACCGTCCCGTTGTTGGCGAGCACCACGGCCAGGTACGGCAGCACGATCGCGGCGATGAACAACACGATCTGGATCCAGCCGGTGGTGAAGAACGCGCCGATGAAACAGACTGTCCGGATCCCCATCTGCCACGCATAGCGGACGAACCGGGCGTCCCGGTCCACATGGCCGGCCTCCGGGGCGCTGGTGATGCGCTGAACCCCCTCCGCCTCCACGTGGCCCCGGTGCCGCGGATCACCGGAGTGCTGACCGGTCTCGGCGTGGCGGGTGGACATGGGGAGGACTCCTGGGGTTGCTCGGGTGATCCCCTCATTGTCCCACTTTCCGTCCTAGAGTGGAGCACCGAGAACGTGATCTGACCAACCGCCCCAGGAGGACCCCGATGTCCGAGCCCAGCACCCCGAACACCACGCCGCCCGCACCGGACACCGAGCAGGGGACGGCGGGCCGCAGCGTGCTCGTGACCGGCGGCAACCGCGGCATCGGCCTGGCGATCGCCCTGGCCTTCCGCGCCAACGGCGACCGGGTGGCCGTCACCTCGCGTTCGGGTGAGGCTCCCGAGGGGCTCTTCGCGGTGCGGGCGGACGTCACGGATGCCGAGTCCGTGGACCGTGCGTTCACCGAGGTCGAGGCGGCCCACGGCCCGGTCGAGGTGCTCGTGGCCAATGCCGGGATCACCCAGGACCAACTGCTGCTGCGGATGTCCGAGGACGACTTCAGCTCGGTGATCGACACCAACCTGACCGGCGCGTTCCGGGTGCTCAAGCGGGCCTCCAAGGGCATGATCCGGAAGAAGAGGGGCCGCGTGGTGCTGATCTCCTCGGTGGTCGGCCTCATGGGGTCGCCGGGGCAGATCAACTACTCCTCGTCCAAGGCCGGACTGGTCGGCATGGCGCGCTCCCTGACGCGCGAACTCGGGTCACGGAACATCACCGCCAACGTGGTCGCCCCGGGCTACATCGACACGGAGATGACGCAGGCCCTCGGCGAGGACCTGCAGCAGCAGTACAAGAAGCAGATCCCGGCCGGTCGGTTCGCCGAACCCACCGAGGTCGCGAACGTGGTGCGCTGGTTGGCCTCGGATGAGGCCTCGTACATCTCCGGTGCCGTCATCCCCGTCGACGGCGGTCTCGGGATGGGACACTGAGGGCCATGACTTCCGAACACAGCGAACCGCACGCCACCCAGAACCCGCCCACCCCGCCGGAGGCCGACCTGGCCGGCCTCGGCGCCATCGTCACCGGCTCCAGCCGTGGCGTGGGCGCCGACACCGCCGGGCTGCTGGCGGCCCGCGGGGCCGGCGTCGTGGTCAACTACCGCCAGAAGGCGCCCCGCGCGCAGAAGGTCGTGGCCGGGATCGAGGCGGCCGGCGGCCGCGCCGTCGCCGTCGGGGCGGACGTCACCACCGCGGAGGGCCGCCAGGCCATGGTGGACGCCGCCGTGACGACCTTCGGGTCCCTGGACATCCTGGTCCTCAACGCCTCCGGCGGCATGGAGACCACCCAGGGGGAGGACTACGCCATGGTGCTCAACCGCGACTCCCAGGTGGCCATACTGGACGCCGCTCTTCAGGTCATGCCGGCCGGCGGTCAGGTGGTCTTCGTGACGAGCCACCAGGCCCACTTCATCGACACGGTGCCCACCATGGACGCCTACGTCCCCGTGGCCCAATCCAAGCGGGCCGGCGAGGTCGCCCTGCGCGAGCGGATCCCCGAGCTGCAGAGAAAGGGCATCGGGTTCGTGGTGGTCTCCGGCGACATGATCGAGGGCACCATCACCGCCACCATGCTCAACCGGGCCGAGCCCGGGGCCCTCGAGGCCCGCCGCGAGGCCGCCGGCAAGCTGTACTCGGTGGCCGAGTTCGCCGCCGAGATCGCCGCCCTGGTGGGCCCGGCAGGCCAGGCCCTGCCGGCGGGCCACACCGAGTACGTCGGCGGGGCCCAGGACTTCCTCGCGGTCGCCGGGGATCCCGACCACCGCTGAGCCAGCCCTACAGGCCGGCCAGCACCCGGATCACGTCCAGGGACGGCACATCCAGCTCGACATCGGCATGCTCGCGCAGGGCCGGCTTGGCACAGAAGGCCACGGCCAGCCCGGCGGCGTCGAGCATGTCGATGTCGTTGGCCCCGTCTCCGACCGCCACCACGCCCTCCGGGCCCACTCCCGCCGCCGTCGACCACCGATGCAGCATCTCGGCCTTGACCGCGCGGTCGACCACCGTGCCCAGCACCCGTCCGGTGAGCCGGCCCTGGACGACCTCGAGGTCGTTCGCCCGATAGTGGTCCAGCCCGAGGTCCGCGGCCAGCGGAGCCAGCACCTGGGTGAACCCCCCGGACACGGCGCACACCGGCCAGCCGGCCGCGTGAAAGGCGGCGATGAGCTCGCGAGCGCCGGGCTGAGGCTCGACGGCGGCCACCACGTCATCGATCACGGCCTCTTCCAGCCCGGCCAGGGCCCGGACCCGATGGTGCAGGGATTGGGTGAAGTCCAGCTCCCCGCGCATGGCGGCCTCCGTCACGGCCGCCACCTCGGCCTCCCGTCCGGCGTGGGCGGCCAGCAGCTCGATGACCTCCTGGCGGATCAGGGTCGAGTCCACATCCATGACCAGCATCTTGGGCTCCGCCGCCCGGAACGCGGCGGGCACCACGGCCACCGCGTGACCGGCCGGCAGCACGGCGTCTGACAGCAGGGCGTCTGACAGCCCGCCCTCTGACAGCGCGGCCTCTGACAGCAGGGACGCCTCCGGCCCGCCACCCGCGCCCCCGGCCGGCACCTCCCAGCGCCACCCCCGGAACCCGACGCCGTCCACCGGCTCGGCGTGGGCCGGTACTGCGGCGGGCGGGGACTCCACCTCCGCAACGGTGGTGGCGGCGTAGACCAGCACCAGGTCCGTGCCGGGGGAGGGCGCGGACGAGGGGGTGGACGAGGGGGAGGGCGCGGACGAGGGGGAGAAAGTGGGCGGCATGCCGTGGCCTTTCGTGCTTCGGAGGGTGGTTCTAGCCTAGTGTTTGGAACATGACCAGCCCTTTCTCCGAGCCCCAGCGTGCCGCCACGGATCCCACCTGGTTCACCCCCACGGGTGAATCGGTGCTGGAGATGGCCGGGGTGGGCGTCCGCCGGGGGACCAAGGAGCTGCTGAAGGACGTGTCCTGGCAGGTCCGGGAGGGCGAACGCTGGATCATCATGGGCCCGAACGGCGCCGGGAAGTCGACGCTGCTGCAGGTGGCCTCCACCCGCATGCACCCGACCACCGGGATGGTGGGCATCCTCGACGAGGTGCTCGGCGCCGTCGACGTCTTCGAGCTGCGTCCCCGCATCGGACTGTCCTCCGCCGCCCTCGCCCAGCAGCTCCCCGGCCAGGAGACCGTGCTCGACGCCGTGCAGACGGCTTCCTGGGGCGTCATGGGACGCTGGAGGGAGAACTATGACCCCGTGGACGAGGAGCGGGCCCGGACGTTGATCTGGCAGTGGGGCCTGCGGGGCGCCGAGGACCGCCGCTTCGGCACGCTGTCCGAGGGGGAGCGCAAGCGCGTCCTCGTGGCCCGCGCCCTGATGGCCGATCCCGAGTTGCTGCTGCTGGACGAGCCGGCGGCCGGTCTGGACCTGGCCGGACGTGAGACGCTCGTGCGTGCCCTGACCCGCTTGGCGGCCGATCCCGCGGCGCCCGCCCTGGTGCTGGTGACCCACCATGTGGAGGAGGTCCCCCCGGGCTTCACCCACGCCCTGCTGATGCGCCAGGGCGGCGTGGTGGCGGCCGGTCCGCTGGCCGAGACCCTGACCGAGGACCACCTCTCGGCGGCCTTCGGCCTGCCCCTCAAGGTCACGGTGACGGACGGCCGGTACACGGCCGTGGCCCGCTGACGACCGGCCGGAGACCGCCTCAGTGGACTTCATGGAATTGTTGGGCCTGGATGTCATGGGCCTCGACCTGTGGCAGGTCGTCGTCATCCTGCTGGCCGGATTCTGGGCGGGGACCATCAACACCGTGGTCGGTTCGGGGACGCTCGTGACCTTCCCCGTGCTGGTGGCGATGGGGTTCCCCCCGGTGACCGCGCAGATCTCGAATGCCATGGGCCTGGTCGCCGCCGGGGTGTCAGGGGTCTTCGGGTTCCGCCGCGAGTTGTCCGCTTCCCGCTCGGTGCTGCCGGCCCTGACCACCGCCTCCCTGGCCGGCGGCGTGGTCGGGGCCTTCCTGCTCATGGTGCTGCCCGAGGAGGTCTTCGGCGTGGCCGCCCCCATCCTGATCGCGGTGGCCATCTGCTTCGTGCTCTTCCAGCCGACCCTCTCCCGCTGGGTCCGCAGGAGGAAGGCCGGAGAGGCGGAGGAGGCCCGGGGAGCCGGGGGAGCGGCCGGCAAAGACCCCCTGGCGGCGCCGGAGGCCCCCACGGGGCCCGTGTCACCGGTGCTGTGGGCCCTGATCTTCGCCGCCGGAATCTACGGCGGGTACTTCGTGGCCGCGCAGGGGGTGCTGCTGCTGGGCATCATGGGGGTCTTCCTCTCTGGTGCGCTGGTCTACTCGAACGCGATCAAGACCTGGCTGTCCCTGGCCGTGAACCTCATCGCCGCGGTGTCCTACCTGTTCTTCGCCTTCGACCGCATCGATTGGCGGGCCGTGCTGCTGATCGCCGTCTCGTCCATGATCGGCGCCAGCCTGGGCGCCCAGATCGGGCGGCGCATCAAGCCGGTCTGGCTCCGGGTGGTCATCGTGGTGGTCGGCGTGGCCGGCCTGGTCAACATGGTGTGGCCGCTGGTGACCGGTGGCTGATCCCGTGCATGGACCCGTCATCGAACTGGGGGATGCCGCCGACCCCCGGGTGGACGTGTACAGCCGCCTGACCGACGCCGCACTGCGTCGGCGGCAGGACACCGTCCACGGGATCTACCTGGCGGAGTCGTCCCAGGTGGTGCGCCGTGCGCTGGCCGCCGGCCACCACCCCCGCTCGTTCTTCCTGGCCCACCGCTACCTGGACTCGATGGCGGATGTGTTCGCGGCCCACCCGCAGGTGCCCGTCTACACGGGGACCGATGCGGTGCTGGAGTCGATCACGGGGTTCCACCTGCACCGGGGTGCCCTGGCCGCCATGGACCGCCCCGCGCCACGGACCCTGGACGAGGTGCTGACCGGGGCCCGGCGCGTCGCCGTGCTGGAGAACGTCTCCGACCACACGAACCTCGGGGCGATCTTCCGTTCCGCCGCCGGACTGGGCGTGGACGCGATCCTCATCAGCCCCGAGTGCGCCGACCCGCTGTACCGCCGCAGCATCAGGGTGTCCATGGGCACCGTCTTCGGCGTTCCGTGGGCCCGCGTGGGGGAGGCCGACGGCCGCGGCCGGACGGCCTGGCCCGAGGCCCTACACGGACTGAGGGCCCAGGGGTTCGCGGTGGCCGCCCTGGAGCTCAGTGACACGGCCGTCGACCTGGACTCCCCGGCCCTGCGGGACCACGATCGCCTCGCGCTCGTGATGGGCGCCGAGGGGCCCGGGGTCACGGCCGAGGCCCTCGCCGCCTGTGATCTCCACGTGAAGATCCCCATGGCCGCCGGGGTGGACTCGCTGAACGTGGCCGCGGCCAGCGCCGTGGCCTTCTGGGAACTCCGCCCGCGCGCGTGATAGAGTGGGACGCTGGCCGTGCTGCGGTCAACCACACGTGTTCCTCACAGCCGCTGGCAAAATCCAGTGGCGCCAACGAAGGATTTCCATGAAGACTGACATCCATCCCGAGTACCAGCTGATGATCTTCAACGATCTGGCCTCCGGCGAAAAGGTCCTGACCCGCACCACTGCCACGTCCAAGAAGACCATGGAGTGGGAAGACGGCAACACCTACCCGGTCATCGACGTGGAGATCTCCGCGGCCTCGCACCCCTTCTACACCGGCAAGCAGCGGATCATGGACACCGCCGGCCGCGTGGAGCGCTTCAACGCCCGCTTCAAGGGCTTCGGCGGCAAGAAGTAGGCTCCTGCCGCCCCTTCGGACACCCTGCGGACCGGGGCCGGTCCGGGACCTCTCCCACGGGAGATCGGTTCCGAGCGGCCCCGGTTCTGTGTTTGTGGACGTCTCCGGTCCCAGACCTCCGCACTCCTGGACGTCCAGCCCTAGACGTCCAGCACCGGGAAGTAGCCGGTGCCCTGGGCCTCGTCCTCCTCGGTGTCCCGGGGGCGCCCGCTGCCGTCCCCGTGGGCGCTGTGCCGCACGGCGACCACGCACCCCATCACGGCCGTGAACAGCGTGATGATGCCCAGCGGGTTCGAGAGCGCGGCGGCGGCCCCCTCGGCCCCGGGGCCGGCCCAGGCGCCGAGCACGGAGGACGCCCCCTCACCGGCGTCCGGAAGGGTGAGGCCGAGGGTGAGGCCGCAGCCCCAGGAGATCAGCAGGATGATGCAGGCCCGGAACGAGGGCACCCGGGCGGGCCGCCGTGCCGGCACGGCGAGGGCCACCAGCCACAGCACCAGCAGCGCCGGCGCCAGCGTGGCAGCGTACACCGGTGTCAGGGATCCGGCACTGTCGGTCAGGACCCGGCCGCCCACGAGCCAGAGCGGCACCGCCACCGCGAGGATCCAGCCGCAGCGAGCCGTCCACCGACGAAAGCCGGCGGCGGGCAGGACGGTGGTGCTGGGGACCTCAGAGGTGGACATGTCTCGATCCTAGCGAGCCCGGAGCAGGCCATCAGATCTGCCCGCTAACCGGCAGCCCAGACCCCCGAGGTCCCCCGGCGGTGCGATCCCAGCAGGTGGGTGTCCACGATGCCAACCGCCTCCATCAGCGCGAAGACCGTGGTGGGCCCCACGAAGGAGAACCCCCTGGACTTCAAGGCCTTCGCCGCCGCCACGGACTCGGTGGAACGGCTCGGGACCTCCTCCAGGGTCCGGGGTTCCGGCGTCCGCTCCGGTTGGAAGGACCACAGCAGCGCCGCCAGCCCGCCCTCCGACCGCAGCGCCGTGGTGGCCTTCGCATTGCCGATCGTCGCCAGGATCTTGGCCCGGTTCCGGATGATCCCGGCGTCCGCCAGCAGGCGGGTCACGTCCGCGTCCCCGAAACCGGCCACCGCGTCCGGGTCGAAGTCGGCGAAGGCCCGGCGGAAGGCCGGCCGCTTGCGCAGGATCGTGGCCCAGGACAGCCCCGACTGGAAGGCCTCCAGGCTGAGGCGTTCGAACAGGCCCCGTTCATCGCGGACGGGCAGGCCCCACTCGGTGTCGTAGTAGTCCCGCAGCAGCGGATCCCTGGATGCCCAGACCGGCCGGGCCAGGCCGTCCGCACCCACCACCAGCCCATCGTCGCGCGGTACCGCTGGCTCGTCCTGCTCACTCATGCCGCGTCCTGTTCCAGTTCGAGGAGGGTGGTCTTGGCCTCCAAGCCGCCGAGGTAGCCGCCCAGGGCACCGTCCGTCCGCACCACCCGGTGGCAGGGCACGATCACGGGGAGGGGGTTCGTGGCGCAGGCCGTCCCCACGGCCCGTACCGCCCGGGGGTTCTCCAGCCGCTCGGCGAGTTCGCGGTAGGTGATCGTCTGCCCGTAATCGACGGCCGGCAGCTCCCGCTGCACGGACAGCCGGAATCCGGAGGACAGGACGAAGTCCACGGGGGTCTGGAAGGCTCGCCGCCGCCCGGAGAAGTACTCGTCGAACTCCCGGGCGACGGCATCCAACTTCCACGGGGCGTGCAGCAGCCGTGGACTGACCTTCTCCGCCACCGTGGCCAGGACCGCGGGGAATCCCTCGCGCTCGAAGGCCACCCGCACCACGCCCCGCTCGCCGCCGATCACCATCAGCCGCCCGATCGGCGTCTCCACCACGCGGTAGGCCAGCTCCAGCAGGCCGTCCTGATCCGCTCGGCGGCTCAGTCGGTCGCGCAGCGCCGTCAGGTCGGCCTCGGCCACGGAGAAGGGGCTGTGCTCTCGGTTCTCCATCATGACGCTCCCGTTCCCACCCGTACTGACGGGGTGGCCGCCCGGCCGTCCCCCGTGTCTTCCGCCCAGATCCCGCGTAGCGCCTTGATGCCGTCGGCAGAGGCCCTCCGGACCGATTCCGGGCTGCCGCCGATCACGGCCGCGGTCTCCGCATGGGGCAGTCCGCCCAGGTAGTGGTAGGCCACCGCGAGCCGTTGCCGTTCCGGCAGGGCCGCCACCGCCGTCCACAGCTCCACGGCGTGCCCCACGGCCTCGGGCGCCGCCGAGCCGGCCCCCGGGATGCGCTCGGGCAGCTCACCCAGTGGCACCGCGCGCCGGTTCCGGGCCCGGATCACGTCGATGGCCTTCCGCCCGGCCACCCGCACCAGCCACGGCTCCAGCGGAGTCACCGGGTCGAGGTCCGGCCACGCACGCAGGGCGGCGAGGAACGTCTCCTGCCAGGCGTCGTCCGCATCCGGCCCCGGGCCGAGGATGGCGCGGCACACCTTCAGCACGGTGCCCCCGTGCCGTTGTACGGCCTGCTCGAATGGTTCTCTCATGGTCATCACACAGTAGACGCGTCAGCGCCGGAGAATGTGAGGTGTGGTCGGTGCGGTGGATGTCGGCCGGCCCGGCAGGGCCGCGTCAGTCCCTAGCATGGAGGGATGAGTGACTACACGCACCACGGTGAATACAAGGTCTCGGGAGGCAAGCTCGTCGTCGCCGACCTGGCCGTCGACGGCGGCGCCGTGGCGGCCGTCAGCATCAACGGCGACTTCTTCCTCGAACCCGACGAGGCGCTCCAGGACATCAACCGCTCCCTGATCGGCCTGTCGGTGGACGCACCCCACGGGACCATCGCGGAGAAGGTCCGCGCCGCCGTCGGGTCCGGGAGCGTGATGTTCGGCTTCGACGCGGCCGCGGTGGCGACGGCGGTGCGGCGCGCGCTGGGCCACGCCACCACCTGGCAGGACCATGACTGGGACGTCCTCGCGCCGCAGCCCCTGCCGATCACCACGCAGGTGGCCCTCGACCAGATCCTGACCGAGGACGTGGCGGCCGGGCGGCGCCGGCCCGCCCTGCGCCTGTGGCAGTGGACCGAGCCGGCCGTCGTCATCGGCTCCTTCCAGTCGCTGGCCAACGAGGTCGACCCCGCCGGGGTGCAACGGCACGGGATCACCGTGGTCCGGCGCATCTCCGGGGGCGGGGCCATGTTCATGGAGGCGGACAACGCCGTGACGTACTCGATGTACCTGCCCGCCTCCCTCGTGGACGGGCTGAGCTTCGCCGAGTCCTATCCGTTCATCGACGCCTGGGCCATGGAGGCCCTGCGGCGCACCGGCGTGGAGGCCTTCTACCAGCCGTTGAACGACATCGCCACGCCCGAGGGCAAGATCGGCGGCGCGGCCCAGAAGAGGCTCGCGAACGGGGGGCTGCTCCACCACGTCACCATGAGCTACGACATCGACGCGGACAAGATGACCGAGGTGCTGCGGATCGGTCAGGAGAAGATCCGGGACAAGGGCCTCCGTTCGGCCAAGAAGCGGGTCGATCCGCTCCGTCGGCAGTCCGGGATGAGCCGGCCGGAGATCTGGGAGACCATGATGGACACCTTCACCGAGCGGTACGGCGCCACTCGGGCCGTGCTCTCTGACGATGAGATCGCCCGGGCCGAGGCGTTGGCCGCCACCAAGTTCTCGACGCCGGCCTGGACCGCCCGGGTGCCCTAGCCGCGGTTCGCTTCAGCTCCCCTGGGCCGCCTGGGCGCGCAGGGAGCGCAGCAGATCGTCCGTCTGCTCGATGATGATCCGGCGCAGGGCCCGGGGCGCGTCCTGATGCCCGTCCAGCCAGCCCTGCGCGGCCACCACCACCGGGTGGTCCCGTTGCTCGGCCGCCGTGCCGGTGATCGCGTCCTGGCGGGCGGGGAACAGTCCGGTGATGGTCCTGGAGGCCAGGCCGTTCGACCGGCTGGCCCACACCTCCTCCAGGTGCGGCCAGAAGCGCTCCGTGAACGGCTCCGCCAGGTCCGGGCGGGAGGCGGTGAAACCGGCGGCGGTGGCGGAGAGGTGGTCGTTGGACAGGGTCTGTCCGTCGGCGGTGTGGCCGGACATGACCGCTTCCCAGGCGGCCTCCCGCACCGCCGGGTCGGGCAGCGCGGCACGGGCCGTCCGGTGCCAGACGGCATGCGTGGCGCTCACGTCCTGTGCCAGCGTGGCATCCAGCTCCTCCGGCGTGGCCCGCCCCAGTGCGGCCAGTCCCTGCCAGGCGGCCCAGCGGATCTCGGCATCCACGTCCAGGCCGGGGGCCAACCGGGCCCGTTCCCGGGCCGCCTCGGGCCCCACACCCGTCAGGGCCTGCAGGACGGGTAGGAAGGGCAGCAATGCCGGGCCGCCGTCCGGTGCGCCGGCGTCGGCTGCGCCGCGGGCCAACCGGGTGAAGGTCCGGGCGGCCGACCGCTGCCGGTCGCTGCCGGCGCCCCGGGTGTGCAGAGCGTCCACCAGCACCTCGCCCAACCGGTCCCGCAGGGTGTTCCGTTCGGAGGCGGGGGCATAGCGGTCCACGGCGGTGGCGGCCTGGTCGATCACGCTGCCGTAGAGCCCGGCGTCGCCCAGCGTTCCGGAGAGACGGCAGACTGCCTCCACGAACTGCCCGGCCGGCAGCAGCCCGTCCCGGGTCATGTTCCACAGGGCCGCCCACACGGTGGCGCCGGCCAACCCGTCCGCCACCGGGTATCGGAGCACCGCCTGCAGGGACGCCTCGTCCAGGCGGATCTTGGCATAGGTCAGGTCCTCGTCATTGGGCAGGACCAGATGTCCGGCGGGCAGCGCCTCAGGGATGGCCACGGGGGTACGGCCCCCCTCGGTCCCGGAACCGACCTCCACCTGAAGGCTCCGCACGCGCGCGAGGCGGCCGACGTCGTCGGGGGAGTACACCCCGACCCGCAGCACGTGTGGGCGCAGGAGTTCCGCACCGGAGACGGGGTCCACCCCCGACTGGTGCAGCGCGCCGTCCTCCACCCACAGTTCGGGCACCCCCGACGTCTGCAGCCAGTCATCGGCCCAGGGGCGCAGGTCGCGGCCCGAGACGGCCGTGAGGACGGCCAGGAAGTCGTCCAGTGAGGCGTTGGCCCAGGCATGGCGGGCGAAGTACTCACGGGAGGCCGCCATGAAGGCGTCCCGGCCCACGTAGGCCACCAGCTGCTTGAGCACCGAGGCACCCTTGGCATAGGTGATGCCGTCGAAGTTCTGCCGAGCCGCCTCGAGGTCCGGGATGTCCGCCACGATCGGATGGGTGGTGGGGTACTGGTCCTGGAGGTAGGCCCAGCCCTTCCGCCGGTTGGCGAACGTGGTCCAGGAACCGGTGAACCCGGTGGCCTCGGCCACGGCCAGGGTCCCCATGAAGTCGGCGAACGACTCCTTGAGCCACAGGTCGTCCCACCACCGCATGGTCACGAGGTCGCCGAACCACATGTGCGCCATCTCGTGCATGATCGTGGTGGCCCGCGCCTCATACTGGGCCTGCGTCGCCGTCGAGGTGAAGAGGTACTGCTCGGTGAAGGTGACCAGCCCCGGGTTCTCCATGGCTCCGAGGTTGTACTCGGGGACGAAGGCCTGGTCGTACTTGCCCCACGGATACGGGGTGCCGAACTGTTCGTGGAAGAAGTCCAGGCCGGCCTTCGTGGTGGAGAAGATCCGCTCGGCGTCCAGGGAGTCGGCCATCGAGGCCCGGCAGTACAACGCCAGGGGCACCTCGGGCGCCCCGGACCCGGGATGGCCGGCCCACCGGTCCCGCCTTTGCGCGTACGGCCCGGCCAGGAGGGTCGTGATGTAGGTGGACATCGGCTGCGTGGGGGCGAAGTCCACGGTCACCAGGTCTCGGCCCGCCCCGTCCGTCCCGGCGTCCCGCCGTGCGGCGGGCGCCTCGTTGGAGGCCAGCACCCAGTCCGCCGGACCGGTCAGGTGGAACGTGAACCGCGCCTTCAGGTCGGGTTGTTCGAAGGTGGCGAAGACCCTGCGCGCATCCGCCGGCTCATACTGGGTGTACAGGTAGGTCCGACCGTCCGAGGGGTCCACGAAGCGGTGCAGCCCCTCCCCGGACGTGGAGTACCGAGCGATGCCGGTGACCGTGACCTCGTTCTCAGCGGCCAGGTCCTCCAGGAGGACGCGGGCCGACCCGGCCACACGCCCCGGCTCGAGGGACCGTCCGTTCAGGACCACCGACTCCACGCCGCTGTTGATGAAGTCCAGGAAGGTCCAGGTCCCGGGCTGGGTGCAGGAGAACCTCAGGGTGGTCGTGGAGCGATAGCCGCCCGACTCCGGGTCCAGGGCCGTGGAGAGGTCCAGGTGGACGTCGTAGTCCCGCGTGGCCAGCACCGAGGAACGGGCGAAGGCCTCATCACGCGTCAGGTTCGTCCGATCCAGGTAGCCCTCCGGGAGTCCGCCGGGCAGGAGGGGAGCACCGGGGGCCGAGGCCACCCCGGATGTGCTGTCGATCACCATGAAGTTATTCAACCACTCTTTCAGGTTTGCTGTCGCCTCACCACGGACAGGCAACCGAGCCCGCGGCGCGCCACCGCAGCAACAAACCTCAAAGGTTGTTCTGGCACACACAAGGCGTGTGCCTAGTGCATCACGAGAGCGGGGGTACGAACTGGCCCTTGGACGTGACCGTCAGCCCGGACTCGGTGACCGTGTACCCGCGTGCTTCGTCTTCGGCCCGGTCGAAGCCGATCTGCACGCCCTCCGGGACCACCACGTTCTTGTCGAGTATGGCGTTGCGGACTTTGGCCCCCTTGCCGACCACCACGCCGTCCAGCAGCACCGACTGCTCCACCCAGGCCTCGTTGTTCACCCGGACGTCGGTGGAGAGGACGGACTGGGCCACGGTGCCGCCGGAGACCACCACGCCCTGGGACAGGATGGAGTCCACCGCGGTGCCGGGGCGCTTGGTGGCCGAGCGGACCAGCTTGGCGGGCGGGGACACGGACTGGCGCGTGAAGATCGGCCATTCGGCGTTGTAGAGGTTGAAGTCCGGCCAGGGCTTCACCAGGTCCATGTGGGCGTCGTAGTAGGAGTCCAGGGTCCCGACGTCACGCCAGTAGTGGGTGTCCCCGGACTCGTCCGGCAGCGCGTTGGTGGTGAAGTCGTACACGCCGCAGTCGTCCTGGTCCACGAACCAGGGGACGATGTCCCCGCCCATGTCATGGTCCGTGTCCTGGGCCTTGGCGTCCTCGTTGAGGGCATGCACCAGGGCGTCGGCGGTGAAGACGTAATTGCCCATCGAGGCCAGGAACTGGGTCGGGTCATCCGCCAGGCCCTCGGTGGTGGCGGGCTTCTCCACGAAGCGGGCGATCCGGTCCGGACGATCCTGCTGGGTCTCGATGACCCCGAAGGACGGGGCCAGTTCCAGCGGCTGACGCACGGCGGCCACGGTGGCCGAGGCACCCGAGTCGAGGTGCTGGTCCACCATCTGCTGGAAGTCCATGCGGTAGACGTGGTCCGCGCCGATCACCACCACGATGTCCGGCCGCGCGTCGTGGATGAGGTTCATCGACTGGTAGATGGCGTTGGCACTGCCGAGGAACCAGTCCTTGCCGCGCCGCTGCTGAGCCGGCACGGACGCCACGTAGTTCTGCAGCAGGGTGGACATCCGCCAGGTCTCGGAGATGTGGCGGTCCAGGGAGTGGGACTTGTACTGCGTCAGCACCACGATCCGCAGGTACCCGGAGTTGACCAGGTTGGAGAGCGCGAAGTCGATCAGCCGATAACTCCCCGCAAAGGGAACCGCGGGCTTGGCCCGGTCCGCCGTCAGGGGCATCAACCGCTTGCCCTCACCGCCGGCGAGCACAATCGCCAGAACCTTCTTCTGTGGCATCTGAGGCATCCCGTCCAGTCAGAGGAGCATCCGTTCCTTCACACTAACGGCCACACTAACGGCACCGGTGTGTGCTGGACTACGTTGTTAGCGTGCGCATCGACATTGTGACCAAGGAATTCCCCCCGGCCATCTACGGTGGTGCCGGCGTCCACGTCGCGGAGCTGTCCCGCGTGCTGGCCGGGCGGACCGATCTGCGGGTCCACGCCTTCGGTGAGGAGCGCAGCGGCGGGTATCACGGAGCCTCCGTGGCCAGCTACGGGGTGCCCGGCGGGCTCGAGGGCGCCAACCCGGCCGTCCAGACGCTCGGCACGGACCTGGCCATCCTCGAGGCCCTGGCCGGAACCGACCTCATCCACACGCACACGTGGTACGCCAACCTGGCCGGTCACCTCGGGGGACTGCTGCACGGCGTGCCGCACATCCTCTCCGCCCACTCCCTCGAGCCGTTGCGGCCATGGAAGGCGGAGCAGCTCGGCGGCGGGTACCGCCTGTCCTCCTGGGCCGAGGCCACGGCCTACGCCTCCGCGGCCCGCGTGATCGCCGTGTCCGCCGGCATGAGACGGGACATCCTGGCCGCCTACCCGGACGTGGACCCGGAGAAGGTGCGGGTGGTCCACAACGGCATCGACACCCGGCTCTGGACCCCCCAGGACGACGTCGGCCCCCTCGCCCGGCACGGCATCGATCCGGACCGGCCCACCGTCGCCTTCGTGGGGCGCGTGACCCGTCAGAAGGGCGTGCCCTACCTCCTGCGGGCGGCCGCACGACTGGCACCGGAGGTCCAGCTGGTGCTGTGCGCCGGTGCTGCCGACACCCCGGCGCTGGCCGCCGAGGTCAACGGGCTGATCGAGGAGCTGAAGGCCACCCGCGACGGCGTGGTGGTCATCGAGGGCATGCTGCCCCGGGAGGAGATCATGCAGATCCTCTCGCAGGCCACCGTGTTCGCCTGCCCGTCCATCTACGAGCCGCTGGGGATCGTCAACCTGGAGGCCATGGCCTGCGGTACCGCCGTGGTCGCCTCGGCGGTCGGCGGCATCCCCGAGGTGGTGCAGGAGGGGACCACGGGACGCCTGGTCGCCCTGGAGCAGGCAGCCGACGGCACCGGGACACCGCTGGACCCGGAGCGCTTCGTCACCGACTTCGCCGCGGCCCTGACCGGGGTCCTGGAGGACCCGGACCTGGCGCGGCGCATGGGCGAGGCAGGGCGTGAGCGCGCCATCGAGCACTTCTCCTGGGATTCGATCGCCGATCAGACCCTCGAGGTCTACCGCTCCGCGCTGACCTGACGCGCCCCTGACGCACCCCTGACCACACACGGTCCGGCCGGGGAGCGCCCGGCCGGACCTGCGGCTACCTCTTCCTGCCCTTGGCGCGCGCGGCCTTCGCTGCGTTCTTCTCGCGCTGGTGCAGCACCTTCTCATGGACCGGGGCGTCGGCCGAGGCCCGCAGCTTCCGGTAGTACTCGGCGGCCTCGTCCTGGCGCTTCGCCTCGCCGCCGGTGGTGATGTCCATACGCAGGTGTTCCTGCTCGTAGCCGAAGGCATCGACCAGGTCCTGCGCGTGCGGGCGCAGGCGGGCGGCCAGCCGGTTGATGTAGCCCCGCAGGGTGCGGGCACGTTGCGTGGAGATCCGGCCGGACTGGATGAACCACCCCAGGTCGTCCTCGATGATGCGCAGGGCGAAGAGATTGCGCAGCCAGGTCATGACCTGCTTCGTGTGGGGGTCCTCGACCGCCTCGATCGCCCGGGTGAAGGCCTCCCACTCGAGCAGCTCGCCGTGGTTCCGCGCCGCGTCGATCAGATCCGCCTGGTTCTGGTTGAACGTGGCCGCCTGCTCGGCCTGCGGCTTCTTGGCCACCGGCATGAGGGCCTGGGCCACCGCGCCGGTCTTGGTGCGGACACGGTCCTCCAGCAGCGCGCGCTGGACCCCGGGGTCCTTGAACCAGCTGGCGCTCTTGCGTTCCGAGCCGGCGTCCTGCACCGCCTGGGCCACCCGGCGCAGCCCCGAACGGTTGACCATCGCCTCCGTGGCCTGGCCCCGCACGTACCGCGAGAGGGCGCCGATGGACAGGTTGGTCAGGTCCTTGGAGTAGTCAGAGAGCAGGCGCTTGGCCACGAGCTGCAACAGCACGTTGTTGTCGCCCTCGAAGGTGACGTAGATGTCCAGGTCCTGGCGCAGGGAGGCGAAACGGTTCTTCGCCATGTACCCGGCCCCGCCGCAGGCCTCACGGGCCTCCTGCAGGGTGTCCAGCGCGTTCCACGTGGTGAGGGGCTTGATGGCGGCGGCCAGGGTCTCCAGCTCCTGACGGTCCTCGTCCGTGTCCGACTCACCGGAGAAGACCGCGTTGAACTTCTCCAACAACTCGTTCGAGGCGAAGGTGTCGGCGTAGGTGCGCGCCAACCGGTCGATCAGCCGGCGCTGGTGCAGCTGGTAGTCCATCAGCACCTCCTCGTGGACATCCGAGCTGGCGTTGAACTGACGGCGCTGGTTCCCGTAGGTGATGGCTCCGGTCAGGGCCAGTGCGGAGGCCGCGGCGCCGGCCATGGACAGCGAGACCCGGCCCTGGACGAGGGTGCCGATCATGGTGAAGAACCGGCGGCCCGGGGAGGCGATCTCCGAGGTGTAGCCACCGTTCTCATCCACGTTCCCGTACCGGTTCAGCAGGTTGGTCCGGGGGATGCGCACCCGGTCGAAGTGCAGGCGGCCGTTGTCGATGCCGTTGAGGCCGCCCTTGTAGCCGTCGTCCTCGCCGCCCACGCCGGGCAGGAAGTCCCCGGAGCCGTCGCGGATCGGGACATAGAAGCAGTGCACCCCGTGGTTGACCCCGTTGGTGATCAGCTGGGCGAACACCACGGCCGCCGTGCCGTGGAGGGCGGCGTTGCCCAGGAACTCCTTCCACGCCGCCTTGAACGGCGTGTGGATCTCGAACTCGTCGGTCTCGGGCACGTAGGTGGCGGTGGTCCCGATCGAGGCGACGTCCGAACCGTGGCCGATCTCCGTCATGGCGAAGGCCCCGGGGACGTCCAGGGTCAGCACGTCCGGCAGGAAGCGCTCGTGGTGGGGCTGGGTGCCCAGGTGCAGGATGGCGGAGCCGAACAGCCCCCACTGCACCCCGGCCTTGATCTGCAGGGAGGGATCGGCCGAGACCAGCTCGGTGAACAGCGCGATGTTCCCCCCGTGGTTGTCCTCGCCGCCCAGGGATGCCGGGAAGGCCTTCTGCACCAATCCGCCGTCCACCAGGATATCCAGCTGCTTCAGTACCCGCTCGCGGTGCTGCTCCATGCTGATGTTGTCCATCTTGTGCAGGTCGGGGTTCTTGGCGTTCTCCCGGCCCTGCCGGCGTTCGGCGGCCCAGCGGCCCAGCAGCAGGTCCTGGACGGCCGCCAGGTCGAGACCTCCCGGCTCGGCGGGGGAGATGGCGCTGAACGCGGTCTGCGCCTCGGGCGTGTCTGCCGACGCGGCGGTCGGGGGGACGACGCCGGCCGGCAGGGGGGTGACGCTGGAATCGGAGGTGGTGGTCATGACAGCTCCTGTTCGGGAGTGGAAGGGTCGGTGGGGTGGTGGGACGGCGCGGCGGCATAGGTTCCATCCAGGCCGACGGTGAGCCAGGCGGTGATCTTCCGCGCCAGCCGCGCCGCATCGGGCCGGGGCTCCTCGGGCGGCGTCCCCAGCCAGGTCTCCCCGGCCGAGCGGACCATGCCGATGGCGGCACGCGGCCAGTACCAGGTGGCGGACTGGCTGGCCGGCGACCGGCCGTGCTGGCGGAGGTAGTCGCGGAAGTGCACGTCCATGACGGCCGCGATCCGGTCGAAGAAGTCCGCCATCGCCGCCGGCTGGCCCTGGGCCGGCCGTCCCGTCGTGGCATCCGGGGGCAACCGCGTGGAGAAGGCATAGACATGAGGCGACGATTCCGCGAGCCTGAGGTAGACGGACACCATGGCGAAGAGTCCGTCGAGGGCGCTGTCCGAGGCCTCGGCTGCCGTCAGGAGCTCGCGTTCCATGAAGTCGATGGCCCGTTCTCCCACGGCCACCTGCAGTCCGTTCTTGTCCCCGAAGTACCGGTAGAAGACGCTCTTGGAGGTTCCGGCATGGGTGGCGATCTCGTCCATGGAGGCCTGCGGGCCGAGATCGTGCACGGCATGGCGGGCCGCCCGGATCAGGTTCGCGCGGCGTTGTTGACGGTGTTCGTCCCACCGCGTGGCGCGGCCGTCCGGAGCACCCGGCTCGCCGCCGGCAGCATTCAGTACGGTGTTCACGGTACCGAGCGTATCAGGTACTCTGGGTTGCAGTAAGCCCCGTCACATCAGAGATTCCGTCAGGAAGGGACCCCATGACCGAGAACTCCCCCCAGCGCCCCGCTCCGAAGGCCGCGGCCATCGCCGGCGGCCCGCTCCGCCAGGCAGTCATCATCGGCGGAAACCGCACTCCGTTCGCCCGGTCACACGGCGCCTACGCCAAGGCCTCCAACAAGGACCTGCTGACCTCGGCGCTGAACGGACTCGTGGCCCGCTTCGGGCTGCAGGGTGAGCGCATCGGCGAGGTGGCGGCCGGTGCCGTGATCAAGCACAGCAAGGACTTCAACCTGACCCGCGAGTCCGTCCTCGGGACGGCGCTGGACGCCGCCACCCCCGCCCACGAGGTACAGATCGCGTGCGCCACGGGGATGGAGGCCATCGGCGGCCTGGCCAACAAGATCCGCCTCGGGCAGCTCGACTCGGCCATCGGCGGCGGTGTGGACTCGATCTCCGACGCCCCGCTGGTGTTCAACGACGCCGCCCGCGCCATGTTCATGGAGCTGAACCGGGCCCGCACCACGCAAGACAAGATTAAGGCCGTGCTGAAGTTCCGGCCGTCTCACCTGGCTCCGCAGGCCCCGGGGACCGAAGAGCCCCGCACCGGGATGTCCATGGGCGAGCACCAGGCCCGTACCACGCACCGCTGGGGCATCACCCGGCAGGCCCAGGACGAGCTGGCCCTGGCCAGCCACCAGAACATGGCGGCCGCCTACGAGCGTGGCTTCTTCGACGACCTGATCACCCCGTTCGGATCGCTGTCGCGTGACAACAACATGCGTGCGGACTCCACCCTCGAGAAGCTCGGCACGCTGAAGCCGGCCTTCGGGCGTGACCTCGGCGACGGGGCGACCATGACCGCCGGGAACTCCACCCCGCTCACGGACGGCGCCTCGGCCGTGCTGCTGGGTTCGGAGGAATGGGCCACGGCCAAGGGCCTGCCCATCCTGGCCGACTTCGTGGACTTCGAGACCGCCGCCGTGGACTTCGTGGACGGCGCCGAAGGGCTGCTGATGTCACCCGCCTATGCCGTGGCCCGGCTGCTGAAGCGCCAGGGCCTGTCCCTGCAGGACTTCGACTACTACGAGATCCACGAGGCCTTCGCCGGCACCGTGCTCTCCACCCTCAAGGCCTGGGAGGACGAGGACTTCTGCCGCAACCGGCTGGGCCTGGACGCCCCCCTGGGCTCCATCGACCGCGCCAGGCTCAATGTCAACGGCTCCTCCCTGGCCGCCGGACATCCCTTCGCCGCCACGGGTGGACGCATCACCGCCACCCTGGCCAAGATGCTGCACGAGAAGGGCCCCGGGTCCCTGGGGCTGGTCTCGGTCTGCGCCGCCGGCGGGCAGGGCATCGTCGCGATCGTCCGGGGGCGCTGAACCGATGGCGGCACAGACCGACACCTACACGGCCCTCGTCAACCAACCGCTGGGGAAGAGGATCGCCTCGGCCCTCGGGCTGCCGCAGCCGGCCGTCCTCCGCCGGTACCAACCCGGACAGGCCCTGGTGGAGGGTTCCGTCCTGGTGCTGGGGGACGGGCACGCGGCCGATGAGGCGGCGGCCGTCCTGCTCGACTGGGACCTGGACGTCCGCCGCCAGCCGGCTCCGGCTGACCGCTACGGTGCCGTGGTGGCCTGCTATGACGACGCCGGCACCCCGGCCGACCTGTCCGCCACCACCCTGCAGCTCGGCTCCGTCCAGCGCCAGCTGGGGCGTTCCGCCCGCGTGATCACCGTCTTCCGCGACCCGGCGGGGACCGACGCCCCGGCCGCCCGTGCGGCCCGCCGGGGCGTGGAGGGGATGACCCGTTCCCTGGCCCACGAGATGCGCCGCGGCGCCACCGCCAACGGCCTGGTCCTGGGGGAGGAGACGGCCCTGTCCAGCGCCGGGGCCACCGGAGCCCTCCGGTTCCTGCTCTCGGCCAAGAGCGCCTTCGTCTCCGGGCAGTTCATCCCCGTCACCGCCGTGGCCGGTACGCCGCCGGCCGACTGGGAGCGGCCGCTGGCTGGCAGGGTCGCCGTCGTCACCGGAGCGGCCCGCGGCATCGGGGCCGCCATCGCCGAGACCCTGCACCGGGACGGCGCCACCGTCGTGGGCGTGGACGTGCCGGCCGCAGGACAGGCCCTGGCCGACGTCGTGAACCGGCTCTCCGGCACCGCCCTGCAACTGGACATCACCGCGCAGGACGCCGGTCAGCGGATCCTGGCGCATTGCGCCGCCCGTCACGGACGCCTGGACATCGTGGTGCACAACGCCGGCATCACCCGGGACAAGAAGCTCGCGAACATGGATGCGACGAGGTGGGACTCCGTGATCGCGGTGAACATCGAGTCCCAGCTCGCCATGAACCGGGCCTTCCTCGGGGAGGACGGACGGGGGATCGTGGCCGAGCACCTGCGGATCGCCTCACTCGCCTCCACCTCCGGGATCGCCGGCAACGGCGGCCAGACCAACTACGCCGCCTCCAAGGCGGGGGTGATGGGCATGGTCTCGGCCACCGCCGCGCAGATGGAGGGCTCCCGGCACACCATCAACGCCGTGGCCCCGGGGTTCATCGAGACGGAGATGACCGCCAGGATCCCGGTGGCCACGCGGGAGATCGGCCGTCGCCTGAACTCGCTGCAACAGGGCGGCCGGCCGGTGGACGTGGCCGAGGCGATCGCGTTCCTGGTCTCCGATGCCGCCGCCGGCACCTCCGGGCACACCCTGCGGGTCTGCGGCCAGGGACTGATGGGGGCCTGATGCGGCAACGGCAGCAGATGACCCCCCTGGCGGCGAGCTATCGGGCGGCCCTGGCCACGGCGGCCACGGACGCAGTCCTCCGGCGACGGCGGCCTCCCTCACTGCCGGGGCGCACGGTGGTGGTGCAGGCCCACCGGGTTCCCGAGGACCTGGTGGAGCGGTATTCGAGCCTGTTCCACCGTTCCGGTCAGCCGCTGGACCCGCAGGACCTGCCCTCGGTGCTGGTGCATGTGGCCGCGTTCCCGGCGGCGATGGAGCTGATGGCGGCGCCGGACTTCCCCCTGCCGTTGCTCGGGATGGTGCACCTGGAGAACCACGTGGTGCACCATGCCGCGGTCCCCGCCGGGATGCCGTTGACGGTGGCGGCCTCCGCCACCGGGCTGGCGCCGCACCCCTCGGGGACGTCCGTGGACCTCGTGGTGACGGTGCACGGTCCCGGCGGCGAGGCCGAAGCGGACAGCACGACGGGTGGGGGCCCGCGACTGCTGTGGGAGGGCACGTCCACCTATCTGGCCACCGGGGTGCACCTCGACGGTCAGGAGCGCCCGCCCCGGGCCGGGCACCCGGAGTTCGAGGCTCCGCCCCTGACCGCCCGGTGGGCCCTGCCGGGATCCACGGGCCGGGACTACGCGGCGGTGTCGGGGGACTACAACCCCATCCATCTGAACCCGGTGGCGGCCCGGGCCCTGGGGCAGAAGGGCATGATCGCACACGGCATGTATCTCGCCGGGCGCATGCTGGCCGGCCGCGAGCCGGCGGCCGGCGGCTATTCCTGGCGGATCAGTTTCGCCACCCCGGTGCTCCTGCCCGGGGCGGTGTCCCTGAACGTCGCCCATCCGGCGCCGGGCCACACGGAGGTGACGGCCTGGGACGGCCGCCGGCAGCGGCCACATTTCACGGGGTCCATCACGAGGTCCGTCTCGGCTCAGAGCCCTTCGTAGGCGGCGGACAGCCGGGCGGCCATGGACTCCCAGCCGAACTCGTGGGCCCGGCGCGCCGCCGCCGGGCCCTGCAGCCGCCAGGCCGGAAGGTCCGCGGCGATGCGCTCGAGCTCCTCGGCCCAGGTCTCCGGGTCCAGCCCGTCCACGAGTCGCCCCGTCTGGCCGTCGGCCACCGCATACATCAGGCCGCCCACCCGGTGGGCCATCACGGGCGTTCCACAGGCCTGGGCCTCCAACGCCACCAGGCCGAAGGACTCCGAGAAGCTCGGCACCACCACCACATCGGCGGCCCGGTACATCTCGGCGAGGTCCTCGGCCGAGACCGGACCGGAGACCGTGCACCGCTCGCCGAGGCCGGCCTGGTCCCGCAACCGCGCCAGGTCGAGGCCGTCCGACCCCGAGGCGGCGCCGGTGAGGTGCAGGCTCAGCCCGGGGCCTGACCCGGACCGGCCGTTCACCAGCCCCGCAGCCCGGATCGCCACCTGCGGGCCCTTGTGCCCCTGGATCCGGCCCGCGAAGAGGACCTTGACCCCCTCGGGGTGCCCGGGCCACCGGCGGGCACCGTCGGGATTGAACACGGCGGTGTCCACGCCCGGGGGCACCACCGTGATTCGGGCGGGCTCCGCGCCGTAGTGCCCGATCAGCTCGTCCCGTTCGGCGGGCGTGTTGGCCACCAGCAGGTCCGCCGCCGCGGCGATCTGCTGTTCGGCGGACTCCCGCGTCTCCGGCTCGCTCGACCGTGCGTCGCGGGCGTTCTTGACGGCCGCCATGGTGTGCATGGTGTGGACGATCGGCGCCTTCAGGTCCGCCGCCACGGACAGCCCGGCCAGGCCGGAGAGCCAGTAGTGCGAATGGACCACCCAACGGCAGTCGGAGCCGTGGCATCCCCCCGCCGCGCTCAGTGCGGCGGGGGCGGCGGCGGCGAAGTCGTCCACCCAGCGGGGCAACTCCTCCTTCGGGACGGCGGTGGGCGGGCCCGCACCGACCGGGACCACCCGGGCCCGGGCCGCGCCGGGGACCGCCGGGACCGGGAGGTCCTGGACGCCCTGGCCCGCTCGGTCACGGCGGGTCAGGACCCAGACGGGGTGTCCGCCGGTGGCCAGGGTGATGGCCAGGTGGCGCACGTAGACGTTCATCCCGCCGGCGTCGCCCTGCCCGGGTTGCGCCAGGGGCGAGGTGTGCAGGGACACCATGACCACGCCCAGGGTCTGGGGCGACGGCGTCACGGAGCCAGCTCGCGGTCCACGGCCCTGAGTAGCCGGCTGAAGCCCGGGACGGCGCCCAGGTCGTCGATCAGCACGGGCCGTCCCGCGGCGTCGGCCAGGGGCACCTCCCAGTTGGGGTACTCGTGCTGCTGGGTGCCCGGCTGGTTCTGGATGCGCTTCTCGCCCACGGCGTCCACCAACGCCACGCCGTGCAGCAGGGAGGGCGCCTGGGCCAGGTAGCGGTGGAGCGCCAGCACGACGTCGGCCCGCTCGCCCGTCTCGGCGAGGTCCGGTTCCGCGTCCGGCGGGTAGAGACCCTCCTCCTGCAGGGCCCGCAGGTACGCCCGGCGCTCCTCGGCGGACCGTCGTCGTTCCCCGGCGGGATCGGTCAGCAGGCCGAGCTGTTCCCGCAGATCCACGTGCAGATCCGTGAGGTATCCGGCGGTCGGCGGCAGGTCGTGGGTGTTGACCGAGGTCAGGCACTGCACCCGGTAGTCGCGCGGGGGCCGGGGGACGCCGTCGTGCTGCTCGAACCACAGGATCGAGGTGCCCAGCAGCCCGCGCTCGGCCAGATAGTCCTGGACCCAGGGCTCGAAGGTGCCCAGGTCCTCTCCGACCACCACGGCTGCGGCCCGGTGGGCCTCGAGCGCCAGGATGCCGATCATCGCCTCGTGGTCATACTCCACATAGGCGCCGTCCAGGGGGGACCGGCCCACCGGCACCCACCAGAGACGGAACATCCCGAGGATGTGGTCCACCCGGAGGCCGCCGGCGTGGCGCAACACGGAGCGGAGCATGTCCCGGTAGGCGCGGTAGCCGGTCTCCGCGAGGCGTTCCGGATGCCACGGGGACTGGGACCAGTCCTGGCCCACCTGGTTGTACATGTCCGGCGGCGCCCCCACGGACATCGAGGACACCAGCAGGTCCTGCAGCATCCAGGCATCGGCGTTGTTGCGGTCGGCCCCCACCGCCAGGTCCAGCATCAGGCCCAGGCGCATCCCGGCTGTGCGGGCGGTGGACTGGGCGGCGGCCAGCTGCTCGTCACAGAGCCACTGCATCCACCGGTACAGGCCGATCTCCTCCGCCAACTCCCGGCGGTACCGTTCCGCGAGGACGCCACCGGGGACCAGCCCCGGGTCCCGCCACACCGGGTCGTCGGCCGCCAGGTGTGCGCGGAGGGCGCACCACAGGGCGAATTCCTCCAGACCCTGCCCTTCCTCGGCGCAATAGTCGCGGTAGGCCTGCTCCCGAGCGGGGGAGCGGGGGACCTGGTACAGCCAACGCAGGGCCACCAGCTTGTCCGCATAGGCGGCGTTGCGGTCCAGGGTGTCCGCCATGGTGTTCGCCGCGCGGTGGGAGGACGCCAGCTCGTCCACCTGCGCCCGGTGCTCCGGGGTGCAGTCGGCATACTCGGGCAGGTCCTCGATGCGCAGGTACATCGGGTGGACGAACCGGCGGGTGGAGGGGGAGTACGGGGAGGACACCACGGGCGGGGTGGGGGCGGAGGCGTGCAGCGGGTTGGTCAGCACGAAGTCACCGCCGTGGGCCGCCGCCTGCACGGCCAGACCGGCCAGGTCGTGGAAATCGCCCAGGCCCCAGGAGGCGGCGGAGCGGGCCGAGTACAGCTGGGTGGACAGGCCCCAGCCGCGACGCTGACGGAACACGTCGGCGGTGTCCAACCGGTCCGGCACCACCACCAGGGTGGCCTCCACCCGTCGTTCCCCGTCCGGGCCACCCTCCTCCAGGCTGGCCCGGAGCAGGTGCCATCCCAGGGGGAGGTCCGGTGGCAGTCGGAAGGTGGCCTGGCCCACCGGTTCACCCGACACCTCCTGCGGCTCGGTGAAGTCCTCGAGCTGTTCCAACGGCCACGACCTCCCGTCCTCCAGCACGGCCTCGAGCGAGACGAGGCTGCCGTGGGGGACGTGGACCGGCACCGAGGTGCCGGAGCCCGCACGGCAGACGGTGGTGTGGGGCAGGACGCGGCGCCACGGCGTCAGCCTGCGGTGCTCGAGGGCGGCTTCCAGGCCGGCCAGGCCGTCCGGTTCCACGGCACAGCCCAGCGCCGTGAGGATCTCCGCCAGCGTGGCATCGGAGACCCGGTGTTCGAGACCGTCGTGTCCCCGGTACACCGTCTGGATGCCATAGGCGTGGGCCAGCCGGTGGAGCACGTCACGGGCTTCGGTCATGGCTGGGTGGCCTCTTTCACGTACGGGAGTCAGCGCGGGCACCGGTGCAGGTGCCCTGCAGTCCCGATTATGACAGGCCGGAACACCTCACCCGCGAATCATCGCCGGTGGCAGGCACGCCAGCTGTCGCTCGGTCAGTCCCGAGCGGATCCGGCGGAGGTGGTCCGCCGTGAACACCGGCGCAGCCTCCGTCTTCATCGGCGTCCGCGAGGACCAGGTGAAGGTCACCGAGAGCCGGTCCCGGGCGACCGGGGGCGTGGCACGGTGCAGCAGCCGGCAGTTGTCCGCCACCACGGTGGTCCATCGGGGGCCGGTGGCCGTGGTCACCGATCCGGGGGACACCATCCGGAGCACCTTGGCATCGTCCACGAACCCGGCCACGTAGTGGAGCCGCTCGACCGCATAGAGCGTCTCGACCATGGGGATATAGGCGTACGGTCCGCCCTCGTCGTCGACGTCGTTGAGCCACACCAGGATCTTGACGGTGCGCCGGTCCTCGGCGTCCCGGTGCCACTGGCGCACGCCCACGGTCTGGTTGTTGGCGACCTCCCGGCGGACATCGGCACCGTAGTAGCGAGCGGGCACGCCCAGGTAGTTCTCCACGATGTCCAGCATCCGGTCCTGCAGCCCCCACTGCCACAGGGACAGATCGGCCAGCAGGTCGTCCACGGTGGGCCGCACGGTGCTGGCCCCGGCCGGGGCCAGGGCGGCCAGCGGACCGGCCACCCGCTGCAGGGCGGACTTGAGCGCGTCGGTGGTGGGAACGGCCAGGTCGTCCAGGGGTCCGATGTGGACTCCACCGCGATGGAGGGTGGAGACCAGTGCGGCCTGCTCCGCATCCAGGGCCGGCAGGTGCGGAGCCCACTTGCGGCGCCGTTCCTCATGCCGTCCATCGGACGCCCACCTCAGGGGGGTCACGTGGGTCAGCATCTCTCGTTTGACGCGGTTGGCGAGCCGGCTGAGAGGGCTCGTCACGGCCTCGGCAGTGATCATGGACCGTACCTTAGACGCGCCGTCTGATTGCGGCGAGGTCCGGAAATGGTGTCAGGTGGTGGTGGAGTACCGGCCGGAGCACCACCGCCGCGAACCACGTAGCCGGGACGGGACCGCCTGACCCATTCTGTCAGGGTCGGTCAGGTCCTGTCAGCCCGGCAGCCGGAAGTTGCCGCGGATGATCCCGTGGGGGTCGTAGCGGAGCTTCAGCCGGCGCAGCCGCTGCAGGGAAGCAGCGGGCAACGCATCCGACAGCTGTTCTGAGGGGTTCAGGAACGAGATCGGCTTACGGCCGCTGACGGGGAGTGAGGCGGTGAGTTCTGCCTGCCTGATGCTGATCGACTCCACATCATCCGGCGACCGGGGGGCCCCGAACAGGTAGACGACGTACGGTTCGGCGAGCGGTCCGTGCGGGCTGTCACTCGGCCGGGCCAACGCGCCTCCGAGGTGACGGACCTGCACCGTCATGAGCGGCGCGATCGGAGCGCTCAGGAGCGCGTCGAGGGCGTCGTCGTCAAGACGCGTGAGCAGTTCAGCGCGCGACTGTCCCGGGCCGGGTTCGGCCGGTTCTGCGGTGATCCGTCCGAGGTCGGCCACGCTCATCACGGCCCGGGTATCGATCTGGGGCGCCGGGAGACGGTCGGTTGCCCTCATGAGCTCCCGGGCGGTGTCCTCCGGGCCGAGGAAGGTGGAGTCGATGCCGATCATCGGTTCGGCACCGGGGAGATGGAGCAGTTCGAGCCACAGGGTGAGCTCCTCGGGAGCGGCCTCGGTCAGGGAGCGGTAGACCTCCGCCACGTCGCGGGCGTGGGTCACGGACCAGAGCTGTCGCCCACCGAACACGGTGGGGACGCGGCGCAGTCGCAGCTCCAGTGACGTGACGACGGCGATCTCGCCCCCGCCTCCGCGCAAGGCCCACAGCACGTCCGTGCCGCTCGCTCCGACGCGCCGCACGGTGCCGTCCGCCAGGACGATCTCGGCAGCCCGGATGCTGTCGCCGATCCACCCGAAGGCCCGGCCGAACCAGCTCAGCCCGCCCCCGAGGGCCGCCCCGGTGACCGTCACCTCGGGTGAACTCCCCGGAAGCGCCGTCAGCCCGTGTCCGGCGGCGGCGCGTTGCAGGTCGCCGGAACGAACCCCGGCTCCGATGCGGGCGGTCAGCGCCGAGGGGTCGATCTCGACGGAGTCCAACCGGGCCGTCCGCAGCAGGATGCCGCCCGCGGTCCGTCCGGTCGCGCCGTGACCGCTGGGCTGTGGTGCGACGGGGACCCCGTGGGCCGAGGCGAAGCGCAACAGCCGTGCGATGTCCTCGGCGTCTGCAGCCTCGACCACCGCGCAGGTCGGCTGCTCGACCGCACGGTTCCACGGCAGTCGGGCGTGGTCGAACCCGGTGTCGGCGGGCAACCAGACCCGCCCGCGCACGGCGGTGCGCAGCAGGTTGAGGGTGGTCTGGGAGAGGACAGGCATCGGGACCCCTTGCGTGGCGGTGGAATCGAGTGGGAGGGCGGCCCGGTGGACCGCTCCTACCCATGAGTCGGTCGGGCGCACCGAAACGTGACGAGCGGTGGTCCGATGGGGAGGATGGTGGCAGGCGGAGGGAGAGCGATGACGACGCAACGGCCTGCAGAGGCGATGGGCGGGTTGGCGCGCCGGTTCGCCGTCCACCGGTCCAAGCTCTACGCCATCGCGTATCGCACCCTGGGTTCCCCGTGGAGTGCCGATGACGCGGTGCAGGAGGTCTGGCTGCGCCTGCAACGCTCGGACCACCAGGCGATCAACCACCTCGAGGCCTGGCTCACCACGGTCGTCTCGAGGGTGTGCATCGACATGATCCGGCGGCAGGCCAGCAGGCATGAAGACCTGGAACGGGACCCGGCCGTGGTCGCCGAAGCCGTCCTCACCCCGGACGGCACGGGTCCGGAGGAGTCGGTGGTGCTCGCCGAGGACCTGGCTCTGGCGATGCAGGTCGTGCTGGACAGCCTCGGCCCGTTGGAGCGCCTGGCGTTGGTCCTCCACGACGTCTTCGCGCTCTCCTACGCGGACATCGCCCCGATCGTTGAGCGGACGCCTGCTACGGCCCGGCAACTCGCCTCGCGTGCCCGGGCCCGCCTCCGCACGGTGGACACCAGCACCGTCCGCGAACGTCATGAGGCCGCGATCCAGGCGTTCCTCGACGCGGCACGCCACGGAGATTTCGGCAGACTCCTGCAACTGCTGGACCCGGAGATCGAGCTGCGCGGCGACGGCGCCGCCGTCGACCTCTCCACCGCAGGAGCCGGGCGCGGCGCACCACCCCTGGCCGACGGCATCCGTGGTGCCGACGCGGTGGCGCGGGTGTTCGCGGGCCGCGCCGAGCTGACCCGTCTGGTGTGGGCCGACGGGGTCCCGGCGGCGGCCTACGTCACGGACGGCACCGCCCACGCGGTCTACCTGATCGCGGTCGAGGCCGGCCGCATCACAAGGCTCGACGTGCTCGCAGACCCCGACCGGCTGGTCGCGTTCAACACCGTGCTCAACACCGCGCCGCGAAAGACCGTCCGGCCATTGCCGGACGGCGACATGACCCCGGACGGCGAAATGACCCCCGGCCGGAGAGTCTGATCTCCGGCCGGGGGCCATTCATTCCATCGATGTGCGCGGAGGGGGACTTGAACCCCCACGCCCTTGCGGGCACAGCGACCTCAACGCTGCGCGTCTGCCAATTCCGCCACCCGCGCGCACATTCACCTGTCTGCGGCCTCGAAAGGCAGCGCTGACAATCCTAACACCATTCCCGGGGTGCTCCGCACACCCTGCCGGGCACCCGCACCGGCGCGCCCGTCCACCCCTCAGCACGCCGGGGAGCATCTGACTAGGGTTGGACCATGACCACCTCTGCCCGAGACAACAGTGACACCGGTGAGACCGCTGGCAGCGACGACGCCTCCTTCCGCGAGGAGGTCGTCCGCATCTGCCGGGACCTGATCCGGATCGACACCTCGAACTTCGGCGGCAACGACTCCCGCGGGGAGCGCGAGGCCGCCGAGTACTGCGCCGGCGTGATGCGCCGGGCCGGGATGGAGCCGGAGATCTACGAGTCCTCACCGGGCCGGGCCAGCGTGGTGGGCCGGGTGGCCGGCTGGGACCGCCAGGCGCCGGCCCTCATCCTCCACGGCCACCTCGACGTGGTCCCGGCCGATGCCGCGGAGTGGAGCGTGGACCCGTTCTCCGCGGAGCTGAAGGACGGCATGGTCTGGGGCCGCGGGGCCGTGGACATGAAGGGCATGGACGCCATGATCCTCACGGTCCTGGGGCACCTGCACCGCACCGGGCGCAAGCCGCGCCGCGACCTGATCATCGCCTTCTTCTCGGACGAGGAGGCCGGCGGCGTCTACGGAGCGCGCTGGATGGTGGATGAGCACCCGGAGGTCTTCGCCGGCGCCACCGAGGCCATCAGCGAGGTCGGGGGCTTCTCCACCGAGCTGGACGGACGACGCGCCTACCTGCTCCAGACGGCGGAGAAGGGGTTGGCCTGGCTGAACCTCACCTCCACCGGTGCCCCGGGGCACGGCTCCTCCGTCCACCCGGACAACGCCGTGACCCGACTGGCCGGTGCGATCGACCGCATCGGCGCCCACGAATGGCCCCTGCAGTACACCAAGACCACCCGCGCCCTGCTGGAACAGGTGGCCGAGATCTGCGGGGTGGCCTTCGACGAGTCGGATCCCGCGCCGCAACTCCAGGCCCTGGGCTCCGCCGCCCGCTTCGTGGGCTCCACCCTGCGCAACAGCACGAACCCCACGGGCCTGACCGCCGGATACAAGCACAACGTGATCCCGGGCAAGGCCGAGGCCACCTTGGACGTCCGCTTCCTGCCCGGCGAGGAGGAGGACGTCATGGCCACCCTGCGCCGGCTCGCGGGGGAGGGTGTCGACTTCAGCCACGAGCACCGCGACATCTCCCTGGAGGTGCCGTTCTCCGGCGGGCTCGTCGACCTCATGGTCGAGTCCATCCAGGCCGAGGACCCGGGCGCGCCCGTCCTGCCGTTCATGATGTCCGGCGGGACGGACAACAAGTCCCTGTCCCGGCTCGGCATCGCCGGCTACGGCTTCGCCCCGCTGCAGCTGCCCGCGGACCTGGACTTCACGGGACTGTTCCACGGCATCGACGAACGGGTCCCCGTCTCCGCCCTCGACTTCGGCTGCCGGGTCCTGCACCGGCTGCTCGAACCCCGCTCGGACCACTGAGAGGACGCCGCACGATGATCCCATCGATCCCATCGATCCCATCGAGCCCATCGAGCCCGTCGGCCGTGCCGACGGTGTTGACCGCTGAACTCCTGGCCGGCCTGCGGGACCGGGCCGCGGGGTACGACGAGGCCAACGCCTTCCCCCACGAGGACCTGGCCGAGCTCACGGCGGCGGGCTACCTCGGCGCCCTCGCGACCACCGCCGAAGGCGGGCTCGGCTGGGACCTTCCGGCCGTCGTCGCCGCCCAGAGGGTGTTGGCCCAGCACGCACCGGCCACCGCCCTGGCCGTGAACATGCACCTGATCTGGAACGGCGTGGCGCACGTCCTGCGGCGCCAGGGAGACGACTCCCTGGACTTCGTCCTCCGGGAGTCGGCGGCCGGGGAGGTCTTCGCGTTCGGCGTCTCCGAGGCGGGCAACGATGCGGTGCTCTTCGACTCGGACACGGTGGCCGAGCCGCTGGCCGACGGCTCCTACCGGTTCACCGGCACCAAGATCTTCACCACCCTCTCGCCGGTCTGGACCCGGCTCGGGATCTTCGGCAAGACGCCCGACGGCGGCCGGCTGGTCTTCGGCTTCCTGGACCGTTCCGCAACGGGCTGGGAGGCCGATGACTCCTCGTGGGACATGCTCGGCATGCGGGCCACCCACTCCCACACCACGCGTCTTCAGGGTGCGGTGGTCCCCGCCGACCGGATCGTGCGGCAGATCCCCGCGGGCCCGAACGCGGACCCGCTGACCTTCGGCATCTTCGCGTCCTTCCTGACGCTGGTGGCCGCCGTGTACACCGGGGTGGGGGAGCGGGCCCTCGAGCTGGCGGTGCAGCACCTGGGCCGACGGCGTTCCAAGGTCACGGGTGAGGCGCTCTCACAGGACCCGGTCCTGCGCTACAAGGCGGCGGAGGCCTCGCTGCGTCAGCTCACCATGGACACGCAGCTGCGCTCGGTGGCGGCGGACATCGAGGCCGGGGCAGAACTCGGGGCCGAGTGGTTCCCCCGGCTGGTGGCCAACAAGACGATGGCGGTCCGCACGGCCAAGGCCCAGGCGGACTTCGCCCTCGAGGCCTCGGGCGGGGCGTCTTACCACCGCCGCAACGAGCTGTCCCGGCTCTACCGCGACGTGATGGCGGGGGTGTTCCACCCCTCGGACGACGAGTCCGCACACCAGACCCTGGCGAACGCCCTGCTGGGGCCCGTCACCGGGTGAGTGTCATCACCTGCTGAGCGTCAAGGTCGACCGCACCCGCATGATCCGCCGGCGCATCCAGTACCGGCGCGCGCCGCCGCGGTAGAGGACGGTGCGCTGCAGCTCCCATTTGCCGTACTCGGCGTGCTCCACCACCTTCCGGCGGGCCTCGGCGACCGAATCCCTCGGCGCCACCGTCATGACGAGGTACTCCCACTGCTGCCGCTGCTCCAGCGAGTCCAGCCTGCTGGTGATCTCCTGTTCGCGCATTCATCTCCCTGCCGGTCAGCCTGTCATATGAAACCCTATGCCAGAGCGGGAAAAAGCGGCTACCGTGTTGCCCATGAGCATCGATCCCCGCGTGGCCCTGGAGGCCCTGGTTTCCGCATTCGAAGAACATCTCGCGGCCGCCACCGGCAAGCGTGATGATGACGACCCCGCGGTGGAGTCGGCCTTCTTCCGGGTGGCGGACTCGTTCGAGGCCTACGAGGACGCCCTCTACGCCGCCACCGGTGAGTTCACCCCGCTGGACGTCTACGACGACGATGATGACGACGACGACAACAGCGACGACGACGACAACAGCGACGACGACGATGACAGTGACGACGGGGACGACTCAGACGGCGGCGGCGCGGACGGCCGGTAGCCCCTCGGCCCGCTGAGGTGCCGCCGCCCGCAGGGGTGGGTCGCGGCGCGGGTCAGACCCTGCCGGTGACGTAGGGTTCTCTGATGTGAACTGGTTAGAAGCGATCATCCTGGGCCTGGTCCAAGGCCTGACGGAATTCCTCCCCATCTCCTCCTCGGCACACCTGCGCATCGTCGGTGAGTTCCTTCCGGGGGCCTCGGACCCGGGGGCCGCGTTCACCGCCATCACCCAGATCGGTACCGAGCTGGCCGTGTTGATCTTCTTCTGGAAGGACATCGTCCGCATCATCTCCCGGTGGTTCGGATCGCTCACGGGCAAGGTCGGGCGTCACGACCCCGACGCCCGGATGGGCTGGCTCATCATCATCGGCTCGATCCCCATCGGCGTGGCCGGGCTGCTCTTCGAGGAGTCCATCGACACCTCGTTCCGGTCCCTGTGGATCGTGGCCACCACGCTGATCGTGTTCGGCCTGCTGCTGGCCGTGGCCGACTCCCTCGGCAGGCAGACCAAGCCGCTGGAGAAGCTGACCCTGCGGGACGGCATCCTCTACGGGCTGGCCCAGATGATGGCCCTCATCCCCGGCGTCTCCCGTTCCGGCGGCACGATCACCATGGGCCTGGCCCTCGGGTACACCCGCGAGGCCGCGGCCCGATACGCCTTCCTCCTGGCGGTGCCCGCCGTCTTCGCCTCCGGCTTCTACAAGCTGTTCAAGGCCCTGTCCGACCCGGGGCAGTCGTCCGCCTATGGTATGGGGGAGACCCTCGTCGCGACCCTCGTGGCCTTCGTGATCGGCTATCTGGTCATCGGCTGGCTCATGCGGTACATCACGACCAACTCGTTCAAGCCGTTCGTCTGGTACCGCATCGGACTCGGCCTCCTGCTCTACATCCTGCTCGGCTTCGGAGTGATCAACGCCTGATGGAATCCTGGAACACCCCTCTGCCCGCCCGGTTGCCCGTCCAGCCGGACCGGCTCAAGCTCTATGACACCGCCTCCCAGTCGGTGCGCCATCCCGGCAACCTGGCCGAGGCCTCCCTCTACGTCTGCGGTATCACGCCCTATGACGCCACCCACCTGGGCCACGCCAACACCTACGTGACCTTCGACCTGCTGAGCCGGTACTGGCGGGCCTGCGGCCTGCCCGTCACCTACGTGCAGAACGTCACGGACGTGGACGATCCGCTGCTCGAGCGGGCCACCGCCACCGGCGTGGACTGGCGGGACCTCGCGGCCGAGCAGACCGAGCTGTTCCGCTCGGACATGGAGGCGCTGAACGTGCTCGCCCCGGACCACTACGTCGGGGCCACCGAGACGGTGGACTGGGTCGTCGCCTCCGTGGAGGCGCTCGTGGCCAACGGGACGGCCTACCCGGTGCCGGGCGCCGGTTCAGAGCCCGACGGCGACATCTACTTCTCCATCGACGCGGCCCAGGAGGCCACGCACTGGACGCTGGGCAGCGTGGGACGTCACAGCGCCGAGGAGATGGCCACGGTGTTCCCGGAGCGCGGCGGCGATCCGGACCGGCCCGGCAAACGCCATCCGCTGGACCCCCTGCTCTGGCGGGTGGCCCGCCCCGGCGAACCGACATGGGAGGGCCGCTCCCTGGGCACCGGTCGCCCCGGCTGGCACATCGAGTGCTCCGCGATCGCCCGCCGCCTGCTGCCCGCGCCCTTCACCGTGCAGGGGGGCGGTTCGGACCTGCGGTTCCCACACCACGAGTTCAGCGCCGCCCACGCCACGGCCGCTGACGGCCAGCCGCTGGCCCAGGCCTTCGTCCACGCCGGGATGGTGGGACTGGACGGGGAGAAGATGTCCAAGTCCCTGGGGAACCTCGTGCTCGTGTCGAGACTGCGGAGCCAGGGGGTCGAGCCGGTGGCCATCCGCACCGCGCTGTTGTCCAACCACTACCGGGACGACTGGGACTGGACCCCGGAGCTGATGACCCGTTCCATGGACCGGGTCGCCCGCTGGCGCCGGGCCCTGGAACTCCAGGAGCCGGGAGACGGCGCCGCCCTGCTGGCGGCTGCCCACCGGGCCCTGTCCGATGACCTGGATGCACCGGCCGCCCTCGCCCAGGTCGACCGGTGGGCCGATGAGGCCCTGGCCAGAGACGACCGGAACCCCGCCGGACTCGGGCCGGACGGGGCGTCCGGGACGCAGGCGGCCGACGTCGACCCCTCAAGCCCCGATGTGCGCGCCGCCGTCAACGGGCTGCTGGGCCTTACGCTGTAGTCCGGCGCTAGTCCCGGCCCCGGCGCCGCAGGTACCGCTCGAACTCCTCGGCGATGGCCTCGCCGGTGGCCTCGGGAAGCTCCTCGGTGTCCCGCGCGCGTTCCAGCTGCTCCACATAGGCCGCGACGTCCGGGTCCTCGCCGGCCAGCTCGTTGACGCCGCGCTCCCAGGCGGCGGCGTCCTCCGCGAGGTCCGTGAGGTCCAGGGGGATCTGCAGGAGATCCTCGATGCGGCGCAGCAGGGCCAGTTCCGCCTTCGGGGAGGGGGCCTGGGAGACGTAGTGGGGGACGGTGGCCCACACGGAGACGGTCGGCAGCCCGGACCGCGCGGCGGTGTCCGTCACCACGCCGACGATCCCCGTCGGACCCTCGTAGGTGGGCCGCCTCGCCCCGAGCAGTTCCCGCAGCTCGGGGTCGGCGCTGGAGGGGGAGGCCGGCAGGGGCCGGGTGTGGGGGACGTCTGCCAGCAGGGCACCCAGCATGATCACGGCGTCCACATTCTGCTCGGCGGCGTGGGTGAGCAGCTCCGCAGTGAAGGCCTGCCACCGGAAGCTCGGCTCGGCCCCGGACACGAGGACCACGTCCAGGCCGTGGAGGTCGCTGGCGCGGTACATCCGCGTCCGCGGCCAGGACAGCGTCCCCAGCCCGTCCGCGTCCCGCACCACCGTGGGGCGGGTGAACTGGTAGTCGTAGTAGTCCCCGTCCGTCAGTGATCCGGCCGCCGAGGCATGCCACTGGTGGCGCAACGCGTCGACCGCGCTGGTGGCCGCGTCGCCGGCGTCGTTCCAGCCCTCGAAGGCCGCGATCATGACCACCGGCCGGCGACCGGTGACCGTCTCGACCAGGTGGTCCCGCCATCCCGTCCGCTCGGCCGGGGTTCCGTCCATCTCTGCCATGACTGCCACCCTAGACCCGTCTGAACGGCCGGTGCCAGACGCGCCGGGAGGAGCCCCCCCTGACGCAACTAGACTGGGCGGCATGCCCCTTCGACCCACCCCCGGTGTGCCCGCCCCCCAGGACCTCGCCTCCGCTGCGGATTCAGTGGACACAGCGGACACAGCCCACGACCTCGGCGCGGGTCCTCTGCCCCATGCGGTCTTCTGGGACATGGACGGCACCCTCGTGGACACCGAGCCGTGGTGGAACGAGAGCCAGCGCACCCTGGTGGAGCAGGACGGCGGCCAGTGGACCACCGGGCTCGCCCACTCGCTCGTGGGCCAGGCCCTGGACCACGGGGCCCGCCTGCTGCAGGAGGCCGGGGTCACCCTCGGGATCGGCGAGATCATCGAGCGCACCATGACGGACGTGACCCGCGCCGTGCGCCGGTCCGTGCCCTGGCGTCCGGGGGCCCGGGAGCTGCTGACCGCCGTGGGCCAGGCCGGGGTCCCCTGCGCGCTCGTCACCATGTCCCACGCCCCGCTGGCCGCGGCGTTCGCCGAGTCCCTGCCCCCGGGGACGTTCGACTTCCTCGTCACGGGGGACATGGTGCTGCGCGGCAAGCCGGATCCGGAGCCGTACACCACGGCACTGGAGGTCATGGCCCGCCGGCACGACGACCTGGACCCGGCGGCCTGCGTGGCGGTCGAGGACTCCCTGCCGGGGCTGCTGTCCGCGGCCGGCGCCGGATTGGCCACGGTGGCCGTCCCCCATGTGATGACCCTGCCGGAGGACCCCCGGTGGGAGCAGTGGACCACGCTGGCCGGGCGGACGCCCCGGCACCTGGGCCTGGTGGCCGCCCGCCGATCGGCGGCCTCGTGAGCCCCGAGACGCTCGAGGACGCGGTGCCCCGCAGGGGCATGCTCCGCCTGGGCAGCCTGATCGGGGTACCCGTCTTCCTGTCCTGGAGCTGGTCGCTCATCGCACTGTTCGTGGTGGTTCTGTTCGGGCCCCAGGTCCAGCGGCTGTTCCCCGAGTTGGGGGCCGGTGCCTACGGGATCGCCTTCCTGTACGCCGTGCTGCTGCTGCTGTCCGTCCTGGTCCATGAGCTGGCCCACGCCGCCAGCGCCAAGGCGTTCCGGTGGCCCACCACGGAGATCGTGCTGAACCTGTGGGGCGGGCACACCCAATTCGGCTCGTTCCAGGCCACCCCGGGCCGGTCCCTCGTCACCGCGCTGGCCGGCCCGGCCGCCAACGTCCTGTTGGCCCTGGGCGGCCAGCTGCTCCTGGCCCTGGCAGATCCCGGCGGCGTCGGCAGCCTCCTGCTGGGCATCTTCACCTATGCGAACTGGCTCGTGGCGATCTTCAACGCCCTGCCCGGACTGCCCCTGGACGGCGGCAGGATCATCGAGTCCGCCGTCTGGGCGGCCACGGGGGACCAGGACAAGGGGACCATCGCCGCCGGGTGGGCGGGACGCGTCATCGTGGTGGGCCTCGTGGTCGGCGTGATCGTGGTGCCGCTGGTGCAGGGCCGGCTGCCGGACATCCCCCTCATCGTCATCCTGGTGATGGTCGGCTACTTCCTCTGGAGTGGAGCCACCGAGTCGATCCGAGGCGCCCAGCTGCGGCTCCGGGTGCCCAGCCTGACGGCGGCGCAGCTGATGCACCCCGCCATCGGCCTGATGAGCACCGCCACCGTGGCCGAGGTCCGGGCCCGGCCCACCGGTACGCTCACCGTGCTCGTGGGGCCCCAGGGCGTCCCGGAGGCCATCGTGGACGAGTCCGCGCTGGCCGGCGTCCCGGAGCAGGACGCCGGCGCGGTCCCGGCCGCCGCCGCCGCCCGGGCCCTGACCCACGGGGCCCTGGTCCGGGCCACCGACGCCGGCCGCCCCCTGGTGGACCGGCTCGCCGCCGTGGAGGGAGCCGAATACGCTGTACTGGCCCCCGACGGATCCGTCTGCGGCGTGCTCCGCCAGTCCGAAGTGGTCCAGTGGCTGACCACCGGCCGCCGCCGCTGAACCCGACCTATCAGAAGGACTACCTCCGCATGACCGAATCCCCGATCGATCCCCCCACCGACCAGCCCACCGACCAGCCCGCCGACGTGCCGGCCGGCGCCGGCGAGCGCCGCGGCCCGCTGCGTCCCGGTCAGCGCGTCCAGCTCAAGGATGCCAAGGGCCGTCTCAACACGGTCACCCTGACCGAGGGGGGCCAGTTCCACAGCTACCAGGGCGTGCTGCACCACGACGAGCTGATCGGTGGCCCGGACGGGATCGTGGTCACGAACTCGGCCGGACACGACTACCAGGTGCTGCGCCCGCTGCTGAGCGACTTCGTGCTGTCCATGCCCCGCGGGGCCACGGTCGTCTACCCCAAGGACGCCGGCCAGATCGTCCAGATGGCGGACGTCTTCCCGGGGGCCACGGTGGTGGAGGCCGGCGTCGGCTCCGGGGGGCTGTCCATCTCCCTGCTGCGCGCCGTGGGGGACGCCGGGGCGCTGCACTCCTATGAGCGCCGGGAGGAGTTCGCCGATGTGGCCCGCGCCAACGTCCAGACCTTCTTCGGCGGCGAGCATCCGGCCTGGCAGATCCACCTGGGAGACGCCCAGGACCGGATGGTCCAGGTCCACGAGCCGGGCTCGGTGGACCGGGTGGTGCTGGACATGCTCGCCCCGTGGGAATGCCTGGACGCGGTGGCCACGGTGCTGGCCCCCGGCGGGGTCTGGATCAACTACGTGGCGACCGCGACCCAGCTCTCCCGCGTGGCGGAGGCCATCCGCGAGGACGGCCGGTTCACCCAGACCGAGGCCTCGGAGACCATGGTCCGCGGCTGGCACCTCGACGGCCTCGCCGTCCGGCCGGATCACCGCATGGTGGCCCACACCGGGTTCCTCCTGCTCTGCCGCCGCCTGGCGACGGGACAGGAGGCCCTGACCCTGAAGAAGCGGTCCAAGGTGTCCGAGTTCAAGGCGGTCGACGTGGAGGCCTGGCAACCGGCCGATGAGTCCCGGTGGACCCCCCAGGCCCTCGGTGAACGGCCCGTCACGGACAAGAAGGCCCGCAAGGCGGCACGCGAGGCGGCCTCGATGGAACAGCGGGGTGCGCGGCGGCACCTGGAGGATCTCTGACCTAGGATGGATGGGCAAGGCTGACCTCAGGCATTCCGAGAATCCTCGATCCGGTTGGCCGGAAAGGTCTCCGTGAGCGATCCCACCACCGCCGGAACCCACACCGACGGAACCACCCCCGCAGACTCCGGGCTGACGAACCAGCTGGATGCGGCCCGACGCCGCGCCACCACCCTCGTGGAGAAGAACCGGACCCTGGAGTACCAGTTGCAGACGGCGGCGCGGAACAACCGCCGCATGGTCGAGGTGCTGGACCAGACGCGGCTGGAGATCACCACGCTCAAGGCTGCCCTCGAGCTCGACGGTGAGGCCCCGTTCGCCTTCGCCACCGTGCTCCAGGTGCACGCGGCCCGCGAACCTGTGGAGGGCACCGAGATCGCCGCGGCGGTCCAGGGCGGGGTGGACGTGCTGCACAACGGCCGCCGCCTGCGCGTCGCGCTGTCCCCGCTGCTGGATCCGGCCCGGATCACCCAGGGCTCCGACGTCCTGCTCAACGACTCCCTGACGATCATCGCCCTGTTGGAGGCTGAACGCACGGGGGAGCTGGTCCGGGTCAAGGAGACGCTGGACGACGGCCTGCTGGTCGTCGTCGGCCGGGGCGATGAGGAACGCGTGCTGCGGCGCGCCGACCGGTTGACCGCCCAGCGCATCCGGGTCGGCGATGCCGTGACGGTGGACGCCCGGACCGGCCTCGCCCTGGACCTGGTCCCCCTGAACGAGGTCCAGGACGTGGTGCTGGAGGAGGTCCCGGACGTCAGCTACGAGGACATCGGTGGCCTGACGGAACAGATCGACCAGATCCGCGACTCCATCGAGCTGCCCTTCCTGCACCCCGGCCTCTACCGCGAGCATGGGCTGAAGGCCCCCAAGGGCATCCTGCTCTACGGGCCGCCCGGCACCGGCAAGACCCTCATCGCCAAGGCCGTGGCCTCCTCACTGGCGGCCCGGTCCACCGAGGAGCACCGCTCCTACTTCCTCAACATCAAGGGCCCGGAGCTGCTGAACAAGTATGTGGGGGAGACGGAGCGGCACATCCGCACCATCTTCGCGCGGGCCCGCGAGAAGGCCTCAGACGGCTACCCCGTGGTGGTGTTCTTCGATGAGATGGAATCCCTGTTCCGGACCCGCGGTTCCGGGGTGTCCTCGGACGTGGAGACCACGATCGTGCCCCAGCTGCTCGCCGAGATCGACGGGGTGGAGCGGCTCGACAACGTGATCGTCATCGGTGCCTCCAACCGGGAGGACATGATCGACCCGGCGATCCTGCGGCCCGGCCGCCTGGACGTCAAGATCCGCGTCTCCCGCCCGGATGCCGCAGGCGCAGCGGACATCTTCGGCAAGTATGTGACCGAGACCCTGCCGCTGCACGCCTCCGAGATCGAACACCACGGCGGCCGCGCTGCCGCCGTGACGGCCATGATCTCCGCCGCCACGCAGCGCCTGTTCGCCCGCCGCCCCGAGACCGAATACCTCGAGGTCACCTACACGGACGGCTCCACGAGGATCCTGCACTTCGCCGACTTCACCTCCGGCGCCGTCATCGCCAACATCGTGGACCGCGCCAAGAAGCACGCCATCAAGGACTTCCTCGCCGAAGACTCCAAGGGGTTGCGCACCGATCACCTGCTCCAGGCGATCGGGGAGGAGTTCGCGGAGCAGGAGGACCTGCCCAACCACGCCTCACCGGAGGAGTGGGCCCGGATCTCCGGCCACCGCGGCGGCCGGGTCGCCGGGTTGCGCATGCTCCTGCACGGGGAGCCCCGGTGACCCCGGTGCCCCAGGTACCGGCCGACGTCGTCCCCGCGTGGCGTGGCCAGCGCGGGCTGGTACCGGACGATGCCACCCTGCCGCCCGGGCGGGACACCGCCGGCTGGGGCGTGCACCGGGTGATGGGGCTGGAGACCGAGTACGGCGTGCACGCGCCGGCGAATCCGGGGGCCGGGCACTCCGTGCTGTCCGTGGAGGTGGTGAACGCCTACGCGGACCTCGTCACCTCACGGGGCGGCACCGTGGCGGGCACCGAGTGGGACTACAGCGAGGAGTCTCCCCTCGTGGACGCCCGCGGGTGGAGGCTCCCGCGCTCCGCGGCGCACCCCACCCAGCTGACCGACCAGCCGCTCACCGATCAGGACGGTGAGTCCGTCCACCTGCTGATGAACCTCGTGCTGCCCAACGGGGCGCGGTTCTATGTGGACCACGCCCACCCCGAGTACTCCTCACCGGAGACCACCAATCCGCGGGACGCCATGCTCTGGGACCAGGCCGGAGACCTCGTGGCGTTGGCGGCCTCGGAGCGCATCGCGCAGTCCGAGGGCCAGCCGCAGGTGCTGCTGTACAAGAACAACACCGACAACAAGTCCGTCTCCTACGGCGCCCACGAGAACTACCTGGTGGCCCGCAGCCTGGACTTCGAGGAGCTCACCGGGTACCTGATCCCCTTCTTCGTGGCCCGACAGGTCATCTGCGGCGCGGGACGCGTGGGAATCGGCTCCACGGGCCGGACCGCCGGGTTCCAAATCAGCCAGCGCGCGGACTTCTTCGAGGAGCAGGTGGGCCTGGAGACCACCGTGCGCCGGCCCATCGTCAACACGCGGGACGAGCCGCACGCGGACGCGCACCGGTACCGCCGCCTGCACGTGATCATCGGGGACGCCAACCTCTCCCAATACGCCACCTGGCTGCGCTGCGGCATGACCGCCCTCGTCCTGTCCATGATCGAGCTCGGCACCGCGCCCGAGATCGAGCTGGCGGATCCCGTCACGGCCCTGCAGACGATCAGCCACGACCCCACGCTGCAGGCCACCGTCCCCCTGGTGCGTCCCCTCGCCGGGACCGACGGCGGCTCCGTCGGCACCCGCGAGGCCACCGGACTGGACCTGCTCGAGGCCTACCTGCAGGCGGCGGAGGCGCACGTGGACCGGTTCGGGATGACGGACCGTGCCACCGGGGACGTCCTGACACAGTGGCGCGAGTCCGTGCAGACCCTGCGGACGGACCCCGCCGCCATGGCGGACCGGCTGGACTGGGTGGCGAAGTACCAGCTGCTCTCCGGCTACCGGCAGCGACACGGCCTGGGATGGGACGATCCCCGCCTGGACATGATGGACCTGCAGTACTCGGACCTGCGCCCGGACAAGGGGCTGTACCAGGCGCTGCTGCGGCGAGGGTCCATCCGCCGGCTGGTCACGGACCAGGACCTGCACGACGCCGTCGCCCGGCCTCCGCAGGACACCCGGGCCTGGGTGCGCGGCCGGACCGTGGAGGCCTTCGGCCGGCACGTGGTCGGGGCCAGCTGGGAGACCCTCCTGGTGCGCCAGGACGGCACCGGCCCCCTGTACCGGTTCCACCAGCGGGAGCCCCTGGCCGGTGCCGCCGCCGATGTCCCGGGCCTGTTCGAGGATCCCGGCGCCGACGGCGCCTTCGAGCGGCTGCTCGAGGCCCTGGCCCGCGTCCAGGGCTCATCCTGACCGACTCAGGCTGAGCAGCCCACCGACCGTCCACCCCGACTGTCCACCCAGACCATCAGGAGTCACCATGTCACAGCAGTACGGTTCATCCTTCGACCGCGAGGACGAGACCCCGGAGCCGGAGACCCCGGCCTCCGCCGGCGGTTCGGCGCAGGCCCACACCGCCGACCTGGACAGCCTCTTGGATGAGATCGACTCGGTGCTCGAGTCCAACGCCGAGGAGTTCGTCAAGGGCTTCGTCCAGAAGGGCGGTCAGTAACCCCATGGACCGCAGGATCATGGGCGTCGAGACCGAGTTCGGGGTGCACTACTCGCATCCGGGCTCCCGCCCCCTGACGCCCGAGGAGGTCGCCCGGTACCTCTTCCGGCCCGTGGTCGAATGGGGCCGGTCCTCTAACGTCTTCGTCTCCAACGGGTCCCGGCTGTACCTCGATGTCGGGTCCCATCCGGAGTTCGCCACCGCCGAGTGCACCACCCTGGACGAGCTCGTGGCGGTGGACAAGGCGGGCGAGCGGATCATGCAGGGGCTCATCGACCAGGCGACCGAGCGGATGGCCGCCGACGGTTTCGCCGGCACCATCTACCTGTACAAGAACAACGCGGACTCGGTGGGGAACTCGTACGGTTCGCATGAGAACTACCTGCTGAACCGGCGCACGGAGTTCCGCCGACTCTCCGAGGCGCTGATCCCGTTCCTCATCACGCGCCAGCTCGTCTCCGGCGCGGGCAAGACCGTGGCCGCCCGGCCCGAGGAGGAGGAGCGGCCCGGAGCGGCCCGGACGGACGCCCACTTCGCCTTCTCCCAGCGCGCCGACCACGTCATGGAGGGCATCTCCTCCGCCACCACCCGGTCCCGGCCGATCATCAACACCCGGGACGAACCCCACGCGGACGCCGCCGAGTACCGCCGGCTGCACGTGATCGTGGGGGATTCGAACATGTCCGAGACCACCCAGCTGGTGCGTTTCGGGGCCACCGACCTGATGTTGCGGATGATCGAGGCCGGGGTACCGCTGGGGGACCACCAGCTGGCCAAGCCCATCCTCGCGATCCGGCAGGTCTCCCACGACCTCACCGGCACGGTGGGCCTGGAGCTGCGCAACGGCAGCCACCGCTCGGCCCTGGAGCTCCAGCGGCACTATCTGGGCCAGGCCACGGCCTTCGTCCAGCGGCACGGCGCCCACCACGATCGGGTGCCCGCCGTGCTGGACCTGTGGGAACGTACCCTGGACGCGGTCGAGTCCGGGGACTACTCCGGCATCGACACCGAGATCGACTGGGCCATCAAGCACCGCTTCCTCTCCCGGTACGCCGCCAAGAACGGCCTGGACTGGGGGGCACCCCGGCTGGCCCAGCTGGACCTGTCCTACCACGACATCACCGCGGGGCGGGGATTGTTCTCCCTGTTGCAGGCCCGCGGCGCGGCCGCCCGTTTCCTGGACGACGCGGCGATCGAGGACGCCGTGGACCACGCGCCGCCGACCAGCCGGGCCGTGCTGCGCAGCCGGTTCATCCGGGCGGCGCGGGAGGCGGGCCAGTCCTACTCCGTGGACTGGACCCACCTGAAGCTCAACGACCGTCCGATGCACGCCATCACCCTCAAGGACCCGTTCCAGACCACGTCGGACCGGCTCGACGCGCTCCTCGGCTCCCTGCCGACCAGCGACGCCTCCAGCGTCCATCCAGTCTGACGTGACAGACTGAAACCACCCCCCTCCCGCACTACCGAAGGATCCCATGTCCCGCATCCCGTCCCTATCGCGCCGGTTCCGAGCCGCCGCGCCGCTGTCCCTCTCCCTCGTCGGCGCCCTGCTCCTGGCGGGCTGCGCCGCACCGGAACCACGCGGCTCAGGTGACCTGGAGGCCTTGGAGCCGATCTCCCTGACCGTCAACGAGGACGGTGTGCCGGAGGTGACCGTGGACGGGGCCATCGAGGCCACCGAGATCTCCTCCCGCGTGCTGCAGGACGGCGACGGCGCGGACGTCAACGAGGGGGACATCGCGCTGGTGCAGACCGCGATCGTGGATCCGGAGTCCGGCGAGGTCACCGCGGAGAACTTCACCCAGGGGGCCGAGGCGGTCTTCCTCAACGAGAAGCTCAAGGAGGGCAACGACGTCCTCTACGACATGCTCGACCAGAACAAGGTCGGCGCCCAGATCTCCTTCTTCATGCCCGGAGCCCAGATGGGCCAGGGAGCCCCCGACCAACTGATGGTGTTCCAGATCGCCGACGTCCGCCCGGCGCGCGCCGCGGGCGAGTCCGTGGAGGTGACCGACGAGTCCCTGCCGGCCGTCACCCTCAACGAGGACTCCGGCGAACCCACGATCGAGAAGCCCGAGGGCGACGCTCCCGAGGATCTCGTGGTCCAGCCGCTCATCGAGGGCGACGGTGCGGAGGTCGGCGAGGGTGATCACGTCACCGTCCAGTACACGGGCGTGAAGTGGTCCGACGGCGAGGAGTTCGACTCCTCCTGGTCGCGCGGGGAGCCTTCGGGATTCCCACTCAGCGGAGTCGTCGCCGGCTGGTCTGAGGGACTCCAGGGCCAGAAGGTCGGCTCCCAGGTCCTGATCGTCGTCCCGCCGTCCAAGGGCTATGGCGATTCGGACGGCCACGAGCTCCAGGAGGAGACCCTCGTCTTCGTGGTGGACATCCTGCACACCATGCCACCGGCCCAGCCCGCCCCCGCCCCGCAGCCGGAGGGCGAGGGTGACACCGGGGATGCCCCGGCGTCACCGTCGGCGTCCCCGTCCGCCTCTGAGTAGTCTGGAGTCCGCGCACCGGGCCCGACGTGGCCCGGTACGCCTCGACCCGCACGCCCCAACGGAAGGAATCGACCATGTCCTTTGGACAGCGCAACTATGACCGCACCCGACCGGAGATCGAGTTCCCCGGAGACACCCCGCCCCAGGACCTGGTCATCGAGGACCTGGCCGAGGGCTCGGGCCAGGCCGTGCAGGCCGGGGACCGGGTGTCCTGCCACTACCTGGGCGTCGCCTGGTCCACCGGGGCCGAGTTCGACGCCTCCTGGAACCGCGGCCAGCCGCTGGACTTCCAGGTCGGCGTCGGCCAGGTCATCAAGGGCTGGGATGACGGCCTGCTGGGCATGAAGCCCGGCGGCCGCCGCCGCCTCGAGATCCCGCCGCACCTGGCCTACGGGGACCAGGGCGCCGGAGGCGAGATCGGCCCCGGAGAGACCCTGATCTTCGTGGTGGACCTCGTCGGCATCAACTGACCCCACCGTGTCCGCCGCCTCGCCCGCCCGCTCCACGGAGCGCATCGTCTCCCTGCTGTGGGTCCTGCTGGCCAGCGGCCGGCGGGGGGTCACCCGGGACTACCTGGTGAAGGCCGTGGACGCCTATGCGCTCTCGACGTCCCCGGCCGCCCTGGAGAAGATGTTCACCCGGGACAAGGACGTGCTGAAGGGCATCGGCGTCCCCCTCCAGGCGTTCACGGTCCAGGACGAGACCGGCTTCGAGTCCGCCGACCCCGGGACCGACACCCGGTACCGGATCGACGAGGACCGGATGTACCTCCCCACCGTGCCCTTCAGCAACGGGGAGCGGTTGGCCCTGATGCGGGCCGAGTCCGCCTGGGCCGGCTCGGACCTCGGTCACGCCGTCGTCCGGGCCCTGGGCCGGGTGGACGCGGGGGAGGACTGGCTCGGTACCCGGTCCGCCTCGGATCATGAGGCCTTCGGCGTCCGGCTGGCGGGGGCGGACCGGTACCTCACGGAGCTGGGGGATGCGGTCCGCGACCAGTCGGTCATCCGCTTCTCCTACCGCAAGGCCCACGCCGACCACCCCGAGACCCGGACCGTGCGGGCCTGGGCCCTGACCAACCCCACCGGGGTGTGGTACCTCGTGGGCTGGGACCTGGACCGCGGCCAGCAGCGGACCTTCCGCCTCACGCGGATCGAATCCGACCCGGCCGACGCCCCCACCCCGGACGGCCCGGACGGCCAGGGCGTGGCACCGTACCGCCCGGCCGATCTCGACCTGGCGGCCGTGCACGCCGTGGTCTCCGGCGAACGGACGCCGGCCACCGCCCGGCTGCGGTTGGCCGCCGGCCGGGCCGTGCAGCTGCGCATCGGCTCCGAGGTGCTGGCCTCCGACCCGGAGACGGACCTCGTGCGGGTGACCTACACCCGGCCGGCCGAGATGGCCGGGTCCATCGCCGCAGCCGGCCCCCTCGCCACCATGCCGGACGCCGAGGACCCCCTGCGCCCCGCCGTCGTCGCCCTGCTGGACGCGGCGCAGCAGGCCCATGCCGCCCCGGTGCCCGAGTACACGCTCACGGTCCCCAAGCGGCGCCGCAACCGCCGCAGCGACCGGGACCGGGTCGCGGCCGTGGTGGATGCGATCGGCCTGGCGAACCGGCGGGACGGGATCGGCCGCGCCGAGCTGGCCGAACGGCTCAACGTCCGCGATGCGGAGCTCACTGCCATCCTCGATGAACTCTGGTACTGCGGCATGCCCGAACGTCAGTTCGCGGGGCAGCAGTTCGAGGTCCACGAGCAGGGGGACCGGATCCGCATCACCCAGGCCGAGCGGCTCGCCGGACCGTTGAGGCTGAGTGTCCCCGAGGCGGCGGCCCTGGTGATCGGCCTGCGCGCCGCGGCCGGGATCCCCGGGCTGACGGACCAGGAACAGCAGGACACGGCCACCGCCCTGGAGAAGATCCTCGCCGTCTCCGGCCCCGAGGTGTACCAGGCCGGCGAGGGCATCGTGGCCGGTTTCGACATCGGTCCCCACGCGGCGCTGGCCGGTCGGCTGCATGCCGCCGTCCGCGAGCACCACCTGCTGCGGTTCCAGTACCATGCCGCCGCCACGGATGAGTCCACCCTCCGGACCGTGGAACCCCTGCGCCTGACCGCGGAGTCCGGCCACGGCTACCTGCAGGCCTGGTGCCACAGCAGCCGGGGCCTGCGGAACTTCCGGCTGGACCGGATCACCTCCCTCGAGGAGACGGGTCAGGACTTCGACCCGCGTGAGGTACCCACCTCCGACCACCTGTTCATGTCCCAGGGCACCGAGACCACCGTGACCGTGCACTTCGCGCATCGGATCCGCGACCTGGTGCCCGGTTTCGACCCCGTCCGCACCGCACACCTCGAGGACGGCTCCGTGGTGGCCGAGATCCGGTTGGCCGGCCCCGACTACGCCCACGCCCAGGCGGCCCGGTTCGGCGGCGAGTTCCGGGTCCTCGCCCCGGCCCAGATCGTCGAGTCCACCGTGGACTGGCTGCACCGGGCCCGGGCCGGATACGTCACCGACTGTTCACCCGCACCGGGCGGCGCCACGGCCTCCGGCCCCAGCGGCGTGGCGTAAACTCGAGAACGTTCAATCGAAAGGACCTCCCCCCATGGCTGGACTCCAGGGATGGCAGCTCGTCATCATCATCGCGATCGCGCTCCTGCTCTTCGCGGCGCCCAAGCTTCCCGCGATGGCCCGGAACCTCGGGCAGTCGATGCGGATCTTCAAGTCGGAGGTCAAGCAGATGAAGGACGACGGCTCCGGCTCATCGACCGAGTCACAGCCCTCGAACGACTCCACGGACTCCGAGGCCGTGGAGGGCCGCATCGTCAACGGCGAGTCCAAGGGCCCCCGCGACGGTCGGAAGACCGGCACCAACGACCAGCCGTAACCAGGTGGTCACCGGCTCCATGACTGACGAACCGCAGGCGGCCCGGCCCAAGCGGACCAAGATCACCAGGACTCCCAAGGCCGCACGCAAGGGCAACCCCGCCGGGGAGATGGCCCTCAAGGACCACCTGAAGGAACTGCGCAACCGGCTGATCATCGCCGGCATCGGCCTGACGCTGGGCGCCGTCGTCGGGTTCCTGGTCTACCAGCCCTTCTTCTCCGCGCTCATCGATCCGGTGCACCGGCTCTCGGATGCGGGCCGGATCGTCACCGTCTCCTTCAGCGCCGTCGGCCAGCCCTTCGACATCATGCTGCAGGTGGCCCTCTTCGTCGGCCTCGTGGTCTCCAGCCCCATCTGGCTCTACCAGATCTGGGCCTTCGTGGTCCCCGGTCTGAAGAAGAAGGAGAAGCGCTACGCGGCCGGCTTCATCGCCGCCGCCGTGCCGCTGTTCCTGCTGGGCGTGGGCCTGGGCTGGCTCGTGTTGCCCGAGGCGGTCCAGTTCTTCGTGGGCCTGTCCCCGGAGGGCACCGCCAACGTCATCTCCGCGGACGTCTACATCCCGTTCGTCCTCCGGCTCTTCCTGGCCTTCGGCGTGGCCCTGGTCCTACCCGTGGTCCTGGTGGGACTGAACATGATCGGGGTCCTGTCCGGCCGGCAGATCATCAAGCACTGGCGGATCACCGTCTTTCTGATCGCCCTGATCGCGGCCCTGGCCGCCCCCGGCTCGGACGCGGTCACCATGTTCTACCTGGCCGCCCCCCTCGTGCTCCTCTTCGGCGTGGCGATCGCCATCTGCCTGGTCAACGACCGCCGTCGGGCCAAGCGCCGGGTCAAGGCCGAGCAGGAGACCGAGGACTCCCTGCAGTCGGGCCCGAAACCCCTCGACGAGCTCTAGCCCCAGCCACACCGGGCCACACCGGGCCGGCCCGGGTCAGTCCGGTGCGGCCATGTCCTAGGCTGGCACCATGGCACCTTCCGCGGATGACACCACCGGCCAGCCGAGCCCCGCGGAGCGGTACGCCGCCGCCCGGCGCCGCGCCACGGAGGCCAAGACCGAGCTGGGCCGTTTCGCCGCCACCCTGGACTTCGGCCTCGACCCCTTCCAGACGGAGTCCTGCCGCGAACTCGAGGACGGCCACGGCGTCCTGGTGGCGGCCCCCACGGGAGCGGGCAAGACCGTGGTGGGCGAGTTCGCCATCCACCTGGCCCTCGCCCACGGCCAGAAGGCCTTCTACACCACGCCCATCAAGGCCCTGAGCAACCAGAAGTACCAGGAGCTGGTGGCCACCTACGGCGCGGACCGGGTGGGACTGCTCACGGGGGACACCGCCATCAACTCGGAGGCCGAGGTGGTGGTGATGACCACCGAGGTACTGCGCAACATGCTCTACGCCGACTCGGACACCCTGCTCAACCTGGGCTACGTGATCATGGACGAGGTCCACTACCTGGCGGACCGGTTCCGCGGCGCGGTGTGGGAGGAGGTCATCATCCACCTCCCGGAGCACGTCCAGCTCGTCTCCCTCTCCGCCACCGTGTCCAACGCCGAGGAGTTCGGCGCCTGGCTGGACACCGTGCGCGGCTCCACCTCGGTGGTGGTCTCCGAGCACCGGCCGGTGCCCCTGTGGCAGTACGTGATGGCCGGCAGCCAGCTGTACGACCTCTTCGCCACCGAGGTCGCCTTCGACGAGGTGGCGCCGACCGCTGATGAGCCCGGCGACGAGGAGACGGAGCTGAAGGACACCTCCGGGGGGCGGTTGGTGCTCAATCCCGAGTTGGCCCGGCTGGCCGAGGACCAGCGCCGCCGTGAGGAACGCAGCGACTGGGGCCGTCCCGGGCGCAGCACCTACCGAGGTGGGCGGGGTGGCCCCCGGGGCCGCGGGGGCGGCCGGTCCAGCGGCGGCCGGTCCGGCGGCCGCCCCCACCGCTCAGACCGGCGCTCCGGGTCCGCCGCCTACGGGCGCCACGAGCGGACCGCCAGCTCCCGGTACGACGCCGGCCCGGCCGGCTCCTCCGGCCACGACCAGTCCGGCGGGGAGCACGGCACCGCCCCGCGCCACACCGGCAACCTGCGGGTCTCCCGCCCGGGCATGGTCCGGATCCTCGAGCGCGAGGGGCTGCTGCCGTGCATCACGTTCATCTTCTCCCGGGCCGGTTGTGACGGGGCCGTGGAACAGTGCCTGGCGTCGGGCCTGGACCTGACCACGCTCGGGGAGAAGCAGCAGATCCAGACCATGGTGGACGAGGCGGGGCAGTCACTGCCGGCCGAGGACCTGGACGTGCTGGGGTTCTGGGGCTGGCGGGACGGGCTGTCCCGCGGCTTCGCCGCCCACCACGCCGGCATGCTCCCACCCTTCAAGGAGGTCGTGGAGAAGCTGTTCGCCGCCGGGCTCGTGAAGGTCGTCTTCGCCACGGAGACGCTGGCCCTCGGGGTGAACATGCCGGCCCGCACCGTGGTGCTGGAGAAGCTGGAGAAGTACAACGGCGAGGCCCACGTGAACATCACGGCGGGGGAGTACACGCAGCTCACGGGGCGGGCCGGCCGACGCGGCATCGACGTGGAGGGCCACGGGGTGGTGCTCTGGCGCCCCGGGCTCGATCCGGCGGCCGTGGCGGGCCTGGCCTCACGGCGGACCTATCCGCTGAACTCCTCGTTCCGGCCCACCTACAACATGTCCGTGAACCTCATCGCCCAGTTCGGCCTCGAACGGTCCCGGTCCATCCTCGAGTCCTCCTTCGCCCAGTTCCAGGCGGACCGCTCCGTGGTGGGGCTGGCCCGTGAGGTGCGCACCCGGGAGGCCTCCCTGGCCGGATACGAGCAGTCCATGACCTGTCACCTGGGCGACTTCACGGAGTACGCCAGGCTGCGCAAGGAGTTGTCGGCGGCGGAGAAGGACACGTCCAAAGGTCGTCACCGGGCCCGCCAGCGGGCCGTCAAGGACTCCTTGGGCAACCTGCTGCCGGGGGACATCATCGAGGTGCCCGGCCCCCGGAAGCTGGGCAACGCCGTGGTGGTGTTCCCCGCCGGCAACCCGGCCAACCCGCGCGTGGGGGTCATCACCCAGGACGCCCAGCTGCGTCGCATCAGCACCGAGGACGTCACCGGTCCGGTGGACCCCGTGGGCGGGGTCCGGCTGCCCCAGAACATCCAGGTCAAGACCCCGACCCAGCGCAAGGACATCGCCGCGTCCATGCGCGCGGCCCTGCGGGACCACCGGCAGGCTCCGGGGGAGCGGCCGCGCGCCGGGTTCCGCTTCCAGGACGACGGCAGCGCCGAACGGGCCGCGGACCTGCGCCGTCAGCTCGAACGTCACCCCTGCCACGGCTGCAAGGACCGCGAGGACCACGCCCGCTGGGCTGAACGCTGGTGGAAGCTCCGCCAGGAGGTCGACCACCTCTCCGGCCGCATCGAGGGCCGCACGAACACGATCGCCAAGGCGTTCGACCGGCTGGTCGGGCTCCTGACCGCCTACGGCTACGTGACGGCCACCGGCACGGCCGACGTCACCGCCCATGCCCCCGGGGATTCCTCCGCCGGGGTCACCGATGCCGGTCAGACGCTGCGCCGGATCTATGGCGAGCGGGACCTGTTGACCTCGCTCGTGCTGGAGGACGGCCTAGCGGACGCGCTGGACCCGGAGGAGCTGGCGGGTCTCGCCGCCCTGCTGGTGTTCCAGTCCAAGGGGGCCACCGAGAACGTGGGCATCCCCCAGATGCCCACCTCGCAGCTCCAGGAGGTCCTGGACCGGACGGCGGAGCACTGGTACGAGCTCCAGCAGGCGGAGCGCGGTGCACGGCTCGAGCCGACCCCGGAGCCCGATCCGGGGCTGGTCTGGCCGATCCACCGCTGGGCCCGGGGCCGCAACCTGAAGGACACCCTCAAGGGCACCGAGTTGGCGGCCGGCGACTTCGTGCGTTGGGCCCGGCAGGTGATCGACCTGCTGGACCAGTTGTCCAAGGTCCCCGGCCACCCGGGGCTGCACCGCCAGTGCCGGCGTGCTGCGGATCTCGTCCGTCGTGGCGTGGTGGCGTACTCGAGTGTGGATACGCTGGACGGATGAGCACCCTCTACGTCAACGGCACCATCCACTCCACCTCGGATCCCTACGCCACCGCCCTGCTGGTGGATTCCGGGACCGTCGCCTGGGTGGGGGCGGATGACACCGCGGAGTCGATGCGCGCACGTTCCGGTGCCGGCTGGGAGGTGGTGGACCTGCAGGGCGCTCTGGTGGCCCCGGCCTTCGTGGACTCCCTCGACCTGACCACCTCCACCTCCGCCGACCCCGACGCCGGCCCCCTCGCCGCCGCCCGCGCCGGCACCTTCCTGTCCGTCACCGCAGGCCTGCCGGCCGCCGTCGGGCCCCGCACCATCGGCTACCACCTCGTCCAGGCCGACGAGGCCGCCGGCGCCGCCGGGGACCTGGCGGCACTGGTGACCGGGCCGGCCGGCGAGGGGCAGCCGGGCGAGCGGACCGCGGGCCTGGCGGCCGTCGTCGGGCCCCGGGGACTGGACGGCGGCGCCGTGGCGCACCTGACCGCCCAGGCCACGGCCGCCGGGATCCAGCTGTACCTGTTGCCCGATCGGGCCGAAGACCTCGACGCCGTGGTCTCCGCCCTCCGCGCGACCGCCGAGTCCCAGGGCACCGGCGCCCTCGGCATGGTCCGCCACCGGCTGGCCTGGAACGGGCCCGTGGACGAGGAGTCCATGCGGACCATGGCGGAGAACAGCCTGTCCTTCACGGCCGTGCCCGGGGCGGACGGGACCCTGGCCGCACCGATCGCCTCGCTGCTCAACCGTGCCGTCCCGGTGTCCTTCGGCAGCGGTGAGGCCCCCGCGGATCCGTGGGGCACCCTGCGCGCCAGCCTGGAGCACCCCGAGGACCAGCAGCGCATCCCCGCCCGCTCCGGGTTCACGGCCGCCACCAAGGCCGGGCTGCGCGCCCTGCCGCACGCCGTGGGGGCACGGCATCAGATGGCCGGCCGGATCGCCCCCTCCTCGCCCGCGACCTTCGGCATCTGGTCCGCCGATGCCTTCAGCGTGCAGGCGCCGGACGGCCGCGTGGCCGCCTGGAGCACCGACACCCGTGCGGGGACGCCCCTGCTCCCCGTGCTGGAGGAGGGCACCGCCGCCCCCCGCTGCCTGGCCACCGTGGTGGACGGCACCGAGGTGTTCCGCTCACCGGACTGGACCTGACCGACCGGCCCGACCGGCGTCCGCCCAGCGGCGCATCCTATACTTGACCCCCGAACCACGAACCCGGCCTCTGACGAAGGACACCACCGCCTATGCGCCTGCTGACGATCATTCCCACCTACAACGAGATCGAGTCCCTGCCCCGCACGCTCGACCGCCTGCGGGTCGCCGTGCCGGAATCGGACGTGCTCGTGGTGGACGACGCCTCGCCGGACGGCACGGGGGACTGGGCCGACCGGGCCGCGGTGGCCGATCCGCAGATCCACGTGCTGCACCGGACCCGGAAGAACGGTCTGGGCGGGGCCTACATCGCGGGATTCCACTGGGGGCTGGAGCAGGGCTATGACGTGCTCATCGAGATGGATGCCGACGGCTCACACCAGCCCGAGCAGCTGCCGCGGCTGATCGAGGCGATCGACCGTGCCGATCTGGTGATCGGCTCCCGCCGCGTCCCGGGCGGGAAGATGGTCAACTGGCCGGCCCACCGCAAGCTGATCTCCCTGGGTGGTTCCCTCTACCCGCGCATCATGCTCGGGCTGAACCTCTCGGATGTCACCGCCGGATACCGCGCCTACCGCGCGGACACCCTGCGCGCCATTGACCTGGACGATGTCCAGTCCAAGGGGTACGGCTTCCAGGTGGACATGACCTTCCGCACGGCCCTGCTCGGCAAGAAGATCGTGGAGGTCCCGATCACCTTCGTGGAGCGCGAGTACGGCGAGTCCAAGATGAGCGGCAACATCATCACGGAGGCGGTCACCTCGGTGACCCGGTGGGGCCTCGAGGCGCGCTGCCGGGTCCTGCGGGAGAAGCTCGGCCTGGGCTGAACCGGGGAACACGACCCCCGAATGCACTTTGAGGGCAATCCCACCGGGTGGGATTGCCCTCAAAGTGCGTTTGGGGGGTGGGAGTGGAGACCCGCGTCAGGCGCTGGTCTTCTCGCCGCGGCGCGCGCGCAGCTTGTTCAGCTGGCCCTCGAGGGTCTCCTCGAGTTCCTCGATGCTGCGGCGCTCCAGCAGCATGTCCCAGTGGGTGCGCACCGGCTTGGCATCGGAGGCGTCCGGCTTCTCCCCGTCCACCAGGAAGGCCACCCGGCCGGTCTTGGAGGTCCAGGTCGGCGGGATCTCCGCGTCGGTGGCGAAGATCACGAAGACCTGCTCGCCGTCCTCGCAGCGGTACTCGACCCGCTGGCGCGGTGCCGGCTCGACTCCGGCCTCGGACTCCATGGACTGGGCACCCAGGCGCATGCCGCGCAGGCTACGGTCGCTCATTCGATCTCCTAACGGCCCCCGGTGAGGGGCGGTACAACGTCGACGACCCAGTCTAGTGGGTCTGCGGGTCTGTGGTGTCCAACGCCGCCCCGGTGGGATTTGTTCCCGCCGGCGGGGCGGGCCGCTCCCCTCACCGCTCCGTGGTCGGGTCCTCCTCGGCGGGTTCCGGCTTCGGTGGCCGCGATGGCTGCGTGCGCTCCACCGTCGCGTCCAGGGCGCGCTTGGCCGTGGGGGAGTGCTCGTCCTCGAGGATGGCCGGCGGGGCTAGCGCCTCCTCGAGCGGGGTGTCGGTGATCTTCGCGACGCTCTGGGAGGAGTCCTGCAGTTCCGCGGCCGTGGTGGGACGCGGTTCCCGCCGCCGGCGCCCGCCCGAGTCGGCCTCACCGGCGGAGCTGCCCGCCGGTCCGTGGCCCGGTCCGCTGTCCTCACCGGCGCCGCCCCGGGTGGGGGAGAGCAGGTCGGAGATTCCGGCCCCCGCGGAGCCGCCGCCGCTGAAGGCAGCGCCCATCCGGCCGATCGCATCGGTCAACTCGGCCGGGATGACCCACATGGTGTTGGCGTCCCCCTCGGCGATCTTGGGCAGGGTCTCGAGGTACTTGTAGGCCAGCAGGTCCGGGTCCGGGCGCCCCTCATGGATCGCCTCGAACACCACGTGGATCGCCTCGGCCTCGGCGTTGGCGCGCAGGATCCGGGACTGGGCGTCGCCCTCGGCCTCGAGGATCGCGGACTGACGCTGGCCCTCGGCGGTGAGGATCTCGGCCTGCTTGGTGCCCTCCGCGGTGAGGATGGCGGCGCGGCGGTCCCGCTCGGCACGCATCTGCTTCTCCATGGAGTCCTGGATGGACAGGGGCGGGTCGATCGCCTTGAGCTCCACGCGGGAGACGCGCAGGCCCCACTTGCCGGTGGCCTCGTCCAGGACGCCGCGCAGCTGGTTGTTGATGGCGTCACGGCTGGTCAGCGCGGCCTCGAGGTTCATGCCGCCGACCACGTTGCGCAGGGTGGTGGTGGTGAGCTGCTCCACGGCGTGGATGTAGTTGTTGATCTCGTAGGTGGCCGCCTTGGCGTCGTTGACCTGGAAGTACACCACGGTGTCGATCGAGACCACCAGGTTGTCCTCGGTGATCACGGGCTGCGGCGGGAAGGAGACCACCTGCTCGCGCATGTCCATCAGCGGGCGCATGCGGTCCACGAAGGGGACCATGAGCGTCAGGCCGGCCCCCTGGGTCCGGTTGTACTTGCCGAGGCGTTCGATGATGCCGGTCCGGGCCTGGGGGACGATCCGGACGGCCCGGATCAGGATGATGGCCACGAGGACCGCGACGACTATGAGCACGATGAGGACTTCCACGCCGATGCTCCCTCCTGCGGCCCGGTACGGGCCGCCCTGTCAGTCTGCTGCTTGCAGAGGTGCTTCCACCGCGGTTGCGGCGTCAGGTTCCTTCGGGCAGTCCGGCGTTGCCGGAGTCCCAGTCGATGACGGTCTTGGGGTGGATGACCAGGGTGGCTCCGTCCACCTCGTCGATCTCGGCCTCCTGCCCGGCGGGGATGGTCACGCCGGTGGCTGAGCGGGCGGTCCAGGTCTCACCGTCCATCCGAGCCAGGCCCGCGGTGGCACCGGTGTCCTCCAGGACCACCACGGTGCGTCCGGGCAGCAGGTCCACGTTGGTCAGCTGGTCGGCCGGGCCCTTCTTCAGGTGCTTCAGGGCGGTCGGGCGGACGGCGGCCAGCATGAGCAGGGAGACCCCGGAGAACATCACCATCTGCAGCCAGGCCTCCCCGCCCGCGAGCGAGGTCGCCAGCGCCGCGGCGGCACCGGCCGCCAGCATGAGGAAGACCAGGTCCAGGACCATGACCTCCACCACGGCGAACACCACCGCCAGGCTCAGCCACAGGATCCACAGGTTGTCGCCCACCCATTCCATCGCCCTGGCCTCCTCGATCACCGTATGTACCCATCCTGCCTGCTCAACCGGGGATGGACAACGTAGGTTATGGACATGCGACCTGATCAGTTGGATCTCATCACCACCGTGGATGCCCCTGCCCTGGCCCCGGACGGCCGGCGGCTCGTGGTCGGGACCGCCCGGACGGACGTCTCGACGGACGGCTACACCGGACAGCTGTGGGTGGTGACCACGGACGGATCCGCCCCGCCCCGCCGCCTGACCCGGGGGTACCGGGACGCGGGGCCCCGGCTCTCGCCGGACGGCTCGATGGTCGCCTTCCTGCGCTCCCCGGCGCCAGGAGCGGATCCCTCCGAGTCCTCCGCTCCCCAGCTGGCCCTGATCCCGCTGGACGGGGGCGAGGCCCGCACCCTCACGGACCGGCGTCTGGGGGTGACCGGGTTCAACTGGTCGCCCGATGCACGCTGGATCGCCTTCGCCTCGCCCGAGCCCGAGCCCGGCCGCTACGGGACCGTGCCCGGGGTGGGCCCGGCCCAGGAGGATCCGCGCCGGGTGACCGGCCCGGACCACCGGATGAACGGCAGGGGCTACACGGCGGACCAGCCCTCCTGTCTGTTCGAGATCGAGGTGCCGGATCCGGACGCCGCGCCGGTGTTCGAGGCGCGGGGCCGGATGGCCGAGGTCCCGGGCCGGCCGCCCCTGGTCCCGGTGGCGCGGCGGCTGACCGGCCCGGACCGGGAGTCCACCGAGCCCGTCTACGCCGCGGACAGCCGCCACCTCTTCTTCACCACCACCCCGGCCACCGGGTTCGGCCGGGACCTGCGCACGGCCGTGGCCGTGGTGGCGGCCCGCGCGGAGGAGACTGCAGAGGCGGCGGCAGAGGCGGCGGCAGAGGCGGCAGGGCACGACGCCGGCCCCGCCCGTCTCGTGGCCGGGGGCACCGAGGTGCCCCGCGGCTTCCACTCCGCGTGCGCCTCCCGCAACGGTGAGTGGCTGTACCTGCTCGGTGAGGAACTGGGGGAGTCCGGCCTGGACTTCGTGGCCGCCAACACCGCGGTGTACGCCCTGCCGGCCCGTGCGGCGGTGCGCGAGGCCACCGCCGGATGGGAGGCCCCCGCGCCGGAGCTGGTCCCGCGGCGGCTCACGGACCCGGACACCATGAGCTGCTCGGGCGGCCCGCTGCACCCCTCGGGCCAGGACAACGTGCTGGCCCTGGCCGAGACCCGCGGGAAGACGGTGCTGGTCTGGATGTCCCACCACGGCCAGCCCGAGGTGATCGTGGACCAGCCGGGACAGGTCATCGGCGCGTCCGAGGCCGGCGGGACGCTGACGGTCTCCTACACCACCGCCGACTCCCCGGGGCGGGTGGGCGTCCAACACCGCGGGACCGGCCTGACCGAGCTCTTCGACCCCAACCGGGGCTGGCTCACGGAGCAGCCGCCCGCCGGCGGGCGGGAACGCGAGTACGGGGGGACGCCGGAGCAGCCCTCCGTCCACGGCTGGGTGTTCGTACCCCCGGGCCCCGGACCGCATCCCGTCATCCTGAACATCCACGGCGGCCCCTACGCCCAGTACACGTGGTCGTGGTTCGACGAGACCCAGGTGCTGGTGGCCGCCGGCTACGCCGTGGTGATGTGCAACCCCCGCGGCTCGAACGGCTACGGGGCGGCCCACGGTGCGGCCCTGAAGGGCCGGTTCGGGACCGTGGACTCCCAGGACATCCTGGCGTTCCTCGAGGGCGCCCTGGCCGAGTTCGGACCGGAGGGGACCGGCGAGCTGGACGGGGACCGCCTGGGGGTCCAGGGCGGCTCCTACGGCGGTTTCATGACCGCGTGGATCACCGCCCACGATCACCGGTTCGCCGCGGCGATCGTGGAGCGCGGGTACCTGGATCCCGTCTCGGCGCTGGGCTCCAGTGACATCGGCTGGTTCTTCAGCGAGCAGTACATGGGCTCCAGCGCCGAGGACCTGTACCGGCAGAGCCCCCTGCACCACGTGGACCAGGTGGACACCCCCACCCTCGTGATGCACTCGGAGCAGGACCTGCGGTGTCCCCTGGAGCACGCCCAGCGGTACTACCACGCCCTGTGGTCCCGCGGCGTGGAGTCGGAGCTGGTGGTGTTCCCCGGGGAGGACCACGAGCTGTCCCGCTCGGGCACCCCGTGGCACCGGCGGGCCCGGTTCGAGCACATCCTGCGCTGGTGGGACCGGAATCTCGCCAGATAAGTTACCAGCCAGTAGCATTGAGGAATGACCACCCCCCTCGCCGCACCCGCCGCGGACACGCCGTTCCCGCACCTGTTCCGGCCGCTGACGGTGGCCGGGGTGAGACTGCCGAACCGCGTGATCATGGGCTCCATGCACATGGGCCTCGAGGACCGGCGGGCGGACACCCCGAGACTGGCCGCCTTCTACGCCGAACGGGCACGTGGGGGAGCGGGGCTCATCGTCACCGGCGGCTACGCGCCCAACCTCGTCGGCCGGCTCACCCCCTTCGCCGGCACCATGCGCTCACGGCGTGATGCCCTTGCCCACCGGGCCATCACGGAGGCCGTGCACGGCCAGGGCGGGCGCATCGTGCTGCAGCTGCTGCACGCCGGGCGGTACGCCTACCACCCGTTCCAGGTCGGCGCCGGCGCCAGCCCGTCCCCGATCACCCCGTTCAGACCGCGGCCCCTGTCCACCCGGGCGGTCGAGCGGACCGTGACGGACTTCGTCCGCGCGGCCGGGTACGCCCGCCAGGCCGGATACGACGGCGTGGAGATCATGGGCTCCGAGGGGTACCTCATCAACCAGTTCCTCTCCCCGCGGACCAACCGGCGCACGGACGCCTGGGGCGGCACCCCGGCCGGGCGGCGCCGTTTCGCCACCGAGATCGTCCGGCGGATCCGCCAGGCCGCCGGCGAGGACTTCATCATCACCTTCCGGCTCTCCATGGTGGACCTGGTGCCGGACGGCCAGACCCTTCAGGAGACCCTGGACCTGGCCCGAGAACTGGAGACGGCCGGGGCCAGCCTGCTGAACACCGGCATCGGCTGGCACGAGGCCCGGGTTCCGACGATCGTCACCTCCGTGCCGCGTGCGGCGTTCGCCGACTTCACCCGGAGCGTGCGCGAGGTGGTGTCCATCCCGGTGGCCGCCTCCAACCGGATCAACATGCCGCACTCCGCCGAGCAGGTGCTGGCCGAGGACCAGGCGGACCTGGTCACCATGGCCCGCCCGTTCCTGGCGGATCCGGACTGGGTGGCCAAGGCCGCCGCCGGGGCGACCGGGCAGATCAACTCGTGCATCGGCTGCAACCAGGCGTGCCTGGACCACACGTTCCAGAACCGGCCCGCCTCCTGCCTCGTGAACCCGCGCGCCGGCCGCGAGACCGATCCCGCCTTCCCGCCGTTACCGGACCGCGCCCTGCTGCCGCTCACGCCCGCTCGCGTCGGCAGCGCCACCGGCGCGCTCTCCGTGGCCGTCGTCGGGGCGGGCCCGGCAGGGCTGGCCGCCGCCACCCAGGCCGCGGCCCGCGGTCACCGTGTGGACCTCTTCGAGGCCTCCGGGGCCATCGGCGGGCAGTTCCGACTGGCCCGCCAGATCCCCGGCAAGGAGGAGTTCGCCGAGACCCTGCGCTACTTCGACAACCGCCTGTCCCAGACCGGCGTGAGGCTCCACCTGGATCACCGGGTCACCGCCACGGAACTGCTCGACGGCGGCTACGACCGGATCCTGCTGGCCACCGGGGTGGTGCCACGCACGGTCCGGATCCCGGGCGCGGACCGGGCCAACGTGCATGCCTACCCGGACGTGGTGGACGGCACGGTGACGTGCGGGGCCCGGGTGGCCGTGATCGGGGCCGGCGGCATCGGCTTCGACGTCTCCGAGCTGCTGACCGAGCCCACCGTTGCCCAGGGCGCCCAACTCCTCGAGGCGTGGCAGCGCCAGTGGGGGGTGGACCCCGGTTTCGCCGGGCGCGGCGGCCTCACCGCCCCCGATCCGGCACCCGCGGCCCGCACCGTCCACCTCGTCCAGCGCAAGACCAGCAAGATGGGGGCCGGGCTGGGCAAGACCACCGGCTGGGTGCACCGGGCCACCCTCAGGGCGCGCGGCGTCGAATACATCACCGGCGCCCAGTACGTCCGCATCGACGACGCCGGCCTGCACCTGCGGGTCAACGGCACCGACCGCGTGCTCGAGGTGGATGACGTGGTGGTGTGCGCCGGGCAGGTCTCCCACCGCGAACTGTACGAGGCACTGCAGGCCGCCGGGGCCGACGTCGTGCTGGTGGGCGGTGCCGATGTGGCGGCCGAGTTGGACGCCAAGCGGGCCATCGAGCAGGCCACACGGGTGGCCGCCGCGCTGTAGCGGGTGACCCCCCCTCCGGTACACCCTGAGTACACTGGGGGGCATGGCTACCGTCTACCAAGCAACCCTGGTGCCCTCGAAGATGGAGCTCCTGGAGTCGTGGCTGGCCCAGCAGCCCTGGTCCGGGGAGGGCGAGCTGCTCAGGGTCGCCGCCTACCGCTATGACGATCCGGACGGTGAGATCGGGGTCGAGGGCCATCTGGTCCGCCGCGACGGCAGCGAGACCGTCCTGCACGTCCCGGTGGCCTACCGCGGCGCGCCGCTGGAGGGCGCCGAGCCCCACCTGATCGGGACTGTGGACCACTCCGTGCTCGGGACGCGGTGGGTCTACGACGCGATGGCCGACCCGGTGGCCACCGCCTGCTTCCAGCGGGCCCTGGACGGGAACCAGCAGCAGGCCGAGGTGCACCTCTACGAGGAGGACGGCCAGTACATCGGCCACGACGCCGATGAGGTGTCCGTGAGCGTGCTCGGCCCCCTGCCCGAGATCGCCGGCCGGGTCCAGGTCCACCGCGTGATCGCCGATCCGGACGCCCCCGGCCACGAGCAGCTGGATGGGGCGCGCCGGCTCTGGGCCACGTGGCCTGGTGGCAGCGGCGTCATCTTCAGCCTGAACACGGACACCCCGGCCTGAGCCCATCCGCGGTGTCCCGGCCCATCCCGCTGGAGGACCTGGTGCGGTTGCGCCGGGTCCGGGACCGGATCGACCGCGAGTACCGGCAGCCGCTGGACGTCCCGGCCCTGGCCGCGGGTGTGGCCCTGTCCGCCGGGCACCTGAGCCGGTTGTTCCGGCGGGCCTACGGCGAATCGCCCTACTCCTATCTCATGACCCGGCGGGTCGAGCGGGCCATGTCCCTGCTGCGCGGCGGCGGGATGAGCGTGACCGAGGTGTGCTTCGAGGTCGGCAGCTCCTCCCTGGGCACCTTCAGCACCCGGTTCACCGAGCTGGTGGGGATGCCGCCCAGCGTCTACCGGGAGCGGGCCGGCCGGGACCCGGACGGGCTGCCCACCTGCGTGGTCCGGCACGTCACCCGACCGGTCAGGAATCGAGAAGCGCCCGGCGCGGCCGACGGTCTACGCTTCAATCCATGAGCACCACCATCCACTCCAGCTTCCTGCCCCACCACGATCCCGAGGCCTCCCTGGCCTTCTACCGCGACCTGCTCGGCTTCGAGATCCGCCTCGACGTCGGGACGGGCACCATGCGCTGGATCACGGTCGGCCCGGCCGGCCAGCCGGACACCGCGATCGTGCTGACCCCGCCGGCGGTGGATCCCGGCATCACCGAGGCGGAGCGCCAGTCGATCGCCGAGATGATGGCCAAGGGAACCTATGCCGGGATCAACCTCGCCACCGAAGACCTCGACGGCTTCTTCGAGAGGGTCCAGGCCGGCGGGGCGGACGTGGTCCAGGAACCGATCGAGCAGCCCTACGGGCTGCGGGACTGCGCCTTCCGGGATCCGGCCGGGAACATGGTGCGCGTCCAGGAGACCCGATGAAGCAGCGATCCGCCCACCACGCCGCCGACCTGCATGACACGATCCGGGTGGTCGGGGCGCGGCAGAACAACCTGAAGGACGTCAGCGTCGAGCTGCCCAAGCGGCGCCTGACGGTCTTCACGGGGGTCTCCGGGTCCGGGAAGAGCTCCCTGGTGTTCGGCACCGTGGCGGCGGAGTCGCAGCGGCTCATCAACGAGACCTACTCCTCCTTCGTCCAGGGCTTCATGCCGTCGATGGACCGGCCCGAGGTGGACGTGCTGGAGGGGCTGACCACGGCGATCATCGTGGACCAGGAGCGGATGGGCGCCGACCCACGGTCCACCCTCGGCACCGCCACGGACGTCAACGCGATGCTCCGGATCCTGTTCAGCCGGGCGGGGACACCGCACATCGGCCCGCCCAACGCCTTCTCCTTCAACGTGCCCTCCGTCTCGGCCTCGGGTGCCATCACGGTGGAACGCGGCGGCAAGACGATCGCGGAGAAGGCCACCTTCAACCGCCTCGGCGGCATGTGCCCGCGCTGCGAGGGCCGCGGCGCGGTCACGGACTTCGACCTGACGGCCCTGTTCGACGAGGAGAAGTCCCTCAACGAGGGCGCGCTGACCGTGCCCGGATACTCGATGGACGGCTGGTACGGCCGGATCTTCTCCGGCTCCGGCTACTTCGACATGGACAAGCCGATCAAGAGGTTCACCAAGAAGCAGCGGCACGACCTGCTCTACCGCGAGGCCACGAAGATCAAGGTCGAGGGCATCAACCTCACCTACCTCGGACTCATCCCGCAGATCCAGAAGTCCATGTTGGCCAAGGACCGGGACGCCATGCAGCCGCACATCCGCCGCTTCGTGGACCAGGCCATCACGTTCACGACCTGCCCGGACTGCGAGGGCACCCGGCTGGCGGCCGAGGCGCGCTCCGTCACGATCGGCGGCAGGGATGGTGGCCGGGACGGGGCCAGGAACATCGCCGAGCTGTGTGCGATGCAGATCTCGGACCTGGCCGCGTGGCTGAAGGAGCTCACGATCCCCTCGGTGGGGCCGCTGCTGGACAACCTGACGGAGACCCTGGACTCCTTCGTGGACATCGGCCTGGGTTACCTCAGCCTGGACCGCCCTGCCGGCACCCTCTCCGGCGGTGAGGCGCAGCGCACCAAGATGATCCGCCACCTCGGTTCCTCCCTGACGGACGTGACCTACGTCTTCGACGAGCCCACGATCGGTCTGCACCCCCATGACATCGAGAAGATGAACCAGCTGCTGCGCCAGCTGCGGGACAAGGGCAACACCGTGCTGGTTGTGGAGCACAAGCCGGAGACCATCCGGATCGCCGACCACGTGGTGGACCTGGGCCCGCGGGCCGGGACCGAGGGCGGCGAGATCACCTTCACCGGCGACCTCGCCGGCCTACGTGCCTCGGACACCCTCACCGGGCACCACCTGGATGACCGCGCCCGGCTCAAGGACACGGTGCGGCTGGCCACGGGGCAGCTCGAGATCCGCGGCGCGGACGCCAACAACCTGCAGGGCGTGGACGTCGACCTGCCCCTGGGGGTGCTGGTGGCGGTGACCGGCGTGGCAGGCTCCGGCAAGAGCTCCCTGATCCACGGCTCGGTGGCCGGGCGCGAGGGGGTCGTGGTGGTGGACCAGGGTGCCATCAAGGGCTCCCGCCGGTCCAACCCGGCCACCTACACCGGGTTGCTGGAGCCCATCCGCAAGGCCTTCGCCAAGGCCAACGGGGTCAAGCCGGCCCTGTTCAGCGCCAACTCCGAGGGCGCCTGCCCCACCTGCAAGGGCGCCGGCATGATCTACACGGAGCTCGGGTTCATGTCCACGGTGGCCTCCACCTGCCAGGACTGCGACGGTCTGCGGTACCAGTCCGCCGTACTCGAGTACCGGTTGGGGGAGAAGGACATCGCCGAGGTGCTGGCGCTGTCGGTGGCCGAGGCCGAGCGGTTCTTCTCCGAGGGTGAGGCCCGCCTGCCCGCCGCCCACAAGATCCTGGTGCGCCTGGCCGACGTCGGGCTCGGGTACCTGAAGCTGGGTCAGCCGCTGACGACGCTCTCCGGCGGCGAGCGGCAGCGCCTCAAGCTGGCGAACGAGATGGGCGCGGCCGGGGAGGTCTACATCCTGGACGAGCCGACCACCGGCCTGCACCTGGCGGACGTGGAGAACCTGCTGGGACTGCTGGACCGGCTCGTGGACTCCGGCAAGACCGTCATCGTGATCGAGCACCACCAGGCGGTGATGGCGCACGCGGACTGGATCGTGGACCTGGGGCCGGGGGCCGGGCACGACGGCGGCCGGGTCGTCTTCGAGGGCACGCCGGCCGAGCTGGTGGCCGGGCGAACCACCCTGACGGGCCAACACCTCGCCCAGTACGTGGGAGAGTAGCCCCGCCGGACGCCCTTCAGTGCGAGGCGATGTCCCGGCGCCGGTAGCCGGCGATCCCGACGGCGGCCAGCACCACGGCGATCCCTGTCATCACCAGCAGGGCCACCGTCTCGGCGCCTCCGACCTCCACGGCCGGCAGAGCGGGGACGTGGGTGAACGGCGAGAGGTCCATGGCCCAGTCCGGCAGCTGCAGCAGTTCGCCGAGGAACAGCGCCAGGGCGATGAACACGACGAACGGCCAGGCCAGCACGGTCAGCCGGGGGAGCAGGCCGAACAGGGCCACGGCAAGTGCGGTGACCACCAGGATTGCCGGTAGATAGGCGATCCCGGCCACCGTCATCTCGCCGATCCAGCGCCCCTGGCCGGTGCCGGCCCAGACGCCGAGGCCCACGCCCAGACCACCGAGCACGGTCAGGAGAGCAACCTGGACGGCCACCGTGCCGAACCAGCCCGCCAGCACGGAGACGCGCGGCCGGCCGGACACCAGCAGCAGCTCGGACCGCCCGGAGGACTCCTCGGTCTTCAGGGTGAGGACGCCGGACACCCCCACGATCAGCGGCGCGATCATCACATAGGACAGGATGATGCCGGCGAACTGGGCGGTGAGATCCGTGCCTTCCAGCGCCATCCACTGCGACAGGGCCGGGTTCTCCTCCAGGATGTCGTCCAGGGAGTTCGCCAACGCCCCCATCGCCACCGCGAAGAAGAACGCCCCAATGGCCCAGACGAGAATGGATCCCCGCTGCAGGCGCTCAGCCAGCCCGGCCGGGGCCAGGAGGCTGCGGGCCGCCGTCGCCGGCCCCTTGGAGGCCGGGCGCAGTCCGGCTCCGAGATCGCGACGGGTCGCCATCACACCCGCCAGGGCGAACAGTGCGACGGCCACCGCGAGGGACACCAGCAGCGGCCACCACCGCAGGTCCACGAACAGCCGGGTCTGCTGCGCCCAGGCGAAGGGTGAGAACCAGGACAGCCAAGAGCCGGTGTGGTGGATGACGTCCCCGATGCCGCGCACCAGATAGGAGACGGCCAACCCCGCCATCGCCAACCCGGCGGCACCGCGGGCGTATTCGGTCAGTTGCGCGGCGACACTGGCCAGGGCCGCGAAGACCAGCCCGGTGAGCGCCGTGGCAGCGCCGAAGGCCAGGCTACTGGCAGCATCCAGGCCATCATGGCCGACGGCCAGCAGCCCCAGTGCGGTCGCCGCACCGACCAGCAGTGCGGACAGCCCCACGGTGGCGATGGCGGCTGCTGGAGCGGCGAACCGGCCGACGGGAAGGGCGCGGACCATCTCCAGGCGCCCTGACTCCTCCTCGGCGCGCGTGTGGCGGACGGTCTGCAGGATCGCCATGATTCCCACGGCGAGGAACACGTAGAGGCTGAGCTCGTTGGCCACCATGGCCCCGAAGGTGTAGTCGTCGGCGGCGAAGGCGGGCCCGGTCATCATCAGCGTGGCCGGATTCGTCAGCAGGGATCCGCGGGCCTGGATCGACTCGGGCGTGGGGAAGGCCTCCTCCAGGGCCACCACAGAGCCGTAGACGCCCAGGCCGACGGCGAGGGTCCAGATCAAGATGCGCCACCGGTCCCGGCGCAGGTCCAGCCGGAAGAGCGCTCCGGTGCCGTTGACGGCGTTCATGAGTCCACCGTCCCGCCGTAGTGGCGCATGAACAGGTCCTCCAACGACGGCGGTGCGATCGTCAGGTTCTGCACGCCGGCTTCCGAGAGGGCCGCCAACACCGTGGACATCCGGTGGTTGTCCACGTCGAAGCGCACCCGGGCTCCCTCGGCGCCGTGGTCGACGGCCAGGTCGTGGATCCCCTCGAGGTCCCGGAGACCGGACGTTCCCGCTGGGCCGGACGGGCCGGCGTCGTCGGTGGTGGTGTTGACCGTGGCGTTGACGGTGGAACGTGTCAGGTGCCGCAGCTCGGCGAGGCTGCCGGATTCGACGGCCCGGCCTGCGCGGATGATGGTGACGGTGTCACAGAGCTTCTCCACCTCGCCGAGGATGTGGCTGGAGAGCAGCACGGTGCGGCCGGAATCCCGCAGCGCGCGGACCTGAGCGGTGAAGACCGCCTCCATCAGCGGGTCCAGGCCGGAGGTCGGCTCGTCGAGCAGGAACAGTTCGGCATCCGAGGCCAGCGCCGCGACCAGGGCGACCTTCTGGCGGTTGCCCTTGGAGTAGGTCCGGGCCTTCTTGGTCGGGTCCAGGTCGAACCGTTCGATCAGCTCGTCACGTCGCCGCCGGTCCTGGCCCGCCCCGCGCAACCGGGTCAGGATGTCGATGGCCTCGCCGCCGGTGAGGTTCGGCCACAGACTCGCGTCACCGGGGACGTAGGCGATGCGGCGGTGAATGGCCACCTGCTCGCCCCAGGCGTCCTGGCCGAGCACCCGTGCCGTCCCGGAGTCGGCCTTGAGCATGCCGAGCAGCACCCGGATGGCAGTGGACTTGCCGGCGCCATTGGGTCCCAGGAAGCCCGTGACCTGCCCGGTGGGCACGCTCAGGTCGAATCCGTCGAGGGCCCGGGTGGCGCCGAAGGCCTTCACGAGACCCCGCGCCTCGACGGCCGGGGTTCCGGGGTTCGGCGTGGGGGCGGTGGTGGCTGCATGCTGGCCGGGGGCGTTCATGGTGTGGTCCTTTCGGCGGGCTGCTCGCGTGCTTCCCGGCTCGAGTCCAGGTAGGCGTCCAGCAGGGAGGAGTCGGTGAGCAGGGGTTCGGTGAACAGTTCGAGGGCGGGGAGCAGTATGCGGGCGGCATAGTCCTCGAACCACTGCGGCAGGGCGTCGAGGTCGAGCGTCTCCTCACCGGTCGGGAGGTTCAGCAGCAGGGATCCCAGAGAGAAGTCGGTGAGCAGCCGGGCGCGAGCCTCCGGGTCGCGGCTGGGAGAGACGGTGCCCTCTCGGACACCCTCGCGGAGGTATTCGACCGCGTCAGCCACCATGCCGTCCACCAGGTGGGTCGTCATCTCACCGCCGGCCTGGAGGCAGCGCAGCACGTAACCGACCAAGGGCGCATACTCGTCGATCTTGGCCAGCTGGGCCAGCATCGCGGTGGGGGCGCCGGGGGAGGAGACGACGCCGGTCTTGTTGTCCCGGATCGCCGCCTGCACGTGCTCATCGCAGGCCAGGCGCAGCCCCGCCCGGGAGCCGAAGTGGTGCATGATCAGCGCGGCGCTGACCCCGGCATCCGCCGCGATGGATCGCAGGGGTGCCTCCAGCCCATCCCGGGCGAACCGCAGGATGGCGGCGTCCCGGATGCGGGCCCTGGTGTTCTGATCGTCCCTGGTTGAACGCATGTTCAGAAGACTAAACATCTGTTCAGATGATGGCAAGGGCCTGACATCGAGGTGCGGCCATCGCAGAGAGGCCGGGGATCAGCAGGGATGAGAAGGAATCAGAACAGCCGCAGAATGAACCCGAGCAGTGCCGTTGCGGCCCCGCCGATCCGCAGGGCATTGATGAGGGTGCGACGGGCGGGGTCGATCAACTCCGCGAAGCCCAGCAGGACCATGAGACCGACCATGGTCAGGGACGATTCTGGCATCGCCTCGACCGCCGACACGGACGGGATGACGAGACTGGCCAGGAGCAACAGGCCGAAGGCGATGACGGAATACTGTGCCATCCGGGGCCGTCGCGGCGGGCCGAAGAACTCAGCCTTCAGGGCAGGACCGATCGAGGAGGAGTCCGCCGCAGGGTCCGATGCCATCATGCAGCCAGTGTCGCATTCGCGTCCGGCTGGTTTCAATGGAGGCCTTGCCGCGCAGTTATGTCAGGTCATTCATCGGGTTGGCGAGGTTTAGGGGCTCACCCCGGGGCCAGGTATCCGAGCGGAGGCGGCCGTAGGTCAGGACGTCGACCGCCGTCCATGAGGAACTTCTGCCGCTCCGTGCCCTCGTGGACGAACCCGGCCGCCCGGGCCACGGCGCCGGAGGCCGGGTTGTTCACGCGGTGTCCGAGCTCCAGGCGCCGCAGCCCGCCGACGGACAGGGCCCAATTCGCCACCGTGCGCGCAGCGGGACTCATCCAGCCGCGATCACGGGCGGCCGCATGCAGCCAGTACCAGAACCTGCCGAGGCCGTTGTCCGCATCCACGGTCAGGCCGACCATGCCGCGGAGTTCGTCGGAGATCCCGTCGGCGACGGCTGTGGGCCGTCCGGATCCGTCAGGCGTGCGAGCAGATTCTGCGCCTGGTCCAGGGTTGTCACGTCACCCTGGCGCTCCATATCCGGGTGGGACGTAAACGCGGCCAGTACGGCCGCAGCGTCATCGGCGCGCACCGGGCGCAGATGGGGCAACGCGGTCGTCATCAGACCATTCAAGCAGGCCCACTCCCAGGCTCGCACGTAACGCCGATAACCCACATTATGTCAACTAAAGGCTGAACGGCACCCCCTCCTGGCCCACGTCGAGCATCCATCCGGAGCCCGTCGGCACCCGAAGCGTGCCCTGCTGACATGGTCCTAGGCTGTGGGCATGGAGGCCTTCAGCATCACCCAGGACCAGTTCGTCGCCACCATCGGCCTGGAACTGTGGCGCATTCCCGTGGTGATCGCCTCGGCCATCGCCATCTACGTGGTCTTCCTGCTGCTGATCCGCCTCTTCGGAGCGCGCGTCCTGTCCGGATTGACCGGCTTCGACGTGGTCGTCGGCATCATGCTCGGCGCGGTCGCAGGACGAGTGATCATCGGCGACCCGCCCACGCTGACCGCCGGGATCCTCGGCCTGGTGACCCTGGTGTGCTGTGAGGCACTCTTCGGCTTGATCCAGAAGAACATCGGCGTGCGCCGTGCCGTCAACGCCCAACCCACCGTGGTGCTGGCCCACGGCGAACCGCAGGCGGACCTGATGCGCCGGACCCACGTCTCCCATGAGGACCTGATGGGCTGCCTACGCCGGGCCGGGATCCCCGATCCCGCCCTGGTGCTGTGCATCGTCCTCGAACCCACGGGTGCACTGAGCGTCATCCGCCGGGGCGCAGACCTCAACCAGGTTATCCTGGAGGGCGTCCTGGGGGCCGATCGTGTGCTGGGCGGTGGACCCCCGACGCCCCCACCGCCGGAGCACGGCGCGGGCTCACCCTGAGACCTCCATGATGCCATGGGCGCCCTTCTCGGCATCGCCCATCACATGGGACACCACCGGATAGTGACCCGCCTCCGGGAACACCAGTTCCACGAACCCTCCCTGGGCCGGCTGCAGGGCCAGCGCCTGGGAGCCGTTGCCCCGGTTCCCGAAGGCGTCCACACCGTGGACCAGCTGGTAGGCGCCCTCCAGGTAGCTCGTATCGAACTGACCGCCGACCACGTGGAGACTGCTCGGCCGGTTGGGTCCGGCATTGACCATCCAGAGCCGGACCCGCTCCCCCACCTCTGCAGTGAACGGGTACTGATCGTATTGGTTCGCCATGCCGTTGAAGACCACCCGGTCCGGTGTCTGGGCGAGGACCTTGGCCCCATCCACCTCCTCGGCGTCTTCCGGACCACGGGCATCGTTGGCGAGGTAGACCTCGGACTGCACGAGCAGGTAACTGCGGTCCACCTCGGGCAGACCGTCAGGCTCGATCACGACAGCGCCGTGCATGCCGGCGGAGATGTGGGTGCTCATCGGCTCCGTCGCGCAGTGATACATCCACGCCCCGGCCCGTTCTGCGGAGAAGCGGTAGGCCAGGCTCTCCCCCGGCTGGATGGTCCGCATGGGCTGGTCTGGTGCCAGCGTCCCGGCGTGGAAGTCGACCGAGTGCCCCGTCGTGCCGTCGTTGACCAAGGTGACCTCGAAGACGTCGCCCACCCGGCCGTGCAGCGTGGGCCCCACCGGACCGCCGTTGAAGGTCCACCGCGTCTGCCACTGGCCGGGGGCCACCTCGAGCGGGACCTCGGTGACGGTCAGCGTGATCTCATGCACCGTCCTGTCCCCCGGCGGGCTTCCCAACGGCGCCAGGACTGGGTCCACCGAGTGGCCCAGCTCCGCGCCGGCCCGCGGCGGGATGAACGACGCCGGCCCGTCGCCTTCCGCGGAATGGTGCCCCTCACTGCCGGGTGAGGCGCCGCCGTCGGACCCCTCCTCGACGACTACGGCGAAGGTCATGCCCATCGCCGCGTGTCCGGCGATGGTGCACAGCCCCTCCAGCGGGCCGGACACCACCCCGACGTCCAGTTCGGCGCTCTCCCCCGGTGCCAGCCGTGGCGTCCGTTCCCCGGCCACCGACAGGTCGTGGGTGTTGGAGGCATCGTCGTTCGTGATGATGAGCACCAGGCGGTCCCCCGCCCGGACCGAGACCCGGTCCGGGAAGAACGCCATGCCCCGCGCGGAGACGTCCACACGCACGGTCTCCCCCGTCGGCACGACCCCAGCATGCTGGTCTCCCGCGGCGCTGGGGCCAGCCGTGGCGGACAGTCCGAGGCCGGTGGCCACGGCCAGGGCCAGGACCGCCGCGCCCGCCACCAGTTGCCGGGCGGACCAGAGTCGCGGCAGCTCCCGCCGCACCGGTGGTGTCCCCGCCGCGGTGTCCCGCCGCGCCGTCAGGCTCGCCCGGATGGAGGCGATCAGCAGCGGGATGAAGACGGCCAATCCCACGAGCAGCACCGCTGACACGGTCACCCGCACCCAGCTGGGCAGCGGCAGCAGGTAGAGCACCAGGCCGCCGTTGACGAGCACCAGTCGCACCGTCGCGGCACGGTTGAGGACCTCCAGCGCGGCGCGCACGGCCTTCGGGCCGCCCCCGAGCACGGTGGGCACCAGGTGGCTCAGCGCCCCGAGGAGCAGCTGGGCGGCGAAGCCGGCGGCGAACACGGTGGAGACCGGGGCGTAGCCGGCACCGAGCTGTTCCCAGCTCCGGCCCGTGGCCAGGAGCCACGCGACCCAGCTGATCCCCACCAGGCCCCAGACGAGGGCGCAGCCCACCGAGGCCGCTGAGAACTCCCTCGGAGGCTTGGTCCGTACCGGCCGGATGAGGGCGCGGGCCCACCACAGCAGTCCCAGCAGGTAGACGAGCAGTCCGGTCAGCGCCATCGGCCGCAGTCCGGCCAGGCCGCCGGTCACGAGGACGGCCAGGCCGGTCAGCAGCACCGGCAGGGCCTGACCGGCCAGCCGGGCCGCCCGCTCATCCATGCGGGTGCGCAACAGGGTGGGCCAGAACGTCACCAGGGTGCCGGTCACCGTCAGGCCGACCCAGCCGAGCAGGTTCGCCATCGAGTGGGACAGCAGCAGCTGGCTGTGCCACGGATCGGCCGGGCCCCGTCCCAGCAGAACGCCGAAGGTCGCCCCCGCCGCCAGGCACACCGTGGCCGCCACGTAATAGTGGATGGTGATCCGGAAGCGTGCGGTCAGGGAGGCCCTCAGCATCCGCCACAGGGCCGCACCGTGCCAGAGCACGGCGCCCACGGCCACCGCCGCCCCGGCCAGCACCAGCCACCACCAGCCCGCCGGGTAGCCGACGAGGACCAGCAAGGTGCCTCCCATCAGCGCCTCGAGTCGGGTGTTCTGCGCGGTGAGTTGTGGCGCGCCGACGGGCACCTTCAGGAGGGCCTGGGCGAAGTACATGCTCCAGACGAGGATCGCGTGGCCCAGGGCGCCGAGCAGCACCAGATGGATGAGCAGCCATCCGGAGGACGGCACGGAACGGTGGATCAGCGCAACCACCACGGCGGTCACCAGCCACAGGACCACCGGATAGTCGCGCCAGGGTGAGCGGCGGCGGGCCGGACTGCGGGCCGGGCCGCGGACTGCGGCCTGCGGCGACCGGTCGGTCACGGCGCGGTCTTGGTCAACCGGACCCGCACCTCCTGCGGCTGCTTCGACTCGTAGTCCACCCCCACACGGTCCCCGAACCGTTCGCGCATCTGCTCCAGCAGCGGCAGCGGGTCGTGTGGTGCGACCAACACCATGGACATCCCCGGCTTCAGCTGGTCGACGGCCCCGAGCACGGCGCCGTGGCGGACCGCGTGCGGGATGGTCCGCGCGTCCAGGACGATGTCCTGTCCGGCCTCGGTGAGCGGCAGTCCGTTCTTCAGATGGTCCATGGCGTGCTCCTTCGCGGGGTGGTTAAGCGGTCCACCCCATTTTATCCAGAGAACCTCGTGTTTAATAAGTAGACTGGTTCCATGACCTCCACCGCCGGTCCGGCACCGCTTCCCCGGCCCCGTCCCCTCGGACGGGCCCGGCTGCGGGTGATGACGGCCGTGGATGAGTCCGGGGACGAGGGGCGCACGGTCGCAACCCTGGCCCGCCAGCTGGGCATCCATGAGAACTCGGTGCGCCACCACCTGACGGCCCTGGAGTCCGAGGGCCAGGTGGAGTCGACCTCCGAGGTGACGCAGCGGCGCGGGCGGCCGTCCCTGATCTACCGCACGACGCCGGCCGGCCGGCAGGCGGCATCCGGCACCGGCGGGGCGGCCTCCCCCGAGCTGATGGATGCACTCCTGGCGACGGCCGGGTCCCATCCGGACTTCCGCCGACAGGCGGGCGAGGAGTGGGGTCGGCGCATCGCCGGACCCGCACCCGGGCCTACATCGGGATCGGCTGCCGATCCGGCCGCGGATCCGGCGTCTGCCCCGGACGACATCAGGTCCACCCTGGGACGGGTCATGACCGGACAGGGCTTCACCTCGGTCGAACACGGAGGGAACCTCGAACTGCGCACCTGCCCGCTGCTCGATCGGGCGAGGGCAGACCCGGAGTCGGTCTGCGGACTGCACGCCTCGATGTTGCAGGGCATCCTGGGCGCCTGGGGTGTGCCGGGCGAGACGATCCTGGAGCCCTTCGGTCTGCCCGGAGGATGCCGCGTCGTCCTCCGGGACGTCGGCTCATGACCGGGCCCGGGGCGTCCCGGGGCTTGTTAGGGTGGAGAGCGTGGCTGCTCGAGAGAATCCCGCCCCCGGCACCCTCACCGTCACCACCTTCAACGTCCTCCATGACACCCAGGAACGCACCGGCCGCGCCCTGACCGCCGCCGCCGGACTGAACGCCACGGCACCGGACCTGGTGCTGCTGCAGGAACTGCCCTTCGAAGAGGACCACTCCTCCGCCTATCTGGACACCCTGACGGCCGCCACCGGGCTCAACGTGGCCTACGCGGCGCCCCTCACCGCCCCGAGGCCGCACACCACGGACCGCTCCGGGCCGGGCATCCTGCACGGACCGGCCCTCGTCCTGGAGGAGGCCGGCACCCTGCCGCCGGTCCCGGGGCTCGAGGGCTACCTGCCGGTCCCCCAGGGCAGCTGGGCCGTGTTCGCCGAGGCGCCGTCCGACCCCGCCCAACCCGACCCCGCCCAGGCCAGCCCCTCCGAGCAGGCGACCGGGGCACCCGGCCGCGTGGTCGCCGTCGTGAACCTGCATGGGGTCTGGGGCGGTGACCGCGCCTACGAGCGGGAGCAGCAGATGCTGCATGCCGTGCGCTGGGCCGAGAGCCTCCGGCAGCGGCTGGCGGACCGCGAGCCGCTGCTCGTGCTCGGAGGTGACCTGAACACCGTCCCTGAGTCCTCCGTGGTGCGTTACCTCACCGGCCTGCAGCCCCTGGGCACGGCCGGGACCTACTGGGTGGATGCCTGGGAGCACGCCGGGGACGGCACGGCCGGGCACACCACCTCCGCGGACTCCGCCTGGTTCCTGCAGACGGCCCGGGGCGTGGGCATCCAGCGTCCCGAGTCCGTACCGCCGCGGCGCATCGACTACCTGTTCGTCCGGGACTGGGTCTACGGCCGCCGCGGCCAGCCGCTGGACACCCGGGTCGACCTCACGGGCACCGGCCGCAGCGGCTGGCACGCTTCGGATCATTTCGCGGTCACCACGGTGCTCGACACCGGCCGGTACCAGCCCGCCGCACCCCGGACCTCCTCCGCCAGCCGCGCCCTGGACTAATCTGACTGCCATCCCCGTCTAGGAGCGCGTCATGTTGTTGGAACGGATCTATGACCACGACCTCGCCCAGGCCAGTTACCTGATCGGCTGCCAGGCGGCCGGACAGGCGGTCGTGGTGGACCCCCGCCGGGACATCCAGGAGTACCTGGACCTCGCCGCGCGGAACGGGATGAGTATCACCGCCGTCACGGAGACGCACATCCACGCCGACTACCTCTCCGGGTCCCGGGAGCTGGCCGCCGCCACCGGGGCCACGCTGTCCGTCTCCGCGGAGGGCGGCCCGGACTGGCAGTACGCCTTCGACGCCGAGCGGCTCTCCGACGGCGACGCCATCACCGTGGGCAACCTCACCCTGACGGCCGTGCACACCCCCGGTCACACCCCGGAACACCTGTCCTACCTGGTCACCGATGGCGCCGTGACGGACCAGCCGGGCTACCTGCTCTCGGGCGATTTCGTGTTCTCGGGAGACCTCGGGCGCCCGGACCTTCTGGACGAGGCCGCCGGAGGGGTGGACACCCGCTACGAGGGGGCGCAGCAGCTGTATGCGTCCCTGCGGGACGTGTTCCTCCGCCTGCCGGACCACGTCCAGGTGTTCCCGGGTCATGGGGCGGGGTCCGCCTGTGGCAAGGCGCTCGGGTCCCTGCCCTCGACCTCCGTGGGCTACGAGCGCCTCTCCTCCTGGTGGGGCCCCTACCTGGCGGCCGGGGACGAGCAGGGATTCATCGACGAGCTGTTGGACGGCCAGCCCGACGCCCACGCCTACTTCGGCCGCATGAAGCGCCAGAACCGGCTGGGTCCGGAGGTGCTGGGTGTCCGTGAGCCGCTGCCCGAGCTGGATGCCGCGACCGTGGCCGCCGGCATCGAGGACGGTTCCCTCGTCCTGATGGACACCCGTCCGGTGGACGCCGTCCACGCCGGGACCGTGCGTCGGTCCCTGTCCCTGCCGAACCCGGGCAAGATCGCCAGCCACGGCGCCTGGGCCTATGACCCGGAGGTGGACTCCACGCCGATCGTCCTGTTGGCCGCGGACGCTGACGAGGCCCGCGACTACTGGGACCACCTGGTCCGCGTCGGGGTGGACCGGGTGGCCGGCTACCTCCCCTCGATCGAGGGGCTGCCGTCCGCGACCCCCACCGTTGTCTCGCCCGCCGAGCTCGGGTCCACGGACCACGTCCTGCTGTTGGACGTCCGCGGCAAGGGCGAGCACGCGGCCGGGCACATCCCCGGGTCCCAGCAGCTCAACGCCGGCCGCCTGCTGTGGAACCAGCGCTCACTGCCCCGCGAGGGGACCATCGTCACGTACTGCCAGACGGGCGTCCGCAACTCGGTGGCCGCCTCCACCCTGCGCCGCGCCGGCTTCACGGTCGCCGAGCTGGACGGCTCGTATGCCGGCTGGCGGCGCTGGCAGGCGGAGCGGGAGCACGACGCCGGCCACCCGGCTGCCGCGTCCGGCGTCGCCTGAGCCTGTTCGCGCCTCGGGTCCGCGGCCTACGCTCGGGACCATGACCACGGACCACGCCGCCGGCCCCGCCTACGGACTCCAGCTCTGCGTCGACTGCACCGACCCGCACGCCCTGGCGGACTGGTGGGCGCAGGCGCTGCGCTGGGAGGTCGAGGACCAGGACGAGGACTTCATCCGGCGCATGGTGGCCGAGGGACACGCCTCCGCCTCCGACACCACCACGCATCGGGGCCGGGTGGTGTGGGTGGCGGGCGCCGCCATCTGCCCGCCGGCAGGGGCCGCGCCCTCGCGCAACCTGCCGCGCATCCTGTTCCAGCCCGTCCCGGAGGCCAAGGCCGTGAAGAACCGGGTCCACTGGGACCTGAGGGAGCCGGGGTCGGACGATGCCCGCCGGGCGGCCGAACTCGAGCGGCTGCTCGGATTGGGCGCCACGAAGATCGGCTCGGGACGCCAGGGGCCGTGGGCCTGGACGGTGTTGCAGGATCCCGAGGGCAATGAGTTCTGCATCTGAGACGCCCGCCTCAGGCCAGCAGGACCGCCACCCCGACGCAGGCGCAGGCCCACAGCTGGCTGGAGAACGTGCCGAGGATGAACCGCTCGGCGGCGCCGGACTTGCCCAGCTCCGAATAGCGCCCCAGGGCCTTGACGGCCAGGATGATCGCGAGGCCCTCGGGCCAGCCCATGATCAGCGTGGAGGCGACGGCCAGCCGTTCCAGTACACCGATCCAGGCGCCGCCCCGCAGCACGGGCTGTGCCTCGAGTTCCTCGTTGAAGACCTTCTGCCCGTCTGGACCGGTCAGCACCCGCTGGTGTTCGGGGTGGGTGGCGTTGAAGGAGAGCTGGAGGATCGCGGTGGTCGGCGCGCCGCCTCCCGCGGTGGCCGCCACCACGGCCAGCGGACCGACCAGGGACCATCCCACGCCGCCGTCGGAGGCTGCGGCCAGGGCCGCCGCCGCGCCGAGCAGCAGCAGCTGGGCCACGGCCGAGGCATAGAGGATCGACTGCGGGTGTCCGGGCGTCCCCCGGAGCCGCAGGGAGAACTGCGGCACGCCCAGCACGCCCGCCAGCAGGAAGAGGGCCACGGAGAAGCCCGCCAGTTCCGTCATGCCTGCCCTCCCGGGTCGGTCTCCTCGTGTGCCGCCTCGACCAGCCGGTCGACGCGCTCCAGCATGGCAGACACCACGGACGCCAGGCGCCGGGACTCGCCCCACAGCCCACTGCGCAACCGGGAGCTGACCGCCTGCTGGCTCACCCCCAACTCATCGGCGGCCTCGCGCTGTGTCTTGCCGGCGTCCATCCACCGGCCGGCCTCCTGGCCCTCCGCGCTCCGCCGGAATTCGAGTTCCGCGAGGAGCTGCAGGCTGGCCTCGATGGCCTCCAACAGCTCCCCCGTCTGGTTCAGGTCCTGGTTAGGGGCCTGGTTCCGGTCCTGGCTCTCACCATGGCCGGCGCCCGGCGTCGGCCCCGACACGGCCACGCGGCCGGACGAGTGCTTCGCCCGCTCCACGGCCTCGCGGGCGTACTCGAAGGCCGGCCCCGCCCCGGCGCGCGTCTCGGCCGGCAGGGGACGCCGCACCGCTCCCACGCCGATGCCCACGCTCCAGTGCCCGGAGCGGGCCGCCGATAGGGCGATGCCCACCACGGTGTCCGCGAGCTCCACCACCCCTTGGACCTCGTCCCCCGCCGTCCGCTGGAAGGGGCGGAGGATCCCCTGGGCGGACGGGGCGTTCAGGCCCTCGACGAGGGCTGCCACCCGGTCGGGCCCGCCGCTGGAGGCGCGCTGGTCCATGGTCATGACGAACATGAAACAAGGATAGGGGCTTGTTCCTCGTTTCACAAGGATTATTCATTGTCGAATGGCCGAGCGGTAGGCTGGGGGGATGCCGTCCTCCCCTGCACCCCAGACCGCCTCCCCCGCCGTCCGCTCGGCAGGACCGTGGATCGGAGGGGCCGCCGACATCCTGTTGATCGTGCTCTTCGCCGCACTCGGCCGGCGCACCCACGAGTCCGGGATGGATCTCGGCGGCCTGCTGCTGACCGCGCTGCCCTTCCTGGTCGCCTGGGCCGCGGCCACCGCCCTCACCCGCCCCCGGTACACCTGGGGCAGGGTCTGGCCGGCCGGCGTCGTGGTCTGGCTGGTGACCGTGGTGGGCGGGCTGGGCCTCCGCGTGGCGCTGGGCGACACCGCGGCCCCGTCCTTCCAGCTCGTGACCGCCGGTGTCCTGGGCGCCTTCCTGCTCGGCCGGCGCGCCATCACGTCACTGATCCTCCGGCGGCGGCGCGGGCGGGCCGCTCGGCAGTCATAGGATGGCCACAGACCCCACAGACCCCACAGACCCCACAGGAGGTTCCACCATGGTGACCGCATTCGTGATGATCAAGACCGACCCGAACCGCATCCCGGAGTGCGCCGAGCAACTGGCGGACCTGCACGGGGTGACCTCGGTGTACTCCGTGACCGGCAACTGGGACCTGGTGGCCATGGTGCGGCTCCGTCAATACGACGACCTCGCCGACGTCATCGCCGATCAGATGTCCAAGGTGGAGGGCATCCGGGACACCGAGACGATGCTGGCCTTCCGTGCCTACTCGCGGCATGACCTCGAAGAGGGGTTCGCCCTCGGCTTCGAGAACATCGAGCAGTAGCCGCGGCGCGGTACGCCTGGGCAGGTCCGCCTGAGCGGGTGCGCCTAGGAGTGTGAGACCTGCACCCAGGCGTCCAGCACGCGTTGGGCGGCACCGGAGTCGATGGACTCCGCGGCCCGCGTCATATTCGCCGTGATCCGGTCGAAGAGGTGCCCCTCGGCCGAGGTGTCGAAGGCCGTGAGGCCGGCCGCGGCGTTCAAGAGCACCGCATCCCGGACCGGACCGGGCCGGCCGGCCAGCAACTCGCGCACGATCCCGGCGTTGTGCTGACCGTCCTGACCTGCCAGGGCCTCCACCGGGGCCAGCTCGACCCCGAAGTCCTGCGGCTGCAGCACGTGCTCGGCCACGGCACCCTCCCGCACCTCGAAGACCGTGGAGGGACCGGAGGTGGTGATCTTGTCCCGTCCGTCACTGCCCCGGAACACCAGGCCCCGCAACCCGCGGTCCGCCAGCACGCCGGCCAGCAGCGGGGCCATCCGCTCGCTGGCGCAGCCCAGGGCCTGCGCGCGGACGCCGGAGGGGTTGGTCAAGGGTCCCAGGTAGTTGAAGACGGTCGGCACGCCCAGCTGCTTGCGCGCGGGGGCCACGTACTTCATCGACGGGTGGTACCCCTGGGCGAAGAGGAAGGTGATGCCGGCGGAGGTGGCGCATTCCACCACCTTCTCCACCGGCAGCGAGAGGTCCACACCGAGTGCTTCGATCACGTCCGCCGCGCCCGCCGTTGAGGAGGCACCGCGGTTGCCGTGCTTGACCACCGTGGCGCCGGCGCCGACGGCCACGAGGGAGGACATGGTGGAGATGTTGACGGTGCCGAGCTTGTCCCCGCCGGTGCCGACGATGTCCAGGGTCTCCCCCGGCACCTCGAGGTGCACCGCGTTGTCCAGCATGACCTGGGTGAGTCCCAGCAACTCCTCGACCGTCTCCCCCTTGGAGGCCAGCGCCACCAGGAAACCCGCGATCTGCGCGTCCGTGGCGTTGCCGGACATGATCTCCCGCATGGCCCACATGGCCTCCTCAGTGCTCAGATCCCTCCGGGAGACGAGCCGGCCGAAGACGTAGGGCCACGAGAGGGACTGGGGTGCAGAGATCGATGTACTCACGCCGATCATGCTATCGCCGGCCGGATCCAGCACCGTGGCGTGCGAATCACTGTTGCACCCCGGGCGGCAGGGACGGGCGAAGTCCACCGGGGTCTTCCCTCGGGACGGACATTAGGACATACTCGTGACTCGTAACCCGGCGGAGGCCGCCGGACAACCGTCAACTGACCTGCAAACCTGCGTATTCGCTGAGTGTCAGGATCGAAGTTCGTGGGAGATGGCTCCACCCGGGAAGAAGAGGAAACGCCGAAACGTTCGTCGCATTGGAGCCGGGGACCGTTTTAGGGCCATAATGGCTGGGTGACGACTGCAACCCATGCCCTCCCCAGGCCCGCAACAGGACTCCCCAGCCGACCCAATATGGTGCAAGTGGGCACCATGGTCTGGCTCTCCAGCGAGATCATGTTCTTCGGCGGGCTCTTCGCCATGTACTTCACGCTGAGGTCGACCTCGCCCGAACTGTGGGCGGAGGGCACCGAGACGTTGAACGTCCCCCTCGCCTTCGTGAACACCCTGATCCTGGTGGCGAGCTCCTTCACCGCCCAGGCCGGCGTGTTCGCCGCCGAGCGCCTCCAGCCGCGCCGCACCGGCGGGGTCTTCTCGCTGAAGAGGTGGGGCATGATCGAGTGGTTCGTCCTGACCTTCATCATGGGCGCGATCTTCGTCTCCGTGCAGTGCTATGAGTACGCGGTGCTGGTCTCCCACGGTGTGACGATCGACGCCAACGCGTACGGTTCCGCCTTCTACATCACCACCGGCTTCCACGCCATCCACGTCTTCGGTGGACTCGTGGCATTCCTGTTCATCATCGGCCGCGCCCACCTCGCCAAGCGCTTCGGCCACCACGAGGCCACCTCGGCCATCGTCGTGTCCTACTACTGGCACTTCGTCGATGTCGTCTGGATCGCCCTCTTCGCCATCGTCTACTTCCTGAAATAGACCGCACCAACTCCGGACCACCCGCACCACACCGAGGACGACCGGATTCGGAACGTCACCCTCCTCCGGTCAACAAGAAACGTTAGGAACCAACCGTGAAGGCACTTTCACAGAAACGGCGCCACCCCATCGCCGGGCTCGCGCTGCTGCTTCTGGGACTTCTCATCACCGGCGGCCTCTACTCGGTCGCCAGCACCATGAACCAGGCCCAGGCCTCCACCACGGGTTCGACGTACAGCGCTGAGGACATCACCGAGGGCGAGAAGCTCTTCAACGCCAACTGCGCCACCTGTCACGGCATGGACGCCGTCGGCACCGAAGACGGACCCACCCTGATCGGCGTGGGTGCCGCCTCCGTCAACTTCCAGGTCGGCACCGGCCGCATGCCCATGCAGATGCAGGGCCCCCAGGCCCAGGCCAAGCCCAACCAGTTCAGCGACGAGCAGACCATGCAGCTGGCCGCCTACGTGGCCTCCCTCGGCGCCGGACCGGCCATGCCGGAGGAGCAGTACCTGGACACCGACCACGAAGATGTGGACCTCGGCAACGGCGGCACCCTCTTCCGCGTCAACTGCGCCATGTGCCACAACGCGGCGGCGTCCGGTGGCGCCCTGACCCGTGGCAAGTTCGCCCCTGACCTGGCCAACGTGTCCGAACAGCACATCTACGAGGCCATGGTCACCGGCCCGCAGAACATGCCGGTCTTCAGCGACGCCAACATCAAGCCCGAGGACAAGCGGGACATCATCGCCTTCCTCAAGCAGATCGAGAGCCAGGGCTCTCCGGGTGGGGCCTCGCTGGGCTCCCTCGGTCCGGTGTCCGAAGGCCTGTTGGTCTGGACCGGCGGACTGGCGCTCCTCGTCGGCTTCATGGTCTGGCTGACCTCCAGGTCCTCCTGACCTGACGGCGCCGTGGGGGCGCCGATCACACACAACGTCACCATCACTCAAGCAAAGGATTCAGATCTATGTCTGAGCAAAGCCACGGAGGCCCGGAGCACTCGGGAGCCGTTGAGCACGCCGGTGTGGAGGAGTCGGGCAAATACGCCGTCGACAACCCCGGTATCCCTCCGCACCGGCCGCGGCTCGCGGACGAGGACCCCCGGGCAGCCAAGCGCGCCGAGCGACAGGTCGCCTTCCTCTTCGGACTCTCGATCGTCGGCACGCTGCTGTTCTTCGTGGGCTACTTCGTGGTCGGCCAGATCGGCCCGGAGACCGCCATCTCCACGGTCCGGCTGCAGAACATGCTCCTCGGCCTCGGCACGGCCTTCGCCATGCTCGGCATCGGTGTGGGCATCGTGCATTGGGCCAAGACCCTGATGCCGGACCACGAGGTCACCGAGGAGCGGCATGAGGTCCGCACCGAGGCGGACCGTCAGCTGGCCGTCGGCATGGTCGAGGACATCATCGACGAGACCCAGATCAAGCGCCGTCCGCTGCTGCGGAACACGCTGATCGGTGCGGGTGCCCTCGCCGTCCTGCCGGCCATCGCGATCTTCCGCGACCTGGACGACACGGACAACTTCAGCGACCTGGCCGCCGAGAACTTCGGCCCCGAACGCCTGCGCCACACCATGTGGGCTCCGGACGTCCGGTTGGTGCGTGACCCCACCGGCACCCCGATCAAGGCCTCAGACGTCACCATGGGCTCCGCCTTCCACGTGATCCCGGAGGGCCTCAGCGAGCTTCCGTTCCCGGAACAGCTCAACCAGAAGTCCAAGGCCGTGGTGCTGCTCATGCGGCTGAACCCCGAGGACATGCAGGTCTCCCCCGAGCGGGAGGACTGGAACGTGGACGGCATCGTCGCCTACTCCAAGGTCTGCACGCACGTCGGCTGCCCGGTGGCGCTCTATGAGCAGCACACCCACCACCTGCTGTGCCCCTGCCACCAGTCGACCTTCGACCTCACGCAGGAATGCAAGGTCATCTTCGGCCCGGCCGGCCACGCCCTGCCGCAGCTGCCGATCACCGTCAATGAAGAGGGGTTCCTCGTCGCCCGCAGCGACTTCCACGAGCCCGTCGGACCGGCCTACTGGGAGCGTGGCTGACACCTATGAGCACCTCAACCAACACCGAGTACCAGGCGAGCACCCCCACGGGGAAGATCGCCAACTTCATGGACACCCGCGTGGGCGTCTCCCCCATGGTCAAGGAGTTCGGCCGGAAGATCTTCCCGGACCACTGGACCTTCATGTTCGGGGAGGTGGCCCTGTACACCTTCGTCATCCTGTTGATGTCGGGCACCTTCCTGACCTTCTTCTTCGACCCCTCCATGGCGCACACCACGTACGAGGGCTCGTACAAGCCCCTCTACGGTGTCCAGATGTCCGTGGCCTACGCCTCGACACTGGACCTCACGTTCGACATCCGCGGTGGCCTGTTCATGCGTCAGGTCCACCACTGGGCGGCCCTGCTGTTCGTGGCAGCCATGTCCGTGCACATGCTGCGCGTGTTCTTCACGGGTGCCTTCCGTCGCCCGCGTGAGCTGAACTGGCTCGTGGGCTGCGCCCTGCTCATCCTGGGCCTGGCCGCCGGCTTCACCGGCTACTCCCTGCCGGACGAGATGCTCTCCGGCAACGGCCTGCGGATCATCGACGGCGTGGTCAAGTCGATCCCGCTGATCGGCACCTACATCTCGTTCTTCCTCTTCGGCGGCGAGTTCCCCGGGGACGACATCGTCGGGCGCCTGTACATCCTGCACGTACTGGTGGTGCCGGCGTTGATCCTGCTGATGATCGTCATGCACCTGTTCATGGTGGTCGTCCACAAGCACACGCAGTACCCCGGGCCCGGACGCACTGAGAACAACGTGGTCGGCTACCCGGTCGGCCCGGTGTACGCGGCCAAGGCCGGTGGCTTCTTCTTCATCGTGTTCGGCGTGGTGGCCCTGCTGGCCGGCTTCTTCACCATCAACGCCATCTGGAACTACGGTCCCTACGATCCCTCCCCCGTCCAGGCCGGCACCCAGCCCGACTGGTACATCGGGTTCGTGGACGGCGCCCTACGCTTGATGCCGGGCATGCTCGGCGACTTCTCCTTCAAGTGGAACATCCCGCTTCCCTGGGGGACCAACACCTTGGCCCTGGGCGTGTTGCTGCCCGCCCTGGTCCCGGCCGGCATCCTCTTCGGCGTGATGTTCGGCTGGCCGTGGATCGAGCGGTGGATCACCAAGGACAACCGCGAGCACCACATCCTGGACCGTCCGCGCAACGCCCCGACCCGCACCGGTGTCGGCGTGGCCGGCATCGTCTGGTACTGCGTCATGTGGGCGGCGGCCTCCTCCGACCTCATCGCCACCCACTTCCACGTCTCGCTAAACGATGTGACCTACTGGTTGCGGTTCCTGTTCATCTTCGGCCCGATCATCGGCTTCATCATCACGAAGCGCGTGTGCCTGGCGCTGCAGCGCAAGGACCGCGAGATCGTGCTCCACGGCCGCGAGGCCGGCGTGATCGAGATGACCCCCGAGGGCGAGTTCCGGGAGCGCCACGAGCGCCTGGACGACTACCGGCTCTACAAGCTGGTCAGCTTCGAGTCCAAGCGTCCCCTGCCGGCACAGCCGGGCCGCGACGGCAAGGTCTCGGGCAGCGAGAAGGGCCGTGCCAAGCTCCACCGCTGGTTCTACGAGGACCGGGTGGAGCCCGTGACCCGCGCCGAACTGGCTGAGGCCAAGACCCACGACCACGGGCACGTCCCGGACGCCGTGGAGGAGCAGGACAGTCAGTCCTCCATCGGTCGCTGACCGGTAGCGGACCGGACCCCAGGTCCAGACCGCACCATGAAGGGCCCCACCTGAAGGTGGGGCCCTTCTTGCTGTCCGCGGCCTCCCTGGCCAGCGCCTCTGCGCGGCACCGACCGTTCCAGACCGCTCGCGGGCGCCGCTGGCGGTGTCCTAGCACGCTGAGTCGACGCTGGGCGCTCCACGCCGCCCCTGGGCCCCTCACGGTGGTGTTGTCGCGCCGTCAGCGGCGCATCAGATAGCGCAGATGCAGCACCCGGTGGCCTTGGAGCACCACGTCGGGATCCTCCAACAGGTGTGGTGCGTGGACGGACCCGAAGTAGCGCTTGCCGGCCCCGAGGACCAACGGCACGACGTCCATCCGCACCTCGTCGACCAGCCCCGCGGCCAGCACCTGGCCTCCGACGTCGCCGGCGGCGACCTCGACGATGCGGTCACCCGCAAGCTCCTGGGCCGTGTGCACGGCCGCCTCGATGCCCTCGAGGAAGTGGAACGGCGCCTCGGGCTCCCAGGGCTCGGGTGGCGGCCGGTGGGTCACGACGACCACGTGGTCGACCCCACCCGGCGGCGTCCCGCCCCATCCGCCCGTCAGGTCGAAGACGTGGCGGCCCACGATGGTGACCCCGATCCGGTCCCAGTACGGCCGGGTGTAGTCGTAGGACGTCTGCGACACCGTCAAGGCGCCGCTCTCGTCCAAGGGGACGTCTCCGGTGGTCAACCACTCGAACAGCGGACCGGGCTCGTCGTGCTCATCCGCGATGTAGCCGTCCACCGACACCGAGCCGTACATGACCACCCTGCCCATGGGGCTCTCCTCTCCAGTGGGGGTGCCCCATGGTAGTCAGTCCTGGGCACCGGGCGTGTGGTGCCATCGGCGGCCTTTGCGTTCCAGTCTCGCCCCCGCCAGTCGAGGCTGGCGATGACGCGGGAGATGAGACTGGAGTTGGGGCCGGGAGAACGAGGCCGGGGATGAGCAGGAGACGAGAAAGGCCGGGAACCCGATGAGGGTTCCCGGCCTTTCTGCCGTTCAGTGACCGCTGCGGGTCAGTGGGCGTGATCGCCCTTGGAGTACTCGAAGACCCAGCCCACGACGAAGTAGAGGCCGAGGCCGATCCCGACGATGAAGATCCACCAGCCCAGGGCCAGGCCCAACACGAGGCCCGCACAGGCCACGCCCAGGCCGAGCGGCCACCAGCTCCACGGCGCGAAGGAGCCGTAGGTGCCGGCGTACTGGGCGATCTCGCCGTGCTCGTCGTCATCCGGGCCCACGCCGAACTTGCGGTCGGTGAGCCACAGGAAGATGGCGATCATCAACCCGAGGCCGCCGAGGGCGTAGAGCGCCGGGATGCCGGCCCACTCGGACCAGTTCACCCAGAAGCCGTAGACGGTGGCGACCACGACGAAGAAGACGCCGAGGAGCGTGAACAGCTTGACGTTGGTTCTCACTTGGCGGCCGCCTTCTCTCCGAAGATCTCGGGCTCATGCTGCGGGGACGTCGGCAACAGCTCGGGGTGGTGCAGGTCCAGGGCCGGACGCTCCGAGCGGATCCGGGGCAGGGAGTGGAAGTTGTGGCGCGGGGGCGGGCAGGAGGTCGCCCACTCCAGGGAGCCACCGAAGCCCCAGGGATCGTCCACGGTGATCTGCTTGCCCTTACGCGCCGTGACGTACACGTTCCAGAAGAACGGGATCAGGGAGGCGCCCAGCACGAAGGAGAAGATCGTGGAGAACTGGTTCATCAGGGTGAAGCCGTCCTCCACCATGTAGTCGGCGTAACGGCGCGGCATGCCCATGACACCCAGCCAGTGCTGGATGAGGAACGTGCCGTGGAAGCCGATGAACAGCATCCAGAACTGGATCTTTCCCAGCCGCTCGTTGAGCATCTTGCCGGTGAACTTGGGCCACCAGAAGAAGAAGCCGGCGAACATGGCGAACACCACGGTGCCGAAGACCACGTAGTGGAAGTGTGCCACCACGAAGTAGGTGTCGGAGACGTGGAAGTCCAGCGGCGGGGAGGCCAGGATGACACCGGTCAGGCCGCCGAACAGGAAGGTCACCATGAAGCCGAGGGTCCAGAGCATCGGGTTCTCGAAGGTGATGGACCCCCGCCACATGGTGCCGATCCAGTTCACGAACTTCACGCCCGTGGGCACCGCGATCAGCATGGTCATCAGCGAGAAGAACGGCAGCAGCACGGAGCCGGTGACGTACATGTGGTGGGCCCACACGGTCACGGACAGGGCGGCGATGGCCGTGGTGGCGAAGACCAGCGTCTTGTAGCCGAAGATGGGCTTGCGGCTGAAGACCGGGATGATCTCCGAGACGATGCCGAAGAACGGCAGCGCGATGATGTAGACCTCGGGGTGGCCGAAGAACCAGAACAGGTGCTGCCAGAGGATGGCGCCGCCGTTCTCGGGGTCGAACACGTGTCCGCCGAACCGCCGGTCCAGGCCCAGGGCCGCCAGGGCGGAGGCCAGTGGGGGGAAGGCCATCAGGATCAGGATGCCGGTGATCAGCGTGTTCCAGGTGAAGATCGGCATCCGCCACATCGTCATGCCCGGCGCACGCATCGTCAGGATGGTGGTGATGAAGTTGACGCCACCCAGGATGGTGCCGAAGCCCTGCAGGAACAGGCCGAACACCCAGAGGTCTCCGCCCACCCCCGGCGAGTACGTGGTGTTGGACAACGGCGCGTAGGCGAACCAGCCGAACGAGGCCGCACCCTGGGGGGTGAGGAAGCCGGCCACCACGATGATGGAGCCGAACAGGAAGAACCAGAAGGCCAGTAGGTTCATCCGCGGGAAGGACACATCCGGTGCGCCGATCTGCAGCGGCATGATGACGTTGGCGAACCCGATGAACAACGGGGTGGCGAACATCAGCAACATGATGGTGCCGTGCATGGTGAACAGCTGGTTGTACTGCTCCTTGGTCTGCAGCAGCTGCATCCCGGGCTCGAACAGCTCGGCGCGGATCAGCAGCGCCATGACGCCGCCGATGCAGAAGAACACGAACGAGGCGATCAGGTACATGTAGCCGATCGTCTTGTGGTCCGTACTGGTCAGCCAGTTGACGATGATCCTGCCCTTGGAGACCGGCACCACACGTGGCTGGGCCGACGCTGCGTCATCCGTGGCGTATTCGTAGGTGGTCATTCGTTGTCTCCCTCGCCGGCCGCCTTGTCAGCGGATCCGCCGGACGCTCCGGTATCGGTTCCATCGCCCTGGACCTGGTTCTCCTGGTTGCGCTGGCCGTCCGGGTTCTGGTTCGGGTTGCGGTTGTACTCGTCACCCACGTGGCCGTCTTCCATCTCGGTCAGCTGGGTGCGGAACTCCTGTTCGGAGACCACCTCGACGTTGAAGAGCATCTCGGAGTGGTATTCACCGCAGAGCTCCGCGCACTTGCCCTGGAAGGTGCCTTCCTCGGTGGGCGTGAGGTACATGAAGTTGGACTTGCCGGGAACCATGTCCAGCTTGCGCAGGAAGGCCGGGACCCAGAAGGAGTGGATGACGTCACGGGACTTGAGTTCGAACTCGACCGGCACGTCGACCGGGAGGTACATGGTCGGCAGGGTCTCCTCGACCCCTTCGGTGCCGTCCAGCTGGGCCTGCACGCCCTGGTAATGCTTCTCCTCGCCCTCGTAGCTGTAGTTGAAGTCCCAGGCCCACTGCTTGCCGTAGACCTCGACCGTCAGCGGCGAGTCCTCCACCGGGGTGTCCACCTCACGCTGGACGCGGTCGGTGAAGCCCCAGAGGGTCAGCACCATGATCACGGGGACGATGGTGAACAGCGTCTCCATCGGCACGTTGTACGCCATCTGGCGGGGGAAGCCACGGTCGCTCTTGCGGCGCCGGTAGGCCACCATGCACCAGAGCATCATGGCCCAGGCCCCCAGGCCCACGATCAGCGCAGCGATCCAGGAGTTGACCCACAAATCGGTCAACTGCGCGCTTTGGTTGGTGGTCTCCCGTGTGCCGGGCAGGAATCCTCGTTGAACCTGCTCCGAACAACCGGACAGGACCATGGCTGCCACGACGGCAAGCGCTCCCCCCTTCAGGAGACGCCTGCCCCGGCTGCCGGCTTGATTCTGCGATCTCACAGACGGCCCTTCCTCTTCAATCTCGAGTGCGAATGCCTCCCGCGGCAACACCCCGTGCAGATCAGCGTCTGAACTGGAGCGGAGCAGCCACAGGGGGACCCCTAGGTTTACTACCTACTGTAGAGCTTACCGCCCTGTTCGTCTGCCCTATGACACGCGAAAACGCCGGGTGCCCCCACCGATTCTCTGGTGGGGGCACCCGGCGTCGGGCGGTTGACCGGCAGTGGACCGCACTGCAGTCCGCCGACCGGCTGATGCCTAGTGGAAGGAGTCGCCGCAGGCGCAGGAGCCGCCGGCGTTCGGGTTGTCGATGGTGAAGCCCTGCTTGGAGATGGTGTCCTCGAAGTCGATGCTGGCCCCGGCGAGGTACGGCACGCTCATCTTGTCCACGATGACCTCGACGCCGTCGAAGTCGCGCAGGGCGTCTCCGTCCAGGACCCGCTCATCGAAGTAGAGCTGGTAGATCAGACCGGAGCAGCCGCCCGGCTGCACGGCGACGCGCAGGCGCAGGTCGGTGCGTCCCTCCTGCTCCAGCAGGGTGCGGACCTTGGTGGCCGCCACCTCGCTCAACTCGACCTCGTGTGCCTCGAGGCCCTGGGCCGGCTGGGCGGCCGGGATCTCGGTCTCGGTGGAATCTGCGGAAACGGTCATGCTCGCTCCTTCATCTGCGTGCGTGCTCCCCCGCGCCGACTGGGGGCCGGACGGCGGCTGGCCCGAAGGCCGCTCTCCTCGGTCCCAACACCCGATGCCGGCGGTTCATTCCCGCCGGTTGTGTCGCGTCGACCGGGGCCAAGAGGTGCTTCGAGTCTAGGTCAGAGCCCCACACCCGCCAACAGCAGGGCCTCTGCCAGCACGGCGTGCCGGAAGTCCCCCAGGTGCAGGGACTCGTTGGCCGAGTGGGCCCGCGAGTCCGGGTCCTCCACCCCGGTGATCAGCAGGGTCGCCTCCGGGAACACCTCCACCAGGTCCGCCGTGAACGGGATCGATCCGCCCATCCCGGCCTCGACCGGCTCCACCCCGAAGGCGGTGCGGAGGGAGGCCAGCATCAGCTGGGCCGGACCGGCCGAGGTGTCCGTGGCGAACGGCTGCCCCGTCTCCCCGGGCTCGAAGATGACCTCCGCCCCGAACAGCGCGGCATCCCGCACCGAGTCCAGGTGCGCGCGGACGGCGTCCATCGCGGCGTCCGGGTCCATGCCCGGCCCGAGCCGCAGGCTGAACTTGGCCCTCGCCTCCGGCTGCAGGGTGTTGGAGGCCACCTCGAGGCGGGTGACATCCGTGCCGATGATGCTCAGTGCCGGCTTGTTCCACAGCCGGTCCGCCAGCGGTCCCGTGCCGGCCAGCCGCACGGAGTCCAGCACCGCGGCATCGGCCCGGTAGTCGGCCTCGGGGTACTCGATGGACGCGTGCTGGGACTGCTCCAGCCTCTTGATCGCCACGTTGCCCGCGTCATCGTGCAGGGTCGCGATGAGGCGGGCCAGCAGGGTCGGCGCGTCCAGCACGGGGCCGCCGTACATCCCGGAGTGCACGGCGTGGTCCAGCACGCGCACGCCGATCACCCCGTCCACCAGCCCGCGCAGGGAGGTGGTCAGTGCCGGCACGCCGACCTTCCAGTTCCCGGAGTCGGCCACCACGATCACGTCGGCGGCCAGGATGTCCCGGTGCTTGTCCAGGAATGTCCTGAACGTGGGCGAGCCGGCCTCCTCCTCCCCCTCGATGAAGAAGGTGACGCCCACGCCCGAGTCCGCGCCGGCGTCGAGCATGGCCTTGAAGGCGGCCACATGGACCATGATCCCGGCCTTGTCATCGGCCGCGCCGCGGCCGTACAGGCGCCCGTCCCGCTCCACGGCGGTGAAGGGCTCGGTCTCCCACAGGGATTCCTCGCCCACCGGTTGGACGTCGTGGTGGGCATAGAGCAGGATGGTCGGCTGCCCCGGCCGGGCAGGACGGCGCCCGACGACGGCCGGGCCCCCGGGCGTGCCGTCCGCCTTGGCCTCGGTCAGCACCTGGACGTCGTCCAGCCCCAGCCCACGGACCAGGCCCGCGACCGCCTCGGCCGATGCCTCCAGGGGTTCGCGCTCGAAGGAGTCCCAGGCGATGCCGGGAAGGGCCACGAGGTCCTTGAGGGTCTGGACGGTCTGGGCGAGGGACCGGTCCACGGCGTCCGTGATCCGGGCGATCGTCTCGGGGTCCAACGGCAACGGGGCTGGGCTCTGGGGCTGTTCTGTCATGCGGTCCACCCTAGCGAGCGGCGGCCGGGACGACGCGGGAACCGGCCCGGCCGCCGACCGCCTAGAATGGCCGGGTGTTTGGACGCAAGAAGACCTCCGAGACCCCCTCCGCCGAGGCAGCCGAGTCGGCGCCCGTGATCGAGACCCCCGAGCAGACTGCTGCGCGCCACCAGGTGAAGAAGGGGCCGACGCCGACGCGCGCCGAGCGGGAGGCCGCCCGCCGCCGCCCGCTCGTGCCGGACGACCGCAAGGCGGCCCGGAAGGCCGCCCGCGACGCGGAGATGGTCGAGCGCCAGAAGATGCGCATGGCCATGGAGACCGGCGACGAACGCAACATGCCCCTGCGCGACCGCGGTCCGCAGAAGCGCTTCGCCCGGGACTGGGTGGACGCCCGCACCGGGGTGGGCGAATGGCTCATGGTGATCGTGCTGGTCTACGTCTTCCTCGCGTTCCTGCCGCAGTCCGACCTCGCGATCTGGTTGACCTTCTCCCTGTGGGCGATCGTGCTGCTGGTGGTGCTGGAGGGCGTGCTCATCTCGTTCCAGCTCAAGAAGCTGCTGGCCGCGAAGTTCGGGGAGGTGGAGCGCGGGGTGCGCTGGTACGGCGTGATGCGCGCCATGCAGCTGCGCCGGCTCCGCCTGCCCAAGCCGCAGACCAAGCGCGGCCAGTACCCCGCCTAGCCGGCTAGACCGCGAGCTCGCGGTTGATGCGGGCGGCCCAGAACGGCCCCTCATAGAGAAAGGCCGTGTACCCCTGCACCAGGTCGGCTCCGAGCTCAAGACGCTGGCGGACGTCGGCCCCGGTGGTCACGCCGCCGACCGAGATCAGCGCGACGTCCCGCGGCAGGGCGGCCCGGAGCCGTCCGAGCACCTCCAGGGACCGTCCCTTCAGGGGCGCGCCGGACAGCCCGCCCGCCCCCAGGGCCTCCACCTCGGACTCGGGCGTCGTCAGCCCGGCCCGGGAGACCGTCGTGTTGGTGGCGATCACGCCCTCCAGTCCCATCTCGACGGCCATCGCCGCGACCTCGTCGATGTCCTCGTCCGCGAGGTCCGGGGCGATCTTGACGGCCAGCGGCACGTGGCGGCCGGTGGTTCGGTCGGCCTCCCTCCGCACGGCGGCCAGCAGGGGGGCCAGCGCCTCGATGTCCTGCAGTTGGCGCAGCCCGGGGGTGTTGGGTGAGGACACGTTGACCACGAGGTAGTCGGCGTGCCGGGCCAACGCGGCGGTGGAGGCCAGGTAGTCGCCGGTGGCGTCCTCGAGCGCCACCGCCTTCGTCTTGCCGATGTTGACGCCCAGCACGGGGCGGTCGCGGCCGAAGCGCTTCGTCAGGACGGTCCGGGTCGCCTTCAGCCGGGGGGCGACGGCCGCGGCGCCGTCGTTGTTGAAGCCCATCCGGTTGATGAGCGCCCGGTCCTGCATCAGCCGGTGGAGCCGGGGGGCGGGGTTGCCGGGCTGCGGCTGCCCCGTGATGGTGCCGACCTCGATGTGACCGAAGCCGAGGTCCGCCAGGGCGGCGGTGCCCAGCCCCTGCTTGTCGAAGCCGGCGGCCAGCCCGAAGGGCGAGGGGAAGTCCAGTCCCATCACCCGGGTGGCCAGGTCCTTCGACGGCCGGGTGGCCCGCCGCAGCGCGGCGGAGGCGCCGCTGGTCTCGGCCGCACGGATCAGGCTGAAGCCGATGTGGTGGGCCCGCTCGGCGTCCATGCCCTGGAAGACGGCCTTGAAGAACGCGGGGTACACACGGGGCAATGGGGGCAGAGCAGTCATGTCCCTTATGGAACCACGATTCTCCCGGTGGTCCGCTCCACGTTGCGCCCGCGTAGCATGACGGTCATATGAGTGCTCCCCAGCCGTCACCCAGCGCCGAGGCCGTCCGGGCCCGGAGTGTCTGCGCCCGCGTGCTCCTGTTCCTGGCGGGCCTGCTGTGGTTCCTCCTCGCCGCGTTCGCCGATCTCCCGGCCCAGCTCGCCTGGTTGCCCACCCGGGAGTACGACGCCGGCCAGGCCGGTGAGGCGTGACCTCACCGTCCGGGGACACCCCGTTCTCCCCCACCGCTGCACCTGAGCTGCTGGCGGACTCGCCTCCCGGGGTGTGGGTCCCCGACATCCTGGACGGCTTCGAGCGCCAGACCATCCCGCTGGAGGTGGATGAGGAGGGGCCCAACGCCGCGACGCTGGTCCGGTTGGCCGGCGCGGTGCCCTCGGAAGGCGCGGTGCCCGCAGGAGGCGACGGGCCGGCGTCGGGCATCCCGGTGTTGTATGTCCACGGCTGGTCCGACTACTTCTACAACGCACCGCTGGCGCGCCTGTTCGCCGAGCGCGGCTATGCCTTCCACGCCCTGGACCTGCGCAAGTACGGCCGCTCGCTGCGCCCGGGCCAGACCCCCGGCTGGGCCGGGAGCCTCGAGGTCTACGACGACGAGATCGGGCGGGCGCTGCGCATCATCGCCCGGGACCACCCGCAGCGGCCGGTGCTGATGGGGCATTCCACGGGCGGGCTGACCCTGGCCCTGTGGGCCGCCCGGCACCCGGGGCGGGCACGGGCGCTCGTGCTGAACAGCCCGTGGCTGGAGATGCAGGGCTCGGCCCTGGTGCGGCACATGGCCTCGGCGGTGCTGGACCCGGTGGTGCGGCTGCACCCCAAGAACTTCCTGAAGCTGCCCCGGGTGGACCACTACTGGCGGACGGTCTCCGCGGCGGCGGACGGGGACTGGGACCTGCACCCGCTGTGGCGTCCGCAGTATGCCTTCGAGGTGCCCGGGGGCTGGCTCAAGGCCGTGATGGCCGGCCATGCCACGGTGGCCGCCGGACTCGGACTCACGGAGCCGGTCCACGTGATGCTCTCGGACCGCACGGTGTTCGGACCGTCCTGGCGCGAGGACATGACGGCCGCGGACATCGTGCTGGACGTGGAGATCCTGGCCCAGCGCTCCACCCGGCTGGGCCGGCACGTCACGGTGGTCCGCCACGCCGGCGCCCTGCATGACGTGATGGCCTCACCCCAGGCCATCCGGAGGCAGGCGGCCCGCGAGATGTTCCAGTGGCTGGGCGTCTACGCCGGGCCGGCCTGATCCACCGCGCCCCCGTACCGGCGGTCGCGGCGGGCGTAGACCTCCACGGCGTCCCACAGGGTGGTGCGGTCCACGTCCGGCCACAGCGTGTCCAGGAACACGAGCTCGGCGTAGGCCGACTGCCAGAGCAGGAAGTTGGACAGCCGCTGCTCACCGGAGGTGCGCAGGAACAGGTCGACGTCCGGGACGTCCGGTTCGTCCAGGTGGCGGGTGATGGTGTCCTCGCGGATGCCGGAGGACTTCAGCCGGCCCGCCTCGACCTCGCGCGCGATGGCCTGCACCGCGTCCGTGATCTCGGCGCGCGAGCCGTAGTTGACGCACATGGTCAGGTGGCAGCGCGTGTTCTGGCGGGTCTGTTCCTCGGCGGCCTCGAGCTCCTTGATGACGGAGGTCCACAGCCGGGGGCGCCGGCCGTTCCAGCGGATGCGGACGCCCCAGGAGTCCAGGGTGTCCCGCTGGCGGCGCAGCACGTCACGGGAGAACCCCATCAGGAAGCGGACCTCGTCCGGGGAGCGCTTCCAGTTCTCGGTGGAGAAGGCGTAGACGCTGACGTGCTCGATCCCCAGCTGCACGGCGCCGGCCATGACGTCCAGCAGCGCCGCCTCCCCGGCCCGGTGGCCCTCCGTGCGGGGCAGCCCCCGCTGGTTGGCCCAGCGGCCGTTCCCGTCCATCACGATGGCCACGTGGCGCGGGACGAACCGCTGCGGGATCCGTGGTGGCTGCGCCCCCGAGGGATGCGGGTACGGATCGGCGTGGCCGGCGCTGGGGGTGGGGCGGGAGGGCATGCGGCGGGTCCTCGGGTTCAGGTGCGGTTCAGGGATGCTGTCGGGCGGGCGGGTGGCCGCCCTGGTCCATCACGGCCAGGGACTTCAGATGACGTTCCAGGTGGAACTGGAGGTACCCCGCCACGATACCGGCCGCCTCCCGGCGGGACGCGTCCGGTGAGGCGTCCGCCGTGTCCCACTGGCCCGAGAACAGTGCGGCCAGCAGGGTGATGGTGCCCGGGGCGGGGGTGGCGGAGCCGGGGGGACGGCAGTCGTCGCAGACGCTGCCGCCCAGGGTGACGTTGACCGAGCGGTGGGGTCCCGGGGCACCGCACCGGGCGCAGTCGGAGAAGCTCGCGGCCCAGCCGGCGGTGGCCAGGGAGCGCAGCAGGTAGGAGTCCAGCAGCAGCCGGGGCGCGTGGGCCCCCCGTGCGAGGGCGGCCAGGGCGCCGTGCAGCAGCCGGTACTGGCTGGGGGCCTCCAGCCCGCCCCCGTGCTCCCCGACCTCCGCCGCGGTGAGCCGCTCCGCGGTCTCCACCATGGCCGAGGCCGCGGCATAGGCGTCATAGTCCTGCGCGATCCGTTGCCCGTACGGGGTCACGGACTCGGCCTGGGTGATGATGTCGAGGTTCCGGCCGTGGACCAGCTGCAGCCGGGAGAGCATGAAGGGCTCCAGGGTGGCGCCGAACTTGGAGGTCGTCCGGCGCACCCCCTTGGCCACGGCCCGGATCTGGCCGTGGCCGGGGGTCAACAGCACGATGATGCGATCCGCCTCGCCGAGCGTGTAGGTGCGCAGGACGAGGGCGTCCGTGCGGTAGCTGTTCGCCGCGTAGCCCGCACCGCGCCGGCCGCCGGACCCGGCCATCAGGCCTGGGCGGCCGAACCCCGGGCCGGGGACTGCAGGGCCCGCACCAGGTCCTCGTCATCCCGCAGGGCACGGTTCACGGCGGACACCACCGCCTTCAGGGAGGCCATCGTGGTGTTGTAGTCCAGCCCGGCGCCCCAGAGGACCCGGTCCCCCACGGCGCACTCCACGTAGGCGGCGGCCATGGCCGAGCCGCCCTCGGACAGCGCGTGCTCGGAGTAGTCCAGGACGCGGATGTCCAGGCCTTCCTCGCCGAAGATCTTGACCAGCGCCGCGATCGGGCCGTTGGCCGTGGCGGTGCGCACGCGCTTGGCCCCGTCCACCTCCGCCTCGGCGGTCATGGTGAAGCTGCCGTCCTCGGCGGTGTGCGAGCTGACGTCGCCCAGGCGGTAACGGCCCCAGCGGGCACCGTCGTCGGCCGGGTCCTCGGCCGGCAGGTACTCGTCCTGGAAGACCTTCCACAGCTGGTCCCCGGTGACCTCGCCACCCTGGGAGTCGGCCATGGCCTGGATGACGTGGGAGAACTCGATCTGGGCGCGGCGCGGCAGGTCGAGGTTGTGCTCGGTCTTGAGCAGGTAGGCCACCCCGCCCTTGCCGGACTGGGAGTTGACGCGGATGACGGCCTCGTAGGACCGGCCGATGTCCTGCGGGTCGATCGGCAGGTAGGGCACGGCCCAGGGGATGCCGTCCCGGTCCGTCCCGGCCGCCGCGGCGTCCACGTCCATGGCCTCCAGGCCCTTCTTGATGGCGTCCTGGTGGGAGCCGGAGAACGCGGTGAAGACGAGGTCGCCGCCGTAGGGGACGCGCTCGGCGACCGGCAGCTGGTTGCAGTACTCCACCGTGCGGCGGATCCCGTCCATGTCCGAGAAGTCGATCATCGGGTCGATGCCCTGGCTGAAGAGGTTCATGCCCAAGGTCACGAGGTCCACGTTGCCGGTCCGCTCGCCGTTGCCGAACAGGCAGCCCTCGATCCGGTCAGCGCCGGCCAGGTAGCCCAGCTCGGCGGCCGCCACCCCGGTCCCACGGTCGTTGTGGGGGTGCAGGGAGAGGATGATGCCGTCCCGGTTCTCCAGGTTGCGGTGCATCCACTCGATCGAGTCGGCGTAGACGTTGGGCGTGGCCATCTCCACGGTGGCCGGCAGGTTGAGGATCATCTGGCGGTCGGTCGAGGCCTCGAGGATCTCCCCCACCGCGTTGGAGATGCGCGCCGCGAACTCCAGCTCGGTGCCCGTGTAGGACTCCGGCGAGTACTGGTACACGATCTCCGTGCCCGTCAGCTGCTCCTCGTACTTCCGGCAGAGCCGGGCCCCGGAGGTGGCGATGTCCACGATCCCGTCCATGTCCTCCCGGAACACGACCCGGCGCTGGAGCACGGAGGTGGAGTTGTACAGGTGCACGATGGCCCGGTGACATCCCTCAAGAGCCTCGTAGGTCCGCTCGATGAGGTGCTCGCGCGACTGGGTCAGCACCTGGATGGTGACGTCCTCGGGGATGCGGTCCTGTTCGATGAGCTGGCGGACGAAGTCGAAGTCGGTCTGCGAGGCCGAGGGGAATCCGACCTCGATCTCCTTGTAGCCCATGTTCACGAGCAGCTCGAACATCCGCATCTTGCGGTCCGGGCCCATGGGGTCGATGAGGGCCTGGTTGCCGTCCCGCAGGTCCACCGCGCACCAGCGGGGTGCCTGGGTGATGACCCGGTCCGGCCAGGTGCGGTCCGGGAGGCTGACCTCGATCTGGTCCTGGAACGGGAGGTACTTGTGGAACTTCATCCCGGAGGTCTTCTGGAAATTGCGCATGGGGCTGGACGCCTGCCTTTCGTGGAACCCGGTTCGTGCACCGGGGTGGTCTGGCTTCGGGGCCGTGGGGCTTCCTCCGCAACGGGGATCCGGCCCAGCCGGGGTGCGAAGACCCCGGTGCGTCAGCGCGTGGCGGGCACCACGACCGACGGCTCAGCCCCGTTGCGGCGCCGTAGTAGCAGCCCTTCAACGGTGTCCGGGGAGATCCCGGTGAGGTCCAGTCGGTCGAACATGGGCCCAGCCTAACACCGTCAGAACCCGAGGCGGCCGAGCTGCTTGGGATCGCGCTGCCACTCCTTGGCCACCTTCACCCGCAGGTCCAGGTAGACGGGGGTGCCCAGCAGCTTCTCGATCGAGGTCCGTGCGGCCGAGCCGATGGCCTTGAGCCGGGAACCGCCCCTGCCGATGATGATGGCCTTCTGGCTGTCCCGTTCCACGAACACGTTGGCGTAGACGTCCAGCAGCGGCTTGTCCTGGGGGCGTCCCTCGCGCGGGTTCATCTCCTCCACCACCACGGCCACGGAGTGCGGCAGTTCGTCCCGCACGCCCTCCAGCGCGGCCTCGCGGATCAGCTCGGCGACCATGGTCATCTCGGGCTCGTCCGTCAGTTCCCCGTCCGGGTACAGCGGCGGGGACAGCGGCAGTCGCTCGGCCAGCACCTTCGCCACGTCCTCGACCTGGTGCCCCTTCACGGCGGACACCGGCACGACGGCGGCGAATCCGGTCCCGCCGTTCTCCGGCCCGAGCACCTCGTCCCCCAGGGCGGTGACGGCGACCAGCTGCGCGGCGATGGCGTCCGGCTTCACCTTGTCCGTCTTGGTCACCAGGGCGATCACGGGCTTGCGGTTGAGCAACGCCAGTTGGGCGGCGATGTAGCGGTCGCCCGGCCCGATCTTCTCGTCCGCCGGGATGCAGAAGCCCACCGCGTCCACCTCGCCGAGGGTCTCGTTCACGAGGTCGTTCAGCCGCTGCCCGAGCAGGGTCCGGGGCCGGTGCAGGCCGGGGGTGTCCACCAGGACCAGCTGGAAGTCCTCCCGGTGCACGATCCCCCGGATGGTGTGCCGGGTGGTCTGCGGCTTGGAGGAGGTGATGGCGACCTTCTCCCCCACCAGCGCATTGGTCAGGGTGGACTTGCCGGCATTGGGACGGCCCACCAGGGAGACGAATCCGGCGCGGAATCCCTCGGGGACGGTGGTGGAATCAAGCAGGGACGTCATGGTCGGCTCTCCTGGGACTGGTTCTGATGCGCCGTCGGATGCTGGCTCGGGTGCTGGGTCGGCTGCTCGGGCGGGTAGGCGGACGGTGCCTCGGCGCCGGGACGGCGTCGGCGGTGGCCTGCCGTCGCCGTGGGGACCCGCACCACCAGCCGGGCCACGCGGTTGCGCCGGCCCTGGAGGGACTCGGCGGTCAGCTCGATGCCCTGGACGGACACGTGCGAGCCCTGGATCGGCACGCGGCCCAGGGTCTTGGCCAGCAACCCGCCCACGGTGTCCACGTCCTCCTCGTCGTCCAGGTCCATGCCGAAGGTCTCGGCGAAGTCGTCGATGCTCATGCGGGCGTCCACGGTGAAGGCGCCGTCCTCGAGCAACTCCACCTCGGGCCGGTCCTGACGGTCGTACTCATCCGAGATCTCCCCGACGATCTCCTCGATCAGGTCCTCGAGGGTCACGAGCCCCGCGGTGCCGCCGTATTCGTCCACCACGATCGCGATGTGCGTGGACTCGCGCTGGAGCTCCTGCAGCAGCACGGACACGGGCTTGGACTCGGGCACGAAGCGCACGTCCCGGGCCACCCGGTCCACGGGGCTGGCGGGATCGGCGGCGCCGTCCCCGAGCCCCCGGTGCATGGCGCGGGCCACGTCCTTGAGGTACACCATGCCGAAGACCTCGTCGGAGCTGTCCCCGATCAGGGGGATCCGGGAGCAGCCGGATCGCAGGAAGAGGTTCATGGCGTCCTCCAGCGTGGTCCCCGTCTCCACCGTCACGACGTCGGTGCGGGGCACCATGACGGCGCGCACCAGGGTGTCCCCCATGTCGAAGACGGATTGGATGAGCTCGGCCTCCGCGTCCTCCAGGACGTCCGCGTCATGGGCGCGGGAGACGAACTCGCGGAAGTGCCGCTCCTCGATCTCGGCGGCCTCCTCCTCCTCGTCCTCGGAGCGGGGGCCGGGGGCCGCGACCCGTGCGGGCAGCGGCCCGAGGACGGCGGTGAGGAAGCGGACGAGCCCTGCGGTGCGCTGGGCCGCGGCCACGTCATGCCGGGCCCCGACGCTCCGGGGGGACAGCACCGTCAGCAGCAGGGCCAGCAGCATCATGAGCACCGCCGAGATGCCGGCGGTGATCCACAGGTCCCCGATCAGTGAGCCCACGAACAGCGTTCCGGCCACGGCCGCGGTGGTCTCGGCGAAGAGGCGCCAGAACCGCAGCGCGTGCAGGTGTTCGGGCAACCGCGCCATGACCGTCAGGATCGGGCTGCGCGGGCGGCGCATGGCGATGCCCTCGGCCTCCTTGCGGGAGAGGTAGCCGAGTGAGGTCTCGGCCAGGCCCAGCGTCCAGGCGAGGAAGATCAGGGCGGCCAGCAGGGCCGCCAGGGCGACAGAGGTCAACATCAGTCCTCGGTGGGGTCCGGGGCGTCTCGGCCGAGGAACGCGCTGAGGAGCCGGTGCTGGAGCCCGAACATCTCGGCCCTCTCCTCGTCCTCCTCATGGTCGAAGCCGAGCAGGTGCAGCAGCCCGTGGGTGAGCAGCAGCAGGATTTCGTCCTGGGCGGAGTGTCCGCCGCGGGCGGCCTGGACGGAGGCCACCTGGGGGCAGATCACGATGTCCCCGAGCAGCCCCTCCGGGCTGGGCGCGTCCGCGGTGCCGGGCCGCAGCTCGTCCATGGGGAAGCTCATGACGTCCGTCGCGTCCGGCAGGTCCATCCACTCCTCGTGGAGCTGGGCCATCGCGGCCTCGTCCACGCAGATCACGGAGAGCTCGGCGCCGGGATGGACGTGCAACTCGGACAGCACGGCGCGGGCCAGCGCCAGCATGGACTCCTCATCCACCGCCAGGCCGGACTCGTTGACGACCTCAACGGCCATGGGTCTCCTCCTCGTAGGCGTCCACGATCCGGCTCACCAGGCGGTGGCGGACCACGTCCACGGACTGCAGCCGGATGACGGCGATGTCCTCGAGCCCCTCGAGGACTGACACGGCCTGGGCCAGGCCCGAGGCCGTGCCCCGCGGCAGGTCCACCTGGCTCGTGTCCCCCGTGACCACCATGTGGGAGCCGAAGCCCAGGCGCGTCAGGAACATCTTCATCTGTTCCCCGGTGGTGTTCTGCGCCTCGTCCAGGATGATGAACGCGTCATTGAGCGTGCGGCCTCGCATGTAGGCCAGCGGTGCCACCTCGATGGTCCCGTCGGCCATCAGCCGGGGGATGGACTCGGGCTCGACCATGTCATGCAGGGCGTCGTACAGGGGCCGCAGGTACGGATCGATCTTCTCGCTCAGTGAGCCCGGCAGGTAGCCCAACCGCTCCCCCGCCTCCACGGCCGGACGGGTCAGGATGATCCGGTTGACCTCCTTGGCCTGCAGGGACTGCACGGCCTTGGCCATGGCCAGGTAGGTCTTGCCGGTGCCGGCCGGTCCGAGGCCGAAGGTGATGGTGTTCTCGTCGATGCTCTGGACGTAGTCCTGCTGGTTGAGCGTCTTCGGCCGGATCTTGCGGCCCCGGCTGGAGAGGATCGAGGCGGAGAGCAGGCCGGAGGCACCCGCGCCGGAGCCGCCGCGGACCAGGGACGTGACCTGTTCGATCACGTCGGGCGTGACGGAGGTGCCGCGCCGCGCGAGGGCGTGCAGGTCCTCGATGACCTGCCGGGCCTGGTTCACGTCCCGGTCGGGGCCCTCCACGTCCAGGTCCTCGCCGCGCACGGAGACGGTCAGTTCGGGGTACAGGCCGTCCAGGACCCGCAGCAGCAGGTCCTGCGGTCCGAGGGTCCGCACCATGGTCTCCGCCGAGGCGAAGGTGATGGTGATCTGGTCACGTTCCGTGGGAAGACTCAAGGGAGGTGCTTCAGCTCCTGCGCTGGTGGGTTGGCTTCTGGGGTTCAGTCTACGTCCGCGGCCCGAACCGGCCCAGCAGCTGCTGGAGGACGGCGACGGCGGCCGGCCCGGCCGTGGAGGACCGCAGGACATTGCGGCCCAACAGCACCAGGCGGGCCCCGGATCCGGTCAGTGCCCCGACCTCGGCGGGGCTGATGCCGCCCTCGGGCCCCACGACGAGCACGATCCGCCCGACCGGCGGTACCGCGCCGCCGCGCTGCTCCGCCGCCTCACCGAGCACCTCCTCGAGCACCTCGCCGAGGGACTGCCTCGCGTCCTCGTGCAGGACGAGCACCAGGGTACCGGGGCCGCAGACCGAGGCGACCGCGACGCCGTCGAGCATCCTCTCGGTGCGCGGCACCCGGGTGCGGCGCGCCTGCTTGGCGGCCGCGAGCAGTGCCGCGTCCCACTTGGCCACGGCCTTGGCGGCCTTCTCGCCCTTCCAACGGACGATGGACCGCTCGGCCTGCCAGGGGTGGACCGCGTCCAGGCCGAGCTCCGTGGCGGTCTGGACCGCCAGCAGGTCCCGATCGCCCTTCGCCAGGGCCTGGACCAGCACGAGCTCCGGGCTGGGGGCCGGTTCATCCGTGACGGACTCGGCGGACACCTCGAGACGGTCGGCGGCGGCGGACACCACGGGCCCGCTCACGCGCCGGCCCGAGCCGTCCGCCACGTCCACCCGCTCCCCCGGCGCCAGGCGCATGACCTGGGCGGCATGACGGGCCTCGGCGCCGGTGAGCACGGCGGTGCCCCCGAGGGTGACCGGGCCGAGGGCGCCGGCTTCGACGTAGAAGAGCGGGTTGCTCACGGTTCAGCTCACAGGTTCTTGAAGTTGTCCCGGAACTTGGAGAACAGGCCGCGGTGCTCGGTGGTGCCGTGCACCACGTCTTCACCGCGCAGGGTGGCCAGCTGCTCGAGCAGGGCCCTCTGTTCATCGTCCAGCTTGGTGGGGGTCTCGACCCGGAGCGTGACCTTGAGGTCGCCGCGGCCGGAGCCGCGCAGCCGGCCCACGCCGAGGTCCTTGAGGGTCTGGACCTCGCCGGACTGGGTGCCGGCCTTGACCGGGACCTCCTGCTCACCGTCGAAGGTGTCCAGGGTGAGGGTGGTGCCGAGGGCGGCGGCGGCCATCGGCACGCTCATGGTGGCCAGCAGGTGGTCCCCGTCGCGGACGAAGACCTCGTGCTGGCGCACCTCGATCTCCACGTAGAGATCGGCGTTGGGCCCGCCGCCTGGGCCGGCCTCGCCCCGTCCGGCCAGCTGGATCCGGGTGCCGGTGGCCACACCGGCGGGGATCTTGATGGTCAGCGAGGTGCGCTGGCGGATGCGGCCCTGGCCGGAGCACTCGCGGCACGGGTCCGGGATGACGGTGCCGAAGCCCTGACAGGCGGAGCAGGTCTCGGCCGCCATGACCGTGCCGAGGATGGAACGCACCGGCCGCCGGATGGCGCCCTGGCCGTTGCAGATGGTGCAGGTCTCCGGATGGGTGCCCGGCTGGCAGCAGGTGCCGTCACAGGTGGGGCAGACCACGGCGGTGTCCACCTCGAGGGTCTTCTCCGTGCCGAAGACGGCGTCCTGCAGGTCGAGCTTGGCCATGATGAGGGCGTCCTGGCCGCGGCGGGCCCGGCTGGTGGGGCCTCCGCCCATGCCACCGCCCATGCCGCCGGATCCGCCGCCGCCGAAGAACGTCTCGAAGATGTCCTGGAAGCCGCCGAAGTCCCCGCCGCCGAATCCGCCGCCCATGCCGCCGGTGCCGTTCTCATGGCCGGTGGCGTCGTAGTTGCGGCGCTTCTCCGAGTCCGAGAGGACCTCGTAGGCGCGGGTCACGTTCTTGAACTGGTCGGAGGCCTCCGGCGCGGGGTTCACGTCAGGGTGGAGCTTGCGCGCCATCTTGCGGTAGGCGCGCTTGATCTCCTCGGCGGAGGCGTCTCGGCCGACGCCGAGCACCTCGTAATGGTCAGCCACGGTCTGCGGTGTTCCTTCCGGTGGTGAATGGTGTGAAGAATGTCTCTGGTCCTGCGGTGCTCACTGCTGTGCCCACGGTTGCCGTCACGGTTGCTGGGACAGGATCCGGGACAGGTACCGGGCCACGGCCCGGACGGCGGTCATGGTGCCCGGATAGTCCATCCGGGTGGGTCCCACCACGCCGAGCTTGGCCCCGGCACCCGGGGCTCCCGGGCCGTAGCCTGCCGCGATGACGGAGGCCTCGGCCAGGGATCCCGAGTTCTCGGACCCGATCCGCACACTGAGACCACGCACATCCTGTTCCATCTCGGTCAGCAGGCGCAACAGGACCACCTGTTCCTCCAGTGCCTCGAGGATGGGCCCGATCGAGAGGGGGAAGTCACCGGTGGAGCGCGCCAGGTTGGCGGTGCCCGCCATGATGATGCGGTCCTCCCGGCGGGCGGCGAACACCTGGTCCAGGTGGGCGGCGAACCCGAGGGCCAGGGCACGGTCCTCGGCGGGGACCTCTGCGAGGGCGAGGCGCAGCCCGTCCGGCGCCTGGGCCGGGGTGAGTCCGTCCAGGTAGCGCAGGAAGAGCTGCTTGAGCGCCGCCACAGAGGCCTCGGGCGCCTCCGCCTCCACGTGGAAGGCCCGCTGGTCCACCTGCCCCGAGGACAGGATCACCACCACCAGGGCGCGGTGCGGGGCCAGGGAGACGAACTCGAGGTGGCGGATGGTGGAGGAGTCCACGTGCGGGTACTGCAGCACGGCCACCTGGTTGGTCAGCTGCGCGAGGGCTCGCACCGTGCGGGCCATCATCTCGTTGAAGTCGCCGGTGGCGTCCAACAGGGTCTGCACCGCCCGCCTCTCCGCGGCGGACAGCGGCTTGACCTCGGAGATCTGGTCCACGAAGAGCCGGTAGCCCTTGTCCGTGGGGATCCGGCCGGAGGAGGTGTGCGGGGCCACGATCAGCCCCTCCTCCTCCAGCGCCGCCATGTCGTTGCGCACCGTCGCGGACGACACCCCCAGCTGATGGCGGTCCACGAGGGCCTTGGAACCGACCGGCTCACGGGAGGACACGTAGTCCTCCACGATGGCCTGCAGTACCTGCATGCGACGTGGTTGTTCGCTCATCGGTCCCTCCTGTCCGCCCTCGGTCTCCAGCCAGCACCCGGCTTAGCACTCAGCACATTCAAGTGCCAAGTCTAGTACCCGTGTCCAATCGGGACCCTTCCCCGGGACCCCTCCCCGGGTGAGTCCCCCGGCAAGTCCCCGCGCGAGCCGATCCCCCGGTTCCCCCAGCCCGCTTGCTAGCGTCGGTCCGAGCTTCGAATGGAGAAGCCGTGGAATGGAGAAGTACGTGGAATGGAACAGCTGGGGCCCGGGCACCCTCGATGGCGGGTTCCGCCCTGCCGCCCGTACCGTCACCAAGGTCCCTGCGACCACGGGGACCGTCCTGGAGGACACCGGGACCGGGTTCACGGGCGCCGTGCTGCGGGTCGAGAAGTCCGGCGGCGTCCACCTGGTCGTGCTGGAGGACCGCAAGGGACGCACCAAGTCCTTCCCCCTCGGATTCGGGTTCCTCGTGGACGGCGAGCCCGTCGAGGCGGTGCCCCCCTCGGCGGCCGTCGGCTCGGACGCCGGGGCCTCCGCCGCGCCACCACGCCGGACGGCATCGGGCTCCCTGCGGGTGGAGAACGCCCGGGCCCGCACGGCTCGGGCCTCCCGCATCTGGGTCGAGGGGCTGCATGACGCCGAGCTGGTGGAGAAGGTCTGGGGCGAGGACCTGAGGCTGGAGGGCATCGTGGTGGAGCCCCTGCACGGGGTCGACGACCTGGCCGGTGCCATCACCGAGTTCTCCCCCGGTCCACAGCGCCGCCTCGGCATCCTGGTGGACCACCTCGTCTCCGGCTCCAAGGAGGAGCGGATCGCGGCCGAGGCCATGCGGGTGCCGGGGGCTCGCGGCAACGTGTTGATCGTCGGCCACCCCTACGTGGATGTCTGGCAGGTCATCAAACCGGCCGTCCTGGGCATCCGCGCCTGGCCTGTGGTGCCCAGGGGCCAGGACTGGAAGACCGGCATCCTCGCCGGGCTCGGCTGGCCCCACCGCACCAAGGAGGACGTCGGGCTGGGCTGGAAGCGGTTGCTCGCGCAGGTGCGCACCTACGCCGACCTCGAGCCGTCCCTGCTGGGCCGGGTGGAGGAGGTCATCGACTTCCTCACCGCCACCGGGGACTGACCGCGCCCCGGCCGTGCACGGAACTCCCGGGGCTCGGCGGTACACTGGCGACCGAACGACTCCCGATCGGAAAGGCCCAGGCCGTGTCCCAGCAGCAGCCCGGTGGTCCACACCGCCAGCGTCCCCACGCCGCTCCCCGGCGCGACCAGCAGCTGCAGGGCTCCCCCGATCAGGCCGAGCCACTGAACCCCTCCGAGGACCGCCAGTGGGCCACCCTCGCGCACTTCGGCGGGTTCCTCGGCTGCATCCCCTCACTGGTGATCTACCTCGTCTTCCGCCACCGCGGCCCGTTCACGGCCCAGGAGGCCAAGGAGGCGCTGAACTTCACGCTGCCGCCCACCGTGCTGGCCATCGTGGCGAACCTGCTGGCCCTCATCCCGATCGTGGGCGGCATCTTCGGGATCGTCGCCATGCTGCTGTGGCTGTTCATGACGGTCTCCGGCGTGGCGGCGGGCATCCAGTGCAACAAGGGCCGGCCGTACCGCTACCCGCTGAACCTGCGCCTGATCCAGTAGTCAGAACCCGGCCAGCCGCCGCACGATCGCGTCGTCCAACAGGCGGCCCTGCAGGGTCGGCACCAGCCGGCCGGCCAGCGCGGCCCGGCCGTCCAGCAGGCCCTCACCGATCATCGCGGCAATCTCCTGCCTGGCCTGCGCGCCGCCGTCGGGCGCCGCCTCGAGCTCGGCCACCGGCAGGCCCTCCGTCAGACGCACCCCCAGCATGACCCGTTCGAGGAACCGCGCCTCGGCGTCCGGTTCCTCGCGGCCGACCGAGGGCGAGACGCCGGTGGCCAGCCGCTGGGCGTAGGCCGCCGGGTGCTTGGCATTCCAGAACCGCACGCCGGCCAGGTGGGAGTGCGCTCCGGGGCCGGCGCCCCACCAGTCCTGGTCCCGCCAGTAGGCCATGTTGTGCCGGGCCCGGTGGATCCCCTCATCGTCCGGGTCCAGGGCCCAGTTCGAGATCTCGTACCAGCGGTAGCCGGCCTCGGCGAAGAGCCGCTCGGCCAGCAGGTACTTGTCCGCCTGGTCATCCGGGTCCACGTCATCCTGCACGCCGCGCTTCACGGCAGCACCGAATTTGGTGCCCTCCTCCACGATCAGCGAGTACGCCGAGAGGTGGTCGGGGCATAGCTCCAGCGCGGCCAGAACGGTGGTGCGCCAGTCCTCCAGGGATTCCCCCGGGGTCCCGTAGATGAGGTCCAGGGACACCTCCAGCCCGGCCTCCCGGGCCCAGGCGACGGCGGCCGGCACGTTCTCCGGGCGATGGGTGCGTTCCAGCGTGGCCAGCACGTGCGGCACGGCGGACTGCATCCCGAAGGACACCCGGGTGAATCCGCCCTCGGCCAGCTCCCGCAGCGAGGCTGCGGTGACCGAGTCGGGATTGGCCTCCGTGGTCACCTCGGCGCCTTCCGTGATCCCGAAGACGTCCCGGGCGCGGGACAGGATACCGACGAGATCAGCGGCGGGCAGCAGTGTGGGGGTGCCCCCGCCGAAGAACACGGTCTCCAGGGTGCGGTCCGGGATGGCGGAGGCCTTCAGCGCCTCGGCCGCGAAGTCGAGCTCGCCGGAGACGGTGTCCGCATAGGAGGTCCGGGACGCCCCGGGCCCCAGGTCCTCGGCCGTGTAGGTGTTGAAGTCGCAGTACCCGCAGCGCACGGTGCAGAACGGCACGTGCACGTACAGGCTGAAGGTGCGGGGCGCCCCGCCCTCCTCCGCCGCGCGGATCCGGCGGCCGACCTCGGCGGGGAACCGGCCGTCGTCGGGCGCGGGGTTGCCGAGGGGCAGGATGGAAGGCAAGCGGCGTACTACTTCTTGGCGCCGGTCTCGGAACCGGCCCCGTCCGAGGAGAGCGCGGCGATGAAGGCCTCCTGGGGCACCTCCACGCGGCCGACCATCTTCATGCGCTTCTTGCCCTCCTTCTGCTTCTCCAGCAGCTTGCGCTTACGGGAGATGTCGCCGCCGTAGCATTTGGAGAGCACGTCCTTGCGGATGGCCCGGATGTTCTCGCGGGCGATGATGCGTGAGCCGATGGCCGCCTGGATGGGCACCTCGTACTGCTGGCGCGGGATGAGCTCCTTGAGCTTGCCCGTCATCATCACGCCGTAGGCGTAGGCGGTGTCCTTGTGGGTGATGGAGCTGAAGGCGTCCACGGCCTCGCCCTGGAGCAGGATGTCCACCTTGACCAGGTCGGCCACCTGGTCCCCGTCCGCCTTCCAGTCCAGGGAGGCATAGCCCTTGGTGCGGGACTTGAGCAGGTCGAAGAAGTCGAACACGATCTCGGCGAGGGGGATCCAGTAGCGGATCTCCACGCGTTCCTCGGAGAGGTAGTCCATGCCCTTCAGCTGGCCGCGCTTGCCCTGGCACAGCTCCATGACCGAGCCGATGAACTCACTGGGCACGATGATGGTGGCCGAGGCCATGGGCTCACGGACCTCCTGGATCTTGCCCTCGGGGAACTCGGACGGGTTTGTCACGGTGACGACCGTCTTGTCCTCCTTGGTGACCTCGTAGACCACGTTCGGGGCGGTGGAGATCAGCTCCAGGTTGAACTCGCGCTCGAGGCGCTCTCGGATGATCTCCAGGTGCAGCAGGCCGAGGAAGCCCACGCGGAAGCCGAAGCCGAGGGCCACGGAGGTCTCGGGTTCGTAGACGAGGGCCGCGTCGTTGAGCTTGAGCTTGTCCAGGGCGTCCCGCAGCACCGGGTAGTCGGAGCCGTCGATCGGGTACAGGCCGGAGAACACCATGGGCTTGGGGTCCTCGTAGCCGCCGATCCGCTCGGCGGCGGGATTCGTGGCGCCAGTGACGGTGTCGCCGACCTTGGACTGGCGGACGTCCTTCACGCCGGTGATGAGGTAGCCCACCTCCCCCACGGACAGGCCCTTGGAGGGCTTGGGCTCCGGGGAGGACACGCCGATCTCCAGCAGCTCGTGGGTGGCGCCGGTGGACATCATGCGGATCTTCTCCCGCGGTGACAGCCGGCCGTCCACCACCCTGACGTAGGTGACCACGCCGCGGTAGGTGTCATACACGGAGTCGAAGATCATGGCGCGGGCCGGGGCCTCGACCTCGCCCTCGGGGGCGGGGATCTCCTGCACCACGCGGTCCAGCAGGGCCTCCACGCCCACCCCGGTCTTGCCGGAGACCCGGAGCACGTCGTCCGGGTCCACCCCGATCAGGCCCGCGATCTCGGCGGCGTACCGCTCCGGGTCCGCCGAGGGCAGGTCGATCTTGTTCAGCACCGGGATGATGGTGAGGTCGTTCTCCATGGCCAGGTACAGGTTGGCCAGGGTCTGCGCCTCGATGCCCTGGGCCGCGTCCACGAGCAGGATGGCCCCCTCGCACGCGGCGAGGGACCGGGACACCTCGTAGGTGAAGTCGACGTGCCCGGGGGTGTCGATCATGTTCAGGGCGTAGTCGGTCCCGTCCACGTTCCACGGCATCCGCACGGCCTGGGACTTGATGGTGATGCCGCGTTCACGCTCGATGTCCATCCGGTCCAGGTACTGGGCCTTCATGTCCCGCGGCTGGACCACACCGGTGGACTGCAGCATGCGGTCCGCCAGGGTGGACTTGCCGTGGTCGATGTGCGCGATGATGCAGAAATTCCTGATGACCGCGGGATCGGTGGCGGCGGGCACCGGCGCGTTGCTCGCCATGGGCGACACTGGCATCTTCCTTCGACTGATACGGGAGCAGGTGATTGGTGCCTTATTCTTCCATGCTTTGCGACGGAACCCCGCCTCCGCCTCTCCGGCACCGGCCCGCCACCTGGCCCGCCGCCCTGCCCGCGCGGTTGCTAGGTTGTGGCCATGGCATTGAACCTGAACCGGTTGTGGTCCGTGGGCCGCCGGGTGATCCGCGCGGCTCGTCAGGTCCGGCGGATGCCCACGTCCCCGTCCCCCTCATCAACCCCGAGGCCCGACGGCGGCCGGGCGCCCTCCGCAGGCCGTCTCACCGACTACCCGGGAGACTTCCACGGCGCCGCCCGGGTCCAGTACTCCCCCGCCCCCGGGCCCGAAGCCGGCCCTGGAGAGGTGGTCTGGACGTGGGTCCCCTTCGAGGAGCTCGACGGGCGGGGCAAGGACCGCCCCGTGCTCGTGGTGGGCCGCAACGGCGGATACCTGCTGGCGGCCCAGCTGACGAGCCGCGATCGCAACAACCGGACGTCCCACGATCCGGACTACATCGACGTCGGCTCCGGCGCGTGGGATTCGAAGGGCCGTCCGTCCGAGGTTAAGCTGGACCGCATCCTGCAGATCGATCCCCGGGACGTCCGCCGTGAGGGCGGGGTGGTGGACGAGCGGACCTTCGAGGCCGTGTCCGCCGCGCTCCGGGAACGCAACGGCTGGTCGTGATAGACTATCCAGCTGTGTGTCCGCGCAGGTCGACGGGCACTCCCGGAACGGCTTTACCAGGCATCCCCACGCCGCTCAGTCGCCGGATTCGGGATTACCCCTCACCGACCACGTCAGAAGACAACAGAAAGACTTTTCCTTGGCTAACATCAAGTCCCAGAAGAAGCGCATCCTCACCAACGAGAAGGCGCGCCTGCGCAACAACGCGGTGAAGTCCGAGCTGCGCACCGCCATCCGCGCCGTGGACAAGGCTGTCGCCGCCGGCGACCAGGCTGCCGCGAACTCCGCCGTCGCCCTGGCCAGCAAGAAGCTGGACAAGGCCGCCGGCAAGGGCGTCATCCACAAGAACCAGGCTGCCAACCGCAAGTCCGGTATCGCCAAGCGCGCGCTCAAGATCGAGGCCTGAGCCCGACTCGTGACCGAGGCCCCCGTCCTGATGGACGGGGGCCTCGTCGTTTAAGTCTGCTGGAGTGTGCCTGTGGCTGCGGCGTCTGGGCCTGTGTCAGCGGCGGGCGGCCAGGGCGATCCGGGTGACGGCCCGCTCCACCGCGTAGTCAGCGTCCTTGGCCAGGCCCTTGGCCTCCGCGTCCGCCTGGGCCACCCATTCGATGGCCGCGGCGATGGTGGCCGGGTTCCAGAAGCGGACGGTCTCCGCCACCCGCTTGGCCTGCCACGGGGCCATCCCCAGCACGCCGGCGATCTGTCCCTGGCCGATCCGGGCGTCCACGATCCGCGCGATCTGCCGGGTCTTCATGGCCAGGGCCCCCGTGATGGCGGGGGCGGACACGCCGGTCGCGAGGGCGTGGCGCAGCAGGGCGGTGGCCTGACCGGCCCGGCCCTCGATCGCGGCGTCGGCCACCCGGAACGCGGTGGCCTCCACGCGCCCGCCGTAGTACCGGTCCACGATCTGGCTCGTGACGGTGCCCTCCGTGTCCTCGGCCAGTTGCTGGCACGCCGCGGCCAGGTCCGTCAGGGAACCCCCGGTGGCATCCAGCAGGGACCGCACGGCCTCGGGGTCGATGGAGCGGCGCCGGGACCGGAACTCGCCCTGCACGAACTCGGACTTCTCGGCATCGGACTTGATCGGCTGGCAGTCCACCAGCACGCCCGCGGCGGTGACCGCGTCCAGCAGCTTCTTGCCGCGGGTGCCGCCGGTGTGGCGCAGCAGCAGGGTCACGTCCTCCGCCGGGGAACGGACATAGTCCAGGCAGTCCGCCAGGAACGCCTCGTTCATGTCCTGGAGGCCGTCCACCTGGAGGATCTTGGCCTCGCCGAACAGGGAGGGGCTGGCGAACACCGAGAGCTGCCCGGCCTCGTAGGCGGCCGCGTCCAGGCGGTGGGTCTCCAGTTCGGGGTCCTGTTCCCGCAGGGCCGAACGCACCCGGTCCATCACCCGGGTGGCGATGAAGTCCTCGGGGCCCTTCAGCAGCATCAACGGGGCGGGTGTGACGGTGCGCCAGTCGGCCCCGGAGCTCGTGGTGCGGCGGTTTCGACTCGGTGCGGGCATGCGGACCATCCTATCCGCCCTGCCCGGTCCGGCCCGGCCCTCTGGGCTCGGGCGCGCGGGAGCCGGTGAGCGTCGGCACCAGCTGTCCCTCCCGGAGCGAGAGGACGGTGGTGCCGTGCTGGTCTGTGCGGATCACCGAGCCGTGCCGTTCCAGCTCGGCCAGCACGGAGGGGTGGGGATGGCCGTACCCGTTGTCCCGGCCCACCTGCACCACGGACAGTGCGGGGTCCACCGCCCGGATCATCTCCTGGCCGCCGTTCCGCGCCCCGTGATGGGCCACCTTCAGCACGTCCACCGCGTCCGGGAACCGCCCCTCGTCCAGCAGCGTGCCGCTGGCCTCCTCCTCCATGTCCCCGGTCAGCAACACCGTGTAGTCGCCCTGGGGCGTGAGGACGGTGGCCAGCATCTGGAGCGAGGCGTCGTTCTCATTGGCGGCCTCCGGGTCGGCCGCCAGCACGGTCCAGTCCACCTGCCAGCCCGACGTCGGCCGGTCACCCGCCGTTCCCGTCTCACCTGCCCGGGGCTGTCGGGACCCCACCGGTGCGCCGCCCTCCCCCCTGGAGGAGAACAGGATCGCCGCGGGCCGGCAGCACTCCAGGACCGCCTCGGCGCCTCCGGCGTGATCCTGGTGCAGGTGGCTCAGGACGAGGAGGTCCACCCGGCGGATCCTGAGCCGGTCCAGGCAGGCCCGGGCCGCGTCCGGATCAGGGCCGGTGTCCACCACCATCCCGGACCTCTCCCCCGTGCGCATCACGAGCATGTCGCCCTGGCCCACGTCGCAGGCGGCCAGGGACCAGTCGGTCGGCAGCGTTCCCGTGGGTGGGGCGATCACCAGCCCGAGCTGGCTTCCCGCCGCCGCGCAGACGGTGGTCCAGGCTGCCGCCAGCATCCAGCGGAGTCGGCGGGGCGGCCGGCTCGGTGGCCTGCCGTGGGGACCGAGCACCCGGACCCGGGCCGGCCGTGTCCGTTCCCAGCGCATCAGCAGCCACAGCAGGGCGAGGGCCGCCGCCAGGTGTGCCGCCACCAGGGCCGCGCCCAGCCACCCCTCGGGCCAGGGGTGGACGGATCCGGGCCACCGGGACACCGCGGTGGCGATCCACCCGATGCCCGCGGCCGGCCACCCGACCACCCAGAACGCCCCGGCCGCCAGCCCGGGAAGGGGCACCGCGAGGACAGCGGCCACCGTGCCGGGCACGGTCACGAACGGCACCAGCGGGGCAGCGATCAGGTTGGCCGGTACCGCGTAGGCGCTGAGCTCCCCGGTCATCCCGACGAGGACGGGCTGGCAGGCCATCTGCGCGGTGGCGCTCACGGCCAGGGCCGCGCCCAGGATTCCCGCCACGGGGCCGGGCAGCCACCGGCTGAGCACGGCCGTCAGCCACTGCTCGACCGGACGCGCTGCGAGGACGATCCCGGCCGTGGCGGCCAGGGAAAGCTGGAACGCCGGTTCCCCCGCGAGCCCGGGCTGCCAGCACAACAGCACGCAGACCGCCAGGCACAGCAGCGGCAGGGCCTGCCGCCCCCGTCCGAAGAACACGGCCCAGGCGCCCAGGGCACCCATGACGGCGGCGCGGATCACGGACGGCTCCAGGCCCACGATGATCACGAAGAGGACCAGCACCCCCAGCACGGCGCCGAGCACCACCGGCCGGCGGACCCGGAAGGACCGCAACGCCATGGTCACGGCGCCGGCGATCAAGGTGCAGTTCGCCCCGGAGACGGCGGACAGATGACTCAGTCCCGAGGTCTTCATCGCCTCATCCAGTTCGGGCTCCTGCACGGAACGGTCACCGAGCACGAGTCCGGGCAGCAGCTGCGGGGCCGTGCCGACCGATCCCGACGCCGCCTGTCGCACGGCCTCGCGGACCAGGTCGCGACCGGTGGGTCCGCTCTGGTCGGCGTCCTGTCCGGTGTCCTGTCCGGCGTCCGGGCCCGGCGTCAGGGCGTGGCAGGCGTCAGCCTCGGTGTCCGTTCCGGGGCCGGTGGACGCGCGGGCGAACACCGTGGCGCCCTCCGCCTCCGGCGTCGCCACGAAGCAGAGACCGGCGCCCTCCGCGACCCCGGCCCAGTCTCCCCCGCCGGACACCACGACCTCAGCACCACCGGGGACCTCGGTGAGCGGATGACCGAACGACTGCACCGACACCGTCAGGTGCCACGAGTCCCCATAGGGTCCCGCACGCCGGGTGGACGTGCCGGCGGCCTCTCCGGAGACCCGCACGGGCCGCTCCGCCGCGACGGCGGCCTCCCACCCGGACTCCCGGACCGGAACCCGTTCGCCGGCGGCCTGCAGGGCGGCGACCGCGGCGATCCAGCAGGCGCACGCGGTCAGGGCCGCCACCGCCGTCACCCGCGCCAGCTGACCGGTGCCGGGCCGCCCACCACGGGCCGAGATCACCAGTACCACCGTGGAGACCACGGCAGCAGCCAACAGCCACCACGGCAGGCTCAGGGCCATCCCGTACGGCAGCACGGGCACCGCGAGGCAGGCGGCCAGGGTGAGTATCACGGCGGGCACCAGCCGCAGGTCGACCGGCGCCGGCACCCGCCCGCCGGCCTGGATCCTCACCAGGAGACCAGGCCGTCCAACCGTTCCATCATGGCGGGCCCGATACCCGAGACGGCGTCCAGGTCCTCCAGGGAGCCGAAGGGTCCGACCTGCTCTCGATGGTCGATGATCCGGCCCGCCAGCGCGGGGCCGATCCCCGGGAGCTGCTCCAGGGTGGCGGAGTCGGCGGTGTTGACGTTCACGCCTCCAGGCCCGCCCATCCCGGTTCCGCCGACGCCTGTCCCGGCGGCAGCGGGGGTACCCGCAGCAGCCGGGCCACCGCCGCTGACCGCTCCGGGGACGCCCTCCGGCCCCGGTACCAGGATCTGGCTGCCGTCAATGGCGGGGGCCGCCAGGTTCAGGCGGTCTACCGCAGCTTCATCGGTGGGGCCGCCGGCGGCCTGCAAGACGTCCTGCACGCGGGCGCCGGCGGGCAGTTCCACGAGGCCGGGCTCCGCCACCTCCCCGGCCACATGGACGGTGACGGTCTCGGCGGGTCCGGTGGGGCCGCCGTCGGGCACCGGGGTGTCCGGTGCGGCCGGTTTCACCGGCGCCGCCACCGGCGCACCGGGGCCCGTGGGGCCGGCCGGGGAGGTCAGCCAGCCGACGGCCCACCAGGTCCCGGCCACCACGGCCAGCAGCAGGACGGCCGAGGTGACGATCCGGACGCGCCACAACGGCGCGGTCGGCGGTGGCTCCTCCCAGTCATCCGGGTCCCAGGCCTCGGTGCTGTCGGGGGTCTCGGCGGCCCCGGCGGCGTAGTGGTGGCGTCCCATGCCCCCACACTGGTCCCATCGCGGCCGCGGCGGCAGAGGTCCCCCGTCCGGTGGGGGCGGCGCGCCGTCAGCCGGGCCGCTGTGCAGGAAGGGGGTTCAGGGTGACGCCCAACGCCCCCAGCCCCAGGTGCGCCGCCAGCACGGCAGGCAGGGGGATCACGGGAATGGGCAGGGCGGAGAGGTGCTGGAGCCGCCAGGCCAGTTCATGGGCGGCGGACTCGTTGCCGAATCCGTGGATGGCGAGCCGCTCCCTCCGTCCCTCGACGCCCTGCACGGCCTCCTCGGCGAGCTCGACCAGACGCTCCGTGGCACGGGCCGTGGTGCGGGGCCGGTCCACGAGGGAGACGATCCCGTCCTGAAGGGTCAGCACCGGCTTGACATTGAGCAGGGTGCCGAGCAGGCCGGCCATGGTGCCGATCCGGCCGCCGCGGCGGAGCTGGTCCAGGTTCGGGACCGTGAAGAAGACCTCGGCCTCCTGTGTGCCCTCGTCCACCCGGGCGAGGATCTGGTCCGCGGGGGTGCCGAAGCCGGCGGCGATCACGGCGTCCAGCACCACCGTGCCCAGGGCGAACCCCGTGGTGTGGGAGTCCACCACCGTCACCGGGATGAGGGCCTCCCGGCCGGCGAGGCGGGCGGCCTCCACCGTCCCCGAGAGCTGGCCGGAGATGTGGATCGAGATGATCTGTTCGAAGCCGGACTCGGCCAGCTCCTGGTAGACGGCGCTGAAGGACCCCGGCGCGGGCCGCGAGGTCTTCACCGAGGTGCCGGCGGCCAGAGCCAGCGGCAGCTCGCGCATCAGCTCGGAGGTGCCCTCCGTGTGGATCTGCTGCCCCAGCATCACCGGCATGGGCACCTGGCGCAGCCCCTTCGCCAGCGGGTGCGCCACCACCTGGGCCGGGATCGAGGCCGAGGAGTCGGTCACGATCGCGGTGCGGCCCTTGCGGGACGGCGGCAGGCCGAATCTGACCCAGCCGGGCTGGGTACTGCGCACCTGCCGGATGTACGTGAGCATGGCCTCCTGCCATGTGGCCAGATCGGCCATGCTCACTCCTCTCCCGTGGTGCCTCGGCCGTACCGCTGGCGGTCAGCCCCTCAGACGACGATGTTGACGAGCTTGGGCTCGCGCACGATCACCTTGCGGACGGCAGCGTCGCCGATGGAGCGCTGCACGGCCTCGGAGGCCAGGGCGAGTTCCTGAAGGTCCGTGGCGGAGATGTCCGTGGGCACCTCGAGACGGTCCCGGACCTTGCCCTTGACCTGCACCACGGCCGTGGTGGTGTCCTGCACCAGCAGCGCGTCCTGGACCGCCGGCCAGCCGGCCCGGGCCACCGAGGGTTCATGGCCGAGCTTGGCCCACATGTCCTCGGCCGTGTAGGGCGCGAAGAGGCTGAGCAGGATGGCCACGGCCTCGACGCCCTCACGAACGGCCGGGTCCGCGGCGCCGGAGCCGGCCGGGCCGGCGTCGGACCCGCTGTCTATCGCCTTGCGGATGCCGTTGACCAGCTCCATGGTGCGGGCCACCACCACGTTGAACTTGTGCTCGTCCAGCAGCCGGGCGGCATCCGCCACGGTGCGGTGCGTCAGCCGGCGCAGGGTGAGGTCGCCGCCGTCGGGATCGGTCCCGGGGGCCGTACCCGAGGCCTGGACGTCCTGTGCCAGCCGCCAGGCGCGGGCCAGGAACTTGGCCGAGCCGCCGGGCGAGACGTCCGCCCAGTCCACGTCGTCCTCGGGCGGGGAGGCGAAGATCATGGTCAGGCGGACGGCGTCCACGCCGAAGGTGTCCAGTTGCTCGCCGAGGTCCACGCCGTTGCCGAGGGACTTGGACATGGCCTTGCCGCCGTTGAGCACCTGCCCCTGGTTGAGCAGCGCCTTGAAGGGCTCGGTGAAGGAGATCAGGCCCATGTCATACAGGGCCTTGGTGAAGAAGCGCGAGTAGAGCAGGTGCAGGATGGCGTGCTCCACGCCGCCCACGTACTGGTCCACCGGCAGCCAGCGGTCCACCGCGGAACGGTCGAAGACCTGATCGTCGTCGTTCGGGGACGCGAACCGCATGAAGTACCAGGAGGAGTCCACGAAGGTGTCCATGGTGTCCGTGTCCCGCAGGGCCGCTCCCCCGCAGGACGGGCAGCTGGTGTTGACCCAGTCCTCGAGGCCGGCCAGCGGGGACTTGCCCTTCGGCGCGAGCTGCTCGCCGGCCACGTCCTGTGGCAGCAGCACGGGCAGCTGGTCCTCGGGGACGGGGACCTCCCCACAGTCCGGGCAGTGCACGATCGGGATGGGCGCGCCCCAGAACCGCTGGCGGGACAGCAACCAGTCGCGCAGCCGGTAGTTGACGGTGCCGCGGCCGGTGCCGCGCCCGTCCAGGATCTCGATCGCGCGGCTGATGGCCTCGGTCTTGCCCAGCCCGTCGAGCCCCTCCGGGCCGCCGGAGTTCACGAGGGTGCCCTCCCCGGTGGTGGCCACGCCGGAGACGGCGGGGTCCTCCTCACCGGTGTCCAGCACGGCGCGCACGGGCAGGTCCATGGTGCGGGCGAAGTCCAGGTCACGCTGGTCGTGGGCCGGGACGGCCATGATGGCGCCGGTGCCGTAGTCGGCCAGCACGTAGTCCGAGGCCCAGAGCGGCAGCTTCTCCCCGTTGAGCGGGTTGACCGCGTGGCGGCCCAGGAAGACGCCGGTCTTGGGGCGGTCCGTGGCCTGGCGCTCGATCTCCGAGACGTGCTTCAGGTCCTCCCGGTACGTCTGAAGTGCCTCCCGGTGGGAGGGGTCCACCAGGTCCAGGGCCAGTTCGGCATCGGCGGCGACCACCATGAACGTGGACCCGTACAGGGTGTCCGGGCGGGTGGTGAAGACGGTGAGGTCCCGGCCGGCCTGGCCCGCGGTGGCCTCGACGTGGAAGTCGACGTGGGCGCCCTCGGAGCGGCCGATCCAGTTGCGCTGCATGGCCAGCACGCGCTCGGGCCAGTGGCCCTCGAGCTCCGCCATGTCCTGCAGGAGACGGTCGGCGTAGTCGGTGATCTTGAAGTACCACTGGTTCAGGGACTTCTTGGTCACCTGGGTGCCGCAGCGCTCACAGGCGCCGTTGACGACCTGCTCGTTGGCCAGCACGGTCTGGTCCTGGGGGCACCAGTTGACCGGGGAGTCCTTGCGGTACGCCAGGCCTCGGGCATGGAACTGCTGGAAGAGCCACTGGGTCCAGCGGTAGTACTCCGGGTCGGAGGTGTGTAGCTCGCGGGACCAGTCCGCCGAGATCGCATAGCGCTGGAAGGAGGACTTCTGCGTGTCGATGTTCTTGTAGGTCCACTCGGCCGGATGCGCGTTGCGCTTGATCGCGGCGTTCTCGGCGGGCAGCCCGAAGGAGTCCCAGCCGATGGGGTGCATGACGTCATAGCCCTGCTGCATCCAGTAGCGGGCCACCACGTCCCCCATGGCGAACGCCTCCGCGTGGCCCATGTGCAGATCCCCCGAGGGATACGGGAACATGTCCAGGACGTAGCGGCGCTCGGCGGAGCCGTCGTCGAGCGGGGCGAAGGTGTGGTGCTCCTCCCAATAGCCGCCCCAGCGGTCCTCCAGCGCCGCGAACGAGTACTCCTCGGTCTCGTGGGGCTGGGGAGTACCTGGTGCTGGCTGGCTCACGGAGGTCCTGTCCTTCAAGTGCGTTGCGGGTGCATGGCGGGGGTCTTAATGAACGGCGACGCCGGCCCGGTCGCCCGGGCGCTCGGCGCGCCTGTCCATCGTACTCCGGGGGGCCCGGGGCGCTGGAATCAGCCTCGCTCAGTCCTGCTCCGCCCAGCCCAGGGACCGCTGGATGGCCTGCTCCCAGTGGCCCAGCAGTCGGTCCCGGTCCCGGGTGGACATGACCGGTTCCCAGCGTCGTCCCTCGCGCCACAGGCCAGCCACCTCATCCAGGTCCCGCCAGACGCCGGAGGCCAGCCCCGCCGCGTGGGCGGCCCCGACGGCAGTGGTCTCCACGAGTTCCGGCCGTACCACGGGCACCCCGAGGATGTCCGCCTGGAACTGCATCAGCTCATCGTTGACGGTCATGCCGCCGTCCACGCGCAGCTCCTCCGGCCGCTGGCCGGCATCCGCCACGACCGCCTCGAGCACGTCCCGCGACTGGTAGGCGGTGGCCTCCAGTGCGGCCCGCGCGATGTGGCCGGCCGTGGCGTACCCGGTGAGCCCGGCGATCAGTCCCCGGGCGTCCGGCCGCCAGTACGGGGCGTACAGCCCGGAGAAGGCCGGAACGAAGTAGACCCCGCCGTTGTCCTGGACCGACCCGGCCAGCGCCTCCACCTCCTCCGAGGTCCGGATGATGCCGAGGTTGTCCCGCAGCCACTGGACGAGGGAGCCGGCCACGGCCACCGACCCCTCCAGGGCGTAGTAGGCCGGGCCGTCCTCCACCTGGTAGGCCACGGTGGTCACGAGGCCGTGGTCCGAGATCTCCGGCAGGGTGCCGATGTTCTGCAACAGGAAGCACCCGGTGCCGTAGGTGTTCTTCACGTCCCCGCGGTTGAAGGCCGCCTGCCCGAAGGTGGCCGCCTGCTGGTCCCCGAGGATGCCGCACACCGGCAGGCCGCTCAGCGGCTCGGCCCCGACGATCGTGCCGAACTCGCCCACGGAGGGGTGGATCCGGGGCAGCATGCCCGCGGCCAGGTCGGGGTCGATGCCGAAGAGCTTGGCCAGGTCGTCATCCCAGTCGAGGGTCTCCAGATCCATCAGCAGGGTGCGCGAGGCGTTGGTCACGTCCGTGGAGTGGATGCCGCCGTCCGGGCCTCCTGTCAGGTTCCACAACAGCCAGCTGTCCATGGTGCCCGCGCGCAGTCGGCCGGTCCGGGCGAGTTCGCCCGCCTCCGGCACATTGTCCAGCATCCAGTTGATCTTCCCTGCGGAGAAGTAGGACGCCAGTGGCAGCCCGGTCCTGGCACGCACGGCGTCCTCGTGCCCGTCGGCCTTGAGGCGGTCCATCAGCTCGTCCGCGCGGGTGTCCTGCCAGACGATGGCCCGGTGCACCGGCCGCCCCGTGACCGAGTCCCACAGGACCGTCGTCTCCCGCTGGTTGGTGATCCCGACGCCGGCCACATCGCTGGGCCTCAGCCGGGCCCGGGTCAGGGCCAGCCCGGTGAGTTCGCGCGTGTTCTCCCAGATCTCCAACGGGTCGTGTTCCACCCAGCCGGGCTGCGGGAAGTACTGGCGGTGCTCGCGTTGTGCGCTGCCGGCCAGCCGCCCGTCCTCGGTCATCACGACCACCCGGGTCGAGGTGGTGCCCTGGTCGATGCTGATGACTGCCTTCATGCGGGAAGCCTATCCACACTCGCGCCGGGAGGTGGTTAGCCTGAGACCGTGAGCACCTCCCCGACTCCCCCGCCTCCCCCGGTTCCCCGAGCAGCCCCCATGGCAGCCCCCCGGCCGCTGCCGATCCGCTGGCGTGATCGTCTGCTCGTCCCCCCGGCGCCACGGGACACCTCGGTCATCACCGGATTCCCCGCCCGGACCCCGGAACGGCTCCTGGTCGAGATCCCGGATCCCCTCTCGGGGCGCGCCACCCCCCTGGCCGTGTGGCACTACCCGCCCGGCATGGCGGCCGACCCGGCCGGTTCTGACGCCGCCGGCCGCCGCGCGCCCATCGTGGCCATCCACGGCTTCAGGGGGGACCATCACGGCCTGGCCCTGCTGGCCGACTGCCTGCCCGGCGAGGAGATCTTCCTGCCGGAGCTACCGGGATTCGGCGACTCGCCGGCCTTCCCCGATGCCGAGCACACCGTGGCGCACTATGCGGCGGCCCTGGGCAGTGCCGTGGAGGCGTTGGGCCTGGTCTCCCGGCCCACCCTGGTGGGCCACTCCTTCGGGACCGTCATCGCGTCCCATCTGGCCATGGCCGCCCCAGAGCGGTGGGACGGGCTGGTCCTGCTCAACCCGATCTGCGAACCGGCGCTGACCGCCGACGACTCGACCGCCAAGGTGCTGATGTCCCGGATCGCGGCGGGCTACTACGAGGTCTCGGCGGCGCTGCCCGGTCGGCTCGGTCACGCGGTGCTGTCCTCCCCGGTGGTCGTCTGGATCACCGGCACCGTCATGGCGAAGACCAGCGACCGCCACACCCTGGCCTACCTGCACGACCAGCACCAGAACTACTTCTCCTCCTTCGATCACCGCACCGTGCTGGTGGAGGCCTACCGGGCCTCCACCACGGGATCCGTGCTGGACGTGGCGGAACACCTGCGCCTGCCCGTGCTCCTCGTCGCCGGCGCCGATGACGAGCTGGGCTCCGTGCGTGGTCAGCGCAAACTGGCCCGACGCATCGGCCGGGCCTCCCCCAGCGTCCAGCTGCAGATCCTTGACGGTGTCGGCCACCTCATCCATTACGAGCGGGCGCCGGAGGCCGCCGGGTTGATCCGCACCTTCAGATCCGAGACCGAGCCGTCACGGTCGGGCGGCTGACCTCGGAAGCTGGCAGAGGGGTGCAGGGGTACCGACAGCAGCACGCCGCGTCACCGCAGCAGCCATCAACAGTTGGACCAGTCCCCGCTCGAGGACGCTGTCGACCGGTCGGTAGGTCACCTCGCCGAGCACCGGATCAGGCTGAGAACGGGGCACATCTGGTTGCCGGTCGGTTGACGGCACCGTCAGGCGACCGGACAGGGTCCCCGGTGGAGCTCCCGCCACGAGCGGTCCGGTCCGGGCCGCGTAGCGGTGCCCCGTGGGCGTGGTGACCGCCAAGCGGTCGCCGTCCGAGGCATGGGACCACGCCGGGTCCTCCTTGGAGTAGTTGCACCGCGCGCACAGCCCGGAGGCGTTCGAGGCGCTGGTGGGTCCGCCGTCCCGGTACGGCGTGACGTGGTCGACATGTTTCACCGGGGCGTCGCAGTAGGGGGTGCGGCAGGTGTCGTCCCGCACCAGGATCAGCTGGCGCAGGGCTCCGCTGAAGGTGCGGCGCTTCGAGTCCATGGCCACGAGCTGTCCGGATGCCGGATCCGTGTACAGCCGGCGGATGTAGACCTCGGCCTCCGAATCCGCGATGACCCTCCGGGCCACCCCGGCCGGCAGGGGGCCATGCCCGACCAGCCAGGCCGGGATCTCCGACCCTCCCGTCTGGTCCGGCTCCGTCTGGTCCGGCACCGGCTGGTCGCCGCTCGCGGCGCCCTCAACGGCCGGGCCCTCAGCGGCTTGGTCCCGGCCGGGGGCGTCGGGCCCGGAGCCGCCCCAGAGTGATCGGTCCGTCATGACGAGGTGGACCTCGACCGGCACGTCCTCGGCCTTCGCCTGTCCGGTGAGGCGTTCCACGAGGAGGTCGGCCATGACCTGGTCCTGGGTCCGCTCGGCCCGGGCACCGGTCCCGACGGTGGTGGCCGCGGATTTCTTCAGGCGTGCGAGGCAGCCGACGGCCTGGGCCATCGGCAACAGGGCCGTCAGGTAGGCCATGCCCCCGGGGGCCGGACGCACCGAGACCCGGCGTTCCCGCACGGACCGGTTCATCTGCTCCACGGCGGAGGCCTGGTCCAACCGCTGGGCATGGGCCCGGGCCACCCCGGCCAGCTTCTTGACCCCCAGCTCCTCGAGCTGGTCCGCCATCACCTCGTCCACCTGGCGGCGGTCCTCCACGGAGAGCCAGGCGGTCTCCCGGCACATGATGGTGGCCTTCCACTCCGAGATGGCCCCACGCGTCAGGGCGGCGAGGGTATGCGGCATCTCCTCACACAGGGCCCGGGCCAGACCCAGGTCCCTGGACCCGGTGTTCGGCGACTCCCGGCGGGCCAAGGCGACCTCCGCGGCCAGTCCGCGGCCGCGCTCCCGGGCGGGCACCCCCTGCTCCGCCTCGGCCTCGGTCCTCATCCCGTGCAGGGCCGCCGTGGTCCGGGCCTGCGCGGCCGCACACGCCGCCTTGAGCTCCTCCAGCGCGCGAATCCGGTCCACCGACTCGGCCTCCGAGACCGGGGCCGGCAGCGCCGCCAGCACGGAGACGCAGGCCAGCAGATCTGCTGCACCCTTGCCTTCCCGCACCCCGTCTTCGAACATGTGTATTGGGTATCTGCTTAGCTGAAGTTAGTCCGCAGATGCGGAAATGGAGAGTTCCCGGAGCGGTGTGGGATCGGTCTTCACGGCTTGCTGGAGCAGCCGGTAGAAGAGCAGTCCGCGGCTGGTCGCTGTTCGGCGGTTGAAGCGGAAGGTGAACTCGTCCA
>NZ_JBFARZ010000005.1:0-241762 GCF_040677445.1 Citricoccus sp. NPDC055426
CGGTCCCATTCCGAACCCGGAAGCTAAGGCCCACTGCGCCGATGGTACTGCATCCGGGAGGATGTGGGAGAGTAGGACGCCGCCGGACAACCATTGAGGGAAGGGCCCCGCACTGAAGTGCGGGGCCCTTCTCGTTTAACATAACACCTTGTTGCCACGCCCTGTCCAGCCAGGTCGTTTCAACCAGGTCGTTCCAACCACGTCGGCTACGCTGGTGTGGCTCACGCACGGGGCCGAGTGGCCCCAGGCGTTGTTGTCTCAACGTGAGAGAGGATTTCTGGATGCCCGAGAACCAGGAGCAGTCCGGCCCATCGGATCGGCCGCGTCGCCAGGGCGGTGGCCGTCCCCCGTCGGGCGGCCGGCAGCGGCGTGACGAACGCCAGGGATCGGGCCGTTCAGGGTCCCGTTCCTCCGGGTCGGGCTCGGGCTACCAGGGGCAGGACCGCCGCGGCGTCCGCCACAACGGTGGCCCCCGGCGGGATGATCGCCCGGCGGTGCACAACCCCAGTGATCTGCGCAGCGCCAACCGCCCGGATCGGGGCAAGTCCCCGGAGATCGATGACGATGTCACCGGCAAGGAGCTGGACCGGGCCACGAGCCGGGAGCTGGATACCCTGGACGAACGCAATCGTCCCTGGGTCGCCCGCCACCTGGTGATGGCCGGCCGCCTGCTGGACCTCGATCCTCAACTGGCCTTCGAACACGCCCTGGCCGCGAGCCGCCGGGGAGGGCGGCTGGGCTGTGTCCGGGAGGCGGTGGGACTGACCGCCTACGGCGCCGGGGAGTACGCCGAGGCCTTGCGCGAGTTCCGGACCTACCGGCGCATCACGGGGGACAACACCCACCTGCCGGAGATGGTGGACAGCGAGCGGGCCCTGGGCCGTCATGACAAGGCCTTGGAACTGGCCGCAGAGGTGGATCAATCCGGTCTGGACAAGGCCACCCGCGTGGAGCTCGTGATGGTCCTCTCCGGCATCCACCGTGACCTCGGTGATCTGGACGCCGCCCTGTCTGTGCTGCAGATCCCGGAATTGGACCGGAACCGTGGCTTCTCCTTCAGTCCACGACTGTTCCGCGCCTACGCGGATGCGCTCTCAGAGGCTGGTCGCGAACGGGAGGCGAAGGCCTGGCAGCGGCAGGCGTCGGTGGCCGAACGTGCCCTGGGCACCGGGGACTTCGAGGAACCCGAGATCGTGGACTTCGGCCTCGACGACGAGCCGGAGGAACGGCGCCCTCGGGCCCGAGACCTCGTGCCGCCGCAGTCCACGCCGGGTCAGGACCGGGTTCCTGGGGCCACCCTGGACCAGCAGGACCTGGAGTCCATGGACACGGCGGACTCTCTGGAGCAGGTGGACGCCCCCGCAACAGAATCGCCCCTGGCCGACGAGCGGGACGCCCGGGACCACTGAACCATGGCGAGCCCGGTCTTCTTCGGCGGCCATGACGCCGTCCTGTGCGATCTGGACGGCGTGGTCTATGCCGGTGACGCGGCCATCGACGGTGCCGTGCGCACGCTGCGCGAGCTGGCCGAGCGCGGCATCGCGGTGGCCTATGTGACCAACAACGCCTCCCGCTCCCCGCAGGCGGTGGCCGCGCACCTCCGGGAGTTCGGACTCGACGCCTCGGCCGAGCAGGTCTTCGGCTCGGCAGCCGCGGGCGTCTCCCTGCTGGGCGAGGTCTTGGCGGACTCAACGGGGCCCGGAACAGATCCCGGAGCGCCGGCCACCGTGCTGGTGGTCGGATCGGACTTCCTGCGCGGCGAGGTGGAGCGAGCCGGCCACCGGGTGGTCTCGAGCGCAGCAGATGGACCGGACGCCGTGATCCAGGGCTTCGATCCGGCCGTCTCCTGGGCGGATCTGGCCCAGGCCTCCTATGCCGTCCGGAAGGGGGCCCACTGGATCGCCACCAACGCCGACCTGACGATTCCCCGGGCCGAGGGGATCGCCCCTGGAAACGGGGCCCTCATCGAGGCGGTCTCGCACGCCACCGGGATCCGTCCCCGCGCGGCCGGCAAGCCGGAACCCCTGCTGTTCCAGCGTGCGGCCGAGGCGGTCGGCGCCCGGCATCCGCTCGTGGTGGGGGACCGGCTGGACACGGACATCCTCGGGGGCAACCGGGCCGGTTATGACACGGCGCTCGTGCTGACCGGCGTGGACACGGAGGCCACCGCCGGCGCCGCCACCGCGGCCGAGCGGCCCACCTGGATCATCAGTGGCCTGCCGGAGCTGTTGGGAGAACCGCGATGACCGGGGTGCCGGAGCCGATGGACACCGGTGACCCGGCCGCCGACGCGATCCTCAGCGACCTGCGGGACGCCGAGGACGGAAGTCCCGACGAGGAGTTCGAGGCGTACCGGGCCGCCTTGGACTCGCTGGCCCAACTGCTGGAGGACCAGCCACGACTGCCGGGGCTGTCGTGAGCAGCGGCCCCGGGCCCGGAACCGGCAGCCGCCTCGATGTGGCGCTGGCCCAGCGAGGGCTGGCACGGTCCCGCAGCGAGGCCGCGGGACTCATCGCGGCCGGCGAGGTGACCGTCAACGGCTCCACCGTGACCAGGGCCTCCTTCCGGTGCGCCCCCTCGGACCGGCTGGCCCTGCGGGTCGTCGGCCCCCGGTACGTGTCCCGCGCCGGACACAAGCTGGCCGGCGCGCTCGAGGTGTTCGCCGACGTCGTTCCCCGGGGGAGGCGCTGCCTGGACGCCGGCGCCTCCACCGGAGGGTTCACGGATGTCCTGCTCCGAGCCGGCGCCCAGCGGGTGGTGGCGGTGGACGTGGGACATGACCAACTCGTGGACGGACTCCGCACACAGGACCGGGTGGACGTCCACGAGGGCTGCAACGTCCGGGACCTGACCCCCGGACACATCGGTGGCGTGGTGGATCTCGTGGTCTCCGACCTCTCCTTCATCTCCCTGCGTCTGGTGCTCGGCCCGCTGGCCGGAGTCTGCCGCCCCGGCGCCGACCTGGTGCTGATGGTCAAGCCGCAGTTCGAGGTCGGCCGCCAGGCCCTGCCCAAGACCGGTGTCGTGGTGGACCCCGCAGCGCGACGCCGGGCGGTCGCCGGGGTGCTGGAGGCGGCCGTGGCCGCGGGGTTGCGTCCCCGCGGGATCGCCCGCTCCCCGTTGCCGGGCCAGGACGGCAACGTGGAGTTCTTCCTCTGGCTCCAGCGCAGGACGGACCCCGCCCCCGCCACCCAGTCCGGCACCGCGTGGCTGGACGAGCACCCCGTCGACTGGGCCTGAACCGGAGCGCTGTCCACCGCCGGGGCAGGCCGCCGACGCGGCAGCGCCCACGGTGGGTATCCTTGAGGCCATGCCCCGTAAAATCCTGGTCCTCGCCCACACCGGACGCGAGGACGCCATCCGGGCAGCCGTCCACACCTGCACCGCGTTGCAGGAGTCCGGCTTGGTACCGGTGCTGCTGGACAGTGACGTGGAGTCCATCCGGGAGGCCGTCCGGCTGGGCCTGGTACCCCCGCTGCAATCAGCCCCGGCCACCCTGGGCGTGGACTGCCAGCTGGCCGAGATCAGCCTCGGGGTGGTGCTCGGCGGTGACGGATCCGTGCTGCGCGCCGCGGAACTGGTGCGGGACTCCGAACTGCCGTTGCTGGCCGTCAACCTGGGGCACGTCGGCTTCCTGGCCGAATCCGAGCGGACCGACCTGAGCCGCACCGTCGAGGCCGTGGTGGCGCAGGACTACAGCGTCGAGGAACGGATGGCGATCGACGTCCGGGTGTTCCAGGGGGAGGACCTCGTGGCCCGCACCTGGGCCCTGAACGAGGCCAGCGTGGAGAAGTCCAACCGGGAGCGGATGCTCGAGGTGGTCACCGCCGTGGACGGCAGCCCGATCTCCACCTACGGCTGTGACGGGGTGGTCATGGCGACCCCCACCGGGTCCACGGCCTACGCCTTCTCCGCCGGCGGCCCCGTGGTGTGGCCGGAGGTCCAGGCGATGCTGATGGTGCCCATCAGCGCCCACGCGCTCTTCGCGAAGCCGCTGGTGGTCTCCCCGGACTCCGTGCTCACGGTGGAGGTGCTGCCACGGACCAACGAGCCGGGGGTGCTGTGGTGCGACGGCCGGCGGACCGTGGACCTGCCCCTCGGCTCCCGGATCGAGGTCACCCGGTCGTCGCAGCCGGTGCGCATCGCGCGGTTGTCCCGCACGCCGTTCTCCGATCGGCTGGTGCGCAAGTTCAACCTGCCCACCAAGGGCTGGCGCGGCCCCATCACCGCCCAGGACCGGGCCGAGACCGAGGCGCGGGAGTCCCGGGCGGTCTCTCGACGTCCTGCGGCGGACCCCTCCTCCTCCCGGGGTGTCTCCGTGGTGGAACCGCACCACCTGGCGCCGAGACCCGGCGTGGTCCCGCCCGCCACCGCGGCGATGCCCGTGATCCCCCGAGGGAATGAGCCGCAGGAATGATCGAGTACCTGTCCATCAACGGGCTGGGCGTCATCGGCGACGCCACCGTCGAACTGGATCCGGGCTTCACGGTGGTGACCGGTGAGACCGGCGCGGGCAAGACCATGGTCGTGACGGCGCTGAACCTGCTGCTGGGGGCCCGCGCGGATGCCGGGGCGGTCCGCCACGGGGCCTCCCGGGCCACCGTGGAAGCCGGGTTCCGTCTCGCACCCGGCCACGCCGCCGTCGGCCTGGCCACCGAGGCCGGGGCCGTCCTGGACGCCGACACGGATCCGGACGACGCCGCGGCGCCAGGCGATCCGGCCGAGCTGGCGCTCGTCGTCACCCGCTCCGTGGGGGCCGCCGGGTCCTCCGGCCGCTCGCGGGCCTCCGCCGGGGGCCGGGGCGTCCCGGTGGCCCTGCTCAGTGAGTTGGGTGAACACCTCGTGGCCGTCCACGGCCAGACCGACCAGCTGCGCCTGAAGTCCCCGGCCGCCCAGCGCCACGCCCTGGACGCCTTCGCCGGCTCCGCCGTGACCGAGGCCCTGGCGGCCTACCGCCGCGACTACGAGGCATGGAGGCAGACGGCCGCCGAGCTGGCCGAGATCACCACGCATGAGCAGGACCGGGCCCGTGAGGCGGAGAACCTGCAGCGATCGCTCGAGGAGATCGACCTCGCCGCCGTCGAGGAGGGAGAGGACCTGGCCGTCCGGGCGATGATCGAACGGCTCGAGAACGTCGAGGAGCTCCGGGCCGCCTCACTGGGCGCCCACGCGCACCTGGCCGGGGCAGACGCCGCCGACGCGGTCGAGATCCCGTCCGCCGAGGCGCTCATCGAGGCCGCCCGGCAGTCGCTGCTGGGAGCACCGGGCCAGGACGAGGACCTGACCGGGATGGCCCGGAGGCTGGCCGAGGCGGGGATCCTGCTGGCGGACATCGCCGGGGACCTGGCCGGATACGCGGCGCGGCTGGACGACGACGCGGCCTCAGACCTGGACACCGCCCAGTCCCGGCTGGCCGAGCTCACCCGACTGATGCGGCTCTACGGGCCCGAGCTGTCGGACGTGATCGGCTGGGCCGAGGAGCACCGGCCCCGGCTGGAGGAGCTGCAGGGCGACTCCGGGCGGATCGAGGAGCTGACCGGTGAGGTCGCCCGGCTCGAACAGCAGGTGACGGCCGGAGCCACCGAGCTGACCGGGCTGCGCACCGCGGCGGCGCGGGAGCTCTCCGGCCTGGTCAGCGATGAGCTGCATGCCCTGTCCATGCCGGACGCCACCTTCCACGCCACCGTCACCACCGGCGGGGAGCCCGGGCCCCACGGTGCGGACGAGATCCAGCTGCTGCTGCAGCCCCACGCCGGCGCGGAACCCCGCCCGCTGGGCAAGGGCGCCTCCGGCGGCGAGCTCTCCCGCGTGATGCTGGCGCTGGAGGTGGTGCTGGCCGCCACCGATCCGGTCCCCACCTTCGTGTTCGACGAGGTCGACGCCGGGGTGGGCGGCGAGGCCGCCGTCCAGATCGGACGCCGGCTCGCCCGGTTGGCCCAGCACGTGCAGGTCATCGTGGTGACCCACCTGCCCCAGGTGGCGGCCTTCGCCGACCGGCACGTGAAGGTCACCAAGGACTCGGACCGCGAGGCCGGGTTCACCACCTCGGATGTGGCGGCCCTGGACGGCGAGGACCGGGTCGGAGAGCTGGCCAGGATGCTCGCCGGCCGCTCGGGCTCGGACGCCGCCCGGGACCATGCCCGGGAGCTGCTCGAGGCTTCGCACGCCTGAACCGGGTGCTACGATCGAACTCCGTGGTGCAAAGAACCTCTCGATTCCAGAAATCTCCCAACGCGACCCGCCAGATCTTCGTGACCGGTGGAGTGGCCTCATCCCTGGGGAAGGGCCTGACGGCATCGTCCCTGGGCCACCTGCTCCGGGCCCGCGGACTCTCCGTGACCATGCAGAAGCTGGACCCGTATCTCAACGTGGACCCCGGCACCATGAACCCCTTCCAGCACGGCGAGGTCTTCGTCACCGAGGACGGTGCCGAGACCGACCTGGACCTGGGCCACTACGAGCGTTTCCTGGACGAGAACCTCGACGGCCTGAACAACGTCACCACCGGTCAGGTCTACTCGACCGTCATCGAGAAGGAACGCCGCGGCGACTACCTGGGGGACACGGTCCAGGTCATCCCGCACATCACGGACGAGATCAAGCGGCGCATGCGCCTGCCCGCCACGTGGGGCGGCAGCCAGGACCAGGCTCAGGGGCGCGCCACCGGCCGCACGGCGCCGGACGTCATCATCACCGAGATCGGCGGCACGGTCGGCGACATCGAGTCGCAGCCGTTCCTGGAGGCCGCCCGCCAGGTGCGCCAGGACATCGGCCGGGACAACGTCTTCTTCGTCCACGTCTCCCTCGTGCCCTACATCGGCCCCTCCCACGAGCTGAAGACCAAGCCCACCCAGCACTCGGTGGCCGCACTGCGGTCCATCGGCATCCAGCCGGACGGGATCGTCCTCCGCTCGGACCGCGAGGTGCCCCAGGACGTCCGGGACAAGATCGCCCGGATGTGTGACGTGGACACGGACGCCGTCATCAACTGCGCCGACGCCCCCTCGATCTACGACATCCCGAAGGTGATCCACGCCCAGGGCCTCGACGCCTACGTGGTGCAGGCGCTGGACCTGAAGTTCAAGGACGTGGACTTCTCCACCTGGGACCGCCTGATCCAGGTGGTCCACCACCCGGCCCACGAGGTCGAGGTCGCCCTGGTGGGCAAGTACATCGACCTGCCGGACTCCTACCTCTCCGTGACGGAGGCCCTGCGGGCGGGCGGCTTCGGCAACGACGCCCGGGTGTCCCTGCGCTGGGTGGCCTCGGACGAGTGCGAGACCGTGGCGGGGGCCCGCCGTGCCCTGGACGGGGTGGACGCGGTCTGCGTGCCGGGCGGCTTCGGGATCCGGGGCCTGGACGGCAAGATCGGCGCCCTGCGCCATGCCCGCGAGCACGGCATCCCCACCCTGGGCCTGTGCCTGGGGTTGCAGACGATGGTCATGGAATACGCGCGCAACGTGCTGGGTCTGACGGACGCCTCCTCCACGGAGTTCGAGCCGGACACGGCTCACCCGGTGATCGCGACCATGGCGGAGCAGGAGCAGATCGTCAGCGGGGGCGGGGACCTCGGCGGCACCATGCGCCTGGGTTCCTACCCGGCCACCCTGGTGCCGGGATCCGTGGTGGCCGAGGCCTACGGCAGCACCGAGGTCGCCGAGCGCCACCGCCACCGCTATGAGGTCAACAACGAGTACCGCTCCCGGCTTCAGGACGCGGGCCTGGTCATCTCCGGCACCTCCCCGGACGGCGCCCTGGTGGAGTTCGTGGAGCTTCCGCGGCAGGCGCACCCGTACTACGTCTCCACCCAGGCCCACCCGGAGTTCTCGTCCCGCCCCACGGCCCCGCACCCCCTGTTCACCGCACTGGTGGCCGCCGCCCTGGCCCGCCGGAGAACCGGCGTAGCCACCCCGTGACGCACCCTCCTGAGCCGCCCGCCACGGGGCCGGCCCCCTACACCGGGCACGACGGCGGCCCGGTCGCCGACGTGCCCGGCGCCCGTCCCGCGGTGCGCAGCGAGACGGCGTTCTCCGGGGCCGTCTGGGACGTCACGCGCGAGTCCTTCCGGATGGCGCCGGACGATCCCGAGGTGCTGGTGCGGGAGTTCATCCGGCACCCGGGCGCCGTGGCCGTGGTGGCCCTGGACGGCGAGGACCGGGTCCGGATGATCCGGCAGTACCGCCACCCGGTGGGGGAGGAGCTCTGGGAGATCCCCGCCGGCCTGCTGGACGTCCCCGGCGAACCGTGGGTGGACGCCGCGCGGCGGGAACTGGCCGAGGAGGCGGACCTGCGGGCCGAGCGGTGGGAGGTGCTGGCGGACTTCTACACCACCCCCGGCTCCTCCTCCGAGGGGATCCGCGTGTACCTGGCCACCGGGCTCTCCGAGGTCCCGGCGGCCGAACGCCACGAACGCACCGGTGAGGAGGCCGGCATGCCCCTGGCCTGGGTCCCCCTGGGGCAGGCCGTGCAGGCCGTGCTGGACGGCCGGCTGCACAACCCCTCCCTGGTGGTGGGGCTGCTGGCCCTGAGCGCGCACCGGGCCCGGCCGAACACGGCCCTGCGACCGGCGGACGCGCCCTGGCACGGCAGCCCGGGCCCGGCGTGAGTGCCGTGCCGGGCGCCGAGGCAGGCTCGGGGCCGGAGACCGGGCCAGGAGCCGCCCGGGCCCTGGAGCGTCCGGCCGAGGCCTACCTGGACCACCTCGCCGTGGAGCGAGGCATGTCCGTGAACACGCTGGCGGCGTACCGCCGGGACGTGCACCGCTACCTGGGCTGGCTGCACTCCCAGGGGGTGGGTGAGCCGCGGCAGGTCACCCGCCACCATGTGACCGGCTTCCTGCAGGCCCTGGGCACCGGGGCGGACGGGGGCCACCCGCTGGCACCGCGCTCCGCGGCCCGGACCATCGTGGCCGTGCGCGGGATGCACCGGTTCTGGACGCTGGAACAGCTCACGCCGACGGACCCGGCCCAGGACGTCACCCCGCCGCGGCCCGCGCAGGAGCTGCCCAAGGCCATCCGCGTGGACCAGGTCACCGCCCTGTTGGAGGCCGCCCCCACGGACACGCCCGCCGGACTGCGGGACCGGGCCCTGCTCGAGTTCCTCTATGCCACCGGGGCCAGGATCTCGGAGGCGGTCGGCCTGGACGTGGACGATGTCATCGGGGCGGTGCGGTCGCCCGCCGGTGGGCCCACCGGTGAGCCGGGCGGCGCGGGGGAGACCGGACCGGGGGAGGCGGGCCCCGCCGTCGTGCGCCTGTTCGGCAAGGGGTCCAAGGAGCGGGTGGTGCCGCTGGGCTCCTACGCGGCCGCCGCCCTCGAGGCCTGGCTGGTCCGCGGCCGGCCGGCGCTGTCCGGGCGCTCGGGGTCCGGTGGGGCGGCGCTGTTCCTCAACCAGCGCGGCGGGCGGCTGTCCCGCCAGTCCGCCTGGACCATCCTGAAGGGCGCCGCCGACCGGGCGAAGCTGGACGTGGAGGTCTCTCCGCACACGCTGCGCCACTCCTTCGCCACCCACCTGCTGGAGGGCGGGGCGGACGTCCGGGTGGTGCAGGAGCTGCTGGGCCACGCCTCCGTCACCACCACGCAGGTCTACACCCTCGTCACGGCGGACACCCTGCGTGAGGTGTACGCCGCCGCCCACCCGCGGGCCATGACGATCCCACAACATCGGGGCGGACGGTCGTGACATGGCGCACCCCGGGTGGTCTGATGGAGGCTACCCGAACGGCAGACCAGCGGACGAAGGCCGTGACGCCCGGGCCCTGAGGGGCTGCGGGGCCGCGGCGAGGGGAGCGCCTTGACCATGACCAGGAGCAGCACCGATGCCAACATCACACCTCGTGCCGACCTCCCGGCCCGCCGACGACGGCAGGCGGTCGCGACCCTGGGACTGGGCGTCGGACTGGTGCTGACCGGCTGCGGCTCGGGCACCGGGGCCGACCCCTCGGAGACGGCGGGGACCTCGGCGCCGGTGGAGACCGTCACCCAGACGCCGAGCCCCACGGCCAGTGCCACCGTCACGGAGACCGCCTCCGCGGCGCCGTCCGGCAGCGGCGGCTCGGACGAGGAGACGCCGGCCGGGGGCACGGAGACCTACACCACCGAGTCAGGGACGTTCAGCTGGACGCTCCCGGAGACCTGGACGGCCAGCCAGGAGGAGTACAGCGAGGACTCCCTGGACTATGTGGGGGAGCCCTACGAGGTGGTGCTCTTCCAGCACCCCGAACTCGGGATGGAATACCGGGCCACCACGGGAGTCGGCCCCACGGACAACGACGGTCCCAAGCCGGAGGTGGTGGAGGTACTTCAGGCGGAGGAGCTGCCGGACATCCCCGTCAACGCATCGGAGCAGGCCGTGGGATCCGGGCCCGTCTGGTACCGGGCGGCCCTGTACCGGGCCGCGGAGGACAACCCGGATCCCGAGTCCTTCAAGGGTGGGGAGTTCCTGCTGACCGTGCAGGTGGTCAACATCGACGAGGACCTCGACCCCGAGGCGACGGACGACTCCTTCTGGTCCTCATGGTTCTATGACCAGCCACCGGCCGAGGGCCACACCGAGGGGGCGGCCGCCTTTCTGTACGGCAGTGTCACCCAGGCCTCAGCCGAGGAGGTCACGGGCCTCGAGGGCGAGGAGGCGTTGCGGGCCTTCCTGGATACCGAGGAGTATGCCCAGTTGCGGGACCTGGCCACGTCCATGCAGGTCGAGACCCCTTGAGCCGGATGAGCCGGTGAGCCGCCGAGCTGGCGTTCAGGCCTGAACGGCGGCTGGGAGGGGGGCCACGAAGCCATCACGATTCGAGCGCGGGCGCGGTGCACGGGTGTCGAAAGGTTGCCTGACTTGGTCCACTGGGCAGTGGCCATCGAATGCCCCCACAGAGGAGGAACCAGTCATGCGCGATAGCACGATGCACCCGGACCATCACGAGGCGAGCACCTCACCCCGTGGCCAGGCCGGTCACCGCCGCCGCCGGCAGAAGTTGCCGGCGGCCCTCGGACTGGGACTGGCCGGGGCCCTGGCCCTCTCGGCCTGCGCGGGGTCTCCGGAGGCCTCGGCCACTGACTCGGCCACCGTGGACGGATCCGCCACCGTGACGGAATCGGCCACCGCGTCGGAGGCGTCGGCGCCGTCCGAGACCGCCACCCCCACGGCGACCTCCGAGCCGGAAACGGAGGAATCGAATGAATCCGAGGAATCCGGGCAGGCCGGTGGCACGGACATGGACGGCCCCACCCAGACCCACAGCACCGAGGGGGACCACTTCCAGTGGACCCTGCCGGCCAGCTGGACCGTCACCGAGGAACTGGCCGGGCCGGACACCTCCGATGAGTACGGGGTGGAGAACGAGCGCTGGGTCTTCCAGAACCATGACGAGAAGGCGTTGTTCACCGCGGACACGGGCCAGGGCCCCATGGACGGTGACGGCGTGAAGCCGGACGTCGTGGAGGTCCTGGAGACCGAGGAACTCGAGGACATCCCGGTGGATCCCTCCAACGACGGCGACGTGCACTACCGCGCCGCGATCCTCGAGGACAACGGCCAAGGCGGGGAGCAGGGCTTCTTCGAGGGCGAGGACTACCGGCTGGCCGTCCAGGTGACGACCGTGCCCGAAGGGACCGACCCCGAGTCCACCGAGGAGTTCTGGGATGCCTGGACCTATGTCCTGCCGCCGGCCGAGGGCACGGAACAGGGCACCGCCGCCACCCTGCAGGGCCACATCACCCAGGCGGACGCCGAGGAGCTCACCGGTGAGGAGGGTGAGGACGCCCTGCGCGCCGTCGTGGAGACGGGCCAGTACCAGGAGCTGCGGCTGGTGGCGACCTCGATGGAGGTCACCGCCCCCTGAGCCGGCCCACCCTGAGCCGGCCCCTGAGCCGACTTTGAGGGCGATCCCACCGGTGGGATCGCCCTCAAAGTGTTCCTGCGGTCGGCGGAAGCGCTCCGGCTCTGTGCCCCGGTTCTGTGCTCAGGCGCCGGGCACGTGCCGCTCGTCCGGTCCGTTGTACGCGGAGAGGGGGCGGATCAGCGAGTTGGAGGCGCGCTGTTCCATGATGTGCGCGGTCCAGCCGGTCACCCGGGCGGCGATGAACAGCGGGGTGAACAGCTCGGTGTCGAAGCCCATCAGGTGATAGGTCGGACCGGCCGGGTAGTCGAGGTTCGGCTTGATCTGCTTGGCCTCGTCCATGGCCTGCTCCAGGCCGTTGTAGAGCCCCAGCATCTCGTGGCGGCCGAAGTGCTCGATCATCGCGTCGAGCGCCTTCTTCATGGTCGGCACGCGGGAGTCGCCGTGCTTGTAGACGCGGTGCCCGAAGCCCATGACCTTCTTCTTCTGGGCCAGGGCGTCCTCCATCCAGGCCTTGGACCGGTCCTTGGCCTGATCCTGTGACTCCTCCGGCCGGATGCCGATCTCGTCGAAGGTGTGCATGACGGCCTCATTGGCGCCGCCGTGCAGGGAGCCCTTGAGCGCCCCGATCGCCGCGGTCACGGCCGAGTGCAGGTCGGAGAGGGTGGAGGTCACCACGCGGGCGGTGAAGGTGGAGGCGTTGAAGGAGTGCTCGGCGTAGAGCACCATCGAGACGCGGAACGCGTCCACCACGGCCGGATCCGCCTCCTCGCCGAAGGTCATCCACAGGAAGTTCTGGGAGTAGTCCAGATCCTCGCGCGGGGCCACCGGCTCGGTGGGTCCCCCGGCGGTGCGCCGGCGTTGCTCATAGGCGACGACGGCGGGCAGCTGGGCGAACAGGGTCGTCGCCTTCTCCATCTCCGCCTCGGGCGAGGAGTCCTCCGATTTCGGGTGCTGGGCTCCCAGGATGGACACGGCCGTGCGCACCGAGTCCATCGGGTGGCAGGTGACGGGCAGCAGGTCCAGCGCGGTCTTCACATCCGGGCTCAGCGAGCGGTGGGCGCGCTCGTGGGCGGTGAACTCGGCCAGCTGGGCGTCCGTGGGCAGCTCACCGTGCCACAGCAGGTGGGCGACCGCCTCGAACGGCAGGGACGCCGCCAGCTCCTGGACGGGGTAGCCGCGGTAGAGCAGGGAGTTGGACTCGGGATTGACCTTGGAGATGGCGGTGTAGTCCGCCACCACTCCGGCGAGTCCCTTCTTGATCTCAGTGTCAGTCATGGGGTGTCCTTTCAGTTCGTGCCCAGTCCGGGCACCGAGAAGTTGAACACGGAGGAGTCGAAGCCGTTGTAGCCCTCGTAGTCCACGAGCTCGTAGAGGCGTGCCCTGGTCAGCATCTCACTGACGGCACCCTGCTGGGTACCCTCGGCACGGATCGTGGACAGGGTGCGCTCCATGGCGCCCAGGGCCGAGCGCAACAGGGTGACCGGGTAGATCACCAGGGCCACACCGGCTGAGGCCAGCTGCTCCCGGGTGAACAGCTCGGACTTGCCGAACTCGGTCATGTTCGCCAGCACGGGCACGTCCACGGCGCCGCAGACCGCCTCGAACTCGGACAGGTCCTTCATGGCCTCCGGGAAGATGGCGTCCGCCCCGGCGTCCACCAGCGCCTTGGCCCGGTCCACGGCGGCCTGCAGGCCACCGGCACCCTCCACCCCGCGGATATCGGTGCGCGCCATGATCAGGAAGTTCTCATCCCGGCGGGCGCTCGCGGCCGCCGCCACCCGCTGGGTGGCCGTGGCCAGGTCCACCACGGACTTGTTGTCCAGGTGGCCGCACCGCTTGGGATTGACCTGGTCCTCGAGGTGGCAGCCGGCCAATCCGGCGTTCTCGAGCTCCTGGATGGAACGGGCCACGTTCATGGGCTCACCGAAGCCGGTGTCGGCGTCCACGATGGCCGGCAGGTCCGTGACGCGCGCGATCTGCCCGGCGCGCTGCGCCACCTCGGTCAGCGTGGTGAGCCCGATGTCCGGCAGGGCCAGCTCGTTGGCCAGCACCGCGCCGGAGATGTACAGGCCGGGGAAGCCCTGCTCCGCCACGAGCCTCGCGGAGATCGGGGTGTAGGCCCCCGGGAACTGGACGGCGGCCCCCGGCTGCAGGAGCTCCCGCAGCCGGACCCGCTTCTGAGCTGCGGTCAGCGTCGAGTACAGCATCAGAACAGTCCCGCCGGGGACTCGGTCAGGTTGATGACGCCGGGCTTGGCGATGAGGTTCAGCTGATCCAGTTCGCCGGGGCCCAGGGATGCGGTGCGGCGGGCGGCATCCAGGAATCGCTCCATCTCCTCGCCGGAGACCACGCCCTCGGCCAGCGTGCAGAACTTGTGGATGTACTGATCCCTGCCGAACGGGCGGGCACCCAGCGGGTGGGCGTCCGCCACGGCGATCTCGTCCACGATCTGTCCGCCACTGCGGGTGTTGATCACCACGCGGCCGCCGAAGGCCTTCTCCGCGATGTCGAGCGAGTGGTAGCGGCGCGTCCACTCCGCGTCCTCCTGGGTGGTGACCTTCTGCCACAGCTTCACCGTGTCCGGCCGGCCGGCGCGCTCCGGGGTGTAGGAGTCCACGTGGTGCCACGCGCCGTCCTGCAGGGCCACCGTGAAGATGTAGGGGATCGAGTGGTCCAGGGTCTCCCGGGAGGCCGTCGGATCGTACTTCTGCGGGTCGTTGGCGCCGGAGCCGATCACGTAGTGGGTGTGGTGGGAGGTGTGGATGACGATCGACTCGATGCTGTCCACGTCCCGCAGCTCGGGGTGCTCGCGGTGCAGCTTGCGGGCCAGATCGATCAGGGCCTGCGCCTGGTACTCCGCCGAGTGTTCCTTGGTGTAGGTGTCCAGGATGGCGCGCTTGGCCTCGCCCCTCTCCGGCAGCGGCACCGAGTAGCGGGCGTCCGGTCCGTCCAGCAGCCAGGCGATGACCCCGTCCTCGCCCTCGTAGATCGGCACGGGGGAGGTCTGGCCGCGCATCGCGCGGTCAGCGGCCTCGACCGCCATCTTGGCGGCGAAGGCGGGGGCGTGGGCCTTCCACGTGGAGATCTCGCCCTTCCGGGACTGGCGGGTGGCCGTCGTCGTGTGCAGCCCCTGGCCGATGGCCTGGAAGATCGTCTCGGTGTCCAGGCCCAGCAGGGTGCCGATGCCGGCCGCCGCCGAGGGGCCCAGGTGGGCCACATGGTCGATCTTGTGGGCGTGCAGCGAGATCGCCTTGACCAGGTCGACCTGCAGCTCGTAGCCGGTGGCGATGCCGCGGATCAGGTCCGCACCGGTGGAGCCGCGGTGCTGGGCCACGGCCAGGATCGCCGGGATGTTGTCACCGGGGTGCGAGTACTCCGCCGCCAGGAACGTGTCGTGGTAGTCCAGCTCGCGCACGGCCACGCCGTTGGCCCAGGCCGCCCACTCGGGGGAGACCTTCTCGGCGACGCCGAACACGCCGGCCCCCTGGCCGCCCGGGGTGGGGCCGTGGGTGAGGGCCTGGGCGCGGGCGGAGACGATGGGGCCCCGGTTCAGGGAGGCCAGGGCCACCGAGGCGTTGTCGATGATCCGGTTGATGACCATCTCCTCGACGGCCGGCTCGACGGCCACGGGGTCGGTGGCCACCTCCGCCATCTTCCAGGCCAGCTGGTCCTGGCGGGGCAGGTTTTCCTCGGAACGGTAGACGCGGACGTCGTGGTTGATCATGGGGTCCTCTCCAACGGGGGTGTGTTCTGGTCGGTGGTCTGGTGGGTCATCGGCTCGGCCGTCTGGTGTGACTGCAGGTGGTCCAGGGCGTGGTGCAGGTGCAGCGTGGTGGTGGCCGCGGCCAGTTCCGGGTTGCGCTGGGCCAGGGCCCGGGCGATGGCGCTGTGCTCCGTGGCCGAGGTGGAGAGCCGCGCCGGGTCGTTGCGGGAGAAGCGGCGGAGCCGGTCCAGGTGGACCCGGACCGACTTCAGGTGCTGGGCCAGATAGGCATTCGCGCAGGCGGCGTCCACGGCGGCATCCAGTTCGGTGGTCAGCCGGTAGTACCCGGCGGGGTCCTCGCCGCCGCGCAGCGGCCCCACCGCCGCGTCGAACCGGGCGGCCAGGTCCGAGAAGACCCCGGGGTCGGCGTGTTCGGCGGCCCTGCGGGCGGCCAGCACCTCCAGCACCGTGCGCAGGTCGAACAGGGCGTCGGCCTCGGCGAGGGACACCTCGGTGACCACGGTGCCGCGCCCGGTGGACGGGGCGGCGAGGCCTTCGGCGACCAGCCGGCCGATCGCCTCACGCAGGGGGGTCCGGGACAGCCCGAGGCGTTCGGACTGCTCGACCTCGCCCAGCACGGACCCCGGCGGCAGGTGTCCCTCGATGATGTCCTGCCGCAGTGTCCGGTAGGCACGATCACTGGCTCGCATGGCCCCAGTGTATACACGGAATGGACGGTTCGGGTGGATCCACGCCAATTTCTCGAGAGAATGCGGCCTTAGGACGCCGAATTTCCCGCTGCGCGTATACATAATTGGGGTTCGGGGGTAGACGTGACGCTGCGTGGCTCATTAGGTTGGGCCCATGCCTGAGCACCCTGCGATGTCCACCGCCCCAGCCAACGCCACCCCCTCCGACTACGCCGCCGTGTACCGGCGCTCCCTCGAGGACCCGGAGGGGTTCTGGCTGGAGGCGGCCGCTGCCATCGACTGGATCGAGCCGCCCACCCGTGCCCTCGATGACACCGCCGCACCGCTGTACCGGTGGTTCCCGGACGCCCGGATGAACACGGCGGCCAACTGCCTGGACCGGCACGTGGCCGCCGGGCACGGCGCGCGCACGGCCATCATCTACGACTCGGCGGTGCTGGGCTCCGTGGAGCACATCAGCTACGCCGAGCTCACCGAGCGGGTGGCCCGCTTCGCCGGCATGCTGCGGGCCCGGGGCGTGGGGCCCGGCGACCGGGTGGTGATCTACCTGCCGATGACCCCGGAGGCGCACGTGGCCATGCTGGCGTGCGCGCGGATCGGCGCCGTGCACTCCGTGGTGTTCGGCGGCTTCGCCGCCCGCGAACTGGCCGTGCGGATCGACGACGCCCGGCCGAAGGCCATCGTGACCTCCTCCGGGGGGATCGAGCCGAGCCGCCGCGTCGAATACCTGCCCGCCGTGGCGGAGGCCGTCGCCCTGGCCGAGCACACCGTCGGGACCGTGGTGGTGAAGGCGCGCGAGGGATTCGCGACCTCCCTGCAGGACGTGCGCGCCGGCGTCGGGAGTGGGACTCAATGGCTGGACTGGGACGAGGCCGTGGCCCAGGCCGAGCCGGCGGACCCGGTGCCGGTGGCGGCCACCGACCCGCTGTACATCCTGTACACCTCCGGCACCACCGGCACCCCCAAGGGCGTGGTGCGGGACCACGGCGGGCATGCGGTCGCCCTGGCCTGGACCATGGCGAACATCTACGACGTCGGCCCCGGCCAGACGATGTTCACCGCCTCGGACGTCGGCTGGGTGGTGGGCCACTCCTACATCGTCTACGCGCCCCTGCTGGTGGGGGCCACCACCGTGCTGTACGAGGGCAAGCCCGTGGGCACGCCGGATGCCGGCGCCTTCTGGCGGGTGGCCGCCCAGCACTCGGTGCGCTCGCTGTTCACCGCCCCCACCGCGCTGCGTGCCATCCGCAAGACGGACCCGGAGGGCGCGCTGGCGCACGAGCACGACCTGTCCGGGCTGAAGACGCTCTTCGCGGCGGGGGAGCGGCTCGACCCGGAGACCCAGGGATGGATCGGGGACCTGTTGGGCGTGCCCGTGGTGGACAACTGGTGGCAGACCGAGACCGGCTGGCCGATCGGGGCCAACCCCGTGGGACTGACGGCCCTGCCGGTCAAGACCGGCTCCTGCACCGCCCCCTCGCCGGGCTACGCGGTGCAGATCCTGGACGGCTCCGGCCAGCCCGTGGAGGCCGGGACTGAGGGCAACATCGCCCTGCGGCTGCCCCTGCCCCCGGGGACCCTGACCACGCTGTGGGGCGACGACCAGCGCTACATCGACTCCTACCTCAGCGCCTTCGAGGGCTACTACGCCACCGGCGACTCCGGACTGATCGACGAGGACGGCTACCTGTTCGTCATGGGACGCACGGACGACGTCATCAACGTGGCCGGGCACCGCCTGTCCACCGGCGCCCTGGAGCAGGCGCTCGCGACCCACCCGGCGGTGGCCGAGTGCGCCGTGATCGGCCTGGCCGATCCCCTCAAGGGGCAACGGGCCTCCGGCTACGTGGTGCTGAAGTCCGGGGTGACGGTGGACGGCGAGGCCGGGGCGGCCGCGCTGCTGGACGAGCTGCGTGCCGCGGTGCGCTCCACCGTGGGCGCCGTGGCGGACTTCAAGCAGGTCGCCGTGGTGGACGCGCTGCCGAAGACCCGCTCTGGAAAGATCCTGCGCAAGACCATGCGGCAGATGGCCGACGGTGAGGAGCACACGGTACCCTCCACCATCGAGGACCGCTCCGTGCTGGACGCCCTGGAACCGGTGCTGCGGGCGGGCCGCTAAGGCGCCGTCCCGGTCCACCGGTACTCGTTCTCCGGGCGCCCGGGCGTGCCGTACCGCGGGGTGCGCTCCACCAGCCCCTGCCGGTAGAGGTGCTCCAGGTACCGTCTCGCCGTCACCCGGGACGTCCCGACGGCGGCGCCCACCTCCCCGGCGCTGAGTCCGGTGCCGGGGTGGCTGGCGGAACGCAGGGCCACGGTGACCGCCGAGAGCGTGTCCGCCAGCAGTCCTTTGGGCAGGTCCGAGGGCCCGCCGGTGACGTGGTGGCGGAAGGCCCGGTCGACCTCCTCCTGGCTGCGGGCCGAGCCGGCACCGGACAGCCCCGTGGACAGCTCCCGCACCGCCTGGAGCCGTTCGGCGAATTCGGGGTAGCCGAAGGGCTTGACGAGGTACTGCACCACGCCCAGGGCCATGGCCTGGCGGATGGTCTCCATGTCCGTGGCCGCGGTCAGGGCCAACACGGACCCCGTGAAGCCGGCCGAGCGCATCTGCCGCAGCACCTCCAGGCCGTGCCCGTCCGGGAGGTTCATGTCCAGCAGCACCAGGTCCACGCCGAACGATCCGTGCTCACGCCGTTGCGTGGACAGGAAGCGCACCGCATCGGCCAGCGTGGGGGAGAGGTGGACCTGCTGGTATCCGCCGGCCCGGGAGAGGTACTCCCCGTAGGTGTCGGCGGCCAGGGGCTCGTCCTCGACGATCAGCACGCGTTCACCGGTCACGGCGATCTCCTTCGGTGGTCCGCGGGTGCCGGTGGCGCCGCCGCCAAGGGCAGCTCCGCGGTCAGCACGGTGCCGGAGTCCAGCGCCAGCTCCACCGTGCCGCCCAGCGCCGATACCGTCTGGCGTACCAGGGCCAGTCCGATGCCGCGGCCGGCAGGCCCCGCCGGTTTGGTGGAGTAGCCGAGCTCGAACATCTGCTCGTGGTCCTCCCCCGCGGGCCCCGGGCCACCGTCGGCGACCTGCATGATCAACCAATCGGCCTCGGTGCGGGCCTCCACCTCCACCCAGCGGTCCTGCCGTGGCCGGGAGGGGTCCGCGGCGGCATCGATGGCGTTGTCCACCAGGTTGCCCAGGACGGTCACGAGGTCCTGGGTGGAGATCCCGGTGGGGGAGTCCACCTCGAGCCGGTAGTCCATCCGGACGCCGCGCTCGCGGGCCTGCGCGGCCTTGGCGGCCAGCAGCGCCTGGACGGCCGGTTCGCCCGTGGGGCCGAGCGGGCCGGGCTGGGCGGCACCGGCCGAGGCCGTGCCGGTGGACAGCAGGCCGCGGGCCTCGTCGAGGCGCCCGAGCTCCAGTAGTGACAACACGGTGTGCAGCCGGTTGCCGTGCTCATGGGTCTGGGCACGGAGCGCATCCGTCAGGGACTGGGTGGTCTCCAGTTCCCGGTTCATGTCCTGCACCTCGGTGCGGTCGTAGAGGGTGACCACGGTGCCCTGTTCCCCGGTGGGGCGGGGTCCGGTGGGACGGATGCGGTGCTGGTTGACCACCAGGATGCGGCCGGGCACGGCGAACAGCTCGTCCCGGGCGTCCCGTCCCGAGGCCATCAGGCCGACCAGTGGTTCCGGCAGTTCCAGGTCGGCCAGCCGGACCGTCCCCGGCGGGTCCTGCCGCCCGAGGGGAGGCAGGGCCAACAGCTCTGCCGCGCGGTCGTTGTACAGGTTGAGCTCTCCGCCGCGCCCCACCAGCACCATGCCCTCGCTCGCATTGTGCAGGGCGGTGTCCAGCAGTGCGAACCGGTGGGCGAGCTCCTCGGGGCCGAGTCCGTGGGTGGTGCGGTCGAGGTACCGGCCCACCAGGACGGATCCGGCCAGGCCCAGTGCGGCGATCAGGGCCATGCCCAGGAGCAGGCGCGGGATCTGCGCCGCCACCGCGATGTCCAGCTCGGGGACCCGGTGCCCCACGCCGACGATCCCCACCACCTCGGCCCCCTCCGCCCCGGCCGCGTACACGGGGACCAGGGCCCGCAGGGACAGTCCGGCGGGACCCGTGGACACGGTGTCCACCTGGTCCCGGCCGGACAGCACGTCCGTGAGGTCCCCCGGATACCGGGTCCCGTTCTGTGCCGGATCGCGATGGGCCACCCGGGAGTAGTCGGTGCCGAAGAACGTCACCCAGTCCACCTCGGCCTGGGCGGCCAACTCGGTGGTGAGCGGCTGGAGCACCGCCGTGGGGTCCTGCGCCGTGAAGGCCTCCCGGATGCGGTCCTCACCGGCGATCAGGTGGGCAGTGGCCAGGACGTTGCCGCGTTCCACGGCATAGATGGTCTGGTGGGTCTGCAGGTAGCTGAACGCCGCGAGGACCACGGTGATGACCAGCAGACCCAGGAGGTGGGCCACCGCCAGCCGCCGGGCGATGCTCCACGGCTGCTTCGGGGGCCGTGCCGTGCGTTCTGCCGTACCCACCCGTCTCCTCCCGTCGTGCCTGTCCCGTGGTGTCTGTCCCGTGGTCCGCCGTGAACTTTATGACCGCAAGGTGACGCGCGGCACAGCCGGTGGTGATGATCGTCGCAACCACATCAACCGAGAGCCGACGGCCCCACTGTAGAGGACGAGTCATGACCCAGCACGCACAGCAGAGTATCGACCGGAAGGGTCCGGTGAAGAAGAAGGACCGCACCCACTGGCTCTACATCATGGTGATCGCCTCGGTGATCCTGGGGGCCGCCGTCGGGCTGATGTTCCCGGAGTTCGGCCAGTCCCTGAAACCCTTGGGCGACGGCTTCGTCTCCCTGATCAAGATGATGATCGGCCCGGTGATCTTCTGCACCATCGTGCTGGGGATCGGCTCCATCGCCAAGGCCGCCACCGTGGGCAAGGTGGGCGGCCTGGCACTGCTCTACTTCATGACCATGTCCACGTTCGCCCTCGGGATCGGCCTGGTGGTCGGGAACCTGGTGCACCCGGGGGAGGGGCTGCAGCTGACGCCCTACGATCCAGAGGCCGCGCAGGCGGACCTGGACCCCACCGTGGCCTTCCTGCTGGAGATCATCCCGGACTCCGTCCCGGTGCTGCCGGTGCTCTTCGTGGCCCTGCTCGTCGGCTTCGCCCTGCAGGGGATGGGGGAGTCCGGCAAGCCGCTGCTCAAGGGGCTGGCCCTGGTCCAGGGCGTGGTCTTCCGGGTCCTGATGATGATCATGTGGATCGCCCCCGTCGGTGCCTTCGGCGCCATCGCGGCCGTGGTCGGCTCCACCGGCTGGTCGGCGATCGGCGCCATGGCCCTGCTGATGGGTGCCTTCTACGCCACCTGCCTCGTGTTCATCGTGGTGGTGCTGGGCGGGCTGCTGAAGCTGGTGACGGGCGTGAACATCTTCAAGCTCATGAAGTACCTGGCCCGCGAGTACCTGCTGATCTTCGCCACGTCCTCCTCGGAGTCGGCCCTGCCCCGCCTCATCGCGAAGATGGAGCACGCCGGTGTGCACAAGTCCGTGGTCGGCGTCACCGTCCCCACCGGCTACTCCTTCAACCTGGACGGGACCGCCATCTACCTGACCATGGCCGCGCTGTTCGTCTCCAACGCCATGGGACTGGAGATGAACCTGGGCGAGCAGATCGGCCTGCTGGTGTTCATGATCATCGCCTCCAAGGGGGCCGCCGGGGTGACCGGTGCCGGCCTGGCCACCCTGGCCGCCGGGCTGCAGGCCCACCAGCCGCAGCTGCTGGGTGGCATGGGGGTGATCGTGGGCATCGACAAGTTCATGTCCGAGGCCCGCGCCCTGACCAACTTCACCGGCAATGCCGTGGCCACGGTCCTCATCGGCAAGTGGGTCGGCGAGTTCGACCCGGCGAAGGCCGAGCGGGTGCTCTCCGGTCAGGACGCCTTCGACGAGGAGATGGTCGTCAACCACGGCCTCGAGGAGGACGGCAACGCCGGCCAGGACGACAGCACCAGCGGCAGCAGCAACGGCGGCCGCGCCGGTGCGGATGAACACGCGGACCGGGCCGCCGCCGCGACCGCACCGGCCGCAGGGGAGGAGAGGGAGCCCCGGTGGGAACTGGCGGGGTCCGCCCCGCGCCACTGAGCCCTGCGGGCACCCGCGTGCGCCCGCGGCGCGGCCCTACACCTTCAGCCTGCGGTTGAACGTCAAGGCTCGCCGTGGGCCGCGGGGATTTTTCTGCGCAGCCACCGATCCGGACTAGGGTGTATCCATGCCGCAGCAGCTTGCGTTGTTCAGCGTGGGTGAGCTCACGGTACGGCGGACACATGGACCAACGGCAGGAGACGGCAGCATCGTGAACCAGGAAGAGCCCACGCCAGTCCTGATGATCACCGGAGACCCGGTCATCGGACCCACGGGACGGCCCAAGCATGATTTCCCGGAGCCGGTGCAGTTGGAGACCCACGGTCCCGCCCGGGTCATCTCGATGGTCAACCAGAAGGGCGGGGTGGGCAAGACCACCTCTACCATCAACCTCGGGGCCGCCCTGGCCAGTTACGGCCGCCGGGTGCTGATGGTGGACTTCGATCCCCAGGGGGCCCTGTCCGCCGGGCTCGGGGTGAGTCCCCACGAACTGGACACGACCGTCTACAACGTCATGATGGAGCGGTCCGTGATGGCCCGGGACGCCATCGTGGCCACCGAGTTCGAGAACATCGACCTGCTGCCCGCGAACATCGACCTCTCCGCCGCCGAGGTCCAGCTCGTCAACGAGGTGGCCCGCGAACAGGTCCTGGAACGCTCGCTGCGGCAGGTGCGGGACGACTACGACGTCATCCTGGTGGACTGCCAGCCCTCCCTGGGCCTGCTGACGGTCAACGCGCTGACCGCCTCACACGGGGTCATCATCCCGTTGACGGCGGAGTTCTTCGCCCTGCGCGCGGTGGCCCTGCTCGTGGAGACCATCGAGAAGATCCAGGACCGGATCAACCCCGACCTGCAGATCGACGGCGTGCTGGCCACCATGTTCGACGCCCGCACCCTGCACTCCAAGGAGGTCGTCGGACGCCTGGTGGAGGCCTTCGGGGACCGCGTCTTCGAGACCGTGATCAAGCGTTCCATCAAGTTCGCCGACGCCACCGTGGCGGCCGAGCCCATGACGACGTTCGCCCAGAACCACGAGGGCGCCAAGGCCTACCGCACGCTGGCCCGCGAGCTGATCTGGCGCGGCGGAGCGCCGTGACCCCACGCGCCGGGGCACCCGCCCCGGCCCCGGCCACCGTCCTGGACGGGGAGGAGGACGTCCCCTCCGGCTTCACGGTCTCGCTGCAGAACTTCGCCGGCCCCTTCGACCTGTTGCTGTCCCTGATCGCCCGCCGCGAGATGGACATCACCGAGGTGGCGCTGGCGGAGGTCACGGACGAGTTCATCGCCTACGTCACCGGACTGAAGGATCCGCAGGACACGCAGGACCCGCGGGACGGGCATGACCTCGACGCCTTGGAGGCCTCCAGCGCCTTCCTGGTGGTGGCGGCCACCCTGCTCGACCTCAAGACGGCGCGCCTGCTGCCCGCCGGGACCACCGACGCCGAGGAGGACGTGGCCCTGCTGGAGGCCCGTGACCTGCTCTTCGCCCGCCTGCTCCAGTACAAGGCCTTCCGGGACATCTCCGCGCTCATGAGCCAGAGGATGGAGGCCGAGGCCCGCCGCTTCCCGCGCCAGACCACGCTGGACCCTAGGTTCGCCTCGGTGCTGCCGGAACTGGTGTGGACGCTGAGCCCCGAGCAGTTCGGCGCCCTGGCCGAGGACGTGCTGGCCCGGCCCCCGCGGCAGCCGGAGCAGGTCGGCCTGGCCCACCTGCACGCCCCGCCCGTCTCGGTCCGGGAACAGAGCGGCCTGCTGGCCGCGCGGCTGCGCCAGGCGGGTCATCTCACCTTCCGGGAACTGGTGTCCGACGCCGGCTCCACCGGCGTGGTCGTGGCGCGTTTCCTGGCGCTGTTGGAGATGTTCCGGGACCGGGCGGTCACCTTTGACCAACAGGTCCCGTTGGGGGAGTTGGTGGTCCGTTGGGATCCCTCGGCCCCGGACCAGATGCCCGAGGACCAGATGCCCGCGGACCGGAAGCCCGAGGACCAGTGATGAGCGAGGAACAGGATCAGGAGCGGGTGCCAGAACCCCGGGGGCCGCTGCGCGAGCAGTTGGAGGCCGTGCTGATGGTGGTGGACGAGCCGGTGACGGTGGCGCAGCTGGCCGAGGCGACCGGAGGTGACCAGGGTGCCGTGGCCTCCGGTCTCGCCGCCCTGGCCCAGGACTATGACGGGCTGTCCGCAGGCCCGCGCCGCGGCTTCGAGCTGCGCGAGTTGGCCGGTGGGTGGCGCATCTACTCCCGGCCGGCGCACGCCGATGTGGTGGAGCGGTTCGTGGTGGAGGGGCAGACGTCTCGGCTGACCCAGGCGGCGCTGGAGACCCTGGCCGTGGTGGCCTACCTGCAGCCCGTGACCCGGTCCAGGGTGGCGGGGATCCGCGGCGTGAACTCGGACTCCGTGATGCGCACGCTCGTCAGCCGGGGACTCGTGGCGGAGGCGGGCACGGACCCCCTGACCGGGGCCGTGCTGTATGAGACCACCGGCTTTCTGTTGCAGACCCTGGGCCTCGGCAGCCTGCAGGAGTTGCCCAAGCTCTCCGCCCACCTGCCCGGGTTGTCCGAGCTGGGGGAGCTGGCCACCACGGACGAGGCCTTCCGCGGCAGCGGGCTGTGAGGTGAGCAGGGAGCAGGGCTGAGGGGAATCCTCGCCTTGACACCTCGGATATGATGGACTGTTGCTGACGACCCGGTCAGGCCCTTCCTCCAGAGACGGAGGGCACCGGCCAGCACTCTTCACCCCCTACACATGCCGTGAGGCGCTGGAAGGACGATGTTCCATGAACGACCGCAACCCGCAGGGCCGGAAGCCGGCAGGACGCAAGCCGCAGGGCGGCAAGCCCTCAGGCAGCAAGCCACAGGGCAAGGGCGGCCAGAAGCCGGCCCGCCAGCACGGCACGCCGCGCCCCGGCCAGAAGGGCGGCCCCTTCCGCTCCGACGCGAAGGAGGGCTACGACCGCAACCTCGGTGCGGCCCGCAAGCCCCAGCGTCCCAACCGGGCCAAGCGCGAACAGAACTTCTCCTCGGTCCACGACCCCGAGGGCGTGCGCCTGCAGAAGGTCATGGCCTCGGCCGGCGTGGCCTCGCGCCGGGTGTGCGAGGACCTCATCGCCGAGGGCCGCGTGGAGGTGGACGGCAAGGTGGTCACCGAGACCGGCGTCCGGGTGGACCCGGAACGGGTCGTCATCCACGTGGACGGCATCCGCCTGCAGCTGGACACCACCCTGCGCTACTACGCGTTCAACAAGCCGCGCGGCGTGGTCTCCACCATGGACGACCCGGAGGGCCGCACCTGCATCTCGGACTACCTGAAGAAGGGCAAGTTCGACTCCTCCCGCCTCTTCCACGTGGGGCGCCTGGACAGTGAGACCGAAGGTCTGCTGCTGCTGACCAACGACGGCGAGCTGGCCAACCGGCTGACCCACCCGAGCTTCGAGATCCCCAAGACCTACCTCGTCCAGGTCCCCGGGCCCATGGCCAAGGGCGTGGGCGCGCAGCTCAAGGAGGGCATCCAGCTGGAGGACGGCTTCGCCAAGGTCGACTCCTTCAAGCTGGTGGACTCCACCCCGGGCCACGTGCTCGTCGAGGTGGTGCTGCACTCCGGCCGGAACCGGATCGTGCGCCGCCTGTTCAAGGAGGTCGGCTACCCGGTGGAGCGGCTGGTGCGGGTGAAGTTCGGCCCCATCGGGCTGGGCGACCAGAAACAGGGCACCATCCGCCAGCTCAGCCACCAGGAGATGGGCCACATCATGACAGCGGTGGGGCTCTGATGCGCCGGTGATGGCCCCCCGTGGTCTACCGGAACCCGTCCTGATCCGCGGCACGGGTCTGCTCGGCACCTCGATCGGGTTGGGTCTGCGCGCCGCGGGCGCGGACGTCTACCTGGCCGATCCCTCACCCTCGGCCCAGGCCGTGGCCGAGGACATCGGCGCCGGCCGCCCCTACCCCGGTGACCTGACCGGCACCCCGGGCCAGGAGCCGGCCGGGGCCGGAACGCCTCCCGGCACTGTCGTGGTGGCCTCGCCCCCGGACGTGACCGGCCAGGTGGTCATCGACTCGCTGCTGCGGTTCCCCGGTGCCGTGGTGCTGGACATCGCCTCCGTGAAGGGGCAGGTCCAGCGCCAGGTGCAGGCCGCCGTCGTGGACGGGACGCTGACCGGGGCGCAAGGCGCCCTGTACGTGGGCACCCACCCCATGGCCGGGCGGGAACGCTCCGGACCGGTGGCCGCGCGGGGCCAGCTGTTCACCGCCGCCCCCTGGGTGGTGTGCGCGGGGGAGGACTCCGCTCCCGAAGCCGTGGCGGCTGCCGAGGAGGTGGCCCGCACCCTGGGTGCCACCGTGCACCGGATGGACGCCGCGGACCACGACGCCTCCGTGGCCCTGATCTCCCACCTTCCGCAGATCGCCGCCTCGCTGGTCTCCTCGCGGCTGCAGGAGACCCCGGCCGCATCCCTGGCACTGTCCGGCAACGGGCTGCGGGACACCACCCGGATCGCGGCCTCCGACCCCCAGCTGTGGGTGCAGATCCTGGCGGCCAACGCCCCGGACATCCTGCAGATCCTGTACGGGGTGCGCCAGGACCTGGACCGGCTGATCGCCACCATGGAGGACCCCTCCGCCCCCGGCGCCCGGCTGGACATCGCCCAGCTGATGGCCGAGGGCAACGCCGGGCACGCCCGGATCCCGGGCAAGCACGGCGCCCCGCCGCAGGCCTTCGCCGTGGTGACCGTGATTGTGGACGACACCCCCGGCCAGATCTCCGCCGTCCTGCAGGACGTGGGCACGGCGGGGGTCAACGTGGAGGACCTGCGCATGGACCACTCCGCGGGCTATGAGGTCGGCATGCTGGAGATCTCCGTGCTGGCGGGACGCAAGCAGGAACTGACGGATGCGCTGAGCGCGCAGGGATGGAAGGTGGTCTGAATGACCGGCAGCACGACACCGCAGGGAACACCGACGGTCTCCGACGCGCGGCTGGTGGTCGCCGTGGACGGGCCGTCCGGCTCGGGGAAGTCCTCCGTCTCCCGGGAGATGGCCCGCCGGCTCGGTGCCGTCTACCTGGACACCGGTGCCATGTACCGGGCCGTGGCCTGGCACTGCCGCGACCAGGGGGTCCTGGATGACCCGGAGGCCGTGGTGGCCGCCGTGCAGGACATCGACCTGGCCCTCTCCGTGGACCCCGACCTGGAGCGCGTGGTGGTCGGCACCGAGGACGTCACCGAGGCCATCCGCGAACCCGGGATCTCCGCCGTCGTCTCCGTGGTGGCCACCAACCGGGCGGTGCGCGAGCTGCTCGTGGCCCGCCAGCGTGCGGAGATCGAGGCGCACCGGAGGATCGTGGCCGAGGGCCGGGACATCACCACGGTGGTGGCCCCGGACGCCGACGCCCGGATCCTGCTGACCGCCTCCGCCGAGGCCCGCACCTCCCGCCGCTCCGCCCAGCTGGGCGGCACCGTGGCGGCGGCGGAGCTGGCCGAACAGGTCTCGGGGCGGGACGCCCAGGACTCCACCGTGGTGGACTTCATGACACCGGCCGACGGGGTCGGCCTGGTGGACTCCACCGAACTCGACTTCCCGGCGACCGTCGAGGCCATGCTGGCCGAGGTGGCCCGCCAACAGACGCCGAACCACTCGAACCATTCAACCCACCCGGAAGGGGACCGCGCATGAGCACCGAGGACCGTGCAGGACGGCAGAGCGGATCACCGGCATCCGAGGCAGCGGAGGGCGCCGAGTACGTCCCCTCCGGCGATGACCAGATCGATGAGAGGCTGGCCGCCCTCTCGGATGAGGAGGCCCAGCAGCGGGCCGAGGCCCTGCTCGCGGGACTGGAGGACTATGAGCTCGACGAGGAGGACGCCGCCCTGCTGGGTGGCTGGGACCAGGACGGGGACGAAGCGCGGGAGCAGTCGGCCCCGCCGGTCCTCGCCGTGGTCGGCCGGCCGAACGTGGGCAAGTCCACCCTGGTCAACCGCATCATCGGCCGCCGTGAGGCCGTGGTGGAGGACGTCCCCGGCGTGACCCGGGACCGCGTCAGCTACGAGGCCGAATGGGGCGGCAAGACCTTCACCGTGGTGGACACCGGTGGCTGGGAGCATGACGCCAAGGGCCTCCACCAGCGGGTGGCCGCGCAGGCCGAACTCGCCGTGGACGTGGCCGACGCCGTGCTGTTCGTGGTGGACGCCACGGTCGGCGCGACCGCCACGGACGAGGCCGTGGTCAAGCTGCTGCGCCGCAAGGGCCGCCCCGTGCTGCTCGTGGCCAACAAGGTGGACGACATCTCGCAGGAGGCCGACGCCTCCACCCTGTGGGGACTGGGGCTGGGCCAGCCCTTCCCCGTCTCCGCCGTCCACGGGCGGGGCACCGGCGACCTGCTCGACGCGGCCATGGAGGCCCTGCCGGAGGTCACCGAGTACGGAGGTCTCATCCCGCGCGGGGGCCCGCGCCGCGTGGCGCTGCTGGGCCGGCCGAATGTCGGCAAGTCCTCCCTGCTGAACCAGCTGGCCGGCTCCGACCGGGTGGTCGTGGATGACACGGCCGGCACCACCCGTGACCCGGTGGACGAGCTCGTGGAGCTCGGCGGGCGCGTGTGGCGTTTCGTGGACACGGCCGGGATCCGCCGCCGCCAGCACATGGCGCACGGTTCCGACTACTACGCCTCCCTGCGGACCCAGTCCGCCCTGGACAAGGCCGAGGTGGCCGTGGTGCTGTTGGAGTCCTCCGAGGTGGTCTCCGAACAGGACGTGCGGATCCTCCAGCTGGTGCTGGACTCCGGCCGCGCACTCGTGCTGGCGTTCAACAAGTGGGACCTGATGGACGAGGACCGCCGCACCTACCTGGAGCGGGAGATCGAGCGGGACTTGGCCCACGTCCAGTGGGCGCCGCGCGTCAACCTCTCGGCCAAGACCGGGTGGCACAAGGACCGCCTGGTGCCCGCCCTGGACCAGGCCCTGGACTCCTGGGACTCCCGGATCCCCACGGGCCGGCTCAACGCCTTCCTCGGTGAGCTCGTGGCGGCCCACCCGCACCCGGTACGGGGCGGCAAGCAGCCCCGCATCCTGTTCGCGACCCAGCCGTCCACCCAGCCGCCGCGCTTCGTGCTGTTCACCACCGGTTTCCTCGACCCCGGGTACCGGCGGTTCATCATCCGCCGGCTGCGGGAGACCTTCGGCTTCGAGGGCTCGCCCATCGAGCTCGGGATGCGCGTGCGGGAGAAGCGCTCGCGCAAGCGCTGAGCGCGGCTGAGCGGGGCTGAGCCGGGTGGGCCACGTGGCGTAGGGTCGGCGGCAGAGGATGACCCACCCGGAAGGAGTGCCCATGTCAGAGTTCAGCAGTACCGAGATCCGACTGGCCTCGCGGCCCGAGGGCTGGCCGAGGCCGGAGGACTTCTCCGTCGAGCGGGTGGACCACGGCGGACTGCAGCCCGGCCAGGTGCGCGTCACCAACGAGTTCATCTCGGTGGACCCGTACATGCGCGGCCGGATGCGGGCGGGACGCAGCTACGTGCAGCCCTATGCGCTGGGGGAGACGATCACCGGGGGCGCCATCGGCCGGGTGGTGGAGTCCGCCGCCGAGTCCCTGCCGGTCGGCACCGCGGTCCTGCATCAGCACGGCTGGACGGACGGGGCCCAGGACGACGCCTCGGCCTTCCGGGCGGTTCCCGCCCTCGACGGGTTGCCGCTCTCGCTGTACCTGGGCATCCTCGGCATGCCGGGACTGACCGCCTATGTGGGGCTGACCCGGATCGCCAGGCTGCGTGAGGGGGACACGGTGTTCGTCTCCGGCGCCGCCGGTGCGGTGGGAACCACTGTGGGGCAGATCGCCCGGCAGCTGGGGGCCGCCCGCCTGATCGGCGCCGCCGGATCCGCCGAGAAGGTCGAGCTGTTGAAGGACAAGTACGGCTTCGACGTGGCGCTGAATTATCGCGACGCGCCGATCCGCGAGCAGTTGGTGCGCGCCGTGGGTGAGGGCGGTCTGGACGTGTTCTACGACAACGTGGGCGGCGACCACCTGGAGGCCGCGCTGGAGGTCATGAACGACTTCGGCCGGCTGGCCCTGTGCGGGGCGATCTCCGGTTACAACGCCACCCAGCGGCCGGCCGGGCCGGACAACATGGGCCACGTGGTCACCCGCAGGCTGCGGATGCAGGGCTTCATCGTGCATGAGGTGGTCGCCGACCACCCGGGGGTGGACGAGGAGTTCAGGGAGCGGATGAGCGGCTGGCTGTCCGCGGGCCGGATCACCTACGAGGAGACCGTCGCCGAGGGATTCGAACACACCGTGGACGCGTTCCTGGACATGATGCGCGGCGCCAACACGGGCAAGATGGTCGTGAAGGTCGGCTGAATCCCGATGGTCCGGGACGATGCCGACCCTGGTGTACAGTTGACTGGTGGATTGATCCGGTGAGGATCGGTTCCACGGGCTATGGCGCAGCTTGGTAGCGCGCTTCACTGGGGGTGAAGAGGTCGTGGGTTCAAATCCCGCTAGCCCGACCGACACACGGCGCGAGAGCCGCTGAGAGCCCGGGCCCCGAACAGGGGCCCGGGCTTTTCTCATGCCGCGGTGGGCGGACGCTGGCCGGGGGTGGCTGGATGGGGGAACATCAGGGGACTCACATCAGGTGCCGATCGACAACGAGGTCCATCATGAAACTCTCACCCGATTACGCAGAGACCGTGGCCCAGACCGCCGGCGTGGTGGCCGAGCACGCCGAGGAGATCACGAAGGTCTTCTACCCGGACATGTTCGAGGCCCACCCCGGGCTGCTGAACGTGTTCAACCGGGCCAACCAGGACATCGGCGAGCAACCCAAGGCGCTGGCGGCCTCGGTGGTGGCGTTCGCGGTGCACCTGGTGGACCCCGAGGCCCCCGACTTCACCCCGGTGATGCAGCGGGTGGCCCACAAGCACGTCTCCCTGGGCATCAAGGCGCACGAGTACACCATCGTCGGACGCCATCTGCTCGGCGCGGTGAAGAAGGTCCTCGGGGACGCCGTCACGCCGGAGGTCGCGGCCGCGTGGGACGAGGTCTACTGGCTGTTCGCCACGGCCCTCATCGCCGAGGAGGGCCGGCTGTACGCCGAGGCGGGCACCGACCCGCAGCAGCCGTGGCGACCCTATCGCGTGGTCGAGCGCTTCGAGGAGTCCGACGAGGTCTTCTCGCTGCTGCTGTCCCCGGTCGAGGGCCAGGTGCCCTCGCACCGCACCGGGCAGTACGTGGCCATCGCCGTCGATCTGCCGGACGGCCTGCGCCAGCCTCGCCAGTACACCATCTCCTCCGGGCCCCGAGGCGATTCCCTGCGGGTGACGATCAAGCGGGTCCACGGCGTCAACGGTGCGCCCGACGGCCAGGTGTCCGGATGGCTGCACGAGCACGCCCAGCCAGGCACCGTCCTGGACGTCTCCCAACCGGCCGGGGACGTGGTGCTGGACGATTCCGAGACCCCCCTCGTGCTGGTCTCGGCCGGCATCGGCATCACCCCGGTCGCGGCGATCATGGAGGACCTCTCGCGGCGTCAGCCGGGACGGACGGTGCGCCTGTTCCATGCCGACCGCTCGCACGCGCACCACGCCCTCTATGACGGGCTTCGGCGGCAGGTGCTCGCGATGCCGGACGCCCGCGCCCAGAACTGGTACGAGGAGGGGGCCGAGACCGCTCCCACCCTCTACCCGGCCCGAGCGGGATTCATGGACCTCTCCGATGTGGAGCTGCCCGGCGAGGCCCAGGTGTTCATGTGCGGGCCGCTGCCGTTCATGCAGATCGCACGGCGTGCCCTGATGGAGCAGGGCGTGGCCGGAGACAACATCAACTACGAGGTGTTCGGTCCCGACCTCTGGGCGCAGCAGCCCGAGTAGCCCCGTCCCGGACTCAGGATCCGGTGGGCGCCGACGGGTAGGTGACCCGGCCGTCGTCGGGGTCCACCACGGCGCCCGAGGTGAGCTGGGCCGGTGGCATGGTGTCCGTCTCCATCAGGTGCAGCACCTGCTCGCCCCGGGCCAGCAGGTGGTCGGCGATGATCCGCCGGTGACAGCGCCACCACACGGCCTCCGAGCACATGACCGCCGCCCGCCGCTCCGCGCCCCAGCCGCGCAATTGTGCCAGGCCCTCGGCGAACTCCCCGGTGAGGGCGTGATCGGCGTAGTTGTGGAAGCTGCGGTTCTCCCAGAATCCGTTGACCCCGGCGTCCACCTCCCGGTCCCGGGGGCGGCGTCCGGTCAGGGCGGCCAGATGTTCGTAACCGATCCCGGCCCCGTCCAAGGAGGCGGAGAGGGGGTCCTGGTCGAAGTGCGGGTACCGGCGGGACCCGGGCAGGCGGCGCACATCCACCACCACGCCGATCTCGGCAGCCTGCAGCAGGGCGAGGAACTCGTCGAGGGAGCGGGTGGAGTGCCCGACGGTGAAGAACGGCAGGATCATGGACCCGAAGCTACACCCACCGGGCCGTCGTCAGCGGCCCGGGGAGTCGGTGGTCCGGATGTGCGCCCGCTCGCCCTGCCGGCCGATGAGGCTGAGGTATTCCACGGGGCCGGCGCCGGTGGCCCCGAACCAGTGCGGGGTGCGGGTGTCGAACTCGGCGGCCTCCCCGGCGCTCAGCCGGAGGTCCTGGTCCCCGAGGACCAGGCGCAGCGTCCCGTTCAGGACGTAGACCCAGTCGTGGCCCTCATGCGTCCGCGGGTCCGGGACCACGTCGTCGTTGCCGGTCGGCCGGACGAACTTGTAGGCCTGGATCCCGCCGGGACGGCGGGTCAGGGGAATGGCCACGGCGCCGTCGCCCGTGGGCACGGGACGGAGGTCCACGCGCGGATCGGCGGTGCGGGGTGCGTCCACCAGCGAGTCGAGGGTGACCCCGTGATACCGGGCCAGCGGCAGGAGCTGCTCCAGGGTGGGGCGGCGCAATCCGGCCTCCAGCCGGGACAGGGTGCTCGCGGAGATCCCGGTCTCGGCGGCCAGCTCGGTCAGGGTGACGTCCCGCCGCAGCCTCAGCTGCTTCAGGCGCGGGCCCACGGCGTCCAGGGTCTGGTCCGGTGTCTCGTTCATACCGACAGTTTGCCATTCGGCACAGTGGCTTGCACAACGGGAAGAAGAGCGGGACGGTAGGAGGGAACCAGACTCCACGAAGGGCATTGAAGGGCATCACTGTGAACCCCCACGACGAGCCGACCGGCACCCACGACTTCGACCACGCGTATTGGGAGGGACACTGGGCGGAGGGCCGCACGGCCGAGCGCGACGCCGGCCAGGACCTTCCCGTGAGCCCCTACCTCCCAGCCGAGGCCGGGGCGCTGGCCCCGGGCACGGCGTTGGACGCCGGCTGCGGCGTGGGCACCGAGGCGCTGTGGCTGGCCGGACAGGGCTGGCAGGTCACCGGGGCGGACCTCTCGGCCACGGCCCTGGCGCAGGCGGCCGGCCGGGCCCGCACCGCCGGGCTCCAGGACCGGGTGGACTGGGTCGAGGCGGACCTGACCCGCTGGGAGCCCGGCCGGACGTGGGACCTGGTGACCACCCACTACGCGCACCCCGACTCGGGGCAGCTCAGCTTCTACGCACTCCTCGGTGGGCTTGTCGCCCCCGCGGGCACCCTGCTGATCGTGGGGCACCGGCACGGCGCTCACGGCGGACATTCCGGTCACGGTGCACACGGCGCACAGGGCGGCCACGGCGAAGCAGGGGGACCGGGCCACCCCGAGGGATCCACGGCCAGCCTGGAGGGCATCACCGGGCTGTTCGCCGGGCCCGCCTGGACCGTGGAGGCCGCCTATGAGAACGAGCGCTCGCTGCACCGCGACGGCCGGGACCTGACCCTGCAGGACGTGGTGGTCCGCGTCCGCCGGTCCTGACCCCGCACCCGTCGCGGCGGCCTCGCCCGCGCGGGATTTGCCTTGACAGCGGATGAAGAGCACAGTAGTGGGGTGAAAAAACCACCTTCCAATGAGCCGCACGGCCTGGGCGGCGCGGGCGATCCCGGGCTGTCCCACGTGGCCGAGGCCGAGTCCTCCGAAACGCACGAGCTGACCGCCGAGGAGCGCAACCCCTCGGGGCGCACCTTCTTCGGGCAGCCCGGCCCCCTGTCCAACCTCTTCAGCGTGGAGATGTGGGAGCGGTTCTCGTTCTACGGGATGCAGGGCATCCTGCTCATCTACATGTACTTCCAGACCGGCGAGGGCGGCCTGGGGATCGATGAGGGTGTCGCGGCCGGGATCGTGGGCGCCTACGGCGGCATGGTCTACGTGTTCTGCATCCTCGGCGGCTGGGTGGCGGACCGGATCACCGGCTCCGAACGCGCCATGTTCTACAGCGCGATCCTCATCATGGCCGGCCACATCTCGCTGGCCCTGGTGCCGGGCATCCCCGGGCTCGTGCTGGGCCTGCTGCTCGTGGCCATCGGCTCGGGCGGCCTGAAGGCGAACGTCGCGAACCTCGTGGGCCACCTGTACACCAAGGAGGACACCCGCCGTGACGCGGGCTTCTCCATCTTCTACATGGGCGTCAACATCGGCGGGCTCTTCGGACCGCTGCTGACCGGCTGGGTCCAGGCCAGCTGGGGCTTCCACCTCGGCTTCGGCCTGGCGGCCGTGGGCATGGCCATCGGCCTGGTCCAGTACTGGGTGCGCCGCAAGGACCTGCCGGAGGACGTGCACGCCGTCCCGGACCCCCTGCCGCGCAGCGCCTACCCCCGGTGGATCCTCATCGCCGTCGCCGCGCTGGTGGTGGTCGGGGTCCTGCTGGCCACCGGTGTGGTCAACCCCGGCAACCTGGCCGGGTTCGTGGCCATCCTGGCCGGCGTGGCGGCCATCGGCATCTTCGGGTTCCTGCTGACCTCCTCGAAGGTGACCGGGGACGAGCGGTCTCGCGTCCTGGCCTTCATCCCGCTGTTTATCGGTTCGGCGGCCTTCTTCGCCCTGTTCCAGCAGCAGTTCACGGTGGTCACCCTGTACTCGGACAACCGGCTGGACCGTGACCTCTTCGGCTGGGAGATGCCGATCCCGTGGGTGCAGTCCTTCAACCCCGTGTTCATCATCCTGTTGGCCCCGCTCTTCGCGGTGCTGTGGACCAAGTTGGGCAGACGCCAGCCGAACACCCCCGTGAAGTTCGGCATCGGCATCGCCCTGATGGGTGCGGCCTTCCTGCTGTTCCTGCCGATGGTCTCCACGTCTGCCGTGCCCGTGCTGTGGATCGCGATGATCCTGCTGGTGGCCACGCTGGGCGAGCTGCTCGTCTCGCCGGTGGGACTGTCCCTGTCCACCAAGGTGGCCCCGGTGAACTACCCGGTCCTGATGGTGGCCCTGTACAACCTCTCCGTGGCCCTCGGGACCGCCCTGTCCGGATCCCTGGCGGAGTTCTACTCGGCGGAGACCGAGGGGGCCTACTTCGGGATCCTCGGCGCGGTGACCATCGCCATCGGCCTGGTCATGCTGGTGATCGCCAAGCCCGTGCACCGGGCGATGCGCGGGATCGACTGACCCGGCCGCAGATCAGCCGGTCATGGACACCGCGTCGGCCGCGAAGACGGCCGGCGCGGTGTTCAGCACCAGGACGACGCCCACGGCGCCCACCACCCAGGCCGCCGTGCTGGCCCCGTGCCGGGTGAACCAGCGGTCCAGCCCGGCCAGGGGGCGCTCCATCAGACGGCGCGCCAGGATCCTGCCGGCCAGCAGGACCAGCGCGGGCAGCATCATCACCGCGCAGTAGCCCACCAGCAACAGGCCCGACGCCGGCCCGCCCGGCCCCTGGGCCATGATCAGTCCGATGGCGGCCAGGTAGGGCAGCATGGTGGCGATCTCGGCGAGGCCGGCCGCCAGGGCCAGGGCCATCAGGGCGCCGAGCCCGGAGTCCTGCCGGCCGGCCGCCGTCGTGGTGTGCTCCGGGACGGTGCCCACCGCCCGCTGACGCCACCGTGACAGCCGACCGCCACCGGAGCGGGACCGCTCCTTCGCGGCGGGGGAGTCCAGCCGGAAGCTCCACCAGAACAGCCCGACGCCGATGACCATCCCCAGCACCATGACGGGCCGGGAGGACAGCAGGGAGGCGTGATGCGCCACGACCCAGCCGGCCCCGGCCATCACGGCGAACCCCACCGCGGCGTAGAACGCGGCCAGCGTCCCGAGGTAGACCAGGATGCGGCCGGTGCGCAGCCGCCCGGGGGTCATCAGGAACCAGACGGGAACGGCCAGGGTGCCGAAACTGGTCGAGTCCACCAGGGCCAGCGCGGCCAGGATCAGCAGCAGGGGAGCGCCGGAGAAGGCGCTGAGAAGGTCCATGCCATCAGCCTCCGCCCCGCGCCGGCCGGTGTCATCCGCCGAACGGGGCAGCTCGGGCGTACACCGTTCGGATGACCCGCGGGGCCTCGGGCCTCCCTACGATGGTGGGGTGACCCGATCCTCCGCGCCCGCCCGCACCCGACGCGGGGCGTTCGTCTCGCCCCTGCTGTACCTCGGAATCGGCCTGGCCCTGCTGCTGACGGGCACCTGGCAGCTGACCCCGCCGATGCCCGGCGCCCCGGCCCCCGTGTGGTGGCACCTGGCGGCCCTGGTCGGCGCCTGCGCGGGCATCCTGCTGCAGCGTCGTCACGTCATGGCCGGATTCGCCGTGGCCTCGGCGGCCGCGCTCGCGGATCTCGGTGTGGGTCTTCACCTGGCCGTCTTCCTGGCGTGGGCGGACACCGCGTACGTGCTGGCGCGCAGCGGCGGCCAGACCCAGCGCCGGCTGGGCATCGGGCTGTCCGGACTCGCGGTCCTGGCCCTCTGGGTGGTGCTGGTCAGCCAGGCAGACGGCCGGGAGTATGCGGTGCCGGTCACGCTGACGCTGACGGCCGGCGTCGCGATCCCCTTCTGGTGGGGTGCCGAGGTCCGCAACGGCGACGAGCGGGCGGCCCGCGCCGATTCCGCGGCCCACCTGGAGCGCGAACGCTTCGAGGCCGCCCGGCGCACCGCGGAGCGGGAGCGGACCGAGGCGGTGCAGCGGGAACGGACCGTGATGGCCCGGGAGCTGCACGACACCGTCTCGGCGCACCTGACCGGCATCGCCCTGCAGGCGGCGGCCGCCCTGTCCGGCCCCTCGGACCCGGTCCGGGACCGCGGTGCCCTGCGGCAGACCCGGGCCGCCTCGTTGGCCGCGCTGGAGGACATGCGCACCATGATCGGCCTGCTCCAGAGACCCGGAGAACCCGTGGATCTGCAGGCACGCGGCGGTGCCGAGTCGTTGTCCGGGCTCGTGGAGCGTCACCGCGTGGCCGGCCAGGACCTGACGGCGGTCCTGGAGCCGGTGGAGGTCACCCCGGCCGCCGGGCAGGCACTGTACCGGGTGATGCAGGAGGGCCTGGTGAACGCCGGCAAGCACGGCGTCGGCCCGGTCTCGGTGCGCCTGGGCACCGTGTCGGGCGAGGTCCTCCTGGAGATCGAGAATCCGATGCCGCCCAGGCATCGGCGCGGTCAGGGCCTGGGGCTGACGTCCATGGCCGAGAGGTTGCGCGCCGTGGGCGGCACGCTGGACGCCGGGCACGACGACGACGACGACAACAACGACAACGACGACAACAACGACGGGGGACGGTGGCGGCTGCACGCCACCATCCCCACCCTCCTCGCCGAGGGAGGGCCGGCATGAGTGTGCGGGTGCTGCTGGCCGACGACCACGGGGCGGTGCGTGCCGGACTGCGCGCGCTGCTCGATCGCGCCGAGGGGATCGAGGTGGTGGGGGAGGCCGCGGACGGTCAGGCCGCCGTGCTCAACGCCCGGGCCCTCCGGCCGGACGTGGTGCTGATGGATGTGCGGATGCCGGTGGTGGACGGCGTGGACGCCACCGGCCAGATCGTGGCCGAGCGCACCGCCGCCGTGCTGGTGCTGACCACCTTCGACGAGGACGAGGTGGTGCTGTCCGCGATCCGGGCCGGCGCCGCCGGGTTCCTGCTGAAGACCGCCGAGGCGCCGGAACTGGTCTCGGCGGTCCGCCGCGTGGCGGCCGGTGAGGGGGTGGTGGCCCCCGAGGTCACCCGCCGCGTGTTCCGGGAACTGGCCTCCGCGGCCCGCCCGGCCGCCCCGGGGGGCCCGGCCGCTGCGGCCGAGTCGGCGGTCGTGCAGCTGGCGCGGTTGACGGGGCGAGAACTCGAGGTGCTCGCCCACCTCGGCCGGGGCGCCTCGAACGGACAGGTGGCGGTGGCCCTGGCCATCTCGGAGGCCACCGCCAAGACGCATGTCTCCCGGATCCTGGGCAAGCTCGGCGTGCACTCCAGGACCCAGGCCGCCCTGGTGGCCCGGGACGCCGGGCTGACGTGAGGCGGGCGGGCTCAGACCGCTGAGCGGAAGGTCGCCGCGATCTTGGCCCCGTCGGGCAGGTCGGCTCCCCGGACGGCCTTGACGGTCCCGCCGGAGCGCAACACCCTGGCCGCCACCTCGTCCGCGAGGCCGTAGGTGTGCGCGCTGGGTTCGTCGGCCGGGGTGACGTTGCCGTACTCGTCGATGGTCCCCTCGCGTTCGGCGGTCAGGTCGAACAGCAGCACATCCACCTGACCGGCCGTGGCCGCCCTGGCGATGTCCCGGAGCTTGGCACTGGCCCGGCCGTGGGCCCGGAGGGTCCCGAAACGCTCCCGCCATTCGGCCAGCTGGGCGGCGTAGTTCCGGTCCAGCACCTCCCGCCCCCGCCGGGCGAGCTCGTCCCGTCCCAGGGAGGCCGGGTTCACCGGGATGCCCTCCTCCACGAGCCGCCGGTAGGTGTTGACCTCCCGGTAGGCCGGTTCCAGATCGGAACTCGCGGCCAGCACGAGGGGATGGTCGGAGCCGTTGATCTGCTGCAGCACCGCCTCCTGGACGGTCGAGCAGTAGTCCCGGCGCTGGGCCTTGGGGCGCTGGTTCCCGTCGGCCCGCTGTCGGTCCATCCGGCCGTCGTGATCCGCGGTCTGCAACTCCAGGCCCAGGTCCTCCGGCAACCCCGTCAACACCATCTCGTGGTTGGAGGCATCGGACTCGAGCGAGAGCAGCTGGACCGATCCCTTGGTCAGGGCCAGCACGAAGCCGCTGTGGGCGAAGGTGGTGGCCCGGATCAGCGGCCCCGTGTCGAAGCGGTCTCCCAGGCTGCCATGGGTGCGCAGCCGGTTCATCAGGCGGAAGCTGCGCAGACCGTCCGGGGAGGCGAACACGGCCAGGGAGCGGGCCTGGGTGGACCAGAAGTCACGGTCCTCCACGAGGGCGTCCACCAGTCCGAGGAGTCGTTCCCGGTCGGACGCCGGCACCTCGTCCGCTGTCCCTCCGGACAGCGCGTCCGTGACGGCCGTTCGGAGGGCGATCTGGGCGGACTCAGGATGACGGCCGATCGGGGAGAGGTTTCCATCTGATCCGGAGGACGCAACGTACACGCTCACGCTCGAGGCATGGCGGTGTTGCGTGAGCTCGGTGAAATCGTCAGCAGAGGGTAGATCGATGCTCATGGGCACACGCTACCCACGGGCCTGGGAAAGCACACCAGTTGTCGGCCAGAAATCCTGCCGGCGTGGACGCCCTGTCGTCCTGCCACCAGTCCTGACACACTGGCGGACATGGATTCCGTGGAATTGCTCAAGGACCTGGCCCATCGTCCGTTGGACGCCTTGGAGTCGGTCTGGGACCGTGTGGGTCCGGAGGACCTCAATGACCATCCCGGCGGCCACCCCAACTCGATCGCCTGGCTGCTCTGGCACACGGGCCGGGAGATGGACGCCCAGGTGGCCCAGGCCGCGGGCCGCCAGGAGGTGTGGAGCGCCCAGGGGTGGGAGGAGAGGTTCGCCCTCGAACTGTCCGATCCCGGCCACGGTTACGGCCATTCGGAGGAGCAGGCCCGGGCCGTCGTGGTCCGGGACCGGGAGGTGCTGCGCGGATACCTGACGGCGGTGACGGAGGAATCGGCCGACTACCTGGCGGGGCTGGAGGCGGCAGACCTGGACGAGGTCATCGACCGGAACTGGGATCCGCCGGTCACCCGTGGGGTGCGCCTGGTCAGCGTGTACGCCGATGCGCTGCAACATGTGGGCCAGGCCGCGTACGTGCTCGGGATGCGGTGACGACGGTGGGCCGGCCCGTGACCGGGCCGGCCCACCGTCGTCAGGGGAGTTCCTACTGCTGTTCGAGCATGAAGGAGGCGAAGTACTCCGTCAGTTCCGCATGGGCCTGCAGGGGCATCACCTGGGCCACGTACTGGTCCGGACGGACCACCACGAGGGCACCCTGGGAGCGGTCGATGCCGCGCAGGTCGTAGATGTCGGCGGTGGCCTCGAGTCCGGGCACCGAGCCGAGGAGCCGGCCGTTGGTCTTCTCGGCGGAGAACACCTTCTCGTAGTCCCGGAGTCCGAGCGTGCCCTTGGCCGGGAACAGGAACTGGGGGATCGCGTTGAGGTCCACCTCGTGGTGGTCCTGCTGGAGGATGGCCCGGACGTCGAACACCGCGTCGTCCGCGGCCCCGGCCGGGGTGAAGCGGCGCACGGGGGACTCCGGCGACTCGTCGAGGAACGCGAGCAGTGCCCGCAGGGCCGAGCCCTCCTCCCCGGCGTCCGCGGCGTCCCCGAAGGCGTAGAGGCGCCAGCGGCCGTCGGCCTCGTGCACGTGTCCCAGCTGTTCCGGCTTGGCATCCGCCACCCGGATCACCGGGGCCGAGTGGAACCGGGCGCCGACCTCGAAGCCCGTGGCGAGCCCCTGGTGCTCGGTGCCCCCGGTCAGCAGCGACGGCTCGTACACGGTGGACAGGCCTGCCGTGAACCGGCCACCCGCCACGAAGTGGGACTCCACGTCCTGGGCGGTGACGTCCGAGGCCTTCGAACCGATCATCCTGGACCACTGCTTGTCGAAGGCGATGAGCTCCTCGGCGATCCGCTGCCGCTCGCCCGAGTAGGTGGCCAGCAGGGAGTTCGGGGAACGGCCCTGCAGCACCGCGGCCAGCTTCCAGCCGAGGTTGTAGGTGTCCTGCATGGACACGTTCATGCCCTGGCCGGCCTTCGCCGAGTGGGTGTGGCACGCGTCCCCGGCGATGAAGACCCTCGGGTCCAGCGTCCCGACGAGCTCGGCGGACACGTCGTCGAAGCCGTCGGTGACGCGCTGTCCCACCTCGTAGACGCTCCACCAGGCCACGTCCCGGGCGTCGAGGGAATAGGGGTGCAGGGCCTTCTGTGCCGCGGTGAGGATGTCCTCGTAGGTGGTGCGGTCGCGCACGCTCCGGTCCCCCTCGGGCAGGTCTCCCAGGTCCACGTAGTAGCGGACCAGGTTGCCGCCCTCTCGGGGGATCTGGAGGAGGGAGCCGGAGGCGGACTGCATGACGGCCTTCTTGCGCACATCCGGGAAATCCGTCACCGGCAGGATGTCCATCACGCCCCAGGCGTGGTTCTGGGCGTCGCCGTGCAGCGACCGGCCGATCGAGGTGCGGATCACCGAGCGGGCGCCGTCACAGCCCACCACGTAGCGGGCCCTGACCGTGCGGGTGACACCGGTGCCCCTGCCGTCCTCGTCCGTCTCCTCGAGGGTGACGGTGACCGGGGCGTCCGGGTCCTCGGGGATCTCGACGCCGAGGGCCTTGAACCCGTAGTCGACCTGAAGCCGCGAGGCGGACTTGGCGGCCTTCTCCAGCAGCATCTCCTGCATGCGGGCCTGGTTGACGATCACGTGCGGGTATTCGCTCAGCCCGTCCGCCACATCCTGGATCTGGCCGGAACGGGTGATCTCGTCGCGGTTCCCGGGGGCCGGGGACCAGAACGTGGTCTCGTTGACCCAGTAGGCCTCGTTCAACAGGGTCGGCGCCAGGCCGAAGGCGTCGAACATCTCGACCGTCCGGCAGGACACCCCGTCGGCCTGGCCCACCGGAAGGGGGCCTTGGCGGCGCTCCACCACCCGGGTATCGATCTCCGGGAACTCGGCCAGTTGGGCGGCCAGGACGGTGCCCGCCGGGCCGGTCCCCACGATCAGGACGTCCACGGATTCGGGCAGGGGTCCCTGCGCACCCTCGCGGCCGGCGGCGGCCTCCTGGATGCTGGGGTCGCCATAGCGGTAGCCGTTGAGGTGGTATTGCATGGGGCTCCTTCGGATGCGACGGAACGCTGATCGTCCGTGTACTGAGTTAATCTGCAGATAGCGTACATCACGCCGGTGACCAGGGCCACAGTATGATGATCTGTGTACTGTGCACCTCGAAGGGTTCAGCTAGAGGAAACGGTGCATCTCGAGGAGGGGGCGGTCATGGCGGCACGGGGCGAGGTCGAACTGGTCGGGCACGTGCTGCGGCGGTGCCTGCAGGTGCACAACGCCGTGTGGGCCGAGGAGGTCGGCGGCATCCTGACGTCCCCGCAGTACTCCGTGGTGCACTCCGTGGCCGCCGCGCAGTCGGCGGGAGGGGGTCTGCTGGACCAGCATTCCGTGGGCCTCGCGGCCGGGTTGGACCGGTCCACGGTGGCCGGGGTGATCCGCCGGCTCGAGCAGCAGGGGTGGCTGCGGCGGGAGCGCGATCCTCGGGATGCCCGCCGCCGGGTCATCGGCCTGCCGGCGCCGTCCGAGGTGGCCCTGCTCGGGCTGGCGCCGGCCGTGCTGGCCGTCCAGGAACGGATCCTGGCCCCCCTCCCCGCCGAGGCGCGCGGGTGGCTCCGTGACGCGCTGGTGCAGCTCACCCCTGCCGTCACCCCCGCCGTCGCCCCCGCCGTCGCCCCCGAGGCGGCCACCGCCCGGGACCTGAGGCCGGGGCACCTGATCCGGCTGGCCCAGCAGCGTCACACGGCACTCTGGGCGGAGGAGCTCGGCGCCCGCCTCACCGGCCCGCAGTACGCGGTGCTCCGCGTGCTGGCCGCAGCGGGACCCTCCCACCAGTCCATCGTCGCCGAGCGTGCCGCGCTGGACCGGTCCAGCACCTCGGAGGTGCTGCGCCGACTCGAGGAACGCGGCTGGACCGGACGGCGGCCGGAGCCGGAGGACCGCCGCACCCGGCTGGTCTCGTTGACGGACGCGGGCCGGACTCTGGTGGACTCCGTCAGCGGCCCGGTCGAGCGCGTCCAGCGGCGCATCCTGGAGCCGGTGCCACCCGGGGACCGCCGCCGTCTCGTGGAGGTGCTGGCCGTCGTCGCGCAGGGGGTGTGAGCGGGCCTTGGCACTGTGCCGCGGCCGCCAGTAGTGTCAACGGTGTACCGCGAGGCCTGACTGGGGCCGGACCATTCATCTGTGATCTGGAGGAACCATGAGCAACATCCCCGAAGGACTTCGCTACAGCGCCGAGCACGAGTGGGTGTCCGGGCCGGACGCCGACGGGGTCGTCCGGATCGGCATCACCGACTTCGCCCAGGACGCCCTGGGAGACGTGGTCTACGTCGACCTCCCGGAGCTCGGTGCGGAGATCGCCGCCGGGTCCACGGTCGGCGAGGTCGAGTCCACCAAGTCCGTCAGCGACCTGTACGCCCCGGTGAGCGGCACCGTGAAGGCCCGAAACGAGGCCCTGGAGGCCGACCCCGCGCAGGTCAACACGGATCCGTACGGCGAGGGCTGGCTCATGGAGGTGACGCTCACTGACGCGGCCCAGGTGGACGGTCTCCTCGATGCGGACGGCTACCGCCAGCAGGTAGGCTAGTCAGGTCACGAAAACACCACGGCTGGCAGCACTGACGCCGGCGGCCGTACACATCCTCGGAGGAGCTATGTCACAGGACCGGACTCCAGCACCGGACGGCCGGAACGCGGGGGCCGAACCGGAGGCGCAAACCACCAGCATCGGCCTGCCCGATCTGGGGGCGTCGTCTGACCGCTCACTGGATGCGGAGGACCGGGCCGCCATCAACGCCCTGCCCGTGGGCTCTGCCCTGCTGGTGGCCCACGCCGGACCGAACCAGGGGGCCCGGTTCCTGCTGGACCAGGACTCCACCTCGGCCGGGCGCCACCCCAATGCGGACATCTTCCTCGATGATGTGACGGTCTCCCGGAAGCACGCGGAGTTCCGCCGTTCCGGCGGCGGCTTCGTGGTGGCGGACTCGGGTTCCCTGAACGGCACCTACGTCAATCATGACCGCGTCGACTCGGTGGCGTTGCGCTCGGGGATGGAAGTGCAGATCGGTAAGTTCCGGTTGACGTTCTACGCCGGCACCCAGCGCCCCGCCGTCTGATCCGGTCCGGCGGGGTCCGCCCCCGTCCTGACGACGACCGCCACCGAACAGAAGGCCGAGGACCCTCGTGACCGCAGCAGCTTCCCGCCGCTCCCTTTCCGCCGCATCGGCCGCCGCCACCGGCGGCCACCGTGCCGTCATGAACATCGGCGAGGTGCTGGCCGAGCTGAAGGAGCACTTCCCCCAGGTCAGCGCCTCCAAGATCCGTTTCCTGGAGGAGAAGGGGCTGATCACCCCCCGCCGGACGGCGGCCGGTTACCGGAAGTACACCGACGCCCACGTGGACCGGTTGCGCTTCATCCTGGCCCTGCAGCGGGACCAGTACCTGCCCCTGAAGGTCATCAAGGACTATCTGGATGCGGTGGACCGGGGCGAGCACCCGGAGTCACTGCCGGGCGGACTCACCCTGGCCCCGCGGTCGGTCTCGGACCAGCTGGCCCAGGAGCTGGCCGGCCATACGCGGCCGCTCACGCGCGCCGAGCTGCAGGGGATCTCCGGCGCGGGATCCACGCTGCTGGACTCCCTGGAGCAGTACGGCATGGTCTCCGCCGACGAGAACGGCCGCTATTCGGAACACTGCCTCAAGGCCGCCCGCTCGGCCGTCATCCTGGCGGACCACGGCCTGGAGCCGCGTCACCTGCGCCCCTTCCGGGCGGCGGCGGACCGCGAGATGGGCCTGATCGAGCAGGCCACGGCCCCGTTGGCCACGCGGCGGGACTCGGCGGCCAGTGCGCGCCGCGCCGAGGCCGCGCGGGAGATCAGCGAGGCCTGCCTCGGACTGCACAGCGCCCTCGTGGCGGCGGCCGTGGCCGACCTGGACACGTGAGGATGCGGCGATGGCGATGAACCTGCCGGATGTCGAGATGACGGTGCTCGGCGTGCGCGTCGAGTTGCCCGGGAACCAGCCGTTGGTGCTGCTCCAGGACCCGGGGACGGGAACGCTGGTCCCCATCTGGATCGGCGCACCGGAGGCCAGCGCCATCGCCCTGTGGCAACAGGGGATCACCCCGCCGCGGCCCATGACCCACGACCTGCTCGTCGAGGTCGTCGCGGCCGCCGGCACCACGGTGGAGGCGGCGCGGATCAGTGCGGTGGAGGAGGCCGTCTTCCATGCCGAGCTGGTCCTGGGCAATGGGGCGCGGGTGGACGCCCGCGCGTCGGACGCCATCGCCTGTGCCCTGCGGGCCGAGGCCCCCGTGCTGTGCGCGGCCGAGGTGCTGGAGGCGGCCGGTCTCGATCCGGACCAGGCGCAGGACGCGGACGACGACGAGGAGGACGGCGTCGACGAGGCCGTCACCGGGGTCACCGGGGCGGCCGAGCGGGACGCGGAACTCAACCGGTTCCGGGAGTTCCTGGACACCGTGGACCCAGAGGACTTCGCGGACGGCGGGCCCAACCAGTCCTGAACCCGGCGACACGCGAGGGACGAAAGGCCGCCGGGTCTTTGACCACGGACCCCTCCCGGCATACCGTCAGGAGCAGAGGTTCCACATTGCCTATCGGTCCAATCGCACCGATCGGCGGTTCGGTGCCGGGCCGATGCCCGGATTCGTCCGTCGATCCGGACCGCCGGGCACCTTCCTTCCCCAATGTGGATCCAAGACCAGGAGGGTTCCAGTGAGTCCGAAGGGCGAGGCCGGGCAGTCCCCGGACGTGCATCACGTGTCATCCCCGCGCACCCCTGCGCAGGGCATGCTGTTCACCGAAGACCTGCCCGTGCTGGACGAGGGCGCGGGCTACCGCGGCCCGACCGCCTGCAAGGCCGCGGGCATCACCTACCGTCAGCTCGACTACTGGGCCCGTACCGCCTTGGTGGTCCCCACCGTCCGCGGGGCCAAGGGCTCCGGCACCCAGCGCCTCTATTCCTTCCGGGACATCCTCGTCCTGAAGGTCGTCAAGCGCCTGCTGGACACCGGTGTCTCGCTGCAGCAGATCCGGTCCGCCGTGGAGCACCTGCGGGAGCGCGGCGTGGACGACCTGGCACAGATCACCCTGATGAGTGACGGAGCCTCCGTCTACGAGTGCACCTCCGCGGACGAGGTCATCGACCTGGTCCAGGGGGGCCAGGGGGTCTTCGGCATCGCCGTGGGCCGTGTGTGGCGCGAGGTCGAGGGCTCCTTGGCGGAACTGCCCTCCGAACAGCTTCAGGCTGAGGCGCCCGAGGACTTCCCCGGGGACGAGCTCTCCGAACGGCGTGCGGCCCGCCGCAAGTCGGCCTCCTAGGGACACCGGCGACGACGGCCGGGGCACCTGCCAGCGCGGGTGCCCCGGCCGTCTGGCGTCCGGTGGCGGGCGCTCAGTGCCGCCGCTGGCTGCGCCGGCCCTGGGGCCGGTGCAGCGCCGCGAGCAATTCCTCGAAGAGCAGGGCGGACTGGGCGGCGGTCTCGCCGGGCCAGGCGTGGATCGGCCACGCGGCGCCCTGGACCTGCTGCCAATTGCTCTGTTCGGGGATGGCCACCGGCAGGAGGCGGTCCCCATACATGCGTTCCATCTCGCCGAGGCGGAACTGGTGCTCCGTGCTGGCGGGGCGGACCCGATTGGCCACCACGCCCGTGGTGCGCACGCCCTGGGCGTACTCGGAGCGGAACAGGTCCAAGGCCCGGAGGGTCCGCTCGGTGCCCGCCACGGAGAACAGGCTGGGCTCGGCCACCAGCAACACGTCCGTGGAGGCCGCCCAGGCCATGCGCGTCACGCCGTTGAGTGCGGGTGGACAGTCGATCAGCACGAGGGCGTACCTGGTGACGGACTCGAGCAGGGTGGCCAGCCGACGCAGCTCCCGCGGACGGGTGGTGGGACGCTCATAGAGAGAGGTGCGGGAGGAGCCGCGCACCACGTCCAGGGCCTTGCCGTTGCCGGGGATCCCCGCCTCGGCCGCTCCGGGCGCGAGGTCGGGCCAGCCCGAGGGGGTGACGTGATCGGCCAGGCTGATGCGCCGCGGCCGTTCCAGCAGGGTGCCGATGTCGTCCGTGTGCTGGCCCTGTTTGACGCCGAGGCCGGTGGTGGCGTCGGCATGCGGATCCATGTCCACGACCAGCGTCGGGATGCCCTGTGCGCGGGCCGCCGAGGCCAGGCCGAGGGTGACCGAGGTCTTGCCGACCCCGCCCTTGAGGCTGGAGATGGAGATGATCTGCACGGTGGGGGAGTCCTGACTGTGGTGGGGCGGGCTGGGAGCGGGCCCCGGCGCGGGGGCTGGTCTCGAGACCGGTGTCCAGTCTAGTGCCGCACGCCCATGTGACTGGCGTCATAGGCTGTCGCCGGTCGATGTGCAAAACTGGCGCGTGACGTGAGCCACAACGATGTGGCTTACCCGAGCGCAACCAGCGCCAGATCGTGGACCGGCGCATCCGCCGGTCATCAAGGAGGTCCCATGTCCCCTCGGACGACCGATGGCATGTTCAAGAAGGTCCTGGTGGCCAACCGCGGTGAGATCGCGGTGCGCGCCTTCCGCGCCTGTTACGAACTCGGTGCCCGCACCGTCGCTGTCTTCCCCTATGAGGACAGGAACTCGATCCACCGGCAGAAGGCCGACGAGGCCTACCGCATCGGTGAGGAGGGGCACCCCATCCGGGCGTACCTGGACGTGGAGGAGATCATCAGGGTGGCCCGCGAGTCGGGCTGCGACGCCGTCTACCCCGGCTACGGGTTCCTCTCGGAGAACCCCGACCTGGCCCGGGCGTGCGAGGAGGCCGGCATCGCCTTCGTCGGTCCGCCGGCGGACGTGCTCGACCTGACGGGCAACAAGGTCCAGGCCCTCCGGGCGGCCAAGGAGGCCGGGGTCCCGACCCTCGCGTCCTCCGACCCGAGCTCGGACGTGGACTGGCTCCTCGACCAGGCCCAGGACATCGGCTTCCCGCTCTTCGTGAAGGCGGTGGCCGGTGGCGGCGGCCGCGGGATGCGGCGGGTGGAGACCGCTGCTGACCTGGAGGAGGCCCTGAACGCGGCGATGCGGGAGGCCGGGACGGCCTTCGGGGATCCCACCGTCTTCCTGGAGCAGGCCGTGCTGCGCCCCCGGCACATCGAGGTCCAGGTGCTGGCGGACTCCACGGGGGAGACCGTGCACCTGTTCGAGCGTGACTGCTCCATGCAGCGTCGGCACCAGAAGGTCATCGAGATCGCGCCCGCGCCCAACCTGGACGACTCGATCCGCCAGGCCCTCTACACCGACGCGGTGAAGTTCGCCCGGGCCATGAATTACGTCAACGCGGGCACGGTGGAGTTCCTCGTGGACACCGTCGGCGAGCGGGCCGGCCAACACGTCTTCATCGAGATGAACCCCCGTATCCAGGTGGAGCACACCGTCACGGAGGAGATCACGGACGTGGACCTGGTGGCCTCCCAGCTGCGAATCGCCGCAGGGCACAGCCTCCAGGAGCTCGGCATCCGCCAGGAGGAGCTGCACATCCGTGGTGCCGCCATGCAGTGCCGCATCACCACCGAGGACCCGGCCAACGGCTTCCGGCCGGACACCGGCGCCATCACCGCCTACCGATCGGCCGGCGGCTCCGGAGTCCGCCTGGACGGCGGCACCATCTACACGGGCGCCGAGATCAGCCCCCACTTCGACTCGATGCTCGTGAAGCTCACCTGCCGCGGCCGGGACTACCCGACGGCGGTGCGGCGCACCCGGCGCGCCCTGGCCGAGTTCCGCATCCGGGGTGTCTCCACCAACATCCCGTTCCTGATGAACGTGCTCGACGACCCGACGTTCATCGCCGGGGACGTGGCCACCGACTTCATCGACGCCCACCCCGAGCTGGCCCAGGTCAACCGCAGCCAGAACCGCGGGTCCAAGGCCCTGCAGTACCTGGCCGACGTCACCGTCAACCAGCCGCACGGCCCCCGCGTGGACGGGATCGACCCGCGGGACAAGCTGCCGCGGTTCCCCGGGGACAAGTCCGAGGAACCGGACCGCAGCCCCTTCGACGGCCCCTCCGCCAGCCAGCCGCCGGCCGGCTGGCGGCAGGTGTTGCTGCAGAAGGGGCCGGAGGGCTTCGCCGCCGAGCTGCGCTCCCGCACCGAACTGGCGGTGACGGACACGACCTTCCGCGATGCCCACCAGTCCCTGCTGGCCACCCGCGTGCGCACCCGGGATCTGCTGGCGGCGGCCCCCGCCGTGGCACACACCCTGCCGGGGCTGTTCTCTGTGGAGGCCTGGGGCGGGGCGACGTATGACGTGGCCCTGCGCTTCCTGGCCGAGGACCCCTGGGCCCGGCTGCGCCTGCTGCGGGAGGAGCTGCCGAACATCCCGCTGCAGATGCTCCTGCGCGGCCGCAACACCGTCGGCTACACGCCCTACCCCGTGGAGGTGACCAACGCCTTCGTGGCGGAGGCCGCCGAGACCGGTGTGGACATCTTCCGCATCTTCGACGCCCTCAACGACGTCCGGCAGATCGCCCCCGCCATCGAGGCGGTCCGGGCGACGGGCACGGCCGTGGCCGAGGCGGCCCTGTGCTACACGGGGAATCTGCTGGACCCGGACGAGAAGCTGTACACGCTGGACTACTACGTGAGCCTGGCCCGGCAGATGGTCGATGCCGGTGCGCACATCCTGGCCATCAAGGACATGGCGGGCCTGTTGCGGCCCCAAGCCGCCCGTGAGCTGGTCGGTGCCCTGCGCAGCGAGTTCGAGCTCCCGGTCCACCTGCACACCCATGACACGGCCGGCGGCCAGCTGGCGACGCTCCTGGCCGCGGCCGACGCCGGGGTGGACGCGGTGGACACCGCGGTGGCCTCCATGGCCGGCACCACGAGTCAGGTGCCCCTGTCCGCCCTCGTGGCAGCCCTGGAGCACGGCGAGCGGGATACCGGACTGGGCCTGGACCAGGCCGCCGGCCTCGAACCGTACTGGGAGACCGTCCGGGAGATCTACCGGCCCTTCGAGTCCGGGCTCTCGGCTCCCACCGGCCGCGTCTACCGGCACGAGATCCCCGGCGGGCAGCTCTCCAACCTGCGCCAGCAGGCGATCGCCCTGGGCCTGGGGGACCGGTTCGAGCAGATCGAGAAGATGTACGAGGCGGCCAACGCCATGCTCGGCAACATCGTCAAGGTCACGCCGAGTTCCAAGGTGGTGGGCGACCTGGCCCTGCAGCTGGTGGGCATGGACGTCGACCCGGTGGTCTTCGCCCAGAACCCGCAGGACTTCGACGTCCCCGATTCCGTCATCGGATTCCTCGCCGGTGAACTGGGCGACCCGCCCGGTGGCTGGCCGGAGCCGTTCCGCGGGCGCGCCCTGCAGAACCGGGGCCAGCGCCGCCCGGAGGCGGAGCTGTCGGCCGAGGACCGCGCGTCGTTGGACGCCGCCGGAGCCGAGCGGCAGTCCACCCTCAACCGGCTGCTGTTCCCCGGCCCCACCCAGGAGTTCGAGGCGAACCGGGCCGAGTTCGGCGACACCTCGGTGCTGCACACCCGCGACTGGCTGTACGGCATGGTCACGGGGCAGGAGCATGTGATCTCCCTGGGCAAGGGGGTCCGCCTCCTGGCCACACTCCAGGCGATCGGCGAGCCCGACGCCAAGGGCGTGCGCCCGGTCATGGTCACCCTGAACGGCCAGGCGCGGCAGATCACCGTCCGGGACCGCTCCGTGGAATCCACCGTCCGCGCCGCCGAGAAGGCCGACTCCGCGGTCCAGGGCCAGGTGGCGGCGCCCTTCGCCGGCGCGGTCACCGTCACGGTCGCCGAGGGGGACACCGTCGAGGCGGGCGGTACCATCGCCACCATCGAGGCCATGAAGATGGAGGCGGCCATCACCACCCCGGTCGGCGGGACGGTGTCCCGCGTGGTGCTCGCCGGGACCACGCCCGTGGACGGGGGCGATCTGCTCATCGTCGTGGAGTGACCCCGAGGCGGGGCCGGTGCCCGTGGGCCGTAGTCTGAACCCATGGGCACCGACACCACCGAACACTTCGACCTGATCATCCTCGGCTCCGGCTCCGGCAACTCGCTGGTCACCCCCTACTGGGACGGCCGGAGGGTGGCCATCGTGGACTCCGGGATCTTCGGGGGGACGTGCCTCAACCGGGGGTGCATCCCGACCAAGATGTTCGCCTATCCGGCCACGCTCGCATCCGCCCCGCAGGAGGCCGCCCGGCTCGGCGTGGACCTGGGCTTCGGGGGCGCTGACTGGCCCGGGATCCGGGACCGGATCTTCTCCCGCGTGGACGCGATCTCGGCCGGTGGCCTCCACTACCGGGAAGCCGAGCTTGAGCACACCACCGTCATCCCGGAGGAGAGCCGGTTCACCGGAACCCATCAACTGACCACCTCCGGTGGGCGGGTGCTGGAGGCCGAGACGATCGTGGTGGCCGCGGGATCCCGGCCGGCCCTGCCGGACGCGCCCGGGGTGGACCGTCCGCAGGTGCACACCTCGGACACGATCATGAGGGTGGAGCGGCTCCCGGAGCGGCTCGTGATCCTCGGCGGCGGATTCATCGCCGCGGAGTTCGCGGCGATCTTCTCCGGGCTCGGCACCTCGGTGGTCCAGGTCAACCGGTCCGCGCAGCTGTTGCGCACCCATGATGCGACGATCTCCGAGCGCTTCACGCAGCTGGCCTCCGGCCAATGGGACCTGCGCACGGGGTGGACCCTGTCCCGGATCGAGGACGGACCCGAGGGCTGGGTCACGGTCCACCTGGTCGGCCCGGAGGGAGCGACCCTGGAGCTCGATGCCGACGCCGTGCTGATCGCCCAGGGCAGGACCCCGAACACGGACCGGCTGGACGCCGCGGCTGCGGGACTGGACGTCCACCAGGACGGCCGGCTCTCGGTGGACCGGTACCAGCGGCTGCTCTCCGGAGGCCGGCCGCTGCCGGGACTGTGGGCCCTGGGGGACATCTCGAACCCCCACCAGCTCAAGCACGTGGCCAACCATGATCAGCGGATCGTGGCCCACAACCTCGAGCACCCGCAGGACCTGCGGGCCAACACGCTCGGACCCGTGCCCTCAGCGGTGTTCACGCGGCCGCAGATCGCCACCGCCGGGCTGACGGAGGAGCAGGCCGTCGCCGAATACGGCCGTGACCGGATCAGCGTCAAGGTCCAGGACTTCGGTGACGTCGCCTACGGCTGGGCCATGGAGGACGCCACTGGGTTCTGCAAGCTGGTCGCCGACCGTCAGACCGGCCAGCTGCTCGGGGCGCACCTGATGGGGCACGAGGCGCCGAACCTGATCCAGCCCCTGGTCCAGGCCATGAGCTTCGGGGTGGACGCCCATGCCATGGCGCGTGGCCAGTACTGGATCCACCCGGCCCTGAGCGAGGTCGTGGAGAACGCCCTGCTGGGCCTGGACGTGCCGGACTCCGGGCGGCTGTAGGCCGCCCGGAGGCTGCGGTCAGACGGGCTTCGGCGTGGCGTAGAGGTCCTCGACGAGGTCCCCGTACTCCTCCAGGACCACGTTCCGCTTGAGCTTGAGGGACGGGGTCAACTGCCCCGACTCGACGGTGAAGTCCACCGGTGCGATCCGGAACGAGCGGATGGACTCGGCCTGGGAGACCGAGGCGTTGGCCCGGTCGATGGCCTTCTGGATGTGGTCCACCACGGTCTGGTTCGTGGTCAGGTCCTCCACCGGGGTGTCTGCCGGCAGGCCCTGCTGTTCCAGCCAGCCCGGGAGCACCTCGGCGTCCAGGGTGACCAGCGCGGCGATGAAGGGACGGCCGTCACCGACCACCACGCACTGGGACACCAGCGCATCGGCGCGGATCTGGTCCTCCAGCTGGGCCGGGATCACGTTCTTGCCACTGGCGGTGACGATGATCTCCTTCTTCCGGCCCGTGATCGTCAGGTAGCCGTCCTCATCCAGGGAGCCGATGTCCCCGGTGTGGAACCAGCCGTCGACGATCTCCTTCTCGGTGACGTCCGGACGGTTGTGGTAGCCGCGCATGAGGCAGACCCCCCGGGCGAGGATCTCGCCGTCGTCCGCGATGCGGATGCCGTTGCCGGGGATCGGCTTGCCCACCGTGCCGATCTTGACCTCTCCGGGGCGGCCCACCGTCACCGGCGCGGTGGTCTCCGTCAGGCCGTAGCCCTCCATGATGTTCAGCCCGATGCCGGTGAAGTAGTGGCCCAGCCGGGCGCCCAGCGGGCCGCCGCCGGACACCGCGTGCTCCACGCGTCCACCCATGGCATCCCGGATCTTGCCGTAGAGCAGCTTGCCGAACAGGGCGTGCTTGGCGCGCAGGCCCAGCGGGACCTTCCCGGCGGCCTGCGCCTGGGAGTAGTCGATGGCGGTCTGGGTGCCCGCCGCGAAGATCTTGCCCTTGCCGCCGGCATCGGCCTTCATCTTGGCCGAGTTGTAGACCTTCTCGAAGACGCGGGGCACGGCCAGCAGGAAGGTGGGACGGAAGGACTGCAGGTCCGGCACCAGCTGCTTCACATCCGCCGTGTGCCCCACCTTCGCGCCCGCGGCCACGGCCAACACGGAGATGAAACGTGCGAAGACGTGGGCCAGCGGGATGAACATCACGGTGCTGCTGTTCGGGTGCACGATCTCGCCCAGACCGGAGCCCAGGGTCTGCAGGCTCAGCTCGGCGAAGTTCCCGTGTGTGAGTTCGCAGCCCTTGGGCTTTCCCGTGGTCCCGGAGGTGTAGATGATGGTGGCCAGGTCGGACAGGTCTGCCGCGGAACGGCGGGCCTCCATCTGGGCCGCCGCCGGGCCCTGCGGGGCGAGGGCCCGCAGCTGGTCCAGCCCGTCATCCTCGATGAGCCAGCTGCCCAGCAGTGGTTCGAGCTGCTCCTGGCGCAGGGCCGTGTCCACCACCGTCCGGTGGCGGGCGGTCTCGCACACCACCGCGCGGAGGGTGGAGTCGGAGGCGATCCAGGCCACCTGGCTGGGGGATGAGGTCTCGTAGATCGGCACCGTCACTGCGCCGGCGTACCAGATGGCGAAGTCGACGAGCGTCCACTCGTAGCGGGTGGGGGACATAATCCCGACCCGGTCGCCCGCCTCGATTCCGGCGGCGGCCAGTCCACGGGCCAAGGTCCGGACATCCTCGTGGAAGGCGGAGGAGGTGACATCGGTCCACTGGCCGGAAGCCGTCTGCCGGGAGAACAGCGGCCGCTGGGGAGCGGAGAGGACCTGCTGTTCGAGGAGGTCGGTGATGTTCGTTTCCGGGGGGACCTCGACCGCGGGAGGGGTAATGTATTCCTGCAACGTGCGCTCCTGGTGGTAGACGGTGCCGATCTTTCGCCCGTGGGCCCTGCATGTCGGCCGGTTTCGTGGCGGGGGTGCCCGGTCTTCTGACCTTACAGGACCTGCCCGGGCCGAGTGTGGCTTACACCACACTCGCAATCATACTACTCATCGGTAACTTTGCGGGGGCGCCGGTGGAGAGGGGAGACGTGGGCGATCCTCAGCTGACGCGGGCCTCCGGCGGCAGTGCCGCCCCGGTGGCCGCCGCCATCGGGCTGGACGTGGGCGGTGGTGCCGTGAAGGCCGGTGCCGTCCTGCTGTCGGGCGACGGCCTGCTGACCCGTGCCGCGGGGCCCTGCCCCCCGGACCGCGCGACCACCGTCGGCGCGGAGGCGGGCGCCGCGGAGCTGCGGGTCCCGCACCACGCCGAGGCCGACGGCGACGCGCTGTCCGCACTGTGCGCCGCCACCGCGGCCGACCTGCTCGCCCCGTTGCGTTCCCGCTGGCCCGATCTGCCCGTAGTGTGGGGCGTCTCCGCGGCGGCGTGGATCGATCCCGGTACGGGTCGTTCCGTGTTCAGCCCCCACCTGATGGGGTGGCGGAACCGCCCACTGCCGCAGGACCTGGCCCGGGCCCTGTCCCCGCGGGAGGGGATGCCCCCGCCCTCCGTCGTCAATGACGCGGACGCGGCCGCCTGGGCGGAGGCCCGGTTGGTGCCGCGACCGGGGGGCGACGCCGGCCCGTCCCGTCCCGACCGCATGGTCCTGGTGACCATCGGTACCGGCATCGGGGGCGCCCTGGTGCGCGACGGTGCGGTGGACCTCGGTGCCCACGGGATGGCGGGGGAGTACGGACACATGACCGTGGACCCGTCCGGGGTGCCGTGCCCCTGCGGCAACACGGGCTGCTGGGAACTGCTGGTCTCCGCGGAGGCCCTGGCCGCCCGTGCGGGCCGGGCCTCCGCGAGGACCACCCTCGACGATGCCCTGGCCGGGGATCCCGACTGCCGGCGTGCGGTGGCGGCCACGGGGCGCTGGCTGGGTCGTGGCCTGGCGACGCTGGCCGCGGTCCTGGACCCGTCCCGGTTCGTCATCGGGGGCGGGGTGGCCGTGGCGGGCGAGCTGCTGCTGGCACCGGCCCGCGAGGAACTGGCCCGCCACCTGCCCGGTGGCCGGCACCGGAGGGTGCCCTCCGTGGCCGTGGCCACGTGGGGCAACCGGTCGGGGTGGGTGGGTGCCGCGGGGATCGCCCTGGAGCGCACGGGGTGGTCCGTCACCACCGCGAGGACCGACTAGGCGTACCCGGCCGCGGAGCTCACACCTGGGCCCCGTCTCCGTTCCACGGCCCGCCGCGGTCCTTGTCCCGTGGCAGGGCCAGGAACAGGCCGACCCCGCCGGCCACCATCACGGCGATGAGGATCGTCACCAGGATGCCGGGGATCCCCGGCCAGAACAGGGCGGCCAGCAGCAGGGCCAGCGGTGCGCCGGCCAGTCCGGCGGCGCTCAGGACGACGGCCGGCCGTCCAGAGCCCAGGGCCGGTGGGTCGGGCGGGACGAACGCGCCGTCGTCCTCATCGTCCACGGCGTAGTCACGCGGTCCCCAGCCCGGTGGGTCGGTGAAGTGTCTCGAGAGCTCGGAAGCGGGGGCCTCGGCGCTGCCGGGCTCCTCCTCCGGCCGGTCCTCGGACCGGTCCTCCCGCAGGGGTCCGGGCATCTCGAGGGGGCCGAAGCCGGCCACGATGCCCTCCCACTGCCGGTCGATCTCGGCCTGGTCCGGCGGCTGCTCCTCCGGGCGGTCTCCCGAGGGGTCATTCCGGGGATCAGCCATGCTGGCCCACCGGTTGCGAGGCTCCGAGCAGACCAGTCAGGAACCCGATCGACTCCGCATGGATGATCGGCGCATCCCGGTCCAGGGTGGCCACGTGGTAGCTGTGGTGCAACGGCCGCAGGGTCAACAGGTCCGGGGCCAGACCGCGGGCGAGGGCGGTGATCGAGGAGGCGGGCACCACGTGGTCGGTGGTGGACCGGAACGCCAGGACGGGAGCCGTGATGCGCGGGAGTCCCCGGCGGACGGCGGCCTGCACGCGACCGACCTGCTGGACGCCCGCCACCGGCGTCCGCGGATAGGCGTGCTCGTCCGCCTCGGGGGAGACGGTGTCATTGGCAATGGGCGCCACGGTCCGGACCAGGTACTTGAGCCATCCGGCCAGCGGGGCGGCCGGGGAGGCGAACCGCAGTCCGGGGTTCACCACCACGGCACCCGTCACCGGGCGGTGTGCCGCGGCGTCGAGCGCGAGGGCCCCGCCCATGGACAGCCCGGCCACGACGACGTGCTCGTGGGTGGACAGCAGGGCATCGACCGTCTCGCGGGCCGCCTCGCGCCACTGGCCGGCGCTGACGCCTTCCAGGTCCTCCCACCGCGTGCCGTGCCCCGGCAGCAGCGGGACCTCGACGTCCGCACCGGCCGCAGCCAGGGCCTGCGCCCAGGGGGTCACCGAGACCGGCCCCGAGGTGAAACCGTGGAACAGGGCCACGCCGGCGCGGCCGCGGCCGCGGCCGCGGGCCAGGGGGCCGTCCGGGGCGCCGCTCAGGGACAGCGGCCGCTGCTGGGGATCCATGCCTCCTACAGTAGCGTCAGCGTCCGTGCCGGCACTCCCTAGAATGGTGCCGGACCGTTGCGCCGCCTCCCGAGAGGAACCCCTTCCGTGTTCTATTGGTTCGCCAAGACCTTCGTGGTGGCCCCCGTGACCAACCTGCTGTTCCGCCCGTGGGTGAAGGGCCTGGGCAACGTGCCGCAGCAGGGGGCGGCCATCCTGGCCAGCAACCACCTCTCGGTGTCCGACTCGATCTTCATGCCCGCCCAGCTCGAACGCCAGGTGCACTTCCTGGCCAAGAAGGAGTACTTCACCGGGACCGGCCCCAAGGGATGGCTGACCCGGAAGTTCTTCGAGAGCACGAACCAGCTGCCCATGGACCGCGCCGGTGGGAAGGCCTCCCTGGAATCGCTGCACTCCGGTCTGGACGTGCTCCGTGACGGCAAGCTGCTGGGGATCTACCCGGAAGGCACCCGCAGCCCGGACGGCCGTCTCTACCGCGGCAAGCTCGGGGTGGCCAGGCTGGCCCTGAACGCCCGCGTGCCCGTGGTGCCGGTCGCCATGATCGGCACGGACAAGGTCCAGCCCATCGGCCGGACGATCCCGAGCATCCGCCGCGTCGGCATGATCTTCGGCGCGCCGCTGGACTTCTCCGAGTACTACGACCGGGCTGGGGACCACCGCGTGGAACGGCTGGTCACGGACCAGGTGGTGGAGGCCATCCGGCGGCTGTCCGGCCAGGAGTACGTGGACGTCTACGCCGCCACCGTCAAGACCCGGGCGCCGGATCCGCAGTAGCGGCGGCACGTGAGCCCGGAAACCGTCACACGGACGCGCGGGGCGGCGGTGTTCCGTACGCTGTAACCATGATTTCGGATCCCACCACAGATTTCCCGGCCTTCGGCTCCGCCCAGTCCAATGGCGCCGCCGACTATCCCGGCCTGGACGACTGGCGGTCGAAGCCGATCTCCCAGCAGCCGACCTGGGAGGACCCGGCGGAGTTCGAGGCCGCCCTGGCCGAGCTGTCCTCGGCCCCGCCGCTCGTGTTCGCCGGCGAGGTGGACCAGCTGCGCGCCCAGTTGGCGGCCGCGGCCCGGGGTGAGGCCTTCCTGCTCCAGGGCGGCGACTGCGCCGAGACCTTCGCCGGCGCCACCGCCAACAAGATCAGCGCCAAGGTCAAGACCATCCTGCAGATGGCGGTGGTCCTGACCTACGGGGCCTCCCTGCCCGTGGTGAAGATGGGCCGCATGGCCGGGCAGTACGCCAAGCCACGGTCCTCGGACACCGAGACCCGGGACGGTGTCACCCTGCCGTCCTTCCGGGGCGAGATCGTCAACGGCTTCGACTTCACCCCGGAGTCCCGCCGGCATGACCCGCACCGCATGGTCCAGGCCTACAACACCTCGGCCGCCACGCTGAACCTCGTCCGGGCGTTCACCCAGGGCGGCTTCGCCGACCTGCGGTCCGTGCACGCCTGGAACCAGGGCTTCATGAAGAACCCGGCCTACTCCCGCTACGAGGAGATGGCCGGCCAGATCGACCGTGCCGTGCGGTTCATGGATGCCGCCGGCGTGGACTTCAGCGCCCTGCGCCGGACGGACTTCTTCACCGCCCATGAGGCCCTGCTGCTCGACTACGAGCGCGCCCTGACCCGCATCGATTCCCGGTCCGGCCTGCCGTACTCCACCTCGGGGCACTTCCTCTGGATCGGCGAGCGCACGCGGAACCTGGACGGCGCGCACGTGGACTTCCTGTCCAAGGTGCGCAACCCGATCGGCGTCAAGCTCGGCCCCACCACCCGCCCCGAGGACGCCCTGGCCCTGATCGACAGGCTCGATCCCGAGCGCGAGCCCGGCCGGCTGACCTTCATCACCCGGATGGGCGCGGAGAAGATCCGGGAGCACCTGCCCGCCGTGGTGGAGGCCGTCCGGGACTCCGGAGCCCAGCCGCTGTGGGTCACGGACCCGATGCACGGCAACACCGTGACGGCCGCCAACGGGTACAAGACCCGCCGCTTCGATGACGTGATGGACGAGGTCCAGGGCTTCTTCGAGGTGCACCGCGCCGCCGGGACCTACCCGGGGGGCCTGCACGTGGAGATGACCGGCGATGACGTGGCCGAGTGCCTCGGCGGCTCGGATCCGATCGATGAATCGGCGTTCGCGGACCGCTATGAGACGCTCGTGGACCCGCGGCTGAACCACCAGCAGTCCCTCGAGATGGCCTTCCTCGTCACCGAGGCGCTGTCGCATCGGGGCCGCACGGCCTGACGGGCCACTACTAGGAGGGTGCGGGGCGCTACAGCACGTCGATCGTGACCGTGGCGCCCCGCACTGTCTCGGTGCCGGGCTCGGGCGACTGGTCCAGGACCCGGCCGCGGCCGCCGAAGAGGCCGCCCAGGGCCTCGCGGACCTCCACCTGCAGGCCGGCAGACTCGAGCGCGGCGGTGGCCTCCTCCAGCGAGGACCCGGTCACCTCCGGCACGGACACCGGTTCAGGTCCGTCCGAGAGCACGACGGCGACCGGATGGTTGCGCCGCAACGACTCGCCGGCCGCGGGGGATTGGCTGAGCACGGTGCCCGCCGGCACCGAGTCCGAGAATGAGCGGGTCACGGCGCCCAGGGACAGCTGGCGGTCCCGGAGCGCGGTCTGGGCCTCCCGCTCGTCCAGACCCGTCACCTCGGGGACCTCGAACAGCTCCGGGCCGAGGGACACGGTGACCAGGACGGTGTTGAAGCGCCGGAGTTCCGTGCCGGCGACCGGTTCCGTGGAGATCACGCTGTCCCGGGCCACCACGTCATGGTGCACGCTGGCCAGGGCGTACCCGACACCCGTCTCCTCCAGGGCGCTGACGGCCGATGCCCTGTCGTGACCTTCGATCTCGGGGACCGTGACCATTCCGCCGGGACCGGTGCCGAAGAACCAACCGGCCAGCACCAGCAAGGCGGTGATGATCACCACGGCCGCGGCCCACCACCACATCCTCCGGCCGTTGTGGCGGCCGAGATCCTCCGTGGGGGTCTTCGCCCGGCGGGCGGCCTGGCGGCGGAGCTGCCGCGGCGAGGCGGTCCGCCGTCCCACGGCGGGGGCCTCCGGGATCAGCCGGGGGCTCTGCGTGCCAGGCCCCGCCGTCCCGACCCCCGAGGTGCCGTCCCCCGCTGTCCAGTCCTGACCCGTCCCGTGCTGAGCCGCCGGGGTCTCCGAATCGGCCGGACGCGGCATCACGGTCGTGTGCTGGCGGCCGGCCGGGGGCAGCACCGTGGTGGCCCCGGGGTCCAGCACCTCGGTCTCACCGCTGGGACCGGAGCCGGCCTGCGGGTCGGCCGGGCCGTCGTCGGGCCTCAGGGCCTCGGTCTGGTCCTGCTCGGCGGCGGGGTCCTCGCGGTGGACGGGCGACACGTCGAGATCGAGGTCCTCGTCGGGGAGGGAGGAGCGCAGCTGACGGATCTCGGCCACCAGGACACTCGCGTCCGCCGGCCGGTCGCGGGGGTTCTGCGCGGTGGACCACAGCACCAGGTGGTCGAGTTCGGGGGCCAGGCCGGGGGTCGCGGCGGACGGCGCCGGTACCTCGCGGTTGAGGTGCTGGTACGCCACCTGGATGGGCGAGGAGCCCGTGAACGGCTGGCTGCCGGTGAGCATCTCGTAGGCCATGATGCCCACCGCGTAGACGTCGCTGCGCTCGTCCGCGGGGGATCCGCTCACCAGCTCGGGGGAGATGTAGGCCACGGTGCCCACCAGGGCCGCCCCCGTCCCGGTGAAGTTGGTGGTGGCCCGGGCGAGCCCGAAGTCCGCCACCTTGATCTGCCCGTCCCGGGAGACCAACACGTTCTCCGGCTTCATGTCCCGGTGGACCAGCCCCGCGCGGTGCGCCGCCGCCAGACCGTCGACCATGGCCTCCAGGTACGCCAGGGCCACGCGCGGGGACATGGCGTGACGACGTTGCAGGACGGTGCGCAGCGTGTAGCCGGGCACATACTCCATGACGAGGTAGGCGAGGTCACCGTCCGGGTGCTCGTCCACGCCCTGGTCCAGGACGTTGACGACATGCGGATGGGACAGCCGGGCCGCGGTCTTGGCCTCCTGCTCGAAGCGCTCGACCAACTCGGGGTCCTCGGCCAGATGGGGATAGAGGACCTTGAGGGCGACCTCCCGGTCCAGGCGCAGGTCCACCGCGAGGTACACGGTGGACATGCCGCCCCGGGCCAGCCTGCTGCGCACCTCGTACCGTCCTTCGACGACGGTTCCGTTCATGGGGTCGGCTCGGTACTCCTTCACCATGACAGCGTAGACCGGGAGGGGTCAGAACCTCTTCATGTAGCTCTTGACCTTGGCCACGTAGGCCTTGGTGTCCGGCTTCATGCCGTTGCGCTGCACGCCACCCAGGCCCTGGTAGTAGGCGGCCACGCCGATGTCGAAGGACCCGGCCGTGCGCTGCAGCTGACGGATGATCGCCACGCCGGCCACCGCGTTGTCATGCGGGTCCAGCAGGTTGAGCTTACGGCCGACCAGGTCCGAGGCCCAATCGCCCGAGGACGGGATGACCTGCATGGTGCCGATGGCATTGGCCGGGGACACGGAGGCATGGTTGAAGCTCGACTCGGTGAAGGCATGCGCCAGCGCCAACGAGGGGTCCACCCCCATCTTCCGGGCCGTGTCCGCCACGATGGCCTGCATCTGGGACCGCGAGGGCACCCCGGCGTCGAGCAGGGCGCGCTTGTTCACGTTGGCGTCGCGGACGATGTGGTCCGGGTACGTGTAGTGCAGGAACGTGTTCGGCACCAGGTCATCCTGGGCGGGCGTGCCGGCCGGGGCGATCGCGGAACCGGAGAGCTTGATCGTCTGGCCCGGGTGGATGATCGCGGTGGAGGACAGTCCGTTGGCGGCCAGCACGGCGGACAGACTGACGCCGTTGCGGGCGGCGATCCCCGAGAGGGTGTCACCGCGCTTGACGGTGTACGTCGAGGCCGTGGCGGCGGACGACCCTGAGGATGAGGACGGTGCCGAGGCGGTGGAGCCGGAGAGCTTGATCTTCTGGCCCGGGTAGATCGTGGAGGTGGAGGACAGTCCGTTCGCGTTCAGCACGGCGGACAGGCTGACCCCGTTGCGGGAGGCGATGCCGTACAGGGTGTCACCGGACTTGACGGTGTACGTCGAGGCCGTGGCGGCGGACGACCCTGAGGATGAGGACGGTGCCGAGGCGGTGGAGCCGGAGAGCTTGATCTTCTGGCCCGGGTAGATCGTGGAGGTGGAGGACAGTCCGTTGGCGGCCAGCACGGCGGACAGGCTGACCCCGTTGCGGGAGGCGATGCCGTACAGGGTGTCACCGGACTTGACGGTGTACGTCGAGGCCGTGGCGGCGGACGACCCTGAGGATGAGGCCGGTGCCGAGGCGGTGGAGCCGGAGAGCTTGATCTTCTGGCCCGGGTGGATGACCGAGGACGCCGTGAGCCCATTGGCCGCCAGCAGGGTGGACAGCGAGACATCATGGCGCACGGCGATGTGGGACAGGGTGTCACCGGACCGGACCGTGTAGGTGGCCGAGGCCTTGGCGGCCGTGACGGTGGTGGATCCGGTGAGGGAGGTGGGGACGCTGCTGGCCAGCTGCGCCGAGGCCAGCCGCACCTGGGCCGTCTCGATGTTGAGGGGGGAGGCAGAGCGTGGGGTGAGCGCCTGACCAGGGGCGTCGGCCATGGCGGGAGCGGCCAGGGCGCCAGACCCGAACACCACGAGGGGCAGGGTCGTGGTGGCCAGAGCGGACTTCAGCAGGCGCGGCGCGGCTGTGCGGCGTTCAGTCATGTGGGTTTCCTCTAGAGGCTCTCAAGGTGCTGCACCATCGGGTCCCGTGGCCCGGTCACTGGCTACGCATGTGACCAGAATGACGGACCATGTCGGATGGTGCCTGTAATGAAAATGTGACAGATGTAAACGTACCTGAAGGTAGTTACAGAAGGGAATCCAAACGGTAACGATTCAGCAACGACGCCGCGTTGCGCATGGACACGCCACCCCGTGGTGTCGGCGGCGACGGCGGTGCCACGCGGCCGGGCAGTCGCTAGGCTGGACGGGTGAATACCGCCGCACGCAACCACGACGCACCGCAGGAACCGACACTCGAGGACCTGGTGGGGGAGTGGGAGTTCCTTCCCGACCTAGCCGAGACCTGGGGCATCCCCGTGACCCGGGTCCACAACATGGTCGGCGAGGGCCGCCTTTTGGCCGCGAGGATCGGGGAGCGCCAGGTCCGTGCCGTGCCGGCGCTGTTCCTGACAGACGCCGGGCCGCTGGAGTCCCTCAAGGGGACCCTCTCCGTCCTCAGGGATGCCGGGTTCACCGACGAGCAGGCCATCCGGTGGCTCTTCACCGAGGATGAGACCCTGCCGGGCCGTCCGGTGGATGCCCTGCGGGAGGGCCGCAAGACGGAGATCCGGCGCCGGGCCCAGGTCCTCGCGTGGTGAGTCCGCCCCGGGGCCGGCCCTAGCGCCGGCGCAACTGGCCCAGGATCCTTCGGGCGAGGTGGTCCAGCCCGCTCCGGGCATCCTGGTGCATCGGCGCCTGGGCCAGTGCGGCCAGGGAGGCGTCCCCCAACGCGGCGACGTCCGCCTCGACCCGGGCCCGGGCGCCGCTGGACTCCAGGAGGCGCTGGATCTGCGCCACGGCATCGCGGTCGAGATCCGGATCGCCGAGGGCGGCCTCGAGCCGGTCCACCTGTTCGCCGGTGAGCAGGTCCAGCGCGTGGGCCACGAGCGCGGTGCGCTTGCCCTCCCGCAGGTCGTCTCCGGCGGGCTTCCCAGTCACGGCCGGGTCTCCGAAGACGCCCAGCAGGTCATCCTGGAGCTGGAAGGCCTCGCCCAGGGGCGCGGACAGCCGCTGGTAGTGCTCCAGCACGTGCCCGTCGGCCCCGGCCAGGACGCCACCCAGACCCAGCGGGTGGACCACGGAGTACCGGGCGGACTTGAAGCGCAGCACCGTGCGGGCCCGCGCCAGGGCGGCCGCCGGGTCCTTTCCGGGGACCTCGACTTCGTCCAGGACGTCCAGATACTGCCCCGCCATGACCTCGAAGCGCATCTCGTTGAACATGGCCCGCGCCCCGGCCGGATTCGCGGAGGCATCGGCTGCGGCGGCGAAGACCTCTTCGCTGAGGGACAGGCAGAGGTCGCCCGTCAACACGGCCGCGGAGACGCCGAAGTGCGCCGGGTCCTGCCGCCAGCCGGACTGCCGGTGCCGCGTCTCGAAGGACCGGTGGATGCTCGGGGCACCCCGGCGGGTATCGGACCGGTCCAGGATGTCGTCGTGGATCAGGGCCGCCGCCTGGAACAGCTCCAGCGCCACGGCCGCGTCCAGGATGCAGGGGTCGTCCGCCGCGGCGCCGGTTCCCCGCCATCCCCACCAGGCGAGTACAGCGCGCATCCTCTTGCCGCCGCGGACGAGGCCGGAGATCGCGTCCACCAGGGGGGCCGCCGACTCTGAGATGGCGGCGGCGCGATCACGGTAGCCGGTCAGCAGATCCTCCATGCGGCGCTCGACGGCGCGGATGAACTCCGCCTCCTCAGCGAGGACCACAGGAACGGGCGGGGGAGTGGACACGGTGCTCCTAGGATCTGGATCGGCGGCCGTTCCAGCCTACCGGCCCCTGATGCTCCCCGGGCCGCTTCCGCACCCTAGGCTGGCGGCATGGACGACTCCTGGGACGCGGTGGTGCTCCACGTGGACATGGACGCCTTCTTCCTGTCCGTGGAGTTGCTCGACCATCCCCACCTGGCCGGCCGTCCCGCGCTGGTGGCACAGCGTGGTGGTCGATCGGTGGTGCTGTCCGCCTCCTATGAGGCCCGGGGCTTCGGTATCCGTTCAGCCATGCCGCTGGCCCAGGCGATGGCGCTGTGCCCCGGCGTGGTCGTCGTCGAGCCCCGCCATGACCGGTATACCGAGGCTTCGCGGCGGATCATGGGGATCCTCGGCGGGTTCACCCCCGTCCTGGAGCAGCTCAGCGTCGATGAGGCCTTCCTGGACGTCTCCGGGGCGCGACGCCGGCTCGGATCGCCCGCGCGGATCGGCGCCTTGATCCGGGAGCAGGTCCGGGAACGGACCGGGTTGCCGTGCACCGTGGGCGCGGCCGCGACCAAGTCCGTGGCGAAGATCGCCTCCACCCGCGCCAAGCCCGACGGGCTGGCCGTCGTGCCGCCGGCCCGTACCCGGGAGTACCTGGACCCCTTGCCGGTGCAGGCCCTGTGGGGCGTCGGTCCCGTCTTGGGGCAACGGCTCGTCTCGGCCGGCCTGACCACCGTGGGGGATCTGGCGGCCCAATCCCCGCGACGCATGGAGCGGTGGCTGGGGGTTCAGGGCCCGGCCCTGGTCAGACTGGCCCAGGGGATCGACCCGCGGCCCGTGACCCCGGAGCATGACACGAAGAGCCTGGGGGTGGAGCGGACCTTCGACCGGGACGTCAACGATCCGGCCCAGCTGCACCGTCACCTGGTGGGGCTGTCCCACGAGGGCGCCATCCGCCTGCGGCGCGCGGGGTTCCGCGCCGGCGCGATCAGCGTCAAGGTCAAGGCCCCCGACCTGTCCGTCCGCACCCGTACCGTGACCCTGGCCACCCCCACGGACTCCGCCGGCCCGATCGCCGCGGCGGCCGAGTCCCTGCTGCACGGACTCCTGGAGGCCCACCGTGTTCCCGTGCGCCTGCTGGGCATCCGCGCGGAGCGGCTGTCCGGGGCCGGAGAGGCGGTGCAGGAGTCACTGCTCTGGGAGGACGAACGGCCGCAGGCGGACTGGTCACAGGCGGACCGGGTGGCGGACGACATCCGCGAGAAATTCCCCTGGGCCGCCCTGAAGCCGGCGACCCTGGTGGACCCGAGGCCACCGGCTGACGACCCGGAAGGGGGTCACGATCTTCGCTGATCGCGGAACTGTCCACAATCCGGGGTCAAGAGGCGTCACCGATATGGCGTGGCGGTGGCCGGGAGCCGTATGCTGGGTGGACGGGAAGACCGGGCCGGAAGAGGAGGCAGCGATGCCGTTGTCTGAGCGGGAGCAGAAGCTCCTGGAGCAGCTGGAACAACAGCTGAATGCTGAGGACCCGCACTTTGCCACGAGCATGAGTGAGGCGGGGACCTCTCGTTTTTCGACCACGCGGTTGGTGGCGGGGGCGGTGACCGCCGCGGTGGGTCTCGGTGCACTGCTGTGGGGGGTCTCCCAGCAGTTCATCTGGTTGGGCATCATCGGCTTCGTGATCATGGCCGCCGGTGTCTACGTGGCCACGAGCCGGTCGAAGGGGACGCGGGGTGGGCCCGCCGGCTCCGCAACCGCCTCCAAGAAGACCTCGCCCTTCATGGCCAACCTGGAACAGCGGTGGGAAGAACGCCGCAACCCCTGATCCGGAGCCGTTGACTCGGCCGTGTCCGGACCCCGCCGGGATCCGTCACCGGCATCACCCCGTCGCTGAGCGACGGGGTTTTTTCGTGCCCGGGCCCTGACGCCCCGGAGCTCCCCAGCACTCCCCACTTCCCTCCCCACGCCCCTCCCCGGGTGGTCCGAGCGCCACTCCAGGCGCGTTCTGGGCCCCGGAACGCGGCATGGGACGGGATGCGGCGCCGCGGGGGTGCGCATCTCCCTCCACCTCTCTCCACGGCTCCCCCCGGGTGCGCCGTGGAAGCACCGCACCCTCCCGGATCCCTGTCATGGCGGGGGAGTAGGCCCAGGGCCAGTGTCGGCTGGACCCGGCGGAGTGCCGCGCCGCGCCAGCTGCGGAAGCGTGTTGTGGCTTGACGGTGGGGGGTTGTGGGGTAAAGTGGAGGACATCAGAGGATGGTGGTGCATCAGGAGGATCGGGCAAACCTCTCAGACGGCAAAGGCGGTGGGTCGTGTTCCTAGGGACCTACTCGCCACGGTTGGATGAGAAGGCGCGGCTGATCCTGCCGGCCAAATTCCGTGAGGAACTGGCGGACGGTCTGGTCCTCACCCGAGGGCAGGAGCGGTGCATCTACGTCTTCAGTGCTCGTGAGTTCGAGCGGGTTCACGAGCAGATGAGGGCAGCGCCGCTGTCCTCACGGCAGGCCAGGGACTACATCCGTGTGTTCCTGTCCGGCGCGTCGGATGAGACTCCGGACAAGCAGGGGCGGATCACCATCCCGGCACCGTTGCGCAGCTATGCGGGACTGGACCGGGACCTGGCGGTGATCGGCGCCGGCACCCGGGCCGAGATCTGGGACGCCGGATCCTGGACCTCCTACCTGGAGGCGCAGGAGAACGCCTTCTCGGAAACGGACGAGGAAGTACTCCCCGGGATCTTCTAGGAGACCGACGGAGCGCAACCACACAGCGCGGACTCTTGAATGAGACCTCCAGCCGCCCTAGGCCGGACCTGACCCGACTTCCCCCGGGCCAGGCACGGAACCGGTGCGCGGATGGGGATCTGATCCAAGGGTCCGCCTGTCACTTAAGGGGTCCGGATCACCGGATCACCACAACGGCGGAACCGTCACAACGGCGGAGAGGGGCAGCGCGGCGTGGCTACGGACGAGACTCCCGCACAGGACCGGCATGTGCCCGTGATGCAGGACCGCGTCCTGGACCTGCTGTCCCCGGGGCTGGACGCGGCGCGGCACGCCGGCCGCACCCCCGTCTACCTCGACGGGACCCTCGGGATGGGCGGTCACGCCGAGGCCGTGTTGAGGCGGCACCCGGATGCCGTGGTGGTCGGCATCGACCGCGACACCGAGGCCCTGCGCCTGGCCGGTGAGCGGCTCGCCTGGGCCGGGGACCGGCTCCAGCCCTGGCATGGGACCTATGACCACGTGGGGCAGGCCCTGGCGGCGGCCGGCCTCCAGCAGGCCGATGCCATGCTGTACGACCTCGGGGTGTCCTCCTATCAGCTGGACGAGCGAGAACGCGGTTTCGCCTACTCCTACGACGCCCCGCTCGACATGCGCATGGACACCACCTCCGGCCTGACCGCGGCGGACGTGGTCAACGGGTACGAGGAGGACCGCCTGCGCAGGATCATCCGCTCCTGGGGCGAGGAGAAGTTCGCCGGACGGATCGCCTCCGCCCTGGTCCGGGCCCGCACGGAGGCTCCGTTCGAGACCACCGGACAGCTGGTCGACGTCATTCGCGGCGCGGTGCCGGTGGCGGCCGGCAAGACGGGGGGACACCCGGCCAAGCGGACCTTCCAGGCCCTGCGCATCGAGGTCAACGAGGAGCTCGAGGTGCTCGAGGAGGCGATCCCGGCGGCCCTGCGGGCCCTGAGCATCGGCGGCCGCCTCGTGGTGATGAGCTACCACTCCTTGGAGGACCGCATCACCAAGCGGGCCGTCATGGCGGACGCGACCTCCCTGACACCTCCGGGATTTCCCGTCGAACTCGAGGAGTATGCCCCGGTGGTCAAGGTCCTGACCCGAGGTGTGGACAAACCCACAGAAAAAGAAATTGAAGAAAACCCTCGCGCCTCCTCAGCAAAAGTGCGCGCAGTTGAGAAGATCAGAACATCAAGGAGCACAGCATGACCGTCACGCAACAGCGATTCGCCATGCAGCCTGCCCAGACCCGCGAGAGCGCCGCTCCGCAGATCGGACAGGCTGCTCCTTGGCAACCCTCCATCCGGCCCGCGGCACGGCCCGCCGGAGGTGCGGTCGGTGACGTCGGGACCCGGCGTCGTACCCCGCTGGCCCTCGTCCCCACGCCGATCCGGAAGTCCGGCCGGGGCTTCGCAGCCCTCTGCATCGCCGTCCTGGTCGCCGCCCTGATGGCCGTGCTGATCACCAACATCACGGTGTCCAACCGGCAGTACGAGCTGGTGTCCCTCAAGAACGAACAGCTGGACCTGAGCCAGTCCAACGAGGTGCTGCGCCAGCAGGTCGAGCACCTCGAGGCCCCACAGAACCTCTCGGCCGAGGCCCGCAGGCTGGGCATGGTGAACCCCGGGGACATCGCCTCCATCGACTTGGCCACCGGCGCCGTCACCGGCACGGCCACCGCGGCCGACGCCGAGGACCAGCCGGGTGGCCACGTGGCCTCACCCGTCAGTCCGGAGGAGAAGCAGGCGGCCGCCCAGGCGGCCGACCCGGAGGCGGCGGACACCGCGCAGCCCGAGGGCGCGGCGGCGCCGGCCGCAACCCCCGAAGGCGGCACCGAGGGCGGCCCCGAGGAGACCACAGGGGTGCCCGAGCAGGACCTGAACGGCGGCACCATTCCCGCCCCGCAGTTCTCCGCCCGCGGGAACTGAACACCCCACCCGTCCACCGAGCCCCGACTCCCAGGCAAGACCCACCGCGCACCGACACCCGGGCAGGAAGGACACCGTAGATGGCCAGGACACCCGGCGACGGAGCAGCCTTGGACGCCAGCGGGCGGCGGTTGCGGTTCGGCGTGCTGATCGCCCTGGCCCTGTTGGCCGTGCTGGGCCTGCGACTCGTGGTCATCCAGGGCGTCGACGCCTCGGGCCATGCCACGGTCGCCATGCAGGAGCGGCTGCGCTCCGTCACGATCACCCCGGAACGTGGTTCCATCCTCGACTCCCAGGGCCGCGTCCTGGCCGCCTCCGTGGACCGCTACGACCTCGTGGCGGACCAACGGCTGGTCAAGGACTACCGGGCCTGGAACAACGAGACCGGTGAGATGGAGGACGTCTCCCTGGACGAGTCGTTGCGGGAGCTCTCCACGGTGCTCGGCATCGACGCGGGCGAGCTGAAGGACCGCATGGTCGGCGAACGGCCCTACAAGGTGATCGTCAAGCGGGTCACCCCGGAGGTGAAGGCGAAGGCGCTGGAGATCGGGATCCCCGGCCTGCTCGCCGAGCCCGTGTCCGAGCGCTCCTATCCGAACGGATCGGTGGCCGGGTCCATCCTCGGTTTCCTGGGCGGGGACGGCACCCCGCTGGAGGGCCTCGAGCTCAGCCAGGACGAACACCTCTCCGGCACGGCGGGCGAACGGTCCTACGAGATCGCCGCGGACGGCGTACGCATCCCGAACGCGGAGTTCTCCGAGACCCCGGCCGTGGACGGCCAGGACGTCCGGCTGACGATCGACCAGGACGTCCAGTGGTTCGCGCAGGAGGCCATCGCCGAGAAGACGGAGTCCTACGACGCCCTCTGGGGCAACATGACGGTGATGAACGCCAAGACCGGGGAGATCCTGGCGATGGCGGACTCGACCACCGTGGACCCGGCCGACCCGACCGCCACCGACACGCTGTTCTGGCGGCCCACCTCTCTGACCCAGTCCTACGAGCCGGGCTCCACGGGGAAGATCTCGTCCTTCGCAACGGCGCTCGAGCACGGGGTGTCACCCACGGACACGTGGACCGTGCCGAACAAGCAGGAGTTCGACGGGCAGATCATCAGTGACTCCGCGCCCCATGACACCTATGACATGACCACCGCGGGGATCTTCACCCGCTCGTACAACACCGGCACCGTGCAGGTCGCACAGACGGTGGACGACCAGGTCCGCTACGAGGACATGAAGCGCCTGGGGATCGGCGAGCACCTGGACATCGGCCTGCCCGGGTCCAACAAGGGCATCCTCGTGGAACCCTCCCAGTGGGACGGGCGCCAGCGATTCACCACCATGTTCGGTCAGGGCTACACCCAGACCACCCTGCACCTGGCGCAGATCCTGCAGACCGTGGCCAACGGAGGCGTCCAGAAGGACCCTCAGCTGATCGACGCCTACATCGACGCCGACGACTCCGAGAACGTGGTGCCCGAGGCCGAGGGCACCCGGATCTACTCGGAGGAGACCTCGCAGCAGATGCTCAAGCTGCTCGAGGGCGTCGTCCAGCAGGGAACCGCCCAGACCGGCAAGGTCCCCGGCTACCGCGTGGGCGGCAAGACCGGCACCGGCGAGGCCGCCGGCGTGGGCGGTTACAACGGCTACACCACCTCGTTCGCCGGCGTCGCCCCGTTGGACGACCCCCAGTTCGTGGTCGCCATCTCCGTGCACCGCCCCCAGGGGAACTGGAAGAACTGGGAGGTGGAGGACACCGCCGCCGAGATGCTGACCTACCTGCTGACCAAGTACAACGTGCCGCCGCAGGATCAGGAACCACAGCACTACGACGTCTTCCCGGACGAACCGCAGAAGCGGCCCTGGTAAGAGGCAGACATGACCACACCGCTGACACCCGCCGAGCAGGATGCTGCCTTCCGGCCGGACCACACTCAACCGCTGGACTGGAACGACCTGGTCGAGGCCTTGAACCGTGCCGGCCAGCCGGTCGACCTCACCGGCACCGCCGGAGGGTGGCCCACCGGGGCCGGACCGGTGGGGATCGCGATGGACTCCCGGGCGGTGCGCCCGGGGGACCTCTACGTCGGCGTGCCGGGGGCCAACCGGCACGGGGCGGAGTTCGCGGGGGCCGTCGTCGCCGCCGGGGCCGCCGGCCTGCTGACGGACCCCCGGGGGGCCGAGCTGGCCACCGGCCTGCCGCCCGGCACCCCGGTGCTGGTGGTCGACCAGGTGCGCGACGCCGTGGGGCCGGCCGCCGCCGCCATCCACCGCAACGCGGGGGTCGGCCCGCGGATGTACGGGGTCACCGGGACCAACGGGAAGACGACCACCAGCTACTTCATCACCTCCCTGCTCCAGGCCTGGGGGGAGACGACGGGCCTGATCGGCACCATCGAGATCCGGGCCGGACACCGCACGGTCCCCAGCACGCTGACCACCCCGGAATCCACCCAGCTGCACGCCCTGATGGCACTCATGCGCCAGGAAAAGGTGGGCGCGGCGGCCATGGAGGTCTCCTCCCACGCCATCACCTACCGGAGGATCGCCGGGCTGCACTTCGCGGTGTCCGGATTCACCAACCTGACGCAGGACCACCTGGACCTGCACGGCTCCATGGAGGAGTACTTCGCCGCCAAGGCCGGCCTGTTCAGCGCCCGCCGGTCCGGACGGGCCGTCATCACGGTGGACGGGGGACCGGACGCACCGGACGCGGACGGCGCCACCTGGGGGACGCGGATGGCCGCCGCGGCAGGCTGCCCCGTATCCACCCTGTCGCTCGGACCCGCCGCGGACCACGGCGGGGACCCCGTGACCGGGACGGACTGGGCGGTCACCCACCTGGAGGCCGACGGGCTCGGGCACCGCTTCACCCTGCGCCATGCCCCCAGCGGCCGTGTCATCCGGACCTCCACCGGGCTGCCGGGGCGCTTCAACGTGGCCAATGCGGCCCTGGCCGCCGTGATGGTCCTCGAATCGCTGCCCTACTCCGACTGGGCTGCACTGTCCGCGTTGCTGGACGCCCCCGTGGGTCAGGGGCCCTTCGCCACCGCCGTGCCCGGGCGCATGGAGGTGGTGGCCCACGCCCCGGACGCCATCGTGGACTTCGCCCACAACCCGGACGGGATGGAACGCGCCCTGGAGTCGGTGCAGGACGCCCGCCGGGCCGCCGGGAACACCGCGGGGCGGACCATCCTCGTGTTCGGGGCCACGGGGGACCGGGACCGGGCCAAGCGCCCGGTGATGGGGCGCATCGCGGCCCGGTGGGCCGACGTCGTGATCGTCACGGATGACGATGCCCACCAGGAGGAGCCCTCCGGGATCCGCGCGGAGGTCCTCGCGGGGGTCCGCGAGGGCGCCGAGCAGGCCGCCGCCGCCGGCCGGACGGTCCGGGTCCACGAGTCCGCGCCGCGCCAGGACGCCATCGAGCTGGCCGTGTCCTTGGCCACACCGGCGGACACCATCCTGCTGGCCGGCCGCGGCCATGAGACCGTGCAGGACATGGGCGGCGTGGACGTGCCCCTGGATGACCGGGTCGAGCTGCGCGCGGCCGTGGCGCGGCACGGGGCCGCCCCCTCATCAGATTCTCATGGGCGTGGACGTAAAGTTGACGGGTCATGATCGAACTCTCCGCAGCAGCCGTCGCCGAGGCCACGGGCGGCATCCTCACCGCCACCGTCAGCCCCGCCTCCACGGTCGACGCCGCCACCACCGACTCCCGTGAGGTCTCCGCCGGGACCCTGTTCATCGCCAAACCGGGCGAGCACGCCGATGGGCACGACTTCATCGCCGCCGCCCGCGCGTCCGGGGCCACGCTCATCCTCGCCGAGCGCGAGACGCTGGACGCGCAGGGCCGGCCGGACCCCGCGGTCATCGTGGCGGACGTGGTGCCGGCCATGGGCCGGCTGGCCGCATACATCGTGGAGAGGATCCGCGAGCACTCGCCCACCACGGTCATCGGGATCACCGGCTCGGCCGGCAAGACCACCACCAAGGACCTGCTGGCGGCCATCCTCTCCACCGTCGGACCCACCGTGGCCCCCCAGAACTCCTACAACGGGGAGGTGGGCGTGCCGCTGACGGTCTTCCGTGCCGCCCTCGAGACCCGGTACCTCGTCATCGAGATGGGCGCGGACGAGATCGGCAACATCGAGTACCTCTCCGCCATGGTCCAACCGGACATCGGCGTGGTCCTGATGGTCGGTTCGGCCCACTCGGGCAAGTTCGGCGGGGTGGAGAACATCGCCCGGACCAAGGGCGAGCTCGTGGAGGCGCTGCCGGCGGACGGCGTGGCCGTGCTCAACCGGGACGACCCCCGGGTGGCCGCGATGGCGGACCGGACCCGCGGGAAGGTCGTGTGGTTCTCCGTGGAGGAGGGCACCTTCCCCCTCGTGGACGCCGGGCTGGCCGAGGGCACCGCGAGCTGCTCCGCCCTCGCCGACTCCCTGACCACGGACGGCGAGGAACACCCCGTGTTCGAGCTGAAGGTCGGTGCCGGCACCGGCGCCGCGTCCCACCACGTCACATCGGGGCTGATCGGCCGTCACCACGCCTCGAACATCACGGCGGCCGCAGCGGCCGCCGCCGCCGCCGGACTGGACCCCGAGGCCATCGCCGCGGTCCTGAACGGAGCCGGGGCCACCAGCCGCCGCCGGATGGAGCGCACCGACCGTGCGGACGGCATCACCGTCATCAACGACGCCTACAACGCGAACCCCGAGTCCATGCGGGCCGCCCTGCAGACCCTGGCCGTGATGGGCCGCTCCACCGGGCGGCGCACGTGGGCGGTCCTGGGGGAGATGCTCGAACTCGGCGAGGACCGCATCCGCGAGCACACGGCGATCGGCACCGCCGTGGTGCGCCTGAACATCGGCCAGCTGCTCGTCGTCGGCCGCGGGGCCCGCCCCCTCTACACCTCGGCGGTCAACGAGGGCTCCTGGGGCGAGGAGGTCGACTTCGCCGAGGACCTCGACGCCGCGGCACAGCTGCTCCAGGCCAAGATGGCCCCCGGCGACATCGTGCTGTTCAAGTCCTCCAACGGCGCCGGACTGGGCGAGTTGGGCGATCAGATAGCATGTGGACCGGCCGAGCCGGGACCGGCGGAGGTCCCCGCCCCCGCGGACCGGAAGGAGCAGAGCCAGTGATAGGCCTGTTGATCGGTGCCCTCCTCGGGCTGGTGCTGACCCTCATCGGGACCCCGCTGTTCATCAAATTCCTGGTGCGCCAGGGGTACGGACAGTTCATCCGGGACGACGGGCCCACCACCCACAAGACCAAGCGCGGCACCCCCACCATGGGCGGCACTGTCTTCGTGGTGGCCACCGTGATCGCCTACTTCCTCACCCACTGGATCATGGGCGGGATGCAGCTGGCGAACGCCGGTCCCACTTCCTCCGCCATGGTGCTGCTGCTGCTCATGGTCGGCATGGGGTTCGTGGGTTTCCTGGACGACTTCACCAAGATCTCCAACCAGCGGTCCCTGGGGCTGACCCCCTGGGCCAAGATCATCCTGCAGGCCGTGGTCGGCACGGCCTTCGCGGTGCTGGCGCTGAACTTCCCCAACGAGCGCGGCCTGACTCCCGCCTCCACGGCCATCTCCTTCGTCCGGGACCTGCCCCTGGACCTCGCGTTCGCGGGCCCCGTGCTCGGGATCATCCTGTTCGTCGTCTGGTCCAACGTGATCACCACGGCCACCACCAACGCCGTCAACCTGACCGACGGGCTGGACGGACTGGCCACGGGCGCTACCGCCATGATCACCGGTGCCTACATGCTGATCACCGTGTTCCAGGCCAACCAGCACTGCGGCGTCACCAGTGGCGGCGCCGGCTGCTACGCGGTCCGCGACCCGATGGACCTGGCCGTGTTGGCGGCCATCCTCACGGGCGCCCTCATCGGCTTCCTGTGGTGGAACACGTCCCCGGCCAAGATCTTCATGGGAGACACCGGTTCCCTGGCCCTCGGCGGCGCCCTGGCCGGCTTCGCCATCCTCTCCCGCACCGAGCTGCTGGTCATCATCCTGGCCGGGCTCATGGTCCTGATCACCCTCTCCGTCATCATCCAGGTCGGCTACTTCAAGGTCTCCGGCGGCAAGCGGGTCTTCCTGATGGCCCCGCTGCAGCACCACTTCGAACTCAAGGGCTGGGCCGAGGTGACCGTGGTGGTCCGGTTCTGGCTGATCGGCCTGCTCTGCGTCGGCACCGGCATCGCCCTGTTCTACGCCGACTGGGTGCTCTCCCAGTGACCGGGACCGACCGCCTGGCGGGACTCACCTCCTGGGACGCCGACTGGACCGGGCTGCGCGTGGTCGTCACCGGGCTCGGTCTGTCCGGCTTCTCCGCGGCGGACACCCTGGCCGAACTCGGCGCCGCGGTGGTGGCGGTGGACGGACAGGACACCCCGGACACCCGCGGCAAGGCGGACACCCTGAAGATCGTCGGCGTCCAGGACGTGCTCCTGGGCGGACAGCACACGGCCACGGTGCCCGACGTCGGCGGCTCGGCCCCCGAACTGATCGTCACCTCCCCGGGATGGCGGCCCGACCAGCCCCTGCTGGCCGCCGCGGCAGCCGCCGGGATCCCCATCTGGGGTGACGTGGAACTGGCCTGGCGCGTCCGCGAGCGGGCCGGCCGCCCGACCGCCGACTGGCTCGTGGTGACGGGGACCAACGGCAAGACCACCACCGTCGGCATGGTCGAGTCCATGCTGCTGGCGGCCGGGCAGCGGGCCATCGCCTGCGGCAACGTCGGCACCCCCATCCTGGACGCGATCCGCGACCCGGAGGGCTGGGACACCATCGCGGTGGAGCTCTCCAGCTTCCAGCTGCACTGGACCCACCACATCGAACCGGCGGCCTCTGCGGTGCTCAACATCGCCGAGGACCACGTGGACTGGCACGGGTCCTTCGAGGCGTACTGCGCGGACAAGGCCAAGGTCTACGAGCACACCCGGGTGGCCTGCCTGTTCAACGAGGACCAGCCGCTGACCCTGCGGATGGTGGAGCAGGCGGACGTCCAGGAGGGCTGCCGGGCCGTCTCGTTCGCCACGGACACCCCCGGGCTGTCCATGCTCGGGGTGGTGGACGGGATCCTCGTGGACCGGGCGTTCCTGACGAACCGGGCCCACCAGGCGCTGGAACTGGGCCACCTCGAGGACCTCGGCCCGATCGCCCCGCAGCACCAGGTGGCCAACGCCCTCGCCGCGGCCGGCCTGGTCCGGGCGATCGGCGTCCCGCCGGAGGCCGTGCGGGACGGGCTGCGCGCCTACCGGCCCGGGGACCACCGGATCCAGCTCGTGGCCCGGGCCGAGGACGTGATGTGGATCAACGACTCCAAGGCCACCAACCCGCACGCCGCCGACGCCTCGCTGGGGTCCTTCAGCCACGTGGTGTGGATCGCCGGCGGGCTGCCCAAGGGCGTGAGCTATGACGAGCTCGTGGCCCGGCACGCCGCCCGGCTGCGCGCGGTCGTGCTGATCGGGGCAGATCCCAGCGAACTCACAGCTGCGCTTCAACGACACGCGCCGGACGTCCCGGTTCTGTCCACGGCGGTGCGGGACACTGGTGAGGACCCCTCGGACGGCCACCTGGCCATGGCCGCAGCCGTCCGTGACGCCGATGCGGTGGCCCGGCCCGGAGACGTCGTGTTGATGGCGCCGGCTGCGGCGTCCATGGACCAGTTCGTCTCCTACGCCGACCGTGGAGACGCCTTTATCAACGCCGTCGCCCGCCTCATGGACACCAAGGGGCTGGGCAGCTAAGGAGCCCGTGCATGGTGACCACCCCCCTCCGGCCGTCGGGCCGCACCCGGGGTCCAGCCAGGGCCGGGTCCGCGCGGAAGCGCACCCCCTCGAGGGTGGCCCGCTGGTGGGAACGGTGCTGGTCGTTCCTGGAGGGCCGGGACTCCGCCGGCACCTCCTTCTACCTGATCCTCGGCTGCGCCGTGGCCCTGACCGTGATCGGCCTGGTCATGGTGCTGTCCTCCTCCTCGGTGGAGAACATCGGGGAGACCTCCGGCTCCTACGACCTGTTCATCCGCCAGGGGATCTTCGGTGTCCTCGGCCTCGGAATGATGCTCGTGCTGTCCCGGTTGGGGCCCGAGCGGCTGCGGAGGCTGGGCTGGCCGGCGATCGTCATCGCCGTGATCCTGCTGGCGCTCGTGCTGACACCCCTCGGGCACGAGGTCAACGGCAACCGGAACTGGCTGAAGATCGGGGGCTTCACGGCCCAGCCCTCCGAGGCCGCCAAGCTGGCGCTGGCCCTGTGGGCCGGGGTCGTGCTCGAGCGCAAGGCCGCGTTGATCGGCCAGCTGAAGCACGCCGTCGTGCCGGTGCTGTTCCCGGTGGGGGCCGTCCTGCTGGGCCTGATCATGCTGGGCCGGGACCTGGGCACCGCCATGGTGATCATGCTGATCATGGCCGCGGTGCTCTTCCTGGCCGGCACCAGGCTGCGGTACTTCCTGGTGGCCGGCGGCATCGGCGCCGTGGCGGCGGTGGTCCTGGCCCTGACCTCGGCCAACCGGGCGGTGCGCATCCAGGCCTGGCTCGGCGAATGCGGATTCCCGACCGACCCCTGCTACCAGCCGCAGCACGGCATGTTCGCCCTCGCCTCCGGCGGCTGGTGGGGGGTAGGGCTGGGCCAGTCCCGCCAGAAGTGGAGCTACATCCCGGAGGCGGAGAACGACTTCATCTTCACCATCCTGGGCGAGGAACTGGGCCTGGTCGGCACCCTGCTCGTGCTCGGGCTCTTCGCCGGGCTCGCCGTCGGCATGTTCCGGGTGGCCCGCCGCTCCACCTCGTTGTTCGTCAAGATCACCACCGGGGGCATCCTGGCCTGGATCATCGGCCAGGCCTTCATCAACATCGCGATGGTCACCGGGCTGCTGCCCGTCATCGGCGTCCCGCTGCCGTTCATCTCCTACGGCGGCTCCGCCCTGACCCTGGTGCTGTCCGGCGTGGGGATCGTGCTGTCCTTCGCCCGCCGGCAGCGCCTGGAGTCCCGAGCCGAGCGCACGGAGCCCCATCCCACACCCAGCCGGCCCACCCGGGCCGCAGGAGGCACCGCATGACCGAGACAGAACCACTGCGCGTGGTCCTCGCCGGGGGCGGCACGGCCGGCCACGTCAGCCCGATGCTGGCCATCGCCCGCGCGCTGCAGGACCTGCACCCGGCCGAGTCGGTGCGGTGCACCATGGTCGGCACCACCACCGGCCTGGAGACCCGGCTCGTGCCGGCCGCCGGATTCGAGCTCGACACCATCGACCGGGTGCCCATGCCGCGCCGGCCCACCATGGACCTGGTGCGGCTGCCCGTGCGACTGCGCCGGGCCGTCACCCAGGCCGGGGCCATCCTCGAGAGGCGAGGGGCCGACGTCGTGGTGGGGGTGGGGGGGTACGTCTCCACCCCGGTCTACCTGGCCGCGGTGCGCCGCGGCATCCCGCTGGTGATCCACGAGGCCAACGTCCGAGCCGGACTGGCCAACCGGCTCGGGGCACGCCGTGCCGCCGTGGTGGCCACCGCCTTCCCGGAGACGGCGTTGGCGGGCGCCCGCTGCGTCGGCATGCCCATGCGCCGGGAGATCTCCACCCTGGACCGGCCCGCCGCCCGCGGCCGGGCCCGCCGTGCCCTCGGGCTGGACGAGTCCGCCACCACCGTGGTGGTGACCGGCGGCTCCTCCGGCGCGCTGAACCTCAACCGCGCCATCGCCGGGGCCCTGCCGGCCCTCGCCACGGCCGGGCTGCAGGTGCTGCACCTGACCGGACGGGACAAGCAGGTGCTCGGCCCGGACGGGGCCGCGGCCACCTCCGGCGGGTACCACCAGCTGGAATACCTGGACGGGATGGAACAGGCCTATGCGGCCGCGGACCTCATCGTGGCCCGGGCCGGGTCCGGCACGGTCCACGAACTGGCCGCCGTCGGGCTGCCGGCCGTCCTGGTGCCCCTGCCCGTCGGCAACGGCGAGCAGGCGCTCAACGCGCGGGGACTCGTGGCGGCCGGCGGCGCCCTCACGGTCCGGGACGAGGCCTTCACGCCCGAGTGGATCGGCCGCGAGCTGATCCCCCTGGCCCTCGACGGGGACCGCCTGCGGTCCATGTCCGCCGCGGCCGGACGACTCGGCGTCCGCGACGCCGACCGCACCATGGCCCGGCTGGTGCTGCAGGCCGCCGGCCGCCCCCAGCCCACCAGCGACCCCTCGGGAGACCACCAGTGAACCACCCAGCGACCCACGGGGCATCCCGCACCCCAGACCAGGACCCGACCGGCCTGGGCCGCGTCCACTTCCTCGGCCTGGGCGGCGTGGGCGTCTCCGGGATCGCCCGGATCATGCAGCAGCGGGGGACCCGCATCTCCGGGACCGATGCCAAGGACCTGCCGGTCATGCGAGACCTCGAGGCCGCGGGGGCCACGGTCTTCGTGGGCTATGACGCCGCCCACCTGGACCGGCTCGCCGAGGACGGTGGGGGAGCCGTGGACACGGTGATCGCCTCCTCGATCGCCGGGCCGGGCAACCCCGAGTACGACGCCGCGGTGGGCCGCGGCCTGCCCGTCCTCCACCGCTCCGAGGGACTGGCCGCTGCCATGACCGGGCTCCGGGTCCTGGCCGTGGCCGGCACCCACGGCAAGACCACCACCTCCTCCATGGCCGCCATGACCTTCACCCGGGCCGGGGCAGACCCCACCTTCGCCGTCGGTGCCGCCGTCGCCGGCCTCGGGACGAACGCCACGGCCGGGGCGGGGGAGTGGTTCATCGCCGAGGCCGACGAATCGGACGGCACCCTGCTGAACTACCGCCCCGAGATCGCGGTCCTGACCAATGTGGAGGCCGACCACCTGGACTTCTACGGTTCCGAGGACGCCGTCATCCAGGTGTTCCGGGACTTCATCGACCTGCTGCCGGCCGACGGCGTCCTGGTGGCCTGCGCGGACGACGCCGGAGCGCGCGACGCCGCGGACTGGGCCCGGGCGGCGCGGGCAGCCGGCGCCTCGGCCCCCCGGGTCGCCACCTACGGCTCGGACCCCACCCGGGCCGACGACCTGGTGCTGGTGGACAGCACCCCGGCCGGCCTGGACGGTGGCACCGGTCAACGCGTCACCTACCGCTGGCGGGACGGCACGACCACGGCCCTCACCCTGGCCGTGCCCGGACTGCACAATGCGCTCAACGCCGCCGCCGTGCTCCTGGCCGCCCACCATGCCGGACTGGACGACGCCGCCGCCGCCCGCGGGCTGGAGGGTTTCCGCGGCACCGCCCGCCGCTTCGAGTACCGCGGCCAGGCGGCGGGGGTGCGCGTCTTCGACGACTATGCCCACCACCCGACCGAGGTGGCCGCCGCGATCGCCGCCGGCCGGTCGGTGGCCGGGGGACACCGGCTGCACGTCCTGTTCCAGCCCCACCTGTTCACCCGGACCCGGGACTTCGCGGAGGGCTTCGCCGACGCGCTCTCCGCGGCGGACGGCGTGCGGGTCCTGCCCGTGTACGCGGCCCGTGAGGAACCGATCCCGGGCGTCGACTCATCCCTCATCGCCCGCCGCGTGCGCACCCCGCTGCCCGGATCCACGCTCGTGCCGCAGGACGCGGCGGCGGCCGTGGAATCGCTGCTGGGTCCGGTGCGGCCCGGCGACGTGATCCTGACCATGGGGGCCGGGGACGTCACGGTCCAGGGCGGGGCCATCCTGGACGCCCTGGCGGCACCCGCGGGGCGTCCATGAGCGAGACCGGACAGCCGGGCGACACCCCCGCGGACAACGTCCTCGAATTCCCCGAGACCCACGGCCAGGCCCGCCGGCGTCACCGCAGGGTGTGGTGGATCAGCGGCGCCGGACTGGTGGCACTGCTGGCCGTGCTCAGCGCGGTCCTGTACTTCTCCCCGGTGCTGGCGATCACCACCGTCACGGTCTCCGGCACCGACCTGCTGTCCCGTGACCGGGCGGTGGAGCTGCTGCAGCCCGTCCGGGACCGCCCCCTGCCGCAGGTCGGCCAACGGACGGTGGAGGAGCTCCTGGCGGAGGAGCCGGCGGTGGACACGGTCCGGGTCCACGCCGAGCCGCCCCACGACCTGTCCGTGGAGGTGGTGGAGCATGAGCCGGTGGCCATGGTCCACGACGGTGCGGACCGGATCCTGTACTCGGCGACCGGCACGCCACTGGCGACCCTGCCGCGGGACCGCGCGGCCGACTACCACCTGCCCAGCGTCGCGAGCGCCGAGGATGTCAGGGACCCGGAGGTGTTCGACGCCATCACCTCGGTGCTCGGCACCCTGCCGGAATCGATCCGGACGCGGATGGAGTCCGCCTCCGCCGAGACGGTCGACTCCGTGACCCTGACCCTGACGGACGGCCGGACGGTGCTGTGGGGCAACCCGGAGCAGGGGCCCCGCAAGGCGCAGGTCCTTCAGGCCCTGCTGAAGGTGCCCGAGGACGAGCAGGCCCCCATCCGCGAGTTCGACGTCTCCACCCCGGACCGCCCCGTGACCCGTTGAAAAACGACACACCCCGGGCCGGTCTTTGCACGATCGCCGCCGGCACCATAACGTTTCACCCAGAAGACAGGTTGACATAACACTAACCTTCAACCTGAACGTTAAGCCAACCGAGCAAGGGACATCTACTGTGGCAGCACCCCAGAACTACCTGGCCGTCATCAAGGTCGTCGGCATCGGCGGCGCCGGCGTGAACGCCGTCAACCGCATGATCGACGTCGGACTCCGCGGCGTGGAGTTCATCGCCATCAACACGGACGCCCAGGCGCTGCTCATGAGTGATGCCGACGTCAAGCTGGACGTCGGCCGGGAACTCACCCGCGGCCTGGGTGCCGGCGCGAACCCCGAGGTCGGACGGCAGGCCGCTGAGGACCACGCCGAGGAGATCGAGGAGGTCCTGCGCGGAGCGGACATGGTCTTCGTGACCGCCGGCGAGGGTGGCGGCACCGGCACGGGCGGCGCGCCCGTCGTCGCCCGCATCGCCCGCTCGCTGGGTGCGCTGACCATCGGCGTGGTCACCCGCCCGTTCACCTTCGAGGGCCGCCGCCGCGCGACCTCGGCCGAATCCGGCATCGACGGCCTGCGTGACGAGGTCGACACCCTGATCGTGATCCCGAACGACCGCCTGCTGTCCATCTCGGACCGCAACGTGTCCGTGCTGGATGCGTTCAAGTCCGCGGACCAGGTGCTGCTGTCCGGCGTGCAGGGCATCACCGACCTGATCACCACCCCGGGCCTGATCAACCTGGACTTCGCGGACGTGAAGTCCGTGATGCAGGGTGCGGGCTCGGCCCTGATGGGCATCGGTTCGGCACAGGGCGAGGACCGGGCCGTCAAGGCCGCGGAGCTCGCCATCGCCTCCCCCCTGCTCGAGGCCTCCATCGACGGCGCCCACGGCGTGCTGCTGTCCATCCAGGGCGGCTCCGACCTCGGCCTGTTCGAGATCAACGAGGCCGCCCGGCTCGTCCAGGAGGTGGCGCACCCGGAGGCGAACATCATCTTCGGCGCGGTCATCGACGACGCCCTCGGAGACGAGGCCCGCATCACCGTCATCGCGGCCGGCTTCGACCAGGTGGACGCCACCTCGGCCCCGGCCGGCGGCTTCAACACCGGCACGAAGCCGCAGGGCCAGCAGGCCAGCCTGCCGGGCTCGCAGCAGGGCGGCGCGCAGGTCCCGAACCAGCCGGTGCCGAACCAGCCCGTGCCGGGCCGCCAGGTCCCGGCGCGCCCGGAGACCGCACCGGCCGCCGAGACCTCCGGCTACCAGGCCGAGCCGGCCCAGCAGGACCTGCCGACCGTGGTCGAGCCGGACGGCTCCGGATCCGGCCGTGACGGCCGGGATGATCTCGACGTGCCGGACTTCCTGAAGTAGGCGGCAGGACCACGGCGTTGCTGCACCCCCCGGGTCAGTCCCCGTTCCTGTGGCGGACCGAGCCCGGTGACGGCCTGCACGTGGCCTTCACCGGGATCGACGCCGGCAACCTCGCCTTCCATGTCAGCGGCGGCGGGTCGGGCGAGGCGGCAGCGGGACCGCCGTCGGGCCCTGCCGCCGCGGCGGCGGCGCGGCACCGTCTCGAGGACGCCATGGGCGTGCGGCGCGGCAGCACCGAGTATCTGACGCAGGTCCACTCGGCGCGGGTGGTGCCGTCGCTCGGCCGCGGGTGGGGCACCGAGACGGCCCCGCGAGAGGCCGACGCCCTCGTCAGCGGCACCGGACGGGACCCGCTGGCGATCATGGTGGCCGACTGCCTCCCCGTGGTCCTGGTCTCACGGCCCGCGGGGCAGCAGGAGTACGCCGGCCCCACGGCCGTGGCCCATGCCGGGCGGCAGGGGCTGCTGGACGGGGTGCTCCAGAGCACGGTGGCCCGCCTGCGGCAGGACGGCGCGGGCGACGGGCCCGGAGACCTGCACGCCTGGATCGGGCCGGGGATCTGTGGCCGTTGCTACGAGGTGCCCGCCTCGATGCGGGCGGACGGGGTCGCACGGATCCCGGCCACGGGCTCGACCACCTCGTGGGGGACCCCGGCGCTGGACCTGCCGGCCGGTGCCGAAGCCGTCCTGACGGGGCTCGGTGTCACGGTCCACCGCAGCGCAGTCTGCACCCTGGAGGACCACCGCGTCTTCTCCCACCGCCGGGCCCCGGGGCGGGGACGCTTCGTGGGGCTGGTGTGGCGCACTCCGTAGGGTGGTCACAGGGCAGGACGACGACTTCTGATGACTGAGGGGATGGGGATGGACGACCGCACGGCCGACCTGGCACGACGACTCGAGGAGGTCCGGGTACGGATCGACCGCTCGGTGGCGGCAGCGGACCGTACGGACCCTCCCACGCTCATCGTGGTCACCAAGTTCCACCCGGCCGAGGACGTCCGGCGGCTGGCCGCGCTCGGCGTCCAGGACGTGGGGGAGAACCGGGACCAGGAGGCGCGCGCCAAGGCGGCTGAGGTGGACGCCCCGTCGGGCCTGGACTGGCACTTCATCGGCCAGCTGCAGTCCAACAAGGCCAAGTACGTGGTGCGGTACGCCGCCGCGGTGCACTCGGTGGACCGGGAGGCACTCGTGAGCGCCCTGTCCGCGGCCATGGTCCGTGAGCAGGCGCGCCGCCGGGAGGCGGGAACCCCGCCCCGCCGGGACCTCGACTGCCTCATCCAGGTGGACCTGGACCCCCGCCCGGCGCAGCAGCGGCCGGAGGGCATCGGGGCCCGGGGCGGGGCGCAGTCGGACGAGGTGATGGCCCTGGCGGATCAGATCGCCGACGCCGAGGGGCTGGCACTGCGGGGCCTCATGGCCGTGGCACCGCTGGGGCTGGACCCGACGCTGTCCTTCCAACGACTCCGGGAGATCTCCGCCACCCTGGTCGCCCGGCACCCGGAGGCCGGCTGGATCTCGGCGGGGATGAGCCAGGACCTGGAGGAGGCCGTGGCGGCGGGGGCGACACACCTTCGGATCGGTACCGATGTCCTCGGGCCGCGCCCCGACGTGGGTTAACCTCGAAGGTGTCTGCTTCGAGGCGGATGACGCAGGGCCGGGAGTTCCCCGGGCGCTTTCCACACGGTGAGGATTTTCGATGGCTGGTGCACTGAAGAAGACCATGATCTATCTCGGGCTCGCCGATGGCGACGAGCAGTACGAGGAAGAGCAGCGGGCCGCTGAGCACGACCGCCGGCAGGAGCGCGCCGATCGGCACGCCGCAGCCGAGCCGGCCGAGGAGTCCGGAGCGTGGGAGGACGAGGCTCGGGACGAGCGCCCCCAGCCGGTGCGCGCGGCCCAGCCCCAGCCTGCCGAACGCGAGTACCGCGCGCCCGTCACCCCCATCAAGCGGGCCACCCAGTCCCGGGAAGAGGCCACCGCCGTGCGTCAGATCACCACAGTCCACCCCCGTTCCTACAACGATGCCAAGCTCATCGGCGAGTCGTTCCGCGGGGGCATCCCCGTCATCATGAACGTGACGGACATGAGCGAATCCGACGCCAAGCGACTGGTGGACTTCTCCGCCGGCCTGGTGTTCGGCCTGCACGGCGCCATCGAGCGCGTCACCAACAAGGTGTTCCTGCTCACCCCCGCCACCGTCCAGGTCCTGGGCGAGGACACCTCGGGCGCCGAGGACCAGGCGCACTTCTTCAACCAGAGCTGATACCGGACGGGCGGGCAGGACCCGCCCGGAACCCGGTGTGGAATAGGCCGCCGTGACCCTGATCTTCTCCCTCATCTACCTCGTGCTGGCCCTGGTGCAGTTCCTGTTGCTGATCCGGATCGTCTTCGACGTGGTGCAGTCCTTCGCCCGCTCCTGGCGCCCCCAGGGAATCCTGCTGCTCGTGGCGCACACCGTCTACTCCGTCACCGACCCGCCCCTGCGGTGGTTGCGGTCCAAGATCCCGCCCGTGAACCTCGGGGGGATCGGCATCGACGTGGCGTTCCTGATCCTGTTCGTCGTCGTCGTGCTGCTCAAGTCCGTGGTCGCGGCCCTTGCCGTCGGCGCGTTGGGCTGATGGTAGCCTGATCACCAGTGTGGCCCGGGCCTGCCGTGGGCAGCTCGGCACCGCAAAGAAGACCGTTGCCCCGTCGAGGGGCAGACCGAATACGTATTGGGGTGACCACATGGCTCTGACGCCGGAAGATGTTGTCAACAAGCGGTTCCAGCCGACCAAGTTCCGTGAAGGCTACGATCAGGACGAGGTGGACGATTTCCTCGACGAGATCGTCGTCGAACTGCGTCGCCTGAACCAGGAGAACGACGAGCTGCGCCGCAAGGTGTCGGAGCTGCAGTCCGGCGAGGCCGGCGCGTCCGCCGTCCCCGCACCCGTGTCCGCCGACGGCACCTCGGAGCCCGCCGCGGACTCCGAGGCAGGCGTGACGGAGGAGGCTGCCACCGAGCCGGCGACCGCCACCGACTCCGCGACCGCCACCGAGTCCCCCGAGGACGCGGACCAGGCGCCGCAGGCCACCGCCGCCGCACCCTCCGTCCCGGCCGCGAAGTCCGAGCCGGTCGTGACCGAGCCCGCGGCGACCACCGGGACCACGGCAGCCCAGCCGGCCGCCGCCACGCCCGAGGCCCCCGCGGCCCATGGCGCCACCGCCACCTCCGCCGCCGGCGTGCTGGCCATGGCACAGAAGCTGCATGACGACTACGTGGCCGAGGGCCAGACCAAGCGCGAGCAGATCATCGAGGAGGCCCAGAACGAGGCCACCGGCCTGGTCAACGACGCGCAGGAGAAGTCCCGCAAGACCCTGGCCGAGCTCGAGGAGAAGAAGTCGGTGCTCGAGCGCAAGGTCGAGCAGCTCAAGGGCTTCGAACGCGACTACCGCGCCCGGCTGAAGGCCTATATCGAGGGCCAGCTGCGCGACCTGCAGAACCAGGGTCCGATCCAGGACGAGGCTGCCGCCTCGAATTGATCGCCGGCGGCCCGCGGGCCGCGCGACACCCCACGAGCACAGAACCGGGCCGGCCATGGTGAGACACCATGGCCGGCCCGCCGCTGTCACCACCGACCCCGGCCCGGCGCCGGACCGCACCGAAGGACTGCCCGCGTGAGCCAAACCGAGCCCAGCCGAGACGACGCGCAGCAGGGTGGACCCCGCTCGGGCCCGAGGCGCCACCGGGCCTGGATCGCCGTGGTGGTGTTCGCCGTGGGATACATCGCGGACCAGCTGACCAAGCGCTGGGTGGAGACCACCATGACGGAGGGCCAGGTCACGGACGTCCTGGCGCCGGTGCTGCGGTGGCACTTCATCCGCAACCCCGGGGCGGCCTTCTCCATCGGCGAGGAGCACACCTGGATCTTCACCATCATCCAGGCGGCGGTGGCGGTCTTCGTGGTGGTCCTGCTGTTCCGGGTCCGCTCCGCCGTCTGGGCCGTGGCGCTGGGCGGCCTGCTCGGCGGTGTCCTGGGAAACCTCACGGACCGGCTCCTCCGCCCGCCGGGCTTCGGCGTGGGGCACGTGGTGGACTTCATCGCGCTGCCGAACTTCGCCATCTTCAACATCGCCGACTCGCTGATCGTGTGCTCCATGATCGGCATCGTGTTGCTCATGTTCACCGGATACCAGCTCGACGGCACCCGCGAGGTGCCGGAGAAGACCGCCGACAAGCCCACCGGGCCGGGCCGTGACCTCGACGCCTGAACCCGGCCCGGCCGTCGTCGTGCCCCAGGGCCCGGACCTGGGCCGCCGGGTGGACGCCGTGGTGGCCACCGCCCTCGGGGTCTCCCGCACCAAGGCCGCGGGCTGGTGCGCGGCGGGGCACGTGAGGCAACGGCCGGCGGGGGACCGGACGCCCGGACAGCCGGTGCCGAAGTCCGCCCGGGTGGTGGCCGGCACCGAACTCGTGGTCGAGATCCCCGAGGAGCCCAACCCGCTGGACGTGAAGGTGGAGATCGTGGAGGACCTGAGAATCCTGGCCGACGACTCGGACTATGTGGTCGTGGACAAGCCGGTCGGGGTGGCGGCGCACCCGTCACCGGGATGGCTCGGGCCCACCGTGGTCGGGGGGCTGGCCGGCGCCGGCTACCGGATCTCGACCTCGGGTGCCCCCGAACGGCAGGGGATCGTGCACCGGCTGGACGTGGGGACCTCCGGCATCATGGTGGTCGCCAAGTCCGAACGGGCCTACACCGTGCTCAAGGACGCCTTCCGGGACCGGACCCCGCAGAAGACCTACCACGCGGTGGTGCAGGGCCTGCCGGACCCGCTGAACGGGACCATCGACGCGCCCATCGGCCGCCACCCGGGTCACGACTGGAGGTTCGCGGTGCTGGAGGGCGGCCGCAACTCCGTGACCCATTACCAGACGCTGGAGGCCTTCGGCCGGGCGACCCTGGTGGAGGTCACCCTGGAGACCGGCCGGACGCACCAGATCCGCGTGCACTTCTCCGCCCTCCGCCACCCCTGCGCCGGGGACCTGACCTACGGCGCGGACCCGAGGCTGGCGGCCGAACTCGGCCTGACGCGGCAGTGGCTGCACGCCCACCGCCTGGGCTTCCCCCACCCGGTCACGGGGCAGTGGGTGCACTACGAGAGCCCCTACCCCCAGGACCTGGACTATGCGCTGGGCGTGTTGCGCGGCGAGTGACTAGGGTGGTTGACCGGCAGAACGAGCAGTAGGGAAGAAGCAGAGCATGACCGCCACAGCGCAGAGTACCCGGGACGCAGCCAAGGACGGCGGGTTCGCACACCTGCACACCCACACGGAGTATTCCATGCTGGACGGAGCGGCCAAGCTGACCGAGCTGTTCGCCGAGACCGAGCGGCTCGGCATGGACTCCATCGCCATCACGGACCACGGCTACCTCTTCGGGGCCTTCGACTTCTGGAAGAAGGCCACCGATGCCGGCATCAAGCCGATCATCGGCCTCGAGGCCTACCTGACCCCCGGCCAGCAGCACCGCACGGACAAGACCAAGGTGCGGTGGGGCGAGCAGCACCAGCGCGGGGACGACGTCTCCGGCGGCGGCGCCATCACCCACATGACCCTGCTGTCCAAGAACAACACGGGCATGCACAACCTGTTCCGCGCCGGGTCGATCGCCTCCCTGGACGCCGCCTACGCCAAGTGGCCGCGCATCGACCGCGAGCTGCTCTCCACGTACTCCGAAGGGCTGATCGGCACCACGGGCTGCCCCTCGGGGGAGATCCAGACCCGCCTGCGGCTGGGCCAGTACCACGAGGCCCGCGAGGCCGCCGCCGAGTTCCAGGACATCTTCGGCAAGGAGAACTTCTACTGCGAGCTGATGTTCCACGGCCTGGACCTGGAGAAGCGGGTCGTGAACGACCTGCTCAAGCTGTCCAAGGACCTGAACCTGCCGCTGCTGGCCACCAACGACCTGCACTACACCCACGAGCACGACGCCAAGCCGCACGAGGCGCTGCTGGCCATCCAGTCCGGGTCCACGCTGCTCGAACCGACCTATGACCAGGGCGGCTCGCGCTTCGCCTTCTCCGGGACCGAGTTCTACCTGAAGTCGCCGCGGCAGATGCGGGACCTGTTCTCCGAGTTCCCGGAGGCCTGTGACAACACCCTGCTGATCGCCGAACAGTGCGAGGTGTCCTTCAACACCGAAGCCAACTACATGCCCAAGTTCCCCTGCCCGCCGGGCGAGGACGAGACGAGCTGGCTGACCAAGGAGGTCGCCACCGGGCTGGCACACCGCTATCCCGACGGCGTCCCCTCCCACGTGCGCAAGCAGGCCGACTACGAGCTGGACGTCATCATCTCGATGGGCTTCCCCGGCTACTTCCTCGTGGTGGCCGACTTCATCAACTGGGCCAAGGACCACGGCATCCGGGTGGGCCCCGGCCGCGGCTCCGGCGCCGGCTCCATGGTGGCCTACGCCCTGAAGATCACCGAGCTGGACCCCCTGGCGCACGGGCTGATCTTCGAGCGGTTCCTGAACCCTGACCGCGTGTCCATGCCCGACTTCGACGTCGACTTCGATGACCGCCGCCGCTCCGAGGTGATCGACTACGTCACCGAGAAGTACGGTGACGAGCGCGTGTCCATGATCGTCACCTACGGCACCATCAAGACCAAGCAGGCCCTCAAGGACTCCGCCCGCGTGATGGGCTTCCCGTTCTCCATGGGGGAGACCCTCACCAAGGCGCTGCCGCCGGCCGTGATGGCCAAGGACATCCCCCTCAACGAGATCGAGGACAAGAAGTCCTCCCGCTACGGCGAGGCCGGGGAGTTCCGCGAGCTCGTCTCGACCGATCCGGACGCCGGCAAGGTCTTCGAGACCGCCAAGGGCGTGGAGGGCCTGAAGCGGCAGTGGGGCGTGCACGCCGCCGGCGTGATCATGTCCTCCGAGCCGATCATCGACGTCATCCCGATCATGCGCCGCCTGCAGGACGGGCAGGTCATCACCCAGTTCGACTACCCCACGGCGGAGGGGCTCGGGCTGATCAAGATGGACTTCCTCGGACTGAGGAACCTGACGATCATCTCGGACGCGATCGAGAACATCCAGATGAACCAGGACTTCACCCTGGACCTGGAGTCCCTCACGTTCGACGACCAGCCCTCCTATGAGCTGCTGGCCCGGGGCGACACCCTGGGCGTGTTCCAGCTGGACGGCGGCCCCATGCGGGCGCTGTTGAAGATGATGAAGCCGGACAACTTCGAGGACATCTCGGCCACCATCGCCCTCTACCGGCCGGGCCCCATGGGCGCGAACTCGCACACGAACTACGCGCTGCGCAAGAACGGCCAGCAGGAGATCACCCCGATCCACCCGGAGCTCGAGGAACCGCTCGCCGAGATCCTGGGCACCACCTACGGCCTGATCGTGTACCAGGAGCAGGTCATGGCCATCGCCCAGAAGGTCGCCGGCTTCTCGCTCGGCCAGGCGGACATCCTGCGCCGCGCCATGGGCAAGAAGAAGAAGTCGGAGCTGGACAAGCAGTACGCGGGGTTCCACCAGGGCATGGTGGACCACGGGTACTCGGAGGCCGCCGTGAAGGCCCTGTGGGACATCCTGCTGCCGTTCTCCGACTACGCCTTCAACAAGGCCCACTCCGCCGCCTACGGGCTGGTGTCCTACTGGACCGCCTACCTCAAGGCGCACTACCCGGCCGAGTACATGGCCGCCCTGCTCACCTCCGTGGGGGATGACAAGGACAAGATGGCCATGTACCTCAACGAGTGCCGACGGATGGGCATCTCGGTGCTGCCGCCGGACGTCAACGAGTCCTCCCTGTACTTCACCTCGGTCGGCAAGGACATCCGCTTCGGCATGGGCGCGGTCCGCAACGTCGGCGCCAACGCCGTGGCCGGGATGGTCTCGTCCCGTGAGGAGAAGGGGGCCTTCGCCTCCTTCCAGGACTTCTTCAAGAAGGTCCCCGCGGTGGTGTGCAACAAGCGCACCATCGAGTCGCTCATCAAGGCCGGCGGCTTCGACTCCCTGGGCTACGCCCGCCGGGCCCTGCTGGCGGTGCACGAGGAGGCCGTGGACGCCGCGGTGTCCCAGAAGCGCCAGGAGGCCAACAACCAGTTCGACTTCTTCTCCCTGCTCGAGGAGGAGGGCGGGGACGCCGGAGACGCCGGATTCGGCATCGAGGTCCCGGACATGCCGGAGTGGGACAAGAACGACAAGCTCACCTTCGAGCGCGAGATGCTCGGCCTCTACGTCTCCGACCACCCCCTGCAGGGCCTCGACGGCGTGCTGGCCCAGCACGCGGACATCTCCATCACCCATATCCTGTCCGACGACGGCCCCTCCGACGGTGCCATGGTCACCATCGCGGGGCTCATCACCAACCTCGAGCGGCGCATCGCCAAGAGTTCCGGCAACGCCTACGCGCGCACGGAGATCGAGGACCTGGGCGGCTCCATGGACGTGATGTTCTTCGGCAAGGCCTATGCCCCGATCGCCACGATGCTGGCGCAGGACCTCGTGGTGGCCGTCAAGGGCCGGGTGCAGCGCCGCGACGACGGCTCGATCTCGCTGAGCGCCCAGGAACTGACCATCCCGGACCTGTCCGACGGACACTCCGGCCCGGTCTCCCTCACCCTGCCGGCCTTCAAGGCCAACGAGACCGTGGTCTCCGCGCTGGGAGACGTGCTCAAGACCCACCCCGGCACCACCGAGGTGCGGCTCAAGCTCACGGGGACCCGCACCATGGAGGTCATGCAGCTGGGGGCCGACTTCCGGGTGAGCCCCAACCCGGCCCTCTTCGGCGACCTCAAGGTGCTGCTGGGCCCGGCCTGCCTCGAGTGAAACCACTACATCTGGTAATCACACGATTGTTATTACGCCATATGTGGGTTTATGATGGACCGTGAGCACATCGGCTGAAGGGAGCGTCAGGGACTGATGCATTGCCCCTTCTGCCGGCACGAGGACTCCCGGGTGGTGGACTCCCGCTCGCTGGACGACGGCTCGGCCATCCGCCGGCGCCGCCAGTGCCAGTCCTGCGGGAAACGCTTCACCACCATGGAGACCACGGCGCTGACGGTCGTCAAGCGGTCCGGGGTGGCAGAGCCCTTCGACCGGTCGAAGGTCATCAACGGCGTCCGGAAAGCGTGCCAGGGACGGCCGGTCACCAGTGACGACCTCGCGATGCTGGCGCAGGAGGTCGAGGAGACCATCCGGGCCACGGGCAACGCCGAGGTGGACGCCCACGAGGTGGGGCTCGCGATCCTGGATCCGCTGCGCCGCCTGGACCAGGTGGCCTACCTGCGGTTCGCGTCCGTCTACCAGGCGTTCGACTCGCTGGACGACTTCGCCCGCGCGGTCGAGGACCTGCGGTCGGCCGGTCACCAGCCGGAGGCCGCGATCAGAGCCCTGCAGCCGAGGCTCTTCACCCGCTGAGGCGGAAGGCCCCACGGGGCAACGAGACTGCCGATGGCGGCTCCGGAGGGGAAGCCGGAGCCGCCATCGGTCACCGCGTCCGGTACAGGGCTACTCCGCCCGGCCGGAGGCACGGATGGCCTGGTCCGCCTGCCGGACGACCGTCGCCGGATCCGTTCCGTCATCCACCGACCACTGCGCCATCGCCTGATCGGCGGCCTTCCGGGCGGTGCCGAGCAGGGCCTGCCGGGTCGCGGTGCCGGCCACCGGATCGGTGGCCCAGAGCGCGGCCCCGACGATGCCGGCGTTGTTCTTCAGGGCGGCCGGGACGATCGGGGAGCGCAGGTCAAGCAGCGGCAGGTAGTCGTCCGGTCGCTTGGAGATGCCGCCGCCCACGATGATCAGGTCGGGGTAGAAGATGCGCTCCACGTACGAGAAGTACCGCTGGAGCCGTTCGGCGTAGGCCGGCCAGTCCAGTCCGTCGCGTTCGCGGGCCGCGGCGGAGGCGCGGGTCTCGGCCACGGCGCCGTCGAGTTCGATGGTGCCGAGCTCGAGGTTGGGGACCAGCTCGCCGTCACGGAACAGCCCCGCCCCGATCCCTGTGCCCAGGGTGATGACCAGGACCGTGCCCTGCACCCCCTTGCCGGCGCCGTAGCGCACCTCGGCCAGGCCGGCGGCGTCCGCGTCGTTCACGGTGGACGCGGGTCGCTTCAACGCCTCGGAGAACAGGCCGTCCACGTCGGTGCCGATCCAGGAGGCGTCCATGTTGGTGGCCGTGAGGCAGACCCCCTGGTGGATGACGGCCGGGAAGTCGATGCCCACGGGCAGGGTCCGGGACGGCGCGCCCGGACGGGTGTCCAGTTCCCCCACGATCTCGGTCAGCACGGAGGCCACGGCCTCGGGGACGGCCGGTTGCGGCGTGGGGATGCGGAAGCGGTCACCCACCAGCCGTCCGGTCTTCGGGCCCTCGCCCAGCTGGACGATCCCGCCCTTCATCCCGGTGCCGCCGATGTCCACCCCCAGGGTGGTGAACAGGCCGGCGGCCGGGTCGGTGGTCTTCTTCGCCATGGTGTGCTCCCGGGAGGTGTGGTCGGTGGGTGGGGTACGGCCGGCCGGGTCGGGGCCGGTCAGGGCAGCGTCAGGATCTCGGCTCCGTCGTCGGTGACCACCAGGGTGTGCTCGAACTGGGCGGTGCGCTTCCGGTCCCGCGTCACCACGGTCCAGTCGTCCTCCCACATATCCCATCGGATGGTGCCGAGGGTGATCATCGGCTCGATCGTGAAGACCATGCCGGGGACCATCACCGTGTTGTGCGCGGGCGCGGCGTCGTAGTGCGGGATGACCAGGCCGGAGTGGAACTCGCGCCCCACCCCGTGGCCGATGAAGTCGCGCACCACGCCGTAGCCGAAGCGCTTGGCGTAGGACTCGATCGCGCGGCCGATCACGTTGATCTCGCGCCCGGGCTTGACCGCCTTGATCCCGCGCATCATGGCCTCGTGGGTGCGTTCCACCAGCAGGCGGGACTCCTCGTCCACGGTGCCGACCAGGTAGGTCATGTTGTGGTCGCCGTGGTGGCCCTCCAGGTACGCCGTGATGTCCAGGTTGACGATGTCCCCGTCCTCCAGGACCGTGTCGTCCGGGATGCCGTGGCAGATCACCTCGTTCAGCGAGGTGCAGATGGCCTTGGGGAAGCCCTTGTATCCCAGGCAGGAGGGATAGGCCCCGTGGTCGCAGATGAACTCGTGCGCTATCCGGTCCAGGGCCGCCGTCGTCACACCCGGCGCGATGTGCCGGGCCGCCTCCTCCATGGCCTGGGCGGCGATGCGCCCGGCGGCCCGGATCTTCTCCACGCCCTCGGCATCGTAGACGTCAGAGCCGTTGCCCTCATCGGCCGTGGCCCGGCCGACGTACTCCGGCCGCTCGATGTGTGCGGGAACGGCCAGCTGGGGGGCGACGACGCCCGGCACCAGGGTGCCCAGCGGTGCCTTCGAGCCGGGCTCGCCACGGGACGGGCCCTCGGGGGCCGGCCCGTTGTGGCTGGCGGGACGGGCGGTGGTCTGCTGCGCGGCGTTCTGGGACATACCCCGATCCTATCGCCGCCGTGGACCCCGCCGGTTAGGGTGGGCGCATGAGTGAATACTGGTACAACGTGGTGAGTCACCAGGTCGAGGAGGGCCCGCAGTCGGACTGGTCGAGGCTGCTGGGCCCCTATGCCTCCCGGGCGGAGGCCGAACAGGCAATCGCCCAGGTGCAGGCCAACAACGAGCGCTGGGACGAGGCGGACGAGGACGCCAACGACTGAGTCGCCTAGGACTCGAAGCCGTGCTCCGGGGCGGGGAAGGACCCCTCGAGGACGTCGCGGCGGTAGGCGGTGACGGCCTGGGAGACCTCGGTGCGCAGGTCGGCGTACTGCTTGACGAACCGCGGCATCCTCCCCTCCCGCAGCCCCAGCATGTCCTGCCACACCAGCACCTGCCCCGTGGTGGCGCCCCCGGCACCGATCCCCACCGTGGGCACGCGCAGGGCCTCATCCACCCGGCGGGCGATGTCCGAGGGGACCATCTCCATCAGGACCGCGAAGGCCCCGGCGTCCTGCAGGACGGTGGCCTCACGGATCATGGACTCGGCCGCGTCTGAACCGCGGCCCTGGACGCGGTAGCCGCCCAGGACGTTCTCCGACTGCGGGGTGAAGCCGATGTGCGCCATCACGGGCACCCCGGCATCCGTCATCATCCTCACGTGCTCGGCGTAGCGCTCCCCGCCCTCCATCTTCACGGCGTGGACCCCGGCCTCCTTGACCAGCCGGATGGCGCTCTCGGTCGCCTGCTGGGCCGAGAGCTCGTAGGAGCCGAAGGGCAGGTCGCACAGGACCATGGCCCGCCGGGTGCCGCGGACCACGGAGCCGGCGAAGACGATCATCTCGTCCAGGGTGATCGGCAGCGTGGTGGCGTGGCCCATCATGTTGTTGGCCGCCGAGTCGCCCACCAGGACGGTCTCGAGGCCCGCCGCATCGAAGATCTGGGCCATCTGGAAGTCGTAGGCCGTCAGCATGGCGAACCTCCGGCCCTCGTCCTTGGCCTGTTGCAGGTGCGCGGTGCGGTAGCGGGCCGGGGCCGGGGCGGCGTACGGCGCGGTTTCATTCTCAGCCATGGCGGCAGTCTAGCGGCCCGTCGGACGCCGGTTGCCGTGCCGCTCGCACTACAGTGGAGACCATGGATCGCCAACAGGAGTTTGTCCTCAGGACCATCGAGGACCGGGACGTGCGCTTCGTCCGGCTGTGGTTCACCGACGTCACCGGGACCTTGAAGTCCGTGGCGCTGGCCCCGGCGGAGGTCGAGGGGGCCTTCGCCGAGGGGCTGGGGTTCGACGGGTCCTCGATCGACGGCTACACCCGCATCTTCGAATCCGACATGCTGCTGCAGCCCGATCCCTCGACGTTCCAGATCCTGCCCTGGCGGGGCGAGGAGGAACCGACCTCACGGATGTTCTGCGACGTGCTCACCCCGGACGGCGAGCCCTCCGCGGCGGATCCCCGCCAGGTGCTGCGCCGCCAGCTGTCCCGGGCCGCGGACATGGGCTTCACGTTCTACACCCACCCGGAGATCGAGTTCTACCTGCTGAAGTCCAAGGACCTGGGGCCCGACGGCCAGCCGGTCCCCGTGGACCAGGCCGGCTACTTCGACCACGAACCCGGCGGCGTGGCCACGGACTTCCGCCGGCACGCGGTCAACATGCTGGAGGCGATCGGCATCTCGGTGGAGTTCAGCCACCACGAGTCCGGTCCGGGACAGAACGAGATCGACCTGCGGTACGCGGACGCCCTGCAGACGGCGGACAACATCATGACCTTCCGGACGGTCATCAAGGAGGTGGCCCAGCTCCAGGGCAACTACGCCACCTTCATGCCCAAGCCGTTCGGCGAGCATGCCGGCTCCGGCATGCACACCCACTTCTCCCTGTTCGAGGGGGACTCGAACGCCTTCTTCGAACCCAGCGCGGAGTTCCACCTCTCCACCACGGGGCGCCGGTTCATCGCCGGGCTGCTGCACCACAGCGTGGAGGTCACGGCCATCACCAACCAGTTCGTGAACTCCTACAAGCGGCTCTGGGGCGGGGGAGAGGCCCCCTCGTACGTGTCCTGGGGGCACAACAACCGCTCGGCGCTGGTCCGGGTGCCCCTGTACAAGCCGGACAAGGCCGGGTCCGCCCGCGTCGAGTACCGGGGGGTCGACGCCTCGGCCAACCCGTACCTGACCTACGCGGTGCTTCTGGCGGCGGGGCTGAAGGGCATCGAGGAGGAGTACGAGCTGCCGGAGGCCGCTGCCGAGGACATCAGCGCGCTGACCTCCATGGAGCGCCGGGCGCTGGGCCATCATTCCCTGCCCGGGACCCTCCATGACGCCCTGCGGGCCATGGAGGAGTCCGAGTTCGTGGCCGAGGTGCTGGGGGAGACGGTCTTCGAGAACTTCCTGCGGAACAAGCGCCAGGAGTGGGACGAGTACCGGGTCGAGGTCACGCCATTCGAGCTGCAGCGCAACCTCGGCATCCTCTGAGGCGGCATGGCACCCACAGCGGATCAGGCCGGTCCCGGGCGCAGGACGCTCGTCAGCGCCGGCTTCGCGGACTGGTCCCGGGCCCGCGAGCTCCTGGCCTCTGACGAGCTCGAGGGCCTCGACCGGGACGAGCTGGTCAGGATCCTCGCCCGGGCACCGGACCCCGACCAGGCGCTGATCCTGCTCGTCCGGCTGCTGGAACGGGCCCCCGCCGTGGCGCAGGTGCTCGGGGACGCCCCGGGCTCCCTCGCCCTGGCCCGCCTGCTCGGCACCTCCGAGGCGCTGGGGGAGTTCCTCATCCGCCGCCCGGACCACGTTGACCTGCTCACCGATCCGGCCGCGGCCGCCGCCTCCGCCCCCGTACTGGGCCCGGAGGGGCTGGCAGCGGACCCGTCGCGGCTGCGTGCGCTGCTGCTGGAGTCCGTCGGGGCGGACCCGGCCGAGGCGCGTCCCGTGTCCACCCTGCGCGGCAGGGAGGCAGCCGCCGCGCTGCGGATCGCCTACCGCCGCCAGCTCACGGCCCTGGCCATCCAGGACGTGACCGCCGCGGACCCGCGGGCGGCCGAACCGGCGGTGTCCGCCTGGCTGGCCGATCTGGCCGGCGCCGCGATCGAGGCGGGCCTCGCCGCGTCCCGTGCGGACGCCGTCGAGCAGTTCGGCCCTGACACCGCCCGGGTGGGCCTGGCCGTCATCGGGATGGGCAAGTGCGGGGCGCGGGAGTTGAACTACATCTCGGATGTTGACGTCATCTTCGTCCACGACTCCGTCCTGGGAGACGACCACCGGGCGGCCTCGATCGCCTCCGCCCTCGCCTCGGGGATCTCGAAGTACGCCACGGCCGCGGCACCCGAGCAGGGGTTGTGGGAGATCGACGCGAACCTGCGCCCGGAGGGCAAGGACGGGGCCCTGTCCCGGACGGTGGAGTCCCACGCCGAGTACTACCGGCGCTGGGCGCACACCTGGGAGTTCCAGGCGCTGCTCAAGGCCCGCCCCATCGCCGGCGATCCGGACCTGGGCACGGAGTACGTCGAGACCATCTGGCCCCTGGTGTGGACCAGCTCCGAGCGCGAGGGGTTCGTCGCCTCGGTGCAGGGGATGCGCGGGCGGGTCCTGGACAACATCGCCCACCAGAACCGGGACCGGGAGATCAAGCTCGGGGCCGGGGGGCTGCGGGACGTGGAGTTCACCGTCCAGCTGCTGCAGCTGGTGCACGGCAAGACCGAGGAGTCCGTGCGGGTGCGGAACACGCTGGAGGCCATCCGCGCGCTGGAGGAGCGGTCCTACATCGGGCGCAAGGACGCGGAGTCCCTCGCCGCCGCCTACCGCTACCTGCGGCTGCTGGAGCACCGCATCCAGCTCGTGCACCTGCGGCGCACCCACCTGATGCCGGACAAGGCCCATGCGCTCTGGGTGCTGGCCCGGGCGGCGAAGGGCCCCGGTGAGCCCGGCCCCTCTGACGCCGACGGGCTGACCTCCCTGTGGAAGCGCACCCGCAAGACGGTCCGCGCGCTGCACGAGAGGATCTTCTACCGTCCGCTGCTGTCCACCACCGCCGCGCTCTCCGCGGACGAGGCGAAGCTGACCCCGGAGGCGGTCCGCCAGCGACTCGCCGCCCTGGGCTACCTCGATCCGGCCGGCGCGGTCCAGCACATCGAGGCCCTCACCGTCGGCGTCTCGCGCCGATCAGCGCTCCAGCGCCAGCTCCTGCCGGTGATGCTCGGCTGGCTCGCCAGCGGTCCCAACCCGGACGGCGGCCTGCTCGGCTTCCGGCGGCTCTCGGAGTCGCTGGGCTCCTCCCCCTGGTTCCTGGGCATGCTCCGGGACTCCTCGGCGGCGGCCGAGCGGCTCTGCCAGATCCTCTCCCTGTCCTCCTACATCTCGGACATGCTGGAGCACCGGCCCGAGGCGGCCGCGTGGCTGGGCCGGGACCGGGACCTGGTGCCGATGCCCTTCGAGTCCCAGTGGCAGGAGATCCGGGCGAAGATGTCCCGGCACCCCGAGCAGGACGAGGCCATCCGTCAGATCCGGTTGATCCGGCAGCGGGAGATCCTGCGCACCGCCATCGCGGACGCCTCCGGGCTGCTGGACCAGGACGCCGTGGGTCGGGCGCTCTCGGACGCGGACCGCGCCGCCGTGCTCGGGGCCCTGCACGTGGCGGAGAACTCGCTGTTCGGTCATCCGGACCACCGGGCGGACCCCTCGGGCAGCCCCGAGGAGCTGACGGACGTCCTGGTGGTGGCCATGGGACGCCAGGGCGGGCGGGAGATCGGCTACGGGTCCGACCTGGACGTGCTGTTCGTGCACCGGCCCCGGGCGGGGGCGGACCAGGACGCGGCCCAGCGCCAGGCGGTGGAGTTGTCCAAGCTGGTCACCTCACTGATGACGAAGCCCTGCCGTCCTCCGGTGCTGGGCGAACGTCCGCTGGTGATGGACGCGGACCTGCGGCCGGAGGGCAAGAAGGGACCGCTCGTGCGGTCGCTGGACTCCTACCGGGAGTACTACCGCCGCTGGGCCGAGATCTGGGAGGTCCAGGCCCTGTTGAAGGCCCGCCCGGTGGCCGGTAGCGCGGACCTGGCCGAGGAGTTCACCTCCTGGGCGGACTCGGTGCGCTACGCGTCGGACCCCGGGGCGGCGTCCATCCGGGAGATCCGCCGCATCAAGGCCCGGGTGGAGGCCGAACGGCTGCCACGTGGCGCCGATCCGGCCCGGCACCTGAAGCTGGGCCGTGGCGGGCTGACGGACGTCGAATGGCTGGTCCAGACCCTGCAGCTGCAGCACGCGGCGGAGCATGCGAGCCTCCGGACGACCTCCACCATGGACGCGCTGAAGGCCCTCGCCCAGGAGGGGATCCTGCCGGCCGAGGACGCCGAGGTGCTGGACCGGGCCTGGCATCTGGCCACCCGGATCCGCGCCGGGAACATCGTCTGGTCCGGCAAGCCCTCGGACACGCTGCCGACCAAGCGTCAGGACCTGGAGGCCGTGGCCCGTTGGTGCGGCTACGAGCTCGGTCAGGCCGCCCAGCTGGAGGAGGACTACCTACGGTCCACCCGCCACGCGCGGCAGGTCTTCGAGAAGCACTTCTACGGGTCCTGAGCGGCGCATGCCGTCCCGGCCGGGCCGGCCCGACCGGATGCACTCAGTCCGTGGGGGTGAACGCCGCCCGGGAGGCGGTGAACCCCGGGCCGTCCGCCCAGGAGCAGGCCACGCCGTCCTCCGAGGACTCGCAGCGGACCTCGCCGACCTGCAGGGCCTGGCCGTAGTCGAGCGTCCGGGCCTCCGGGGCGAAGAAGACCCCCTCGCGCTGGCACCCGGCCTCCGCCGTCCCCTCGCGGGTGATGGCGGTCCAGGGGCCGTCGGCCTCGGGGTCGTCGCAGGAGGGGAGGTTCTCCACCACGTCACGGGCGTGGCATCCGGCCAGGAACCCGGTGGACCCCTCCGGATCGATGCCACAGGCGAGGTTGCCGGTGGGGGATTCGAACACGTAGACCCCGGAGCCGGGCGAGCGTGCGAAGCGCTCTTCGTCCACCGTCTCCCAGTCCGGTTCCACCGTGGGTCCGGTCTGCTGCGGGACGGGGCTGTCGTCGGCAGGGGGCTGGTTTCCGGCGCAGCCGACCAGGGACAGGGCCGTGAGGGACATCAGGCTCACAGCGAGCAACGGGGCACGTCTCATGCACCCACCCTCTCCCGACGACGCCGGACCGGAGAACCCTCAGGTCAGAGGGCGGCAGGATCGCAATGGAATCGTCACCTTCCGGTCCGCGGACTCAGCGCCGGATGACGTGCTCGCCCAGTAGCTCCAGGGTGCGGTGCCGGGCCGCCAGGTCCGGGGCGGCGTTGGTGATGATGAGCTCATCCGCCTTGACGCGCTCACGGAACTCGTCGAGGTAGGTCCTGACCGTGTCGATGGTGCCCACGGCGGTGTACTTCATCATGGACAGCACCTGCTCGCCGCCGGCGGAGTGCAGCAGCATGGTCACGTCCTCCTCGGACAGGTCGCGGCCCCGTCCGAGCATCTGCCGGATGCGGTGGCGGTGGGCGATCTCCAGCTGGGCGTGCGCCTCCGCCTCGGTGTCCGCCGCGATCACGTTGAGTGCGGCGATGAAGTGGGGCTCCGGGTAGTCCTCGGACGGCTCGAAGGACTCCCGGTAGAGGCGCGCGGCGTGCTCCAGCATCTGGGGCGCGAAGTGTGAGGCGAAGGAGTAGCCCAGGCCCAGGGCCGCCGCGAGCTGGGCGCCGTACTGGGAGGAGCCGAGCACGAACAGCGGCACGTTCGTCCCGCTGCCGGGGAAGGCGTCCACGCCCGGGATGAGGCTCTCGCCCTTCAGGTAGCCCGCCAGCTCCTTGACGTCCCGGGGGAACGTGTCCGCCGCGGAGGGGTCCCGGCGCAGGGCCATCATGGTGCGCTGGTCCGTCCCGGGGGCACGTCCCAAGCCGAGGTCGATCCGGCCCGGGTGGATCTCGGCCAGCGTGCCGAACTGCTCGGCGATCACCAGGGGGGAGTGGTTCGGCAGCATGATGCCGCCGGCCCCCAGCCGGATCGACGAGGTCTGATCGGCCACGTGCCCGATCAGCACGGAGGTGGCTGAGGAGGCGATGGAGGGGAAGTTGTGGTGCTCTGCGAACCAGATCCGGCGGAAGCCCTGTTCCTCCGCCTGCTGCGCCAGTTCGACGCTGGCGGCCACCGCCTGGGCGACAGGTTGTCCCGGCAACACGGTGGACAGGTCGAGGATGGACAGCGGATAGCTCACGCGGGCACCTTTCACAGGGCTTGTACAGACGGGGTTCTCCTGAGGCACAGCCTCCGGGACAGCCCGGATATTCCCCCGCCATCCACCGTTCGCGCCGGGGAAGGCGACAGCCCCTGACGGTGACGTCGGAGCGTCACCGTCAGGGGCCGTCGTCGGGCGTCACACGCCGTAGTAGAGCTCGAACTCGTAGGGGTTCGGCCGGATGGACAGCGGGAGGATCTCGTTCTCCCGCTTGTACTCGATCCAGGCCTCGATGAGGTCCTCCGTGAAGACGTCGCCGGCGAGCAGGAACTCGTGGTCCTCCTCCAGGGCGCGCAGGGCCTCCTCCAGGGAGGCCGGTGCCTTCTGGATGGACGCGGCCTCCTCGGCGGGCAGTTCGTACAGGTCCTTGTCGATCGGCTCGGCCGGCTCGATCCGGTTGCGGATGCCGTCCAGGCCGGCCATGAGCTGGGCGGCGAAGGCCAGGTAGGGGTTGCCGGAGGGGTCCGGCGCGCGGAACTCCAGGCGCTTGGCCTTGGGGTTGGAGCCGGTGATCGGGATGCGGATGGCGGCGGAGCGGTTGCCCTGGGAGTAGACCATGTTGATGGGGGCCTCGAAGCCCTTCACCAGCCGGCGGTAGGAGTTCACCGTGGGGTTGGTGAAGGCCAGGATGGCGGAGGCGTGCTTGAGGAGGCCACCGATGTACCAGCGGGCGGTGTCCGAGAGGTTGGCGTAGCCCTTCTCGTCGTAGAACAGCGGCTCGCCGGCGTTCCACAGGGACTGGTGGCAGTGCATGCCCGAGCCGTTGTCCCCGAAGACCGGCTTCGGCATGAACGTCGCGGTCTTGCCGAAGGCCTCCGCGGTGTTCTTGACCACGTACTTGAACTTCATCAGGTCGTCCGCAGCGTGGGTCAGCGTGTTGAACTTGTAGTTGATCTCGGCCTGGCCGGCGGCGCCGACCTCGTGGTGGGAGCGTTCGACCTCGAGGCCGACCTCGTCCAGGGCCACGCAGATCGCGTCGCGCAGGTCGGCCTGCTTGTCCACCGGGGAGACGGGGAAGTAGCCGCCCTTGACGGGGGTCTTGTGGCCCAGGTTGCCGCCCTCCTCCTTCCGGCCCGTGTTCCACCAGGCCTCGTCCGAGTCGACGGAGTAGAAGCTGTGGTTCGGCGTGGACTGATACCGGACGTCCTCGAAGATGAAGAACTCGGCCTCGGAGGCGAAGTTGGCGGTGTCGGCGATGCCGGTCGAGGCGAGGTACTCCTCCGCCTTCTGGGCCACGCCCCGCGGATCGCGGTGGTAGGGCTCACCCGTGCGCGGGTTCACGATCGAGAAGCTCATGACGAGGGTCTTCTCCACGCGGAACGGGTCCAGGTAGGCCGTGGCCACATCCGGGATCAGCTGCATGTCCGATTCGGCGATCCCCTGGAAGCCGCGGATGGAGGAGCCGTCGAACAGCTGGCCCTCCACGAAGAACTCCTCGTCCACCGCCTTCGCCGGAAGGTTGAAGTGCTGCTGGACGCCTGGCAGGTCGGTGAATCGGACATCGACGAAGACGACGTCCTCGTCCTGGATGAACTGCAGGACGTCCTGGGCGGTGGTGAACATCTGGATGTGCTCCTCGGGGTTCGGTAATGCGCCTACTCTATCGAGGTGCCGTATCCCGACGGTGACAGATGTGTTTCCGGCGTGTAACGTGTCCGATCCCCGGCCGGGGCCCGGCCCCGGACTCGGTAGAGTGAAGCGGTGGCACGAACCCCTCAGAATCCCCCCGGCGCCGGCGACGACGGCGCGTCCGGTTCCCGACGCCCCTCCGGCAGGCGGGGGGCCGAGGACCCCTTGGTCACCCGCCGGGACATGGCCGGCTGGGTCGGTGGCTCCGCGCGGCCGAACGCGGTCGGGCGCTGGCCCGGCGAACGGCTGGGGCTGGCCGAGAGCGGCCCGACCTCCATGGCCGGATGGGGCCGCCGGATCCTCGCGGTCCTGATCGACTGGTTCATCGCCCTGTTCATCAGCACCGTGTGGTTCGAGGGACACCCCCTCGTGACCCTCGGGTTCTACGTCCTGCTGCAGGTGGTCCTGGTGAGCCTGTTGGGCACCACCGTGGGCAAGCGGATCGCCGGGATCCAGGTGGTCCGGGTGGGCGGCGCCATGGCCGGGCCCGTGAAGACCCTGATCCGCACGGGCCTGTGGTGCCTGGTGGTGACGCCCTTCATGATCGACGCTGATGGCCGGGGACTGCACGACCGGGCGGCCGGCACCGTGCTGATCCGGATGTAGCGCCGTCCTCAGCGCCCGCGCATGGCCTTGCGGTCCGGTCGCGCGCGGTAGGGGTCGATGCCCTTGGGGATCGGCATCTTCGTGGACCCCAGGGAGTTCAGCCGCTTGTCGACCGCCTGGACCTCCTGCTTGGTGAGGGTCTTCTTCATCCGCTTCAGGGTCTTGGACAGCTCATGCAGCTCGACCTGGTCATCGCCGTGCCCCGTGGCCAACACCTGGATCGGCACGTTCGGCAGGAACCGCTGCATGTTCCTGCGCTCCTTCTCCACGAGCGGCCGCACCCGGCTGGTGGGGCCCTCGGTGACGAGGACGACGCCGGGACGCCCGACGGCGCGGAAGACCGCGTCCTGCGTCTTCGGGCTGACCGCCACCGGCTGCTCGGGGATGATCCAGCCACGGCGGAGCGTGGACAGCGCGGCGCCGGCCGCACCGGGGCGCCCGTCGATGCGCGCGAACGCCGCCTTCTCGGCCCTGCGATTCATGATGACCACCGCGGCCAGCAGGCCGAAGGGGATGGCGATGAGCAGCCACGTGATCCAGTTGTCCAGCAACAGGCCCACGACGAGTCCGATGACCAGGACGGCCACGAACGCCAGGGCCATCCACAGCACGACCTTCGGGTCGTGGGCGCGGGTCATGGAGAAGACGTCGCGGAGCTGCTTGAAGACACCGGGCTTCTTGGTGGCCTTCTTCCGGGCCTTGGTCTCGGCCTTGGTCTCCTTCGTCCGGACCTTGTCCTGGAGGCGCCGTTCCCGCTGCTCGGCCTTGACGGCCTTCAGCTTGGCGCGGGTCGATGCGGACGAGGATGCTGCGGAATCTTTGCTCTGGACCATAGTGACTCCAGTCTACCGGCCAGCGAGCAGCGAGGCCGCCTCCTGCCGGGTGGAGCCGGACTCCTCGATGTGGGACAGGTTCGCGGGCATCTGACGGCCCAGCTTGCGCATGGCGGTGGCGTAGAGGCGTCCGGCGCGGTAGGAGGACCGCACCAGCGGCCCGGCCATGACGCCGGCGAAGCCGATCTGCTCGGCGCGCTCGGACCAGTGCACGAACTCCTCCGGCTTCACCCACCGGTCGATCGGGTGGTGCAGCTTGGAGGGGCGCACATACTGCGTCACCGTGATGATGTCGCAGCCGGCCTCGTGCAGGTCCACGAGGGCCTGGTCGATCTCGTGGTCCTCCTCGCCCATGCCCAGGATCAGGTTGGACTTCGTGACGAGCCCGTCCGCCTTGGCCATGTTCAGCACCCGCAGGGACTTGTCATAGGTGAAGGCCGGCCGGATCGCCTTGAAGATCCGCGGAACGGTCTCGAGGTTGTGCGCGAAGACCTCCGGGCGGGCGTCGAAGACCACCTGGACCAGCTCGGGATCGGCCCCGAAGTCAGGGGGCAGGATCTCGATGCCCGTGTTGGGGTTGAGCTCGTGGACCTTGCGGATCGTCTCGGCGAAGAGCCAGGCGGCCCCGTCCTTCTGGTCGTCCCGTGCCACGCCCGTGACCGTGGTGTAGCGCAGGTTCATCTCCCGGATGTTCTCGGCCACGCGGCGGGGCTCGTCGAGGTCCAGGGGCTGCGGCTTGCCGGTGGCGATGTCGCAGAAGCCGCACCGGCGGGTGCAGGTGTCGCCGCCGATGAGGAAGGTGGCCTCGCGGTCCTCCCAGCACTCGAAGATGTTGGGGCAGCCGGCCTCCTCACACACGGTGTGCAGACCGGAGGACTTCACCTTGTTCTTGAGGTTGATGTACTCGGGCCCGATGTCGACCTTGGCCTTGATCCAGTCCGGCTTGCGTTCGACCGGAACCTCGGCGTTGCGGGCCTCGACGCGCAGGAGTCGGCGGCCGTCAGGGGATGCGCTCACTGAAGTGTTTCCTTCCGCAGGGGGTTCGGGGTGGGGGAGTCGCCGGCGGCGTCCGCCAACAGGGTCGGTGCGACCGGCGCGAGATGGCCGGGGGCCAGCGCGGCCAGGTGCTCCCGGACCGTGGCCAGCGCCTCAGCCGGGGTGACGGTGCGGCCGAGCTCGGCCGAGATGGTGGTGGAGCCGGCGTCGGTGATGCCGCAGGCCACGATGTGCTCGTAGGGCGCCAGGGAGTTGCTGCAGTTCAGGGCGAAGCCGTGCATCGAGACCCCGTGGTTGACGCGTAGCCCGATGGCGGCGATCTTGCGGTCCGGGACGGTCCGGCCGGCCGCGTCCGTGCCGCCGAGGATCCAGACGCCGGAGCGTCCGTCCACGCGTTCGCCGGTCAGGCCGAGGCCGGCCAGCGTCCGGATGAGGGCCTCCTCCAGGAACCAGACGTACTCCTTGACGGCCGCCGGATCCGCCAGCCGGACCACGGGATAGCAGACCAGTTGCCCCGGCCCGTGCCACGTGAGCTTGCCACCGCGGTCCACGTCCACCACCGGGGAGCCGTCGTCCGGAAGGTCGGCAGGCTCCGTGCGCTTTCCGGCGGTGTACACGGCGGTGTGCTCGAGGAAGAGGATGGCACCGGGGGAGACCCCCTCGACGACCCGGGCGTGGAGCTCCTGCTGGAGTTCCCACGCCGCTCGGTAGTCGACGGTGTCCGGGGACAGGCCCAGGACGCGGAACGGCGGCATGGTCGTTTCGGGCATGGCCTCACTCTATGCCCTGCCGGGGAGGCCTGTGGATAATCGCAGCGGGCCTCCCTGAAGGGCGGCAGGATGGAGGGGAGGAGACACGACCGGTTGCCGGAGGGGGAACAGATGCAGACGACGACGCCGCCGCCTGACGTCCCGGGGTGGGAGGTGGTGCGGGAACTGGGCCGGGGTGCCAACTCCACCGTGTGGCTCGTGACCGACGCCGAGGGGACCCAGGCCGCCCTGAAGATCCCGCAGCGGCGGGCCGCGGGGCCCGTGTCCGTGCTGCAGACGGAGATGCGGGCCGTGGGGGACCTGCGTCATGAGCATGTGGTGCGTCCCCTGGGCGTGGTGGAGACGGATGCCGGGCCCGGCCTGCTCAGCGAGTACCACGCCGGCGGTTCACTGGGCTCCCTGGTCCGCGCCGCCGGACCCCTGCCGCTGGGGCAGGTGGTCACGGTCCTGGTCCCCATGGCGCAGGCTCTGCAGGTGCTCCACGCCCGCGGTGTGGTCCACGGCGACGTGTCACCGGGCAACATCCTCTTCACCGTCCAGGGGCGCCCGGCGCTGGCCGACCTGGGCTCCTCCCGCGTCCTGGGTGGCGCCGAGCACCGTCTCGGGACCCCGGGCTTCTCCGCGCCGGAGCTGTACGACGACGGCGGGCCGGGGCGACTGGACCCGGCGGCCGACCTCTACTCGCTGGCGGCGGTCGGCTGGTACGCCCTGACCGGGAGGGCGCCGTCCCGGACGGCGTCCCGGGCGCCCCTGCCGATGATCCTCCCGGAGGTCCCCGGCGACGTGGTCGACCTGCTGGAGGCCGGGTTGGGCGAGGATCCGCAGCGCCGGCCCGGGGCCGAGCACTTCGCGGTCGCCGCCTACCGCTGGGCTGACCCGCAACCCCTGGACCTGTATCCCGGCGCCGCCGCGGAGGTCGCCCGGGAGCTGCCCACCCGCCGTCGTGCCCCTACGGTGTCCCGGCGGGCGCAGGCGCGGGGGCGGCGCCGCCGAGTGCTGACCGGGGCGGCGGCCGTGGTGGCGGCAGCCCTGGCCTGGGGTGCCGTGGGGTTCCTCGGCCCAGATGACCCGCCGAGCGCGGCGCCCCCGCACGCGGACGCCAGGGCGACGCCGGAGACCGCGCCCGCCGCGGACCCGGGGGCAGTGACTGGGGGTCCGGCGGAGGTGACGGCGGAGGCGACGGAGGAGGTGCGAGCGGCGGTCGCGGCCCTGGGCCCGGCCCGTGCCGAGGCGCTCACCTCCTTGGACCACGGACAGCTGGCGGCCTACAGCCTGCCCGACTCACCGGCCTTCGCCGCCGACGCGGCCCTGCAGCAGCAGCTGGCGGACCGGGACCTCCGCTTCCAGGGGCTCGACCTTCGGACCCGGGTGACAGGCGACGTCACCCTTCAGGACCCGCGGCACGCCTCCGCGCCGGTGGAGTCGCGGATCGGCCCCTACCGGACCGTCAGCTCGTCCGGGGACGCCGTGGCGGCCTCCGAGGGGCCGTTGGTCGAACGCCTCACCGTCCACCTCCGGCGGACGGGGGAGGGATGGCGGGTGCACCGGATCGAGCCGTGACGCCAGACGGCGGCCGACCGGGATCCGGTCGGCCGCCGTCAGCGGTGCGTACTGAGGTGGATCAGGAGTAGTCCTGCCACAGCACGGCCACGAGGATGTTGACCAGCGCCATCCCGCCCGTGGCATGGGCCAGGCCGGTGGACACCGGCTCGCCCTTGTTCTCCTTGCGCCGTGCCAGCAGCGCGGTCACGAAGACGCAGAGGCCGATGACCAGCTTGACGCCGATCTTGATGTGGTTCACCGGATCGTCACCCATCTCGGCGAGGCCGGCCAGCAGCAGGCCGGAGGCCAGCATGCCCCACGTGCCGTACCACTGGGACTTGGTGACGGTCGGGTTCTTGAAGTGGGCCAGCCACCCGCCGACGATCGCGGCGGCGGAGATGATGTGGATGGCGATGATGATCGCGGTGACGACCGCCATGGATTCAGACCCCCAACTCGTGGGCGAACTCGCCGGCTTCCAGACGCGCCTTGACGGTCTGCAGGAAGCGGCCGGCGTCTGCCCCGTCCACCAGGCGGTGGTCGTAGGTCAGGCTCAGGTACATCATGTGGCGGATGGCGATGGTGTCATTGCCCTCCTGGTCGGTGATGACCATGGGCCGCTTGACGATGGTGCCGACCCCGAGGATCGCCACGTTCGGCTGGTTGATGATCGGGGTGTCGAACAGGGCACCGACCGAGCCGAAGTTGGTGATCGAGAAGGTCCCACCGGACAGCTCGTCCGGGGAGATCTTGTTGTTGCGGGTCCGGTCCGCCACGTCGGCGATCTTGCCGGCGATCCCGGAGAGGTTCAGCGAACCGGTGTCCTTGATGACCGGGACGAACAGGCCCTTCTCGGTGTCCACCGCGATCGCGATGTCCTCGGAGTCGTGATAGGTGATCTCCGAGGTCTCGGCGTTGAACTCGGCGTTCAGCTTCGGATGCTGCTTCAACGCCTCGGTCACGGCCAGGGTGATGAACGGCAGGTACGTCAGCTTGACGCCGTTCTTCTGCTGGAAGCCGGTCTTGGCCTTGCCGCGCAGCGCCACCACCCGGGTCATGTCGATCTCGTGCACCTGGGTCAGCTGGGCCGAGACGTCCAGGGATTCGCGCATGCGCCGGGCGATGGTCTGCCGGATGCGCGGCGCCTTCTCCGTGGTTCCACGCTTGCCCGGGTCCACCGTGGAGGCGGCGGCCGGGGCCGGGGCAGCGCCTGCCGCACCCGCTGCCGGGGCGGCGGCGGGAGCGTTCGAGCCGGACTGGCGCGCCTTGGCGGCCTCGGCGGCCACCAGGACGTCCTGCTTGCGGATGCGGCCACCGACACCGGTGCCCACCACCGTGGACAGGTCCACGTCGTTCTGCTGGGCCAGGCGGCGCACGAGCGGGGTGACATAGCCCTCGCCCGGGGCTGCTCCGGCGGGAGCGGGGGTCGGTGCGGAGGACGCCTGCTCGGCGGGCTTCTCCTCGGCAGCAGGCTTCTCCTCAGCCTGCTTCTCCTCGGCAGCGGGCTTCTCGGCCGGCTTCTCCTCAGCTTCCCTTTCCTGGGCAGCAGGCTTCTCGGCGGGCTTCTCCTCGGCCTCCTTCTCCTGGGCAGCAGGCTTCTCGGCCGGCTTGTCCTCACCCGCAGGGGCGGCCGATCCGGACCCGACCAGGGCCAGCACGGCGCCGACCTCCACGGTCTCGTCCTCCTGGACCTTGATCTCCACGAGCTTGCCGGCCACGGGGGACGGGATCTCGGTGTCGACCTTGTCGGTGGAGACCTCGAGCAGCGGCTCATCGACCTCCACGTCGTCACCGATCTCCTTGAGCCAGCGCGTGACGGTGCCCTCGGTCACGGATTCGCCCAGCGCCGGTAGGGTGACCTCGGTGGAATCGCCGGTGCCCTGCTCCTCGGCATCCTCGGCGGCCACCTGTTCGGAGGACAGCTCCTGTCCGTCCGTGCTGCTGTCGCCGGTCTCGTCGTTGTCCGAGGCCTCGGCGGGCTCCTGCTCAGCCGGCGCCTCCTGCTTGGCCTCGTCCTCCTGGGTCTCCTCCTCGGCCTCGGCGGCAGCCGGAGCGTCGTCAGACGAGCCGCCACCGGAGCCGGAGCCGATCTTGGCCAGGGGGGCGTCGACCTCGACGGTCTCGTCCTCCTGGACGAGGATCTCCTCGAGAATGCCGGCCACGGGGGACGGGATCTCGGTGTCCACCTTGTCGGTGGAGACCTCCACCAACGGCTCGTCGACGGCGACCTCGTCGCCGACCTCCTTCAGCCAGCGGGTGACGGTGCCCTCGGTGACGGATTCACCCAGGGCCGGCAGGTTCACGGTTTCAGACATGGCGTCCCGTTTCTCCTCAAGTGCGTGCCGGCTTCCCGCCGGCCTGACGGTTGTGTAGTGGTCTCGGTGGTCTCAGCCGTGCAGCGGGTGGCCGTTGAGGGCCATCGCGGCTTCGCCAAGGGACTCGTTCTGGGTGGGGTGGGCGTGGACGAAGGCGGCCACGTCCTCCGGGTAGGCCTCCCAGTTGACGATCAGCTGGGATTCGCCGATCTGCTCGCTGATGCGCTTGCCGATGCCGTGCACCCCGACGATCGGGCCGTTCTTCTGCCGCACCATCTTGATGATGCCGCCCGTGCCCAGGATGGAGGACTTGCCGTTGCCGGCCAGGTTGTACGTGGTGGTCTCCACGTTGGACTCGCCGAACTTCTCCTTGGCCTTCGGCTCCGAGTAGCCCACGGACATGATCTCCGGATCGGTGAAGGTGACCTTCGGGATGTTGATGTCCTCGACGATGATGGGGTTGTTACCGGCGATCTCCTCGGCCACGAAATGACCCTGCTGGTAGCCGCGGTGGGCCAGCTGCACGCCTGGGACGATGTCACCGATCGCGTAGATGTTGCCGACCCCGGTGTGCAGGCGCTCGTTGGTGATCACGAAGCCCCGGTCCAGGGTGATGCCCTGGTCCTCATAGCCCAGCCCGGCGGTGACGGGCCCGCGGCCCACGGCCACGAGGCAGACCTCCGCCGTGAACTCCTTGCCGTCGGCCAGGGTGACCTTGACGCCGTCCCCGGTCTCCTCGACCTTCTCGAAGAAGGTGCCGAGGTTGGACTTGATGCCCTTCTTCTTGAACTCCCGCTCCAGGACCTTGATGACCTCCGGGTCCTCGTTCGGCACGAGGTGGTCGAGGCCTTCGATGATGGTGACGTCCACACCGAAGGAGTGCCAGGCCGAGGCGAACTCGGAGCCGATGACGCCACCGCCCAGGATGATGGCGGACTTCGGGGTGCGGTCCAGCTGCAGGGCCTCCGTCGAGGTCATGATGTTGCCGCCGATCGGCAGGCCGAAGGTCTTGGACTCGGAACCGGAGGCCAGGATGATGTTCTTGCCCGTGTAGCGGGTCCCGTCCACCTCGATCTGGTTCTGCGAGACCAGCTTGCCCTCGCCCTCGATGACGTTGACCTTCTTCATCTTGAGCAGGCCGCTCAGGCCCTTGAACTTGCCGGCGACGACGCCGTCCTTGAAGTCCCGTACACCGGCCATGTCGATGGAGTCGAGGGTGGTGTGGATGCCGTACTTCGAGGAGGTCCGGGCCTCGTCCGCCAGTTCGGCGGCGTGCAGGTACGCCTTGGTGGGGATGCACCCCGTGTGCAGGCAGGTGCCGCCGAGCTTGGCCTTCTCCACCAGCCCGACGCTCATCCCGTACTGGACCGAGCGGAGGGCGGCTGCGTACCCGGCGGATCCACCGCCGAGGATGAGTACGTCGAATTCCTGGGCGGTTGCCGTGTCGGCCACGATGGTGCTCCTCACAATCGGGTGCCGGGTTCTCCGTCACCCTTCGGGTTGGTGGTGATGCCTCGGTTTTACCTTAGCCGTACGGCGCCGCTGGCTTCTACTTTGGGCCCTCCTGCCCCGCGCGGCCCTCCAGGTAGGTCACCAGGGTCCGGACCATGACCCCGGTGGCGTCCTTCGGCGTGTACCCGTAGGCACCGGAGTCGTTGAAGGACGGGCCGGCGATGTCCAGGTGGGCCCACGGGGTCGGGGCGTCCTTGGCCTCGGCGGGCGTGCGGCCGGCGTCCACGAAGTCGCGCAGGAAGGCGGCGGCCGTCAGCATGCCGCCGAACCGGTCGCCCACGTTGGAGATGTCAGCGATGGTCGAGTCCAGGGACGCGCGCTGGTTCTCGGGGATCGGCATGGCCCAGGCGGCCTCCCCGCTGGCGTCGGAGGCGCTCACGATCTCGTCCCGCAGGGCCTCGGTGCCCAGGACCCCGGTGGTCCGGCTGCCCAGGGCGATCATCTGGGCGCCCGTCAGGGTGGCCACGTCGATGACGGCATCCGGGGTCTCGTCCGTGGCGGCCACCAATCCGTCCGCCAGGACGAGACGGCCCTCGGCATCCGTGTTCATGACCTCGACCGTCTTGCCGCCGTAGATCGTGATGACGTCCGAGGGGCGCTGGGCGGTGGCGGAGGGCATGTTCTCGGCCATGCACAGCCAGCCGGTGACCTTGACGGGGAGCTCGAGCTCGGCCGCGGCCGCGACCACGGAGGCCACGGTGGCCGCGCCCGCCATGTCCGACTTCATGGTGGTCATGGACGTGGGCGGCTTCAGGGACAGTCCGCCCGAGTCGAAGGTGATGCCCTTGCCGACCAACGCGACGTGCGGGGCGCGGCGGGCGCCCTTGGCGGGCGTGTACTCGAGCTTGACCAACCGCGGCGGGCGGGAGGAGCCCATGCCGACGTTGAGCAGGCCCCCGAAGCCCTCCTTCTCCAGCCGCCTCTCGTCCCAGACGGTGACCTTCACGGCCAGCGGCTGCATGGCCTGGGACACCTCCTCGGCGAAGGACGCGGGGAACAGGTGGGAGGGCGGGGTGTTGACGAGGTCACGGGTGGCACGCACGGCACGGGCCACGGCCGCGGCCCGCTTCAGGACCGGTCCGGTCACCTTGGGCTTCAGGGAGGTCACGACGGCGGCGCCCTCCACCGGGTTCTTCGCCTTCTGCCGGGCGTCGGCCGAGCGGAAGGCCGTGAAGGAGTAGGCGGCCAGCGCGGCTCCCTCGGCGACCGCGGCCAGCAGCTCGGGCGTCTCGGCCGGCAGGCCGAGGGTCACGCTCCGGGTGCCGGAGAGCTGCCGTACGGCCGCGCCGGCGGCACGGCGCAGGGCCTCGTGGGAGACACCGGCCCCGGGCTCGCCCGTGATCCTCCCGACCCCGGTGAGCACCAGGAGCGGGAACGGCAGTCGATCCAACCCCGGGATCCGCACCACCTCGTCGGCGGCACCCGTGACCCCCAAGGCCTCGAGGGAGTCGGCCAGGGCGCGGGCGCCGGCATCGGGCAGCGGGTTGGGCAGCAGCACGGGCCCCTCGTCCGTGGAGCTGACGCCGATCACCAGGGCCGAGGAGTCCTGGCTGCGGTGCTGGGACTGGGCCGGGGTGATGGCGGTCAGGACGGGGCTGAAGTCATTGATCATGGGCACGGGAGTGGTTCTCCTCGATCGGGGTGGGGGACAGTGGTCGTGGTGGCTCTGCCATGATCCTATCCACGGGGGGCCTCCGGCCGCCCCGCGGCGCACCTGGCGTGGAATAGCCCACGCCACCAGTACGTTGGACTCACCAAGGCAAGCATCAGGACCATCAAGGCCGCCAGGCACGGAAGGACGTACCATGCAGGACCCCACCACGCTGTTCACCCTCGAACCGGCCGGCCGTGACCTGTTGGCCGGGGGATTCGACGGAGCCACGGCGTTGCGCGGGCTGGGCATGCTGGCGGTCTTCGGAGGACACCTGAACGCCGGCCACCTGGCCGAACAGGTCCGGGACACGCTGGTCGATTCGCTGGAGCACAAACTGCTGGCCAGCTTCGACGCGGACCAGCTGATCGACTACCGGTCCCGCCGTCCGCAGATCACCTTCGACGGCGAGCGCTTCCGCGACTACCAGTCCCCACGCCTCCAGCTCCATCTGGTCTCCGACTCCCTGGGCCGGCCCTTCCTGTTGCTGTCCGGACCCGAACCGGACTACCAGTGGGAGCGTTTCGTGGCCTCCGTGCTGTTCCTCGTGGAGAAGCTCGACGTCAAGCTCGTGGCCCTGGTGGACGCCGTGCCCATGCCCGTGCCCCACACCCGTCCGCTGGGCGTGACGGCCCACGGCAACCAGGAGGAGCTGGTGGCCGGCCTGTCCACCTGGAGCCCCCAGGCCCGGATGGTCTCCGGAGTCAGCCAGTTGCTCGAGCTGCGGCTGGACGAGAAGGGCCACGGGACCACCGGCTACTCGCTGCATGTGCCGCACTACCTCGCCGAGGCCGCGTACCCGCAGGCCGCCGTCGCCGCCTTGGAGTACGTGGGCGCCGCGCTCGGCCTGATGCTGCCCACCGACGAGCTGCGGGAGCGCGGCCGTGAGGTGGACCGTGAGCTGGACCGCCAGACCGGCGCCTCGCATGAGGTCACCGCCATGGTGGAGGGGCTGGAGAAGAACTTCGACCAGAACTCCCCGGGCGCCGGCAGGTCGCTGCTGGTGGGACCGGACGAGCAGGTTCCCGACGCCGAGGAGCTGGGGGCCGCCGTCGAGGAGTACCTGCAGAGCCAGCCGCGGCACGCGCTGGATGCCGGTCGGGACGGCGATGCCGAGGCCCCGGAGGACGGCTCGCACGACGCCGGGGAGGACCCGGACGGCCGATAGGCCGGTGCGGGAGGCACTCCTGCACAGGTGACCGGATGCCCCCACCGCCCCACAACCGGGAGTGGGGGCGGTTCCGCGGCCGTGATGGAGGCGGAACCGTGGAGTCATGCAGACAGACCTCCCCGGCGACGCCGTCCTCCCCAGCCCGTCTCCCCGAGCCACGGTCAAGGCCGTGGACGTGACGGACCTGATCAGCTACATCCACCACACGATGGGGTACCCGCCCCGCAACAGCCTCACGGCCATCAGCCTGGCCGGCAGCAGCCTCGGCGCGGTCCTGCGCTGCGACTGGGATCCGGCGGCCGTGATGACCTGGCCGGCCCACAGTGCCTATGCCCGGCAGTTCGCCGCCCACCTGGCCAACGACCGCCGCGCGGACGGGTGCGTCGCCGTGCTGTTCCGGGACGGTGCCGCCGGCGCGGCGGAGGCCGGGCCCCACGAGGACCCCACCACGGAGTCGGACCGCCTGCTCGCGGTGGCCCTGGAGCGTGAGTTCGCCGACGTCGGGCTGCCCATGATGGAGCTGTGGCTGGTGGCCGGCGGGAGGGTGTGGCACGTGGGCTGCCCCCGCCCCGCCGCCTGCTCCGACCATGGGACACCGGTGTCCCTCGTGGAGACCAGCGTGATCAACGCCTCCCTGATCCTGGAGGGCTCCCTGGTCTCGGCGGAGCCGGAGGACAGCGGTCTGCCCGCCCCCGCGGAGGACTACACCCCCGATCTCTTGGCCGCCGTGGTGCACATCGCCGAACTGGGGGTGGCTGGCCCCGACGGGGACGAGATGGCGACCGCCCTGGTGACGTGGCTGACGGGGTGGGAGCACGTCCTCGCCTCCGGCGTCCTGCCGGCGGACCCGTACGCACGGGCCCTGCTGGCCGCCGGGCTGATCCGGGTCCAGTGGCGCGACTGCCTCCTCGCCTCGGCGAGCTTCTCGCTGGGCCGCTCCGTCTCCGGAGCCGTCTGGCTGGGCACCGTCCCGCCGGGGGTCGCAGAACGGCTGGACGCGGAACCGTGCGAGGTCAACGGCGTGCTGTTCACCTCCGTCATCCTGGCTGCCAGCCAGCGCGGACCGGACTGGCAGCGCATCGCCCACCTGCGGTCCGCCTGCGCCGCCCTCCTGCCGGAGGTCGCGGGCCACGGGGCCTCCGTCCTGCGGTGCCTGGCGGCCTGGCTCGAGTGGGCCCGGGGGCGTGGTTCGGTCGCGGGACGCATCCTCGAGGAGGTCCACCGGGACGACCCCGAGTACCCCCTGGGACAGCTCCTGGGGGAGATCGTGGACCGGGGGATGCTCTCCGGGTGGGCCAGCCGGCGCGAGACCGCCTGGTCCGCCACCGCCCGCCGGCTGGGATGACGATCCCGTCTCCGGCGCGCGGGGCCGGGATGGGCCCGGCCGGCTCCCTCCATGGCATAATCGGGAAGGCTGACCCGGACGCTTGCCGTCTCCCGCCCTGGATCCCAGGCCCGCGGGAACAAATGCGCGTGATGGGTCGTTGACCACTTGAAGACCCTGCGTCCGCGGGATCCGGAGAACACGGGACGACCTCCCGTGCCGTCCGGGTGCAGTTCACCGCGGATTTGACAGGGTCATAGTGGTGTTGACCGTCAGGGGTCCTTCGGGATGCCCGTACGAAAGGTAATGAGTGACTACTTCTTCCAAGAAGACCGAGACACAAGGCAGCACGGCCGTCGAGGACGCCGTCGCAGAGGACCAGGGGGCTGTCCCGGCCGCCACGTCCGCTCGGAAGTCCACCCCGACGTCGCGCGCCACGAAGACCACGGCGACCAAGAAGGCCGCGGCCAAGAAGACCGCCGCCAAGTCCCCGACCGTCGGCCAGGCCGCGGCCACCCCGTCGGTGGCCGTGAAGGCCTCGAGTGAGATCGAGGCGGAGGCCGAGGAGGACGAGGGCACCGAGACCCCGGCCGGCGCCGAGAAGGCCGAGGAGGAATCCACCTCCGGCGGCTTCGTGGTCTCCGACGCCGAGGACGATGCCCCGGTCCAGCAGGTCGTCTCAGCCGGGGCGACCGCCGACCCGGTCAAGGACTACCTGAAGCAGATCGGCAAGGTGGCACTGCTCAACGCGGAACAGGAGGTCGACCTCGCCCTGCGCATCGAGGCCGGGCTCTATGCCGAGCAGAAGATGAAGGACGACCCCATCAAGGACGCCCGCCTGCGCCGGGACATGGAGCTGGTCGTGGCGGACGGCCGCCGGGCGAAGAACCACCTGCTCGAGGCCAACCTGCGCCTCGTGGTGTCCCTCGCCAAGCGCTACACCGGGCGTGGCATGCTGTTCCTGGACCTGATCCAGGAGGGCAACCTGGGCCTGATCCGCGCGGTGGAGAAGTTCGACTACACCAAGGGCTTCAAGTTCTCGACCTATGCGACCTGGTGGATCCGCCAGGCCATCACCCGTGCCATGGCAGACCAGGCACGGACCATCCGGATCCCCGTGCACATGGTGGAGGTCATCAACAAGCTGGCCCGGGTGCAGCGCCAGATGCTCCAGGACCTGGGCCGCGAGCCCACCCCGGAGGAGCTGGCCAAGGAGCTGGACATGACCCCGGAGAAGGTGGTCGAGGTCCAGAAGTACGGCCGCGAGCCCATCTCGCTGCACACCCCCCTGGGTGAGGACGGCGACTCCGAGTTCGGCGACCTGATCGAGGACTCCGAGGCCGTGGTGCCCGCCGACGCCGTGAGCTTCACGCTGCTGCAGGAGCAGCTGCACTCGGTGCTGGACACCCTGGCCGAGCGCGAGGCCGGCGTGGTGGCCATGCGCTACGGGCTGACGGACGGCCAGCCGAAGACCCTGGACGAGATCGGCAAGGTCTACGGCGTGACGCGCGAACGGATCCGCCAGATAGAGTCCAAGACCATGTCGAAGCTGCGCCACCCCTCCCGGTCGCAGGTCCTGCGGGACTACCTGGACTGAGCTGACTGAGCCGGCCCGCCCACCGCGGGGGGACGGAAGAGGAGAAAGGCCCGGTCCCCTTGCGGGGGCCGGGCCTTTCTTCGGAGTGTGGCGGCGGATCAGTCGACGTCGACCGGCTGCTTCTCGTGCAGCTTGTCCGTCTCGTCCTGCCAGACGGTGGTCTGGGGCCGGAGGGTGCCTTCCACGGCACGGGAGTGGTGGCCGCAGAAGAGCAGCTCCCCGCCGCTGGTGAGCACGGCCCGCACATAGGCCTGGGCCCCGCAACGGTCGCAACGGTCTGCGCCGGTCAACACGGGCGATTCAATCGTTGTGGCGGTGGTGGTCATGATGGCCTCCTCATCTGGTGCCCCTGATCCCTCAAGGATCGGTAGCTCGTGACCGGGGGGTCGGTACTGTTCGGGGTACTGCGTACACCTAGGGAACCACCATCTTGTCATTTTTGTTCGCACCCTCGAGGGGAAGGACGCCGTGTTCGCTGATTGCGTACCACGGCAGCACCGGCGATCACGCCGGCCGCCCGGCGGGGTTCCAGCGGATTGGACGCCCCGGCCGATAGCCTTCAGGGACGAGAAGACGCCACGCGGCGCAGGGGATGGCGGGAACCGCCCGCCGTCCAGGAAGTAAGGCACACGCATGTCCAGCAGCAGTGAGTACAACGCCCGGCACCTCTCCGTGCTGGAAGGCCTCGAGGCCGTCCGCAAGAGACCCGGCATGTACATCGGGTCCACCGACTCGCGCGGGCTGATGCACTGCCTGTGGGAGATCATCGACAACTCCGTGGATGAGGCCCTGGGCGGGTACGGCCAGTCGATCGCGGTCACCCTGCACGCCGGGGGCGCCGTGGAGGTCGAGGACAACGGCCGCGGCATCCCGGTGGACATCGAGCCGAGGACCGGACTGTCCGGCGTCGAGGTGGTCTTCACCAAGCTGCACGCCGGCGGCAAGTTCGGCGGTGGCTCCTACGGCGCCTCGGGCGGCCTGCACGGCGTGGGCGCCTCCGTGGTCAACGCGCTGTCCTCCCGGCTGGACGTGCAGGTGTTCCGAGGCGGCAAGATCCACCAGCTGTCCTTCCACCGGGGCGAGCCCGGGCAGTTCCAGGACACCGGGAGCGTCGCCCGGCCGGACGCCCCCTTCACCCCCTCGGCCAACCAGTCGCCCATGGAAATCGTCGGCAAGGCCAAGCGGGGCCAGACCGGCACCCGCGTGCGCTACTGGGCCGACGAGCAGATCTTCACCCCGGACGCGCGGTTCTCCTATGAGGACCTGCAGCAGCGGGCCCGCCAGACCGCCTACCTCATCCCGGGGCTCAAGATCACCCTGCGGGACGAGCGGCGGCTGCCCGGCACGCCGGGGGAATCCGGTCCGTACGAGGAGGTCTTCCACTACGACGGCGGCATCTCCGAGTTCGTGGACCACCTCTCCTCCGTCAGCCCGGTGACGGACGTGTGGCGGCTGCAGGGGGCCGGCACCTTCACCGAGCGGGTGCCCGTGCTGGGCGAGGACGGCCGCTCGGCCATGCAGGACGTGGAACGCGAGTGCGCGGTGGACATCGCGCTGCGCTGGGACGTGGGCTACGACACCCACCTGCGCTCCTTCGTCAACATCATCGCCACCCCGAAGGGCGGCACCCACCAGGCGGGCTTCGAGGCGTCGGTGCTGAAGACCTTCCGCAAGACGGTGGAGGCCAACGCCCGCAAGCTCAAGGCCGGCAACGACAAGTTGGAGAAGGACGATGTGCTGGCCGGCATGACGGCGGTGCTGACGGTGCGCCTGGCCGAGCCGCAGTTCGAGGGCCAGACCAAGGAGGTCCTGGGCACCTCGGCCGTCCGCCAGATCGTGGCCAAGGTGGTCGAGCAGCAGCTCGGGGCGATCTTCAAGTCCACCCGGAAGCATGACAAGACCCAGGTCTCGGTGCTGCTCGAGAAGGTCGTCGCGGAGATGAAGTCCCGCATCTCGGCCCGGACGCACAAGGAGAACCAGCGGCGCAAGAACGCGCTCGAGACCTCCACCATGCCGGCCAAACTCGCCGACTGCCGGTCCACGGACGTGGCCTCCTCCGAGCTGTTCATCGTGGAGGGCGATTCCGCCCTCGGCACGGCCAAACTGGCCCGCTCCTCGGATTTCCAGGCCCTGTTCCCGATCCGCGGCAAGATCCTCAACGTGCAGAAGGCCTCCGTGGGGGACATGCTCTCCAACGCCGAGTGCGCGGCCCTCATCCAGGTGGTCGGGGGTGGGGCCGGGCGCAGCTTCGACCTGTCCACGGCGCGGTACGGCAAGGTCATCCTCATGACGGACGCGGACGTGGACGGCGCGCACATCCGCACGCTGCTGCTCACCCTGTTCTTCCGCTACATGCGTCCGATGGTGGAGGAGGGACGCGTGTTCGCCGCCGTGCCACCGCTGCACCGGGTGGAGGTCGTCCACGCCGGGTCCAAGCCCAACGAGGTGGTCTACACCTATTCGGAGCAGGAACTGCACCGGCTGTTGGCGCGCCTGGAGAAGGACGGCAAGAACTACAAGGAGCCGATCCAGCGCTACAAGGGCCTGGGGGAGATGGACGCCGACCAACTGGCGGACACCACCATGGACCCGCGCCAGCGCATGCTGCGCCGGGTGACCATCCCCGAGGCGGAGGAGGCGCTGCAGCGGGCCGAGCACGTCTTCGACCTGCTGATGGGCTCCAACGTCGCCCCGCGCAAGGACTTCATCATCTCCGGCGCCCAGGACCTGGACCTTGAGCGCATCGACACCTGAGGGGCAGCCCGGCTACGACGCGCTGGCGGAGCTCTACGACCGCACCTTCCCGGGGCCGTGGCAGCGGCCCCTGGACCGGCATGCGCTGGATGCCTTCGCGGACGGACTGCCGCAGGGCGGGACCATCCTGGACCTGGGCTGCGGGACGGGACACGTGACGGTGGAGCTGGCCTTCCGGGGCTTCCGCACAATCGGGGTGGACCCCTCGGCCAGGATGCTGCAGATCGCCCGCCGGCGGTACCCACGGCGCACCTGGATCGCCGGGGACGCGTACTATCCCGCCGCCGAGCCGGCGGTCCGCGAGGCCGGGCCCGTCAGCGGGATCCTGGCCCGGTTCAGCCTGATCCACGTCCCGCCGCAGCAGGTCCCGGGGGTGTTGGCCTCATGGGCGGCGCACGTGGAGCCGGGCTGTCAGGTGCTGCTGGCGTTCCAGGCCCTGTTGGACTCGGACCGGGACGTCGAGGAGTTCCCTCACGTCGTCGCGCCGGCCTGGCGCTGGAACCCCTCGTCGCTGGCCAGGGTCCTGGACGAGGCCGGCTTCAGCGAGACCTGGCGGGTGATCGTCTGCCCGGACGGCGAGCATCCCTACCCCGAGTGCCACCTCAGCGCGGTTCGGGTCTAGCTGGATCTAGCTGGATCTAACTGGATCTAGCCACGGTAGTGACCCGCGAGCAGTTCGAGACCACGGTCGACCGAGACCGCCGGCGCCCAGCGCAGGACCTCGCGCGTGCGCCGCTGGTCGAACCAGTGGGCCGTGGAGAGCTGCTCGGCCAGGAAACGCGTCAGCGGGGGCTCGTCGCCGTCCCGTCCGAAGCCGCCCGCCTCCCAGAGACGCTCGATCAGGGCACCTGCCCCGCGGGCCGGCCCGGCGGGGATCCGCATCCGTGGTTCGGGCGCCCCACCGGCCAGGGCGAGGCCCCGGACCAGCTCGCCCACCGGACGCGGCTCACCGTTGGTCACCACGAGCGCCTCCCCGTGGACCCGGTCCACCGCGTCCACGGCGGCCACCACGGCGTCCACGGCGTTCGTCGAGTACAGCGAGTCGATCAGCGCGGCGGAGGGACCCAGCAGGGGCATCCGGCCGGCCCGGGCCCGCTCGATGATCCGCTCCGTCAGCTGGGTGTCCCCGGGACCCCACATCAGGTGCGGCCGCAGCACGAGCACCCGGAAATCCCGCGCATCGGCCGCCAGGGCCAGCAGCTCGCCGGCGGCCTTGGTCCGGGCGTAGTGTCCGCGGGCCCGCGCCGGGTCGGCCGGCCCCGCCCCGTCCCCGACGATCGAGGCGCCGGCATGGGCCACGGACGGGGAGGAGAGGTGCACGAACCGTTCCACTCCGGTCCGGCGCGCCGCCTGAAGCACGGTCCGTGTCCCGGCGACGTTGACCTTCTCGTAGGCCGCGGCCGGCCCGGACACCGAGACCTTCGCGGCCACATGGACCACCGTGTCGCGTCCGGCCATGGCCCGGTCCACGGCCGCCGGATCGGCCACCGAGCCGATCACGTCCCGCACGCCGGGCACCCCGGAGGCGCGGCGCTGCAGGGTCACGACGTCGGCCCCCTCGGCCACCAGTCGGCGCGCCACCCCGGCGCCGAGCAGGCCCGAGGCCCCGGTGACCAGCACGCGGAGGTCCCGCCGGGCGCTCACGGGGCCCCCACGGAGCCGCCGGACAGCACGCCGTCCGCCCAGCGGGCCAACCGGGTGCGGTCGATCTTCGAGTTGTGCCGGATGTCGACGGGGACCCGGTCGGTCACGAGCACGGCGGCGACGGGCACCGGGGCTGCCGCCCGGCGTACCTGCGCGGTCAGCTCCGTGGGGGCCAGCCCGGGGCGTGGCGTGCGCGTGCCGGGGTGCGCCGCGGGCTCGACCACGGCCACCACGGCCTGCGTGCCCCGCGGGCCCACGCCCACCACGGCGGACCGGGAGACGGTCGGCAGCGCGTCGATGCGTGCCTCCGGCCCGCCCGGGGCGACGGGACCGTCCGGGGTGGTGGCCACGTGCTGCAGCCTGCCCTCGATCCACAGGCGGCCGGCGGCATCGAGGTGCCCCACGTCCTGCGTGCGATGCCACTGCCGGCCGTGGAGGGTGTCCTGCTTGCTACGCTCGTCCGTGAGCCAGAGCCGGTCGTAGCCTGCCTTCTGGTGCGGTGCCGAGACCACGACCTCGCCGAGGACCCCGGCGGCCTCGGGGCCTTCGAGGAGGGCGTCGGCGGCGGCCCCGTCGGCGCCCAGCGGTGCGATCGCGATCCGGACGGGCCCCACGGGACCGCCCACGCAGACCCCGTCGTCGGCGACCGGCCCACCGGAGCCCCGCTCATCGAGCTCCAGGACCGTCCGGCCGTCGATGTCCGCCAGCAGCAGGGCCTCCGTCATGCCGTAGGGCGAGTGGAACTGCGCCGCCGGGAAGAGCGCCGAGACCTGCCGCATGAGCTGCGGGTGGACGGGGGCCCCGGCGGAGAGCACGAGCTCGATGCCGGCCAGGACGGCGTGGTCCTCCGGGCCGAGGGCCGCCGCGGTCTCCACCACGTTGCGCAGGGCCGCGGGGGAGGCGAAGAGGATGGTGGCCCGGCCGGTCCGCGCGGCGTCGGCGACCGCGGCGGCCGTCAGGGTGGCCGGTCGGGTCACGGACATGTCCGGGGTGACCGAGGTGGCTCCGATGGCCGGTCCGAGCAGCGCGAAGGGTGCGAAGCCCGCCAGCAGGGAGGACCCGGGGCGGACCTCGAAGACCTCCTGCAGGAGTCCCGCCAGGGCTCCCAGCCGCCCGTGGGTGTAGAGCACGCCCTTGGCCGGGCCGGTGGACCCGGAGGTGTAGAGGATCGCCGCCGGATCGGAGGGGCCGGGGACCGGCGTGAAGGACGCCCCGTCATGGGCGAGGGCCATCCGGTACAGGCTGTCCTGGACCCCGAGCACCCGGGCGAGCGGTGCGGGCAGCGTCTCGACGGACAGCCGCCGCCCCGGCCAGCCCTGGGTGCGGGCCACGCTGAGCCCGGGCAGCCTGCCGATGACCCAGTCCGGCCGTGCCGCGCGCACGGCGCGGGTCATCCCCGCCACGCCGAGCCCGGCATCGGCCACCACCACGACCGCGCCGATCTTCAGGGCCGCGTAGAGCGCGGCGGTCAGGTCGCGGCCGGGCGTGACCATCAGGGAGATCCGGTCGCCGGGGCGCACGCCCTGGGCGACCAGCCCGGTGGCGACCGCGTCCACCACGGCGGCGAGTCGGTCCCACCCCACCGGTGCCGGGTCGTCCCCGGCCATGTCCACGAGGGCGGGGGCGGCCGAGTCGCGCCACTGATCGAGGAACGACCACAGGGGCGAGGAGGCCTCCGCGTCCCAGCCGGTGGGGCCCACGGCGGTGGCCGCGGCCCGGTCCCGGGCGGTGCCGTCCAGGACCTGCCCGGCCCAGGCCAGGATCGGCTCGGCGATCTGTACGTCCTCGGCGAGCAGGTGCCCGGCGGTCTCGTAGCGATGCAGGTCGGCCTGCGGCAGCCGTTCCAACAGGTCGGCCAGGTAGCCGTCGAGGAACACCGGGTCCCTCGGTCCCCACAGCAGCAGCGCGGGCTTGCCGAATCCGGACAGGGCGGAGGACACGCGCAGCAGCTCGGGGTGGGAGGCGTGCTGCGGCCCCACGGGGATGTCCGCCACGAAGCCGCCGATCCCTCCGCGGCGGGCCGCCGAGCCGTAGGGCGCGTGGTAGGCGGCCCTGATCCCGGGTGACAGCCGGGGGTGGCCCAGGGCCGTGGTGACCCGCAGGAAGGCGTCGGTCAGCACGGTGGATCCGGGCAGCAGGGGACCGGCGAGGGCCGCCCGCAGGGGGGCCGGCAGCGGCGCGGAGGCGGGGTGGTGCACCGCGGTGTTCAGCGTGATCGACCCCGCCACGAGGTCCTCGTTCCGTCCGGCCCAGCCCAGGGAGATCACGCCGCCCCAGTCATGGCCGAGGGTCAGCAGCGGGTGGCCGGCACGGGCGGCGGTGTCCAGTCCGAGGGCGGAGACCAGGGCGTCGAGGTCGGTGAGCCGGCCGCCCAGGGTGCGGTAGCCGTCGTCGTCCGCCTGGGCCGGGTGCGGCAGACCGGGGTGGGCGATCCGTTCGGAGAAGCCCATGTCCAGCTGGTCCGGGGCGAGAAGGCGCCACACGGGCCCGCCGGCGCGGGCCAGGTCCAGCGTGGCGCGCGCGAGGGAGCGCCACAGATAGGACCAGGTGGGGTTGCCGTGGACGGCCAGGATGGTGCCGTCCGGTTCCAGGCCGGCCGCGTCCAGCACCGCGGCGGTGTCCAGCACGTGCAGGGTCCGGGTGCCGCCGTCCGTCTGGATCGGCACCAGCCGGCTCCAGGCGGGGTCCCAACCGGGCAGGGGGACGGGCGAGGTCTCGGCGGGGAGGGTGGCGGGGGCGGCCGGGATCCTCACCAGGAGAGCTCCAGCATGGCCGTGTTCAGGCCGGATCCCACGCCCATGCACAGCACCTTGTCCCCGGGCGAGAGCGTGTCCGCCTCCCGGGCCAGGGTGATCGGGAGGGACGCCGGCCCCACATTGCCGAGCTCGGGGTAGGTGACGGGGAACCGGGCGGGGTCCAGCCCCGTCGCCTCCGTGATGGAATCGGTGTGCAGGCGGGAGACCTGGTGGGTGACGTAGCGGTCCATGCCGGACCAGCCCCAGTCCGCCGGGACGTCGTTCCAGGCGTCCATGACGAGCTCGAGTCCGTCGTTGAGCAGGGCGGTGGAGTCCGTGAACATGCCCTTGTGGTCTCCCACGCACAGGTCGTGGTGGTCCGTGCCGGCGCGGGTGACGCCCCGGACGATCCGGTGGCCATCCGGGTGCCGGTCCGTGCGGCCGATGACGGCGGCGGCGGCGCCGGAGCCGAGGGTCAGTGAGGCGAACTGCTCCATGAAGGAGGCCCGGTCCACGTCCTGTGCCTTGAGGTTCTCCAGGGTGGCCTGCTGGACCTTGACGGAGTCCTCGCCGGCCACCACGATCGCGTAGTCGATCTGGCCGGCGTCGATCATCGAGGCGGCCAGGCTCATCCCGTTGACGAAGCCCAGGCAGGCGTTGGTGATGTCGAAGTTCGTGGCGGAGGTCGGCAGCCCCATCTCGTGGTGGATCCGCACCGCCACGGAGGGCTCGAGGGACTCCCGGGTGACGGAGGTGTTGACCATGAGCCCGATCTGCCCGGGCTGCACGCCCGCCTGCTGCAGGGCCCGGCGTCCGGCCTCGGCGGCGCCCTCCTGGAAGTGGCCCGGGTGCTCCCAGTTGCGGCGGGCCGTCACGCCGGCCACGCGTGGCAGCAGTCCCTGGGGCAGGCGCAGGCGCTTCAACACCTCGGCCAGCTCCTCGTCGATCTGCGCACTCGTCACGGTGACGGGGGCCAGGACTTCCGTCACGGAGAGGAGGGAAGCGTTGGAGTGGCGGAAGATCGCATTGCCTTGCACTATGGGGCCTGGTCCGTTCGTGGGGGTCGAGGGTTTCGTGGGAGTCGAGGGGTGCGGCGGAGTCGGCGGACACCACCAACGCACCAGCTTATCGAAACCCAGCCGATGGCACGCCGGGTGTCCGCTGGGAGAGACCTGAGTGCCCTCAGGGCCACAGCAGCAGCGCCAGGGGGACGGCGGCGAGGCACAGGGCGGCGAGCACCACGGCCAGCCGGGCCGAGACGGCCAGGGGGTCGGTGGGGGACAGCAGCCGGTACAGGCGCAACGTCAGGGGCACCGCGCCGTCGTCCTGGATGTTGGGGGGTCGGGGGGCCGGGGTGTCCGGGGCCTGTTCGCGGTCGGACGGGTCGGACGGGGAGGCGCCGGCCTCACCGGTCAGGACGATGGCCCGGATCAGGTCCTCGCGCCCGTGCGCGGCCAGCGCGGAGTCGTCCGCCATCATCTCGGTCAGCCCGGCCACGGCCCGCTGGGCGATCGCGGTGGTCGGCAGCCAGGCCACGGCCCGGTGCCACGCCTCGAACGCCAGCCGGAGCAGGTCGTGGCGCTGGCGCAGGTGAGCTCGTTCATGGGTGAGGACCGCGGCCACCTCGTCGGCGGAGAGCTGCTCCAGCAGGCCGCGCGAGAGGACCGTCAGGGATCCGGTCAGCCCGGGCAGGCAATAGGCCAACGGGACATCGTGGGGCAGCACCCGCGTGGGTGTCCCGGCGGTCCGCTCCGCCAGCCGGCTGCGTTCCGAGGGCGGGGTGGCCAGCAGCTCCACCATCTGGCGGTGCCGGCGGCGGTTGGCCACGGTCTTCACGGCGGTGACCGCGAGGGTCAGCACCAGGTGGGCGAAGAGCGCCAGCGCCACGGTGGCCGCGGCGATGCGGGTGGGCAGCCAGGGGTCGTGCTCCAGCCGGGGGATCCAGGAGCCGTCGGCCAGGTCGGCGAGGAAGGCCGGTGCCGCCTCCGCCACCGTGTCACCGAAGGGCGCCAGCCCCCACAGCAGCGGGAAGCCGATGAGGGAGAGCCCGCCGGCCAGCGCCACGGCCTGCCAGAGCGCCATCGCGGCGGCCGGGGCCCGGCGGACCCAGCGGGCGCGTCCGAGCAGGACCGGAACCGGCCAGGCCAGGATCACGGCCAGCGCGGCGAGCAGCAGGACGGACACGGGGAAAGTCTAGGCCTGCCGCCCGGGGTGTCAGGAGCCGAGCAGGCGGCGCACCGCGGCGGCCTCGTCGGGGCCGATGCCGCCGATGAAGCGGGCCAGCACGGCCTCGCGGTCCGGGACGGAGCCCAGGACGTCGTTCAACAGGCCGACGGTGTGCTCCTCGCGGGAGGAGGCGGCGGCGTAGCGGTGGGGGCGGCGGCCGCCGTCGCGGCGGACCAGTCCCTTCTTCTCCAGCCGGGACAGCACGGTCAGCACGGTGGTGACGGCCAGGTCTCCGGTCAGGGCGTCGCGGACGTCGTTGGCGGTGTGGGGTCCCGGTCGGTCCCACAGCAGGTCCATGACGGACCGTTCCAGATCTCCCAATGCCATGGGGTGCCTCCCTGATGCCGATGATGTGGCTCTTATTCTACAGGATGTAGAAGTTCCGGCTACGCTGTCTTCTACACGTTGTAGAAGTCGGCAGGGAAGGCAGGCGCATGGATCCCTTGGACATCGCCCGGTGGCAATTCGGCATCACCACCGTCTATCACTTCATGATGGTGCCGCTGACCATCGGGCTCGGGCTCGTGGTCGCCACCCTGCAGACCATGTGGCACCGCACGGGCCGCGAGGAATACCTGCGGATGACCAAGTTCTGGGGCAAGCTCTTCCTGATCAACTTCATCATGGGCGTGGCCACGGGGATCGTCCAGGAGTTCCAGTTCGGCATGGCCTGGTCCGAGTACTCCCGCTTCGTCGGGGACGTCTTCGGCGCGCCCCTGGCCATGGAGGCCCTCGTGGCGTTCTTCATGGAATCCGTGTTCCTGGGACTGTGGATCTTCGGGTGGAAGCGGCTGCCGCGCAGGGTCCACCTGGCGGCGATCTGGTGCGCCGTGATCGGCTCCGTCTTCTCCGCCTACTTCATCCTGGCCGCCAACGCGTGGATGCAGCACCCGGTGGGCGTCGAGATGGTGGACGGCCGCCCCGTGATGAACGACATCTGGGCCGTGCTGACCAACAACACCCTGCTCGTGCACTTCCCGCACACCCTGGCCGGGGCCCTGTCCGTGGCCGGCGGTTTCCTGCTGGGCATCGCCTGGTTCCACCTGTGGAAGCGGCGGCGGGACGGAATCGACACGGTGACGGCCGACGGCACCGTGGTGGTGGGCACCACCGGGTCCAGGGCCCGGGACGAGACCGACTACCGCGTCTGGTACAGGTCGCTGCGCTGGGGCGCGTGGATCGCCCTCGTCGCCTTCCTCGGCACCGCCTTCACGGGCCACGCCCAGGCCCAGCTGATGATCCACCAGCAGCCCCTGAAGATGGCGGCTGCGGAGGCGGCCTGCCATGACGGGACGGCGTTCTCCGTACTCTCGGTGGCCAACCCCCGCACCGAGGGCGCCACGGACTGCTCGGACGTCGTGGGGGTCTTCGAGATCCCCGGCCTGCTGTCCTTCCTGGCCCACAACGACTTCACCACGGACGTCCCGGGAGTGAACACCCTGATCCCGCAGTACCAGGAGGCCTACGGCACCCACCTGCCGGACGAGCCGATGTACGGCGAGCGCGCGGGGATGGAGATCGACTACCTGCCGGTCATGGAGGTCACCTACTGGGGCTTCCGCATCATGATCACCTTCGGCGGGCTGGCGGCCCTGGCGGCGGCGATCGCCCTGTGGTTGACCCGGAAGGGGACCGTGCCGGCCTCGAAGCCGCTGATGCGCCTGGCCGTGTTCGGCATCCTGGCCCCCTTCGGCGCCAACGCGGCCGGCTGGATCTTCACCGAGATGGGCCGCCAGCCCTTCGTGGTGGTCCCCAACCCGGACCCCACCGGGATCGACCAGGTCTGGATGTACACGGCCGCGGCGGTCTCCCCGGGCGTCGGCGCCGGGGAGCTGCTGTTCTCCCTGATCGCGTTGACCACCGTCTACGCCGTGCTGATGGTCGTGGAGGTCGTCCTGCTCACCCGCTACGTCAAGGGGGGCGTGCCGGCCGGGATGCCGGAGCTCACGGCCGACGAGCATGACGACCACGACGACGATGAGGGGCCCGACGGCGGCCCGGATGGCCCGGGTGCCCGCCGGGACGACGCCGACGTGCTCGCCTTCGCCTACTGAGGAGCAGGAGAACGATGACTGCTGAGATGACCACCGAGTTCCTGCCGGCCTTCTGGTTCGTCCTGGTCGCCGTGTTGTGGACCGGCTACCTCGTCCTCGACGGCTTCGACCTCGGCGTCGGCATGCTGATGCGGGGCTGGGCCCGCAACGAGAGCCAGCGCCGGGTCCTGCTGAACACCATCGGCCCCGTCTGGGACGGCAACGAGGTGTGGCTGATCACCGCCGCCGGCGCCACCTTCGCCGCCTTCCCGCTCTGGTATGCCTCCCTGTTCGCCGGGCTCTACCTGCCGCTGACCATCGCCCTGCTGGCGCTGATCCTCCGGGCCGTCTCCATCGAGTACCGGGGCAAGTCCCGCACGGCGAGCACCCGCCGGCTGTGGGACTGGTGCCTGGCGGGCGGGTCCGCCGTGGCCGCCTTCAGCGTGGGCCTGCTGCTGGCCGTGTGCACCACCGGGCTGCCGCTGGACGCCAACGGGGACCGCGTGGGCGGGGCGTTCGCCTGGTTCACCTGGGAGGGCGTCCTCGGCGGCTTCGCCGTGGTGGGCTTCGCCCTGGCCATGGGCTGGGCGTACATCGGCCTGAAGACCGACGGCGGCCCGCGGCACGCCGCCCACCGTCACCTCACCCGCTGGCTGCCGCTGTACCTGCTGCCGATGGGCGCCTGGGGAGCCGTGGTGGTCTCCCGCGACGGCAGCATGCTGGCCTGGGTCCTGCTCGCGGTGGCCCTGCTGGCCGCCCTCGGGGCCGGGACCGCGGCCCGGTACCGCCGCGAGGGCTGGACCTTCGTGGCGCTGGCCGCCTCCCTCGTCTCCGGGGCCGCCGGCGTCTTCGTGGCGGTGTTCCCCGTGGTGCTGCCCTCCACCCTGGACCCGGCCTTCCACCTGACGGCCCAGAACGCCTCCTCCTCCGCCTACACCCTGACCGTGATGTCCTGGGTGGCCGTGGTGTTCGTGCCCCTGATCCTGGCCTACTCGGCCTACGTGTACTGGGTGTTCCGGCGCCGGCTCGCGGAGACCCACATCCCGGAATCCCATGTGGTGACGCCGGTCTGAGACCCGAACTCCCCACCTCCCGCTCGGGCCGGACCGCCCTGGCCGTGTTGGCCCTGCTGGCCGGTCTCAAGGCCGCCGGCTGGATCCTGCTGGCCACGGCGCTGGCCCGCGGGCTCGCCTGGCTGGCCCAGCAGCTCCCGGCGCCCGAGAGCGCCAACCTCGTCGGCCTGCTGTTCCGACCGGACCCGGCCGCCTACGACCCGGTGGCCCACGGCCTGACCTCGGATCTGGCCGGGGCCACCCTCGCCTCCGCCACCGCCCTGGGGATGGCGGGGGTGCTGGCCCGGGCCGCGGCCACCTGGGGACAGCAGGTCTTCGCCCGCCGCGCCGCGCTCGGCGCCAAGGAGGAGCTGCGGCACCGGATGGTGGCCCACCGGCTGGCCGCGGCCGGCGCGGAAGCGGACCGCGCCGGGGAGGACTCCGTGCTGGCGGCCACCGGTCTCGACGGCCTGGACAAGTACTTCACCCAGTACCTGCCAGCCCTGTTGACCGCCGCCATCATGCCCCTCGTGCTGGGGCTGTGGATCCTGGGCCACGACTGGGTCTCGGCCCTCGTGCTGGCCCTGACCCTGCCGCTCATCCCCGTGTTCATGATCCTGATCGGCCAGCACACCGAGGACCGCGTGGAGCAGGCCGCGGCCGGGCTGGACCGGCTGTCCCACCACGTGCTGGAACTCGCCCGGGGGCTGCCGGTGCTCGTGGGCCTGCGCCGGGCCGGCACCCAGCGACAGGCTCTCGCCGGGGTCTCCGAGCGGTACCGCACCACCACCATGACCACCCTGAAGACCGCCTTCATGTCCGGTTTCGCCCTCGAACTCATCAGCACCCTGTCCGTGGCCGTCGTGGCCGTCTTCATCGGGGTACGCCTGGTCTACGGGGAGCTGGACCTCTACACGGGGCTGCTCGTGCTCACCCTGGCCCCCGAGGTCTACCTGCCGTTCCGGGAGATCGGCTCCGCCCATCACGCCTCCGAGGACGGGGTGGAGGCCCTGCGCCGCGCCCGCGCCCAGACCGGGCGGCCCGTCCCGGCCACGCTGGCCCAGGCGCTGGAGCACACCACCGAGCCCGCCGCCGAGCCGTCCGCCCGCGGCGTCACGGTGCGGGACCTGGCCATCGCGTACCGGGACCCGGACGGCGGCACCGGCGCCGCCGCCGTCGGGCCCCTGGACCTGGACCTGGCCCCGGGGCAGCTGACCGTGCTCGGCGGGCCCAGCGGGACCGGCAAGACCACGGCGCTCGCCGCGCTCGCCGGTGTCCTGCGCGAGGGCGAGGCCGCGTTCTCCGGGCAGGTGTCCGGACTGGCGTCCCGCCCCGTGGCCTGGCTCGGCCAGCACCCCTCCTTCAGCGAGCCCACGGTCCGCGAGGAGCTGGGGCTGTATGCCTCGGCCGCCGGCCCGGCCCTTGCCGAGGGGCGGGCCGGTCAGGCGCTCGCCGCCTGCGGCCTGGACGGATTCGACGCGCGCCACCCGGACGAGCTCAGCCCCGGGGAACGACGTCGGCTCGGCCTGGCCCGCGTGCTGGTCCGCCTCATGGCGGCGCCCGGGACCGAGGCCGGACCCGCCTGGCTCGTGGTGCTCGACGAGCCGACCGCGCACCTGGACCACGGCAACGCCCAGCGGATCCGTGAGGTGATCGGCCGGCTGCACGCCGGCCGGCTGCCGGACGGGCAGGCGGTGGAGGTCATCGTGGTGGCCGCCTCCCACGACCGCGCGCTCCAGGCCCACGCCGACACGGTCCTCGGCGCCACCCCCGGCACCACTCCCGATTTGAGGGCAAAGACAACCCGTTCGAACTGCCCTCACAGTCAGGGCCGGCCTCAAAATCAAAGCCGGCCTCACAGTCAGGGCGGGGCGGGGGCGACCGCCGAGACGGCCACTGGGGCCGCGAGCGGCTGGCGGGACTGGCTGCGCCTGTTGCCGCTGACCGAACGGAGGTTCATCACCGGGGTGCTCTGGGCAGCGGCGGCGACCCTGGCGGCGGCCCTGCTGTCCGCCCTGTCCGGCTGGCTGATCGTGCAGGCGGCCTACCAGCCGCCGGTGCTGTACCTGCTGTCCGTGATCGTCATGGTGCGCTTCTTCGGGATCGGCCGGGCGCTGTTCCGCTACCTCGAACGGGTGGACACCCACGACGCGGTGCTGGGCTGGGCCAACCGGATCCGGCTGCGGCTCTGGGACGCGCTGGGCACCCGGGCGGCCCACTGGGGGCGGCTGACCCGCTCCGGAGGCGCCCTGTCCGTGCTCGTGGCGGACGTGGACGAGCTGCGCGACGCCGTCCCCCGGGTGATCGTCCCCATCCCCGCCGCGGTGATCAGCTGGCTGGTCACGGTGCTGATCGTGGTCCTGATGGCCCCGGCGGCGTGGTGGCCCGCCGTGGTGGCGGGGTTGGCCGGCCTCGTGCTGGTGCCCCTCGCGGTGGCCGCCGTGGACCGGAACACCACGCGGGCGCTGACCGACCACCGCACGGGGCTGCTGAAGCGCACCTCAGCCCTGTTCGCCGCCGCACCGGACCTCGCCGGCAACGCGGCGGCCACCCTCGCCGCGGACCGGTTCGCCGCCGCCGACCGGGCGGCCCACCGGCCCCTGAGACGCCAGGCCGCCGCGGCGGGGCTGGGGCAGGGCCTCACCTCGCTGCTCTCGGGGTGGGCGGCGGTGCAGACCCTGGTGCTGTGCGTCCAGCAGGGCGTGACCGCACCCGTCACGGCCATGCTGGTGTTCCTGATGCTGGCCCTGGCCGAACCGCTCGGGCTGCACGGCACCGCGTGCCAGGAGGTGGCCGTGCTGCGGCGTCAACTGGCCAAGACGGCACCCCTGCTCACGGCCGGTGCCGGCGACGGCATCGACGGCGGTGCGCCGGCACCCGGCCCCGGCACCGGGCCGGCCCTGGAACTCACCGGCGCGTCCGTGCGCTACCCGGGTACCACTCGGGACGTCTTCACGGGTCTGGACCTGGCCGTGGATCGCGGCGAGTTCGCCGTGGTCACCGGCCCCTCGGGCGCCGGGAAGTCCACCCTGCTGGCCGTGCTGCTGGGCTTCCTGCCGCTGCGGCACGGCAACTACTCACTCAGCGGGTCCCTGGGCTCCGTGGCCTGGTGCCCCCAGGACGCCTACCTGTTCGACTCCACGCTCCGGGCCAACCTCAACCTCGCCCGCGACCCGCACGACCGGCCCACGGAGCGGGAGCTGCTGGGCGTGCTGGACCTCGTGGGGCTGGGGGACTGGCTGCACGGCACGCCCCGGGGACTGGACACGCGCATCGGACCGGCCGGGCACCACCTCTCGGGCGGCCAGCGCCAGCGGGTGGCGGTGGCCCGAGCGCTCCTGGCCCGGGCCGACGTCGTGCTCCTGGACGAGCCGACCGCGCACCTGGGGGCGGACGAGGCCGCCGCGCTCGTGGCGGACCTGCGGGCCGCCCTGGCGGGGAAGACCACCGTCATGGTCACCCACGACCGCCGCTTCGCCGCCAGCGGGGCGGTACACCTGGAGCTGCTCAGTCCCCGGTGATCACGGCGTCGGAGCCGTCGTCGAAGGGGTTCGCGTCCGAGGGCGCCTCGGCCAGGCCCCGCGGCTCGGGGGCCGGCGACGCCTCGGGGGAGGCCTGTTCCAGGGAGGCCCGTTCCAGGGAGGCCGGCTCCAGGGAAGCCGGCTCCGGGGAGGCCCCGGCGCCGACCGCCTCCACCAGCTGGTCCATGGCCAGCCCGGATCCGTCCCGGGTCCCGAACTCCGCCGGCAGGGGACGGGCCACGCCGTTGGCCGAGGCCCCGAGCGCCGGCTGCGCCCCCGCCCAGGCCAGCGCCAACTCCGTCTCGCCCTTGAGCAGGCGGTGGGCGCGGACCCCACCGGTGGCGCGGCCCTTGGCCGGGTAGTCGTCCAGGGGGGTCTTCTTCATGGACCCCGGGACGGTGCCCGGCAGGGTGTCCTCGCCGGACGTCACGGTGACGACGACCGCCCGGTGCTCGCCCTCGAGGGAGGCGGCCGGGACGGCCGAGAAGGCGATGACGGAGTCGCCGGCGGCGAGCTTGATGCCGGCCATGCCGCCGGCCGTGCGGCCCTGCGGACGCACCAGCGAGGCGGCGTAGCGCAGCAGCTGGCCCGTGCGGGTGATGAAGACCAGCGTGTCCTCGTCCCCGGCGGGACCGGCCCCGACCACCACGTCCGAGTCCTTCAGGGTGATCGCGTCGAAGTCGTCCCGGTTCAGCGGCCAGTCCGGGGTGACCCGCTTGACCACGCCGTTCCGGGTGCCCAGGGCCAGCACGGTCCCCAGCGGGACGAGGTCGACCAGCACCTCGCCGCGCTGCAGCGTGAGGAAGTCCCTGACCTTCACCCCCGCGGCGAGGTTCGGGGTGGGGGAGGCGTCCGCCAGGGCGGGGATGTCCACGACCTGGACGCGCTGAATGCGCCCGGAGGAGGTGAGGGCGCCGATCTCCCCGCGCGCCGTCGTCGGCACCACCGAGCGGTAGGCGTCGTGGCGCTGGCGGCGTCCGGCCGTGGCCAGCGGCGTGTCATCGGCCGTCCGGGCCAGCTGGCCCGCCGTGGTCAGGACCACGAAGCAGGCGGTGTCCGCCACCATCAGGCCCTCCGCGCCGGCGGTCCCGGGCAGGGTCGCCTGGGCGGCGCGGCCCCGGCCTGCGGCGGGGGAGGCCCCCGCCGTGGCGCTGACGGGGGCGAGGTTCTCGGATTCGAGCAGCACGGTGCGGCGCTCGTCCCCGTGCTCGGCGGCCACCTCCGCCAGCTCGTCGGAGACGAGGCCCCGTAGCCGCTGGTCGGAGGCGAGGACGGCCTCCAGCTCCGCGATGGCCTGCTGCAGCTCCTCCCGCTCCGTCTCCAGGTCGAGCCGGGAGTACTTCGTCAGCTGACGCAGGCGCAGCTCCAGGATGTGGTTGGCCTGGATCTCGGTCAGGTCGAAGACGCCCATGAGCCGGGTGCGGGCCGCGGCGGTGTCATCCGAGGTCCGGATGATCTGGATGACCTCGTCGATGTCCACGAGGGCCAGCAGCAGGCCCTCGACCAGGTGCAGGCGGTCCTTCTTCTTGTTCAGGCGGTGGGTGCTGCGCCGGCGGACCACGTCCAGCCGGTGGTCCACGTAGACCCGGAGCAGCTCGACCAGCCCGAGGGTGCGGGGCTGGCCGTCCACCAGGGCCACGTTGTTGATGCCGAAGGACTCCTCCAGCGGGGTGGTCTTGTACAGCTGGGCCAGCACGCCCTGGGGGTTGAAGCCGCTCTTGAGCTCGATCACGAGCTTCAGCCCGTTCTTGCGGTCCGTGAGGTCGAGCACATCGGCGATGCCGGTGAGCTTCTTGGCGTTGACGGCGTCCTTGATCTTCTCGATCACCTTCTCCGGCCCGACCCCGTAGGGCAGCTCGGTGACCACGAGCCCCGTCTTGCGGGCCGTCACCTGTTCCACCGCCACCTTGGCGCGCATCTTGAAGGAGCCGCGTCCGGACGCGTAGGCGTCCCGCACCCCGTCCAGGCCGACGATGCGACCCCCGGAGGGCAGGTCCGGCCCGGGCACATGCCGCATGAGCTCCTCGAGGGTGGCCTCGGGATGGTCCAACAGGTGCCGGGCCGCCGAGATCACCTCCCGCAGGTTGTGGGGGGCCATGTTGGTGGCCATGCCCACGGCGATCCCCGAGGCGCCGTTGACCAGCAGGTTGGGGAAGGCGGCCGGCAACACGGCGGGCTGGGTGAACTGGTTGTCGTAGTTCGGGACGAAGTCCACCACGTCCTCGTCCAGCGAGGTCGTCATGGCCAGCGCGGCCGGGGCGAGCCGGGCCTCCGTGTAGCGCGGGGCGGCGGGGCCGTCGTCGAGGGAGCCGAAGTTGCCGTGGCCGTCCACCAGCGGCAGGCGCTGGGAGAACGGCTGGGCCAGGCGCACCATGGCGTCGTAGATGGCGGTGTCGCCGTGGGGGTGCAGCTTGCCCATCACCTCGCCGACCACGCGGGCGGACTTCACGTGCCCGCGGTCGGGGCGCAGTCCCATCTGGCTCATCATGTACAGGATGCGCCGCTGGACGGGCTTCATCCCGTCCCGGGCGTCCGGCAGGGCCCGGGAGTAGATCACCGAGTAGGCGTACTCGAGGAAGGACGTCTCCATCTCCGAGGAGACGTCGATGTCCACGATGTTCTCCTGCTCCAACGGGATCGCCTGGGTCGCCGGGACGGAGGATTTCTTGGGGGTACGGGCCATGGGTCTGCCGGGGGTCCTTGCTGGCGGGTGGGAATTGTCTAGTGTGATCCTATGGGTGAGACGCCGAAATCCCTCGAATATCCGGCCTACTGGGAAGCCGATGTCGTCCTGAGGGACGGCACCACGGCGCATCTGCGCCCGGTGCGGCCCGAGGACTCCGAGGGGCTGGCCCGGATGCACGAGTCCCAGTCGCAGAACTCCATCTACCTGCGGTTCTTCACCTTCAAGTCCTCCCTGTCCCGGAAGGAGATGGAGCGGTTCACGCATGTGGACTACCGCGACCGGGTGGCGTTCGTGGTGCTGCTCGGCACGGAGATCCTCGGGATCGGCCGCTATGACCGGCTGGACGATCCGCTGGAGGCCGAGGTCGCCTTCAACATCTCGGATGCCTCCCAGGGCAAGGGGATCGGCTCCATCCTCATGGAGCACCTGGCGGTGGCCGCCCGCGAGAACGGGATCCGCCGGTTCACCGCCGAGGTGCTGCCGGAGAACCGCAAGATGCTCTCGGTGTTCCAGGAGTCCGGGTTCGAGGTCTCCCGCCACTTCGACGACGGCGTGGTGGCGGTCGCCTTCTCCATCGACCCCACCGCAAAGGTCCGGGCCGTGATGGAGTCCCGGGAGCACCGGGCCGAGGCGCGGTCCGTGGCCGAGCTGCTCGCCCCGGAGTCCGTGGCCGTCATCGGGGCCAGCCGGCAGTGGGGTTCCGTGGGCTTCGCCCTGCTGGAGAACATCATCGAGGGCGGGTTCACGGGGCCGGTCTACGGCATCAACCCGGAGGCCATGGAGGTGGCCGGGATGATCTCCCGGGGCACCCTGGCCGAGGTCCCCGGCCCGGTGGACCTCGCCGTCATCGCCGTGCCGGCGGCCGAGGTCCCGGCGGTGGTGGAGGACTGCGCCCGCCACGGGGTCAAGGGCCTGTTGGTGGTCACCACCGGATACGCCGACGCCGGCCAGGACGGCCTGGTACGCCAGCGCGCCCTGGTCCGTCAGGCCCGGGCCAACGGCATGCGCGTGATCGGCCCGGCCTCGGCCGGCCTGGTCAACACGGCGCCCGGGGTCAGCCTCAACGCCTCCGTCTCGCCGTTCCTGCCGCTGCGCGGACCGGTGGGGCTGTTCTCCCAGTCGGCGGTGATCGGGGTGACCCTGTTCGCGGCGGCCCACCGCCGGGGGATCGGGCTGTCCTCGATGCTCTCGGCGGGCAACCGCGCGGACGTCTCCGGCAACGACGCGATGCAGTACTTCGAGGATGACGCGGCCACGGTCGCCGTGGGCGTCTACCTCGAGTCCTTCGGCAACCCCCGCAAGTTCTCCCGCATCACCCGGCGGCTGTCCCGCTCCAAGCCGGTGGTGGTGGCACGCTCGGACGTCATGGGCCGCCGGCTGCCCCCGGGGCACGAGACGCGCACCACGCAGGCGCCCCTCGGCGCGGTCGACTCGATGCTGGAGCAGACCGGCGTCATCCAGGTGGAGAACCACGACGACCTCATGGACCTGATGCAGCTGCTCTCCTGCCAGCCGCTGCCGGCGGGGCCCCGCGTGGGCGTGGTGGGCAACTCGCTGGCCTTGAACCGGGTGGTGGTGGACGCCGCGGAGCGCCACGGGTTGACGGTGGCGCGCACGCAGTTCGTCCCGGACCTGGACGCCGAGCACACGGCGGATGAGGCAGCGCACGCGGTGGGCCGGGCCGTCAGCGCGATCATCGACTCCGGCGAGGTGGACGCGTTGCTGGTGATCACCCAGACCGGCATGCACCAGCAGCCCGGAGATGCCGACCAGCTGGCCGCCGCGATCCAGGAGGCCACGCAGGGCAGCGGCGTCACCGTGCTGACCTCCCTGACAGGGGTCCTGGACCCCGGCTACCGGTCCACGGCCATCCGCCGGTCCGGGCCCGCCTCGCAGGACGGCGGCCTCCAGCAGGGCGTCCCCGTCTTCTCCTCGCCCGAGCAGGCTGCCCGGGTCCTGTCCCGGCTGGTCTGGTACCGCCGCTGGCGGGAGGCGGAGGCGGGCGTTCCCGTGGAGCCGGAGGGCATCGACCGGGACCGCGCCGAGGGCCTGATCGAGGGGTACACCTCCCGGGCCGAGGGGACCGACCTGCTCCGGCTCTCCCCGGACGAGGCGGGTCAGCTGCTGGGGTGCTACGGCATCTCGGTGCTGCCCTCGGTCCGCTTCAGCACGGAGGACGAGGCCGTGCAGGCGGCCGAACAGCTCGGCTGGCCGGTGGCCGTCAAGGCCGTCGACACCTACCTGCGGCACCGGCTGGACCTGGGCGGGGTGCGGCTGAACATCGTGGACGCGGAGTCCCTGCGGCGCAACGTGGCCCAGATGCGGCGGGTGCTGGAACCCTACGGCAGCCCGGACCTCGAGGTGCAGTCCATGGCGCGGCCCGGACAGGCCTGCACGATCACCGCCCTCGAGGACCCGCTACTGGGCCCGGTGGTGTCCTTCGGGATCGCCGGTGACGCGGTGGACCTGCTGGACGACTGGGTGCACCGCGTTCCGCCGCTGACCAACCAGGACCTGGACCGGATGATCCACGCCCCGCGGGCCGCCGCCAAGCTCTTCGGCTACGGGGGCCTGCCCTCGGTGGACACCGGGGCCCTGCAGGACCTGCTGGCCCGGGTGGCCGCGCTGAAGGACGACCACCCGCAGGTGGCCCGGCTGCGCTTCAACCCGGTGCTGGCCTCGGACCGGTCGGTCACGGTGCTCTCGGTCGAGGTGGACGTGGCCAATGCGGCCCGGCGGACGGACTCCGCCCGCCGGGCCATGCGCGATTGACGGGCCGATACCATGGAGTCATGACTCCACTGCGCAGGAACCCCGGTTCGGGCCCGCACCCCTCGGGGCCGCACTCCTCGGGGAACGCCGACTCCGCCTCCGGTGCCGAACAGGCTGAGCAGGCCGAACAGGATGCCGCCCGCCGGCGGGCCGCCCCCGCGCCCACCACCCCGGACGGCGCCGGACCCACCCTCGGAGCGGACATCGAACGGGCCGGGTTCTACCCGGAGCTCGTGGCCGACGTCCTGGACTCGGCGCTGGACGGCCGGGAGGTCACCAGCCACCTGGTGCACGTGGACACCCACTTCGACTACGACGAGATCCACCGCCACATCACCGTCCTCGCCCTGGCCGGGGACGTCATGGCCGCCCTCCACCTGGACGACCACGCCATGGATGAGGCCGGCGAGCAGGTGATGGCCCAGGTCTCCACCGAGATGGTCCCGCTGTGGCGGATCGACTCGGTGGTGGCCACCACCATGCACCCGCAGCCGCAGACCTTCCGCCGCGGTGACCCCGTCGCCGAGGTCACCCTCTCCGTGACCTGGGCCGGTGGACAGCGCCTGGACCTGGCCCCGGCCGCCTGCGGCGACCCGAACTGCGAGGCCGACCACGGCTACACCGGGACCTCCACGCGTGAGGACCTCGTGTTGCGGGTGGCGGCAGAGGCCGAGGGGCAGCAGGCCGTCAACCAGGCCCTGGCGTTCTACCGCGAGCTGCGCCGCGCCACCGCCCAGGGACCCGGGGCCCGGTCCGCTCGGTGAGCTCCGCAGCACCGATCCCCGCGGCCCCCGGCTACGCCGGTCGGAACCTCGCCGGGGTCCTGACCTCAGCCGCCGCCGCCCTGGGCGCCGCCGGCTTCACGAACACCTTGACGTTGCCGCGGACCCGGCGCGCCGCCGTCGTGATGGTGGACGGCCTGGGCAAGGCGCTGCTGAAGCGCTACGCCGGCCACGCGCCGTTCCTGAGATCCGTCCTGGAGAAGGACTCCTCCACCCTGCAGGTGCCCTATCCCACGACGACGGCCGCCTCCCTGTCCAGCCTCGGCACCGGTCTCGCGCCGGGGCGCCACGGACTGGTGGGCTACGACGTGCTGGACCCGGACCGGGACACCGTCATCAACCAGCTCGGCGGCTGGGACCCGCAGACGGAGCCTGCGGCCTGGCAGCCGCACCCCACGGTCTTCGAGCGGCTCGCCGCCACCCGTCCGGCCCCCGGCCCGGCTGACCGGCCGGTCTCCGCCTTCGATGACCCGGGGGTGGAGGCCGTGACCGTGTCCCTGCCGGCCTTCGAGTCCTCGGCCCTGACCACGGCATCCCTGCGCGGCTCCCGGTTCGTGGGGGCGAGGACCCTGCAGGCGCGGTTCCAGAAGGCCAAGGAGGAGCTGCACGCCGCCACCGGGCCCGTGCTGCTCTACCTGTACCTCAACGAGCTGGACAAGGCCGGTCACCAGCACGGGCTCGGCTCGGAGCAGTGGCTCCACGCCCTCGAGGAGATCGACGGAGCCGCCCGCCGCCTCAGCACCTCCGTGCCGAAGGACACCGTGCTGCTGCTCACGGGAGACCACGGGATGGTGGACGTGCCCGAGGCCGGCCGCATCGACTACGCCGAGCTGCCGGGACTGGTGGACGGGATCCGGCACACCGCCGGTGAACCGCGGTTCGTCCAGCTGCACTGGGCCGCGGATGCCTCGGCGGCCGTGCGCGAGCGGACCACCCAGGCCTGGCGCTCCGCGTTCGGGGACCAGACGTGGATCCTGACGCGCCGCGAGGCCATCGAGGCCGGCTGGTTCGGGGACGTGGAGGCGCGGGTGGCCCCGCGGCTGGGAGACCTGATCGTGGCCGCCCACGGCCCGGTGGCCCTGTACGACGGCCGGCGGGTGGCGCCGGCCGCCTTCGAGATGGTGGGGCATCACGGCTCGCCCACCCGCGCCGAACGCGAGGTCCCGCTGTTGTTCCTGCAGCGGCCGCGGCGGTAGCGCCGCACCGCCCCGGCGAGGACTCAGTCGCCCTTGCGGCCGAAGACGATCTCGTCCCAGCTGGGCACGGACGGACGCTTCGACTTGGCACCGGCGGTGCGGCCGGCCGGTTTGCGGGACCTGCCGCGGCCCTTGTCCGAGCCCGCCGCGGTGTCTGATTCCCCGAGGTCCAGCGCGGTCTGCCCCGGGAGGGTCTCCGGGACCGTGTCCTCGGCCGCCGCCTCGCTGCCGTCGGACTCCTCGGAGACCCCCGTGCCCTCGGCGTGTCCGGTATCCGGTTCGTCCTCGCCGTCCCGGTCCGCCGAGGGATCGGTGTACTCCACCTCGGCGGCCGTCCAGTCCTCACGATCGGCCTCGGCGTCGTCCCCGTCGGGGCCGTCCGTGCCGTCGATGCCATCCGTGCCGTCGGCGCTGTCTGCGGGGGCCGCTGCGACGGTCAGCCGTGGCCGGGCCTGGTCCCGGGTCGGCTGTTCGTCCCGCGTCAGCATGAGGGCCAGCTCGTCGTCGCCGTCCTCGTCCACGCCGAGGCGCTGCCCGCGGCGGGCTCGCAGCACGTCCAGTAGCTCATCCTGGGAGTCCTGGTCCAGGGCCGCCCGCGGGGTGCGGGGGTTCGCGGGCGGGACCGGGTCCTCGTCCTCCTCCACGTTGAAGGGGCGGTCCCCGACGGCGGAGAGCCGGCGGCCGCCGAACGGGCCGTCCAGTGGATCGAGCTCCGAGAGCACCTGGGCCCAGCGGTTCTGGTTGTCCAGGTGCTGGCTGGAGGGACGGAAGGACCAGCGGGCCGGCGGCCGGTCACCGATCGAGGAGGCGGAGCCCTCCAGGCCCTCGGTGGAGAAATCGAGGGTGATGGTCCACGAACCCTCCGGGTTGCGCCAGGCATCCCAGTGGGCCGTGGCGGGGTCCATGCCGAGTGAGGTCAGCCGATGGCGAACCATGTCGCCGAGCAGGGCAGGATCCTCACCGAAGGTGCTGCGGTACAGGTCGTGACCGGGCTGCGGGGCCGCCACCTCCACCCGGCGGGCCTGGTGTGCCATCCAATCGCGCTCCGCCAGCACCGGGCCCTCATACTTGCGCACACGGTCCAGATCCACGCCGGACTCGGCGGACACCTGCTCGGCCGTCGCCCCGGCACGGATGCGGGCCTGGATGTCCCGGGGGGTCAGCACGCCTTCGGCGGCGTCCGCAGCCTGGGCGGAGGGGCGTCCGATGGGGCGGGTCGCCGCGGACCGCAAGGCCTCGGTCACCGGCAGGGAGAACTCCTCACCGGCCTCGTTGCTGAGCAGCAGGTGTCCACCATCCTCCTGGACACCAACGAGACGGAGTTCCTGCATGTCTGTCCTCCACGGTCGACTAGGGCCCGGTGACCCACTCTCTCCCCGACTTTGCCACGATTAGGGGTCGGTGTGCACCACGCGCCCCCGGTGTGGCGTGGATCCGTGCTTCGTGTACGCTCTCAGCGATTTGGCTTTTGTCCGCGCGTGGGGAACAATCTCCACGACGCGCAGACCACAGATGGGCCCAACGGGCCCGTTGCGGCTGGTTTTCGCGGCCGGTTTCCCCAGTTGTCCCCCGAGGAATCCGGCGTCATCTTGGCAACATCCCACCCACGGTCGGTCCCCTCCGGCCACACCAGCGGAGCGTGAACACACCCCTTATGGCCACCGATTACGACGCGCCACGCAAGAACGACGACGAGCTCAGCGAGAGCTCCATCGAGGAGTTGAAGAACCGCCGCACGGACACGCAGTCCGCCGTGGTGGACGAGGACGAGGCGGAGGCGGCCGAGGGATTCGAGCTTCCCGGCGCCGACCTCTCCGGTGAGGAGCTGATGGTCCGGGTGCTTCCAGCCCAGGCCGACGAGTTCACCTGTGCCTCCTGTTTCCTCGTGCGCCACCGCTCGCAGGTCGCCAAGGAGAAGAACGGCCTGCTGTTCTGCACCGACTGCGAAGGCTGAGACCAGCCTCAGCACCGGCAACACCTCGGACACCACGGGCCGGCCAGGGCAACCTGGCCGGCCCGTGGTGTCTGAGCTGGAGTGTTCGGCTCGACTAGGCGGGGGACGTCTAGGCGGGGCCGTCTAGGCAGGGGCCCCCGGGCGGTCCTCGGTGCCCGCCTCACGGGCCATGGTGCCGCCCAGCACCTCGGCCAGCCGTTCCGGATTCCTCGTGCTGGTCAGCCAGTACGGGGTCCGGTCCCGCAGGTCCTCGATCTGGATGCGGACCACCGGGTCGATCCATCCGCGCAGGCACATGAAGGCGAGCCCGTGCAACGCGGGACCCCGCTGGTGGGTGGCGTCATCTCCGCGGTAGCCGGTCACGAGCCCCACGTGCTCGCGCTCGATGCCGGCGCGGCCCACCTGCACGGTGCTCTCGGTGACCACGATCTTCGGCGTGGAGACGGTCAGCAGCAGGGCGATGATGGCGAACACCACCACGGCGGCGATCAGTCCGATCTCCACCCCGATCGGGACGAAGACCAGGATGGACAGGCTGGAGATCATCACGGCGATCAACCAGATCCAGGGGGAGGGGCGGAGCTTCTCCTCGTACAGGACTGGGGCTGCCGGGGCTGAGGCCGGGGAGGAATCATGCATACCTCTAGAATCCCATGTTTGGCCGGGCAGGGTGAATCGGGGATCTGCTAGTACAGTGGCCGCGTGAATCAGCCAGCAGTTCCCCAGGACCTCCCCGCCGCCCCCGCCCCCGTCGAACGACCCCTGGTGGCCCTGACCATGCTCGACGACGGCATCGAGCCTCCCGGCTATGCCCTGCCGGGCGATGCCGGTGCGGACCTGCGGACCACCGTGGACGTGGTGCTGGAGCCGGGCGCGCGGGCCCTGGTGCCGACCGGGGTGGCACTGGCACTCCCCGAGGGGTTCGTCGGGCTGGTGCATCCTCGCTCCGGACTGGCCGTGCGGCACGGCCTCAGCCTCGTGAACGCCCCCGGGACCATCGACGCCGGCTATCGAGGCGAGATCAAGGTGCCCCTGCTGAACACGGACCGCAACGAGTCCGTCCATCTCAGCCGGGGGGACCGGATTGCCCAGCTGGTCATCCAACGGGTCGCCCAGGCCGACTTCGTGGTGGTGGACGCGCTGCCGGCCTCGGATCGCGGGGCCGCGGGCTTCGGATCGACGGGCGGGTTCGGCCCGGGGCAGGACGGTTCAGCGAGGGCGTCGCACTGACCTAAGCTGGACTGGCCGCTCTGATGGCTTTGAACGACTACTTTCTATGCGCGACACGGATTGGCAGGCAGGCTCATGATCTTCGGACGTAACCGGAACGTCAAGACCGAAACGGTTGTGCTTCCGGAGGAACTCCAGGACGCCCGGGACCGTGACGGGGTGGAACCGGTCCCCGAGGCGACCGGGCCCTTCGATATCACCGAGCGCCCCGAGGCGGACGGCTACCTCGACCTGGGATCGTTGCGCATCCCGATGGTCCAGGACCTGAAGATCCGTCTGGACCTGGAGGACTCGACCAAGCGCATCATCGGTGTCACCCTCCAGCTCGGCCAGTCCTCGATCCAGGCCCAGGCCTTCGCCGCCCCGCGCTCCGGCGGCCTGTGGGATGAGATCCGAGCCGAGATCCTCGACTCGGTGGCGGCCACCGAAGGGGCCCAGGTGGGTGAGCAGGAGGGGAGGTTCGGCACCGAGGTCGCCGCCCGCATCCCCGCCGCCATGCCGGACGGCTCGCCCGGATGGCGGGTGGCCCGGTTCGTGGGCGTCGACGGCCCGCGCTGGTTCCTGCGTGGCGTGGTGGGCGGCGAGGCCGCTTTCAAGGATGAGGCGGCCAGTGCCATCAACGACTTGTTCTCCCGCATCGTGGTCCGGCGCGGCGATGATCCCCACCCGCCGCGGGAGTTGCTGCCGCTCACTCCGCCGGAGAACATGCGTCCCGTGCCGCAGCCGGGCCAGGCCAACCAGCCGGGGCAGGCCAACCAGCCGGGGCAGCCCGGACAGCCCGGGCGTGCCACGCCGGCACCAGAGCGCGGACCGGAAATCACGGAAGTCCGCTGAGTCGGTCGTGATCACGCCGCCGACGGGCGCCCATGGGGCCACGGTCCGCCGGGAGGGCATGGTGGCGTCGGTGCGACTGCAGGGCCGGGGGGAGTCAGCGCGGTTCGCGGTGGACCTGGTGACGCAGGCGCCGCGGCCCGGCCGGATCTCCACCGGTGGTGAGCGGATCCGCCTCGTCTGGATCGGCCAACGCCGGGTCCCGGGGATCACCGCCGGTCGGTGGCTCCGCATCGAGGGATTCCTCTCGGTCCACCAGGACCTTCCCACGGTCTACAACCCCCGATATGAACTGCTGGCAGGAGCACCGCATGAGCACCGACCCTGAGTCTGCCGACGACCCGACGCCCCGGGGGACGGCTCCGGAAGACACCGGGTCCCAGTTGGACGCGGCATTGCGGCGCGTCGGCTCCGGCACGGCGGTGACGGATACAGGTCAGATCGACGTCCTGGCCACGGTCGGGGGCTGGCGGGGGCTGGCGGAGTCTGTCCTGCCGTCGGCCGTGTTCCTCGTGGCGTTCATCACCACCCAGCATCTGTGGGGTGCAGGCATCGCCGCGGTGGCGGTGGCGGCCGTGTTCAGCGTGGTCCGGTTGATCCAACGCCAGAGCCCGGTGCAGGCGCTGGCCGGCTTGGCCGCCGTGGCCCTGTGCGTGGTGGTCGCCCTGAACACCGGCGAGGCCCGGGACTACTACCTGTGGGGATTCGTCACCAACGCGGCCTACATCCTGGCGCTCTCGGTGTCCGTGTTCGTCGGCTGGCCGCTGCTGGGCCTGGTGTTCGGGATGGTCCGCAACGAGGGGCTGCAGTGGCGGCAGCAGGCTGGGAGGCGGCGCCGGTATGCGCTGGCCACCTGGATCCTGGTGGCCGCCCTGGGACTGCGCCTGGTGGTCCAGGTGCCCCTGTACCTGGCTGATCTGCTGACAGCGTTGGGGACGGCCCGGTTGGTCATGGGCTTGCCCCTCTACGCGCTGGCCCTGTGGCTCGGTTGGCTGGTGTCCGCGAGCAAACCCCGCACCTGAATGGACGGGATCCTCTGTCGACGTGGTGCGGAACGGGGCCCGGTGAATCTACGCGGCCCGCGCGTACTCCACGTGAGTCCCCGGAGTCCTGTGTCGGTGTAGGGGCCAGGCCAGATCGAAGCCTCGGTGTTGCGCTGCGGGACGGGGCGGTCCTGCTGGACGTGGCGGCACTGCTTGATTGGGCTGGTGGGCCGTGGAGCCGGGTTGTGCTGCCAGGCTTGCCGCGGCCGTTACCTTCGCCGTTGCCCCCGGGGGCGGGAGCAGTCTCACCGTGACCGTGGTGGTGTCCGTGGTGCAGGGCACCGCTGGCTGGCCGGGCGTCTGGCCGGGCGTCTGGACGGGCTCATCTCTGGGTCCACGATGTGATCCGGGTTCGTGGGCGCCAGGGGTCGTCGACGCGGCTGAAGACGTTCCGGTGGGCGGTGCTGCCTGGGGTGTGCCGGGTGGGGCCGCTGCCTGTGGTGTGCCGGGTGGGGCTGCTGCGTGGAGGGGTGGTGGGGTGAGGGGTCTTGCGTGGCTGGTGTAGTGGTGGCCGGTGGGGGTGGTGACCTCGAGGTCGTGGGGCGTGGTCTGGTGTGTCCAGCCGGGGTGTTCCTTGGTGTAGTTGCAGCGTTCGCAGAGTCCGGAGCCGTTGGCGTAGCTGGTGGGCCCGCCCTGTCGGTAGGGGGTGGCGTGGTCGACGTGCCGGATCGGGGCCCCGCAGTAGGGGGTGCGGCAGATGTTGTCCCGGAGCATGATCATCCGGCGCAGGTTGCCGGTGAACTCGCGGCGTTGGGCGTCCATCGCCACCAGCTGGCCGGTCTCGGGGCAGGTGAAGAGCCGACGCAGGAACACGCGGGCTTCGGGACTCTGGCTGATGGTGTCCGGGTCACTGGTGCTGGTGCCTCCGGCGATCAGTTTGCGGGCGATGGTGGCGGGGAGGGGGCCGTGGCCGGGGATCCAGGCCGGTTCACGGCCGGTGTCACTGCCGGTGCTGCCGCTGCTGTCAGTGCTGGCGCCGAGGAGGGTGGTGTCGGTCATGATGAGTTGGATCTCCACGGGGGAGGGGTGGTCGGGGGTGGTGCCGGTGAGGCGTTCGGTGAAGGTGTCGGAGAGGACTTGTTGGGGTGTGCGTCCGTCGGCGTCGCCGAGGACGAGGGTGGTGGCGGCCTGGTCGGTGATCGCGGTGTAGCAGGCTGCTGCCTGGAGGGCGGGCAGTAGGGCGGTGAGGTAGGCCATGCCGTGGTCGGTGGCTTTGATGCGGACGTGTCGGTCGGTGACGGCTTCGTCGTATTTGGCGGCGGCGGCGTCGGGGTCGTGGCGGTGGGCGGCGGCTTGGACTTCGTGGGTGAGCTCGCGGAGGCCCAGGCTGGGGAGTCGGTCGGCCAGGGTGGTGTCGACGGTGCGGCGTCCGGGGGCGTCCAGCCAGTGGGTGTGGCGTTCGACGGTGGCGGCGTGGTCTTCGCTGATCTGGCCGGTCTGCAGGGCGGTGAGGGTGTTCGGGAGGTCGTCGGTGAGGTGGCGGGCTTGGCGTAGGTGGGTGCTGCCGCGTTGGGGGCTCTGGCGGCGGGCCAGTCCGATCTCGCTGCCCAGGCCGAGTCCTCTCCGGGTGGCGGGGATGCCGCGGGCGGCCTCGTCCAGGATCCGGTGGTGGTGCAGGGCTGCGGTTTCGCGGGCTTGGGCGGCGGCGCAGGCGGCCTTGAGGTCTTCGAGGGCGCGGATCCGGTGGATGGCCTCGGCCTCACGGCTCAGCACGGCCCTTTCGTGTTCGCTGGGTCCGAAGCGGCCTGCGGCGTACCGGTCGCCCACGCCATCCACGCCGCCGGCAGTGCTGGTCTGGAGGGCGGCCACGGAGGCGGCCGGGACCATGCCGGCCAGACAGTCCCGTAGTCCGATGATGGCCTGGGCATCCGTCAACGCGGGAACAGGTGACGCGGCACCGTGCGGGGAGGTGACCCCTGAAGCACGATCCGCGTCTTCGAACATGTGTACTATACTATGGCCCGGCACGGACGCCGTAAAGGGTTGCCAGCCCACCTGTGGATACGTTCTGAGCAGGCTGGCCCACCCGGGCCGGAACGGGGACGAACTCCTTGTCTAGGTCTGGGCGCCGTCCTCGGGGACGAGAAGGCCACGCAGGCGTTCCTCCGACTCCACGGTGGTCAGGAAGAACACCTCGTCGGCGGCCTCGAGGACGTCGTCATCGCTGGGGGTGATGGGCCGGGTGTCCCGGATGATGGACACCACGGAGACATCCGCCGGCCAGGACACCGATCCCAGCCGCCGCCCGTCGGTCCAGTGGCTGGTGGGGACGGTGAACTCCACGAGGGTGGTCTGCCCGGACTTCAGGGTCAGCAGGCGCACCAGGTCGCCGGTCTCCACGGCCTCCTCCACCAGCGCGGTCATGATCCGCGGGGTGGACACGGCCACGTCCACGCCCCACGACTCGTCGAAGAGCCAGTCGTTCTTCGGGTTGTTGACCCGGGCCACCGTCCGTCCGACCCCGAACTCGGACTTCGCCAGCAGGGAGACCACCAGGTTGGCCTTGTCGTCACCCGTGGCGGACACGAGCACGTCCGCCGTCTCGAGGTGGGCCTCCTGCAGCACCGCGAGCTCACAGGCATCCCCGATGAGCCACTTGACGCCCCGCAGGCCGGACCGGGAGACCACCTCGGGCTTGGTGTCCACGAGCAGGATCTCGTGCCCGTTGGCGAGCAGCTCCCGGGCGATCGAGGAACCGACGGAACCGGACCCGGCGATGACGACCCTCACCTCCGGACCACCCCGCCCGCCGCGCCGTCCCGTTCGTCGTCCCCGCTGGCATCTCCTTCGTGCCCCGTCTCGTCCCAGCGCTCCGTGCCGGTCTGCGGATCGGTGGCCAGGATGCGTTCGGCCTCGTCCTGCCCGGCCACGGCCAGGACGGCATGCACGATGTCTCCCTGCTGGTACAGGGTGTCCGCGCGGGGCACCATCCCCTCGCCCATCCTCGTGAGGAAGGCGACCCGGACGCCGGCCTCGGCCTCCATCTCGGCCAGGGGACGGCCGATCCACCCGGGCGCGACCCGGACCTCGGCCATCACGATCCGACCCGAGGCGTCTCGGAAGTCGCCGGCCAGGTCGGCGTCCGGCAGGATGCGGCGCAGCACCTGGTCCGTGGACCAGCGCACGGCCGCCACGGTGGGGATCCCGAGCCGCTGGTAGATCTCCGCGCGGCCGGGGTCATAGATCCGGGCGACCACATGCTCCACCCCGAAGGTCTCCCGCGCCACCCGTGCCGCGATGATGTTCGAGTTGTCCCCGGAGGACACGGCGGCGAAGGCATAGGCCTCCTGGATGCGGGCCCTGGTCAGGGCATCGCGGTCGAACCCGACGCCGGTCACCCGCTGCCCGCCGAAGTGCCGTCCGAGGCGCCGGAAGGCCTGCTCGTCCTGATCGACCACGGCCACTGAGTGGCCGCCCTGCTCCAGGGTCAGCGCGAGGGAGGATCCCACGCGGCCGCAGCCCATGATCACGAAGTGGGCCATCCGTATCCCTCCCGGTCCGGCGGTGCGGCCAGCTCGACCAGCTCGACCAGCTCGGCCAGCTCGGCCAGCGAGTCCAGTGTGCCACGCGCGGGTGGATGCGCTACGCCGGGGGTACCGTGGGGGCGTGGCAAGGGTCCTGGAATCCGTCCGTCGGCTCGTGGTGGGCCGGCCCTACGACACGGAACGGCTGAACCGCCGGCCCCTCGGCCGGTTCACGGCGCTGCCCGTGTTCTCCGCCAACGCCTGGTCGTCCGTCGCCTACGCCCCGGACGAGATCCTGCTGACGCTCGCCCTCGGCGGCACCGCCGCGCTGTCCCTGGGCCCCGAGATCGGCGTGGCCGTGGTGGCCGTCATGCTGCTGATCGTGCTGTCCTACCGGGTGTCCATCCGCGCCTACCCGGAGGGCGGCGACTACGCCATCTCCCGGGCGAACCTCGGCCCGTGGGCCGGCGTGACGGTCGGGGCGGCGCAGATGCTCGACTTCGTGTTCACGGTGGCCGTGTCCATGGCGGCGATGTCCCACTACCTGACGGCCGTCTTCCCCCGGCTGGGAGGCGGCCAGACCGCGGTGGCGGTGGCCGGCGTCGTGCTCCTGGCGCTGGCGAGCATCCGCGGCGCCGGACGGGGCCGCCGGACCCCTGCCCTGCTGGCCTTCGCCCTGCTCGTCCTGCTCTTCGGCATGATCGTCACCGGGCTCGTCCAGGATGCCCTGGGCCTGCTGGAGCCGGCGACGTCGGCCGGGCTGGAACCGGTGCCCGATCCCGCCTTCGCGGAGGGGCTGGGTCCTCTGGCGATGGCCGTGCTCGTCCTGCGGGCCTTCGCCTCCGGCTCGGCGCTGGCGACCGGCGTGGAGGTCCCGGCCTCGAACGTGGGGGCCATGGCCCGGCCCCGCATCCGCACGGCCCGGGCCGTCATGCTGGCCATGGGCCTGATCGCCGCGGCCTCCACCCTCGGGGTGATGTATCTGGCGGACCGCACCGACGTGGTCTTCGTGCTGGACCCGGCGGCCCTGCAGGCCGCCGGTGGGGGAGCGGTGCCGGCGGACTACGTGCAGCACCCCGTCCTGGCGCAGCTGGCGAACGCGGTCCTCGGGACGGGCAGCCTGATGAGCGGGGCCCTGATGCTGCTGGTGGCCGCGCTGCTGCTGCTGGCCGGGCACTCGGCCTTCAAGTCCTTCCCCGAACTGGCGTCCCGGCTCGCCGCGGACGGCTACCTGCCACGCCAGCTCCTCACCCGCGGCGACCGGCTGGGGTACACCAACGGGGTGGTGCTGCTGACCCTGGCCGCGCTGGGGCTCGTGTGGGTGTTCCAGGCCCAGACGGCCCTGCTGGTCCAGCTCTACGTGATCGGGGTGTTCCTCTCCTTCACCGTGAGTCAGCTGGGCATGGTGCGGCATTGGGGCCGGCAGCTGGCCCACACCCCGGGGACGCGGGCCCGGCAGGCGGTCCGGACCCGCCGGCTGGTGAACCTGGTGGGGTTCGTGGTCACGGGCCTGGTGGCGCTCGTGGTGCTCGTGACCCGGTTCGGCCAGGGGGCGTGGGTCGCGCTGCTGGCCATCGCGGCCATGGTGTTCGTGATGTCCCGCATCCGCAGCCACTATGACGCGGTGGCCTCCGAACTCGACCTGACCCCCGCGGAGGACGCCCGGGCCCTGCCGTCCCGCGTCCATGCCGTCATCCTCGTGATGTCCGTCCAACGGCCCACGTTGCGGGCCGTCGCCTATGCGCGGGCCTCCCGCCCCTCTAGCCTGGAGGCCGTGGTGGTGGACCTGGACAAGGGGTCGACGCAGGAGGTGCTGACGGCCTGGGACCGCCTGGAGCTGCCGGTGCCGGTGACTGTGCTGGCCTCGCCCTACCGGGAGATTTCCGAACCCCTGATCCGCCATCTGCGGGCCCACCGCAGGACCTCGCCGCGGGACCTGGTGGTGGTGTACATCCCGGAGTATGTGGTCGCCCGCGGCTGGCAGCGCCTGCTGCACAACCGGACCACCACACGCCTCAAGGACCGGCTGCACCGCGAGCCCGGGGTGATGGTCGCCTCGGTGCCGTGGCAGCTCTCCGGCGCGGGTGGAGGTACGCATCGCCTACCCGAATCTCCGCTGGGCCAGACGAGAACGGGGCCGGACCAGTAGAGTCGGGTCAAAGGTGTGCGGATCTCTGCCGGACAAACGGACCGGATGGATTCCGGAGACCATGACCCCTGAAGGAGGCCGGCCAGGATGACGCCCACCCGGGAGACCAGCAAGGCCGAGAGGACCCGCCCGCCGGTTCGGGAGATGCCGGGGGCGCCGGAGGCCCCACGGGTCCTCGAACTGGAGATCGGTCCCATGGCCCACGGCGGCCACTGCGTGGCCCGTCACGAGGGCCGGGTGGTGTTCGTCCGGCATGCCATCCCCAGCGAGGTGGTCCGTGCCGTGGTCACCGAGGCGGGCGAGGGGGCCCGCTTCTGGCGGGCGGACACCATCGAGGTCCTGCACGGCTCCGAATTCCGCCGGACCCACCAGTGGAAGCTGGCCGATTCCCTGCGGGCCCACGCCGCCGGCCGCCTGCCCGTGGGCGGGGCCGAGTACGGGCACATCGTGCTGCCGCACCAGCGGCGGCTCAAGGCCCAGGTGTTCCGGGACACCGTGGCGCGGATCGCCGGGATCCAGCTGGACGTCCACGTCACCGGCGCCGAGGGGGACGAGCCCTCCGGTCTGCACTGGCGCACCCGCAACGCCTTCGCCGTGACCCCCACGGGCCGGCTGGCCATGCACGCCCACCGCTCCAACGTGCTGGTCCCGGTCCGGAACATGCCCCTCGGGGTCTACGGGCTGGACGCCCTGAAGCTCTGGGAACTCGACTTCACCGGGATCGCCCGGGTGGATGTGGCCACCCCCGGCACCGGCGAACCGTCCCTCGTGCTGCTGACCCCGGCCGAGGGCGTGGACCCGTCCAGCCTCGGTGGGCGCATGCACCGCCAGACGGCCCGCCTGCCGGAGGGCACCTCGGTGGCGCTGACCGTGCCGGGCCGGACCCCGGACGACCGCCCCGAGGTGCACCGGCTGCGGGGGCGGACCTGGACGCAGGAGGAGGTCACCAGCGCCCGCGGGGACCACCACCCGTTCCGGATCACCGGTGACGGCTTCTGGCAGGTCCACCGCTCGGCCCCCCAGATGCTGGTGGACGCCGTGCTGCAGGCCGCCGCGCCGCAGCCGGGCCAGGTGATCGCCGACCTCTACGCCGGAGCCGGGCTGTTCTCCGCCTTCCTGGCGAAGGCCGTCGGCCCCGAGGGCCTGGTGCTGTCCGTGGAGGCCTCCCCGGGGGCCAGCCGGGACGCCCGCCGCAACCTGCACGGCGTCACCCAGGCCGCCGTCCTCAACGGCATGACGGACCGGGTGCTCGGCGGCTGGCTGAGCCAGCCCGAGAAGCCCGTGGCCGATTGCGGGCTGGACGGCCGCTCCGTGGACACGGTGGTCCTGGACCCGCCACGGGCCGGCGCCGGTAAGGCCGCCGTGGAGCGGATCCACCGGCTGGACCCCGGGCGGATCGTCTACGTCTCCTGCGACCCGGCCTCCTTCGCCCGGGACCTGGGGCTACTCGCCCAGGCAGGGTGGGCGGCCGAGTCGGTCCAGGTCTTCGACCTCTACCCGGACACGCACCACATGGAGTCCGTGGCGGTGCTCACGCGCCCCTGACGCATGAACGTGATCCTGCCGACCATCGGGCTAGGATGGGAGGCGAGCCCCCTGTGACGGTGTCGTCAGACCACCGGCCCAGGATCGGCATGTGGCTGCCACCATCGGCCGGGGATCGCCCGCACGCGGTCCCGGAGCAACCGGTGGACCGGCTATGGCACTGACAGACCGGCCAATCGCCCTGACCCAGGGCGGGAATGAGGAGTCCCCCGTGACTACTGTTGACAGCTTCGGCTCCAAAGGCGTCCTGGACGTCAATGGCGCTGAGTACGAGATTTTCCGGCTGAACAAGGTGGAGGGCGCCGAGAAGCTCCCGTACTCCTTGAAGGTCCTCCTGGAGAACCTGCTCCGCACCGAGGACGGGGCGAACGTGACCGCCGAGACCATCAAGGCCTTGGGCTCCTGGGACCCCAACGCCCAGCCGGACACCGAGATCCAGTTCACCCCCGCCCGCGTCATCATGCAGGACTTCACCGGTGTGCCCTGCATCGTGGACCTCGCGACCATGCGTGAGGCCATCGAGGACCTCGGCGGCGACGCCTCCCGCGTGAACCCGCTGGCCCCCGCCGAGCTCGTGATCGACCACTCCGTGCAGATCGACTCCTTCGGCAACGACCAGGCCATCGAGCGCAACATGGACATCGAGTACCAGCGCAACGGCGAGCGGTACCAGTTCCTGCGCTGGGGCCAGTCCGCGTTCAACGACTTCAAGGTCGTCCCCCCGGGCATGGGCATCGTGCACCAGGTCAACATCGAGAACCTGGCCCGCACCGTCATGACCCGCGAGGTGGACGGCGTGCTGCGCGCCTACCCGGACTCCTGCGTCGGCACCGACTCCCACACCACCATGGTCAACGGCCTGGGCGTGCTGGGCTGGGGCGTCGGCGGCATCGAGGCCGAGGCGGCCATGCTGGGCCAGCCGGTCTCCATGCTCATCCCGCGCGTGGTCGGCTTCAAGCTGACCGGGTCCATCCCGGCCGGCGCCACCGCCACGGACGTGGTGCTCACCATCACCGAGCAGCTGCGCCAGCACGGCGCGGTCGGCAAGTTCGTGGAGTTCTACGGTGAGGGCGTCGGCTCCGTGCCGCTGGCCAACCGCGCCACCATCGGCAACATGTCCCCGGAGTTCGGCTCCACCGCCGCCATGTTCCCGATCGACGACGTCACCCTGGACTACCTGCGCCTGACCGGCCGCTCCGAGGAGAGCATCGCGCTGGTGGAGGCCTATGCCAAGGAGCAGGGCCTCTGGCACGATCCCTCCAAGGAGATCCAGTTCTCGGAGTACCTCGAACTGGACCTGGGCACCGTGGTCCCCTCGATCTCGGGCCCGAAGCGTCCGCAGGACCGCATCGAGCTCACCGACGCCAAGGACCAGTTCCGCAAGGACATCCACAACTACGCCACCGAGGACGAGGCCGGCGCCGGCCGCCCGTCCAAGTCCGTGGGCGTGGCCATGGAGGACGGCCGTGAGTTCCAGCTGGACCACGGTGCGGTCTCGATCGCCTCGATCACCTCCTGCACCAACACCTCGAACCCCTCGGTGATGATGGCGGCCGCCGTGCTGGCCCGCAACGCCGTGGAGAAGGGCCTCACCTCGAAGCCCTGGGTCAAGACCTCCGTGGCCCCCGGCTCCCGCGTGGTCACCGAGTACTACGAGAAGTCCGGCCTGATCCCCTCGCTGGACGCCCTGGGCTTCAACATCGTGGGCTACGGCTGCACCACCTGCATCGGCAACTCGGGCCCGCTGGAGTCCGAGATCTCCCAGGCCATCCAGGACAACGACCTGTCCGTGACCTCGGTGCTCTCCGGCAACCGCAACTTCGAGGGTCGCATCAACCCGGACGTGAAGATGAACTACCTGGCCTCCCCGCCGCTGGTGGTCGCCTACGCCCTGGCCGGCACCATGGACTTCGACTTCGAGAACGATCCGCTGGGCCAGGACTCCGCGGGCAACGACGTGTTCCTCAAGGACATCTGGCCGGAGCCGACCGAGGTCCAGCAGATCATCGACCGCTCGATCGACACCGAGATGTTCACCCGTGAGTACGGGACCATCTTCGACGGCGATCACCGCTGGCAGGCCCTGGAGACCCCCGAGGGCGACACCTTCGAGTGGGACGCGGAGTCCACCTACGTCCGGAAGCCCCCGTACTTCGAGGGCATGCCGGCCGAGCCGACCCCGGTGAAGGACATCTCGGGCGCCCGCGTGCTGCTCAAGCTGGGCGACTCCGTGACCACGGACCACATCTCCCCGGCCGGTTCCTTCAAGTCGGACACCCCGGCCGGCAAGTACCTGCTGGAGAACGGCGTGGAGCGCAAGGACTTCAACTCCTACGGCTCCCGCCGTGGCAACCACGAGGTCATGATCCGCGGCACCTTCGCCAACATCCGGATCAAGAACCAGCTGCTGGACGGTGTGGAGGGCGGCTTCACCCGCGACTTCACCCAGGACGGATCCCCGCAGGCCTACGTCTACGACGCGGCGCAGAACTACCAGGCCGCCGGCACCCCCCTCGTGGTGCTGGCCGGCAAGGAGTACGGCACCGGATCGTCCCGCGACTGGGCCGCCAAGGGCACCGCGCTGCTGGGCGTCGAGGCCGTCATCACGGAGTCCTTCGAGCGCATCCACCGCTCGAACCTGATCGGCATGGGTGTGCTGCCGCTCCAGTTCCCCGAGGGCGAGTCCGCGGACTCGCTGGGCCTGGACGGCACCGAGACCTTCGACGTCTCCGGCGTGACCGCCCTGAACGAGGGCTCCACCCCGAAGACCGTCAAGGTCACCGCCACCCATGAGAGCGGCAAGGTCACCGAGTTCGACGCGGTCGTCCGCATCGACACCCCCGGTGAGGCCGACTACTACCGCAACGGCGGCATCCTGCAGTACGTGCTGCGCCAGATCGCCGCGAAGAAGTAGGCAGCCGCCTCCGCCACGGGCCGGGTTCCCCTCACGGGGGACCCGGCCCGCCGGCGTCGTGCCCCAGGCTTTCCGCCGCGCGGTATTCTGGGGGGAGCTGTTCTCCTCTTCACCCTCCGGCCGAAAGGACCGCCAGCCCGTGGGCCTTCTCGAATCGATCCGCACCCCGCAGGACCTGCACCGCCTCACCCGGGGCCAGACACGGCAATTGGCGCAGGAGGTCCGGGCCTTCCTGATCGCGAACGTCTCGCGCACCGGCGGGCACCTGGGGCCGAACCTCGGGGTGGTGGAGCTGACCCTGGCGATCCACCGGAGCTTCGACTCGCCGCGGGACGCCGTCATCTTCGACACGGGCCACCAGTCCTACGTGCACAAGCTCGTCACCGGCCGCCAGGACTTCTCCACGCTGCGCCAGGAGGGCGGTCTCTCCGGGTACGGGGACCGCGCCGAGTCCGTGCATGACGTGGTCGAGTCCTCCCACGCCTCCTCGTCCCTGTCCTGGGCGGACGGGATCTCCCGGGCCTGGGCCCTGCGCGGTGAGGGCGACCGCACCGTGGTGGCCGTGATCGGGGACGGCGCGCTGACCGGCGGCATGGCCTGGGAGGCCATCAACAACATCGCCGCGGACCGGGACCGCCGCGTGGTGATCGTGGTCAATGACAACGGCCGCTCCTACGCCCCCACCGTCGGCGGGCTCGCCAACCAGCTCTCCGGCCTGCGCCGGGCCTTCCTGGACAAGCTCCGCACCCATCGCAGCTACGAGGACACCCTCGACTACTGGAAGTCACGGCTGCAGAGAACGGGGACCGCCGGGCGCTTCGTCTACAAGTCCCTGCACGCCACCAAGAAGGGCATCAAGGACTGGTGGGCGCCCCAGGGCCTGTTCGAAGACCTGGGGATGAAGTACATCGGCCCCGTCAACGGCCACGACCAGGCCGAGCTCGAGGAGGCGCTGGCGGACGCCAAGAACTACGCCGGCCCCGTGATCGTGCACGCCATGACGGAGAAGGGCCACGGCTACGCGCCCGCGGTGGCCCACCAGGACGACCAGTTCCACGCCATCGGGAAGATCGACCCGGAGACGGGCGACCCGGTGGCCTCCAGATCGGGCCCCTCGTGGACGTCCGCGTTCGGCGAGGAGATCGCCGCGATCGCGGACGAGCGCGAGGACATCGTGGCCATCACCGCCGCCATGCGGATCCCGGTGGGCCTGGGCCTGATGGCCGAACGCCACCCGGACCGCGTGTACGACGTCGGCATCGCCGAGCAGCACGCCGTCACCTCGGCCGCCGGCATGGCCTTCGGCGGTCTGCACCCCGTGGTGGCCGTCTACGCCACCTTCCTCAACCGCGCCTTCGACCAGGTGCTCATGGACGTGGGCCTGCACCGGGCCGGGGTCACCTTCGTGCTGGACCGCGCCGGCGTCACCGGCCCGGACGGACCCAGCCACCACGGCATGTGGGACCTGGCCCTGCTGCAGTCCGTACCCACCCTGCGCATCGCCGCACCCCGGGACGCCCAGCGGCTGCGCGAGGAGCTGCGGGAGGCCGTGGTCGTGGAGGACGCCCCCACCGTGGTGCGCTTCTCCAAGGGTTCCGTGGGCCCGGAGATCGCGGCCCTGGAGCGCCTGCCGGACGGGGTGGACGTGCTGCTGCGCCTCGGCGCCGCCTCCGAGGAGCCCGGGGCCGAGCGGGACGTGCTGGTCGTCGCCGTCGGATCCCTGGCCGAACTGGGCCTGGACGTGGCCGCGCGGCTGTCGGACCAGGGCATCTCCGCCACCGTGGTCGACCCGCGCTGGGTGCTGCCCGTGCGGGGCTCCGTGATCGCCCTGGCCGCCCGCCACCGGATCGTGGTGTGCCTGGAGGACGGGGTGAAGGCCGGCGGCGTCGGCTCCCGGATCCGCCAGGAGATGCGTGCGGCCGGCGTGGACACCGCCCTGAACGAGGTCGGCCTGCCCGTGGAGTACCTCGCCCATGGGACCCGTGAGCAGGTGCTGGAGCGCAGCGGGCTGACCGCGCGTCAGGTGGCGCAGGACACGGTGGCCCAGGTGCTCGGCACCAAGGTCCCCTTCGCCCGGCCGCTGACCGGCCAGATGAGCCAGATCCCCACGACCCCCACCACGGAGGGCAAGAAGTGAGCATTGTACGGACCTACCGGCGTTCCGAGCAGGACGGCCAGCAGCGGGTGGACTACCGCGAGGCCTGGTTCGCACCGGGCAGCGGCGAGGTGATCGTCCACCACGGGCGCCTCGGGACCACCGGCACGACGACGGCCGAGAAGGTCGCGGACGACGCCGCCGGTGATCAGCTGCTCGCCGGCTTCGCGGCGCAGTGCGCCGAGGACGGCTTCGCCGAGCTCACCGGCGATGAGGTGAAGACCCTGCAGGTCGCCTACCGGCTCAAGGGCGCGGCTCCGACCACCGTGGAGACGTCCCTCGTGGACCGGCTGCGCGGCGAGATCACCAACCAGCTGGCCTGGCGGGGCCTCGGCGAGGTCGTGGGGGAGCAGCAGGAATCCGGCCGGGTGCTCTTCGAGGTCGCCACGGTGCACCCCCGCAAGGCCGCCGCCGAGATCCCGGCAGCCGCCAAGTTCGCGCAGGTGCAGCCCTCGCGCGTGACCACCTCACTCTGAAGGGACCGCTGAGCATGGAACACCGCCGCCTCGGCCGCTCCGGCCTGTCCGTCTCCGTCGTCGGGCTGGGCTGCAACAACCTGGGCCGCCCCGGGACGGCCACGCTCCAGCAGGAGGGCACGGACGCCGTCGTGCACGCCGCCCTGGACGCCGGGGTGACGCTCTTCGACGTGGCGGACACCTACGGGGCCACCCCGGGGCTCAGCGAGGAGCGACTGGGCCGCGCGCTGGGGGACCGCCGCGAGGAGATCGTGCTGGCCACCAAGTTCGGCATGGACATGAAGGGCGCCAACGGCAACGACTTCTCCGCCCGCGGTTCCCGGAGGTACATCGTGAAGGCCGTGGAGGCCTCCCTGCGGCGGCTCGGGACGGACTGGATCGACCTCTACCAGTTCCACACCCCGGACGGAAAGACGCCGATCGAGGAGACGCTCTCCGCCCTGGACGAGCTGGTGCGCTCCGGCAAGGTGCGGTACATCGGGCACTCCAACCGGGCCGGCTGGCAGATCGCGGAGGCCGAGTTCGTGGCCCGTGAGTTGGGCACCGAGCGCTTCATCTCGGCACAGAACCACTACAACCTGCTGGACCGCCGCGCCGAGCTCGAGGTGCTCCCGGCATCGGCGGCCTATGGGCTGGGCGTGCTGCCCTTCTTCCCGCTGGCCAACGGCATGCTGACCGGCAAGTACTCCGCCGGCACGGCCCCCGAGGGCTCGCGGCTGTCCCACACGCGTCAGCACATGGTCGAGGACGCGGACCTGGAGCAGCTGCGCCGGTTCGGTGGGTTCGCGCGCGAGCGCGGGCTGACCGAGGTGGAGCTCGCGTTCAGCTGGCTGGCCGCCCAGGAGCCGGTGACCTCGGTGATCGCCGGGGCCACCCGCCCGGAGCAGGTCCTCCAGAACGCCGCCGCCGTGCGCTGGGTGCCCACCGACGCCGAGCGGGCCGAGATGGACGAGATCTTCCCGGCCGTGCCGAAGGTCGCGCTGTTCTAGTGGATCCGGTGCAAGTCCTGCTGTGGATCCTGGCGATCGCGATCCTGGTGCTGCTGGTGTGGTCCCTGGTCTCGCTCTCGCACTCGCCGCTGAGCCCCGGACGGAGGATCCCGTGGGCCTTCGCGATGTTCCTGCTGCCCGTGCTGGGCCCGGCCGTCTGGATGTGGTGGCGCTTCCACTACTACGAGCGGCGCAAGGCCGAGCAGCCGGAGTGGGACCCCAACAGCAACCGGGTCATCGTCAACCCGCCGCGGCGGCCGAACTCCGGACGATGACCGGACTCTAGAGGGTGACCATCACCCAGTCACCGTCGATCGCGGCGGTGTACCCGGTCAGGGGCTTCTTCGCCGGACCCGCGTAGGGCTCGCCCGTCCTGGTGTCGAAGTGCGAGCCGTGGCAGGGGCAGGCGAAGACGTCCTCCCCGTTCTCCACGCCCGGCGCCACGGTGCAGCCCTGATGCGTGCAGACCGCCGAGAAGGCGTGCACCTCGTCGCGGCCCGGCCGGCTGATCAACAGCGTGCGCCCCTCCACCTGCGCGGTGGTCATGCCTCCCACCGGCAGCTCCGCCAGCTGCACCGCCTGAGTGGGCGTGCCGCCGATGTGGTGCGAGGGGGCGCTGTCCTCGGAACGGATGTCGTCCGTGCACGCCGTCAGCCCCACCGCGCCGGCCACGCCCACGGCGCCGATCAGCGCTCCGCGTTCCAGGAAGGCCCGCCGGGACGGGCCGGAGGAGACGCAACCGCGGCAGGAGGCGCCGCCGTCGTGCTGGTTCTGTTCGGTGGGGGAAGCGGGAGTCATCCCTCCATTATCCGCTGTCCTGCGCCGACTCGTCTCAGCCGTGGAAGCGCCGGCCGTTGACCCGCTCGGAGGCGCCCACCTGGTCCAGGTAGGGGGTGATGCCGCCCAGGTGCATGGGCCAGCCGGCGCCGAGGATCATGCACAGGTCGATGTCCTCGGCGTCCGCCACCACGCCCTCGTCCAGCATCAGGCCGATCTCCTGGGCCAGGGCGTCCTGGACCCGGACCAGCAGCTGCTCGGAGCTCTCGGGGGAGTCCCCGGTCTCGAGCACCGCGCGCGTCTGCGCCGGGATGACCTCGCCGTCCTCGGCGTCCTTCCCCGCCGGGGCCCACAGCGAGGTGATCCCTGCGTCGATCAGGCGTTGCAGGTTCGTCGACACCGGGAAGCGCTCGTCCCCGAACGCCGTGTTGAGCGACTCGGTGACGTGCTGGGCCACCGGGATGCCGACCATGGCCAGCAGGGTGAAGGGGGTCATCGGCAGGGCCATCGGGTCCAGGGCGTGGTCGGCCACCTCGGCCGGCGTGCCGGAATCGAAGGAGTGCTGCACCTCGCCCATCATGCGCAGCAGGATCCGGTTCACCACGAAGGCGGCGGCGTCCTGGACCAGCACGGCGGTCTTGCCCAGGCCCTTCGCGGTGGCGAAGGCCGTGGCCAGGACCTCGTCCGTGGTGGAGGGCCCGCGCACGATCTCCACCAGGGGCATCACGGCCACCGGGTTGAAGAAGTGGAAGCCCACCAGCCGTTCCGGGTGCCGAAGGTCCGCGGCCATCTCGGTGACGGACAGGGAGGAGGTGTTGGTGGCCAGGATGCATTCGTCGGAGACGATCCGCTCGAGCTCAGCCAGGACCGTCTTCTTGACGCCCATCTCCTCGAAGACGGCCTCGATCACGAAGTCGGCGTCCGCATAGACGTCCTTGGACACGGACCCGGTCACCAGGGACTTGAGCTGTTCGCCGGCCTCCTGACTCAGCGTGCCCTTGGAGGCCAGCTTGTCCACGGCCGCGTGGACGTGGCCCACGCCGCGGTCCACCCGCTCCTGGTCGATGTCCGTCATCACCACGGGCACCTTCAACTTCTGCGCGTAGACCATCGCCAGCTGACCGGCCATCAGCCCGGCGCCCACCACGCCGACCTTCCGCACCGGGCGGGCCAGCTCGGCGGAGGGCGCGCCGGCGGGCTGCTTCGAGCGCTTCTGCACCACGTCCAGGAAGGCGTAGACGGTGTTGGCGAACTCGTGGGTGAGCATCAGCTCCGCCAGGGCCTCGCACTCTGCGGCCGCCGACTCCTCCCGCGTCCGGTGGCGCCCGGCCTCGAAGAGTTCCATGACCTTGGCCGGGGCCGGCACGTGACCGCCGGTCTTGGCCGCCACGAGCGCCCGGCCCTCGGCGATGGCATCGTCCCAGGCCTGATCCGAGGTGTCCCGGTCCCGCTGGGCGGCCAGGGCGGTCAGGGTCTCGGCGTCGCCGGCGATCACCCGGGCCGCCCAGTCCACGCAGGCCCGCACGAAGACGCCGGTGTCCGCGGGGTCCTGGGCCGGGTCGAAGATCGCATCCGCCAGGCCGATCGAGTGGGCCGTGCGGCCGTCGATGCTGCGGTTGTTGGCCAGGGGGTTCTTGATCATCAGCCTCAGCGCGTCCCGCGGGCCGGTGATCCGCGGGGTCTTCCACACCCCGCCCCAGCCGGGCACCAGGCCGATGAACGCCTCCGGCAGGCCCAGTCCCCTCGCCTGGGAGGACACGGCCCGGTAGTTCGCGGCCAGCGCGATCTCCAGGCCGCCGCCGAGGGCCACGCCGTTGATGAAGGCGAAGGAGGGGACCGGGAAGTCGGTCAGCACGTTGTAGACGTCGTGGCCCAGGCGGGCGAGCAGGGAGCCCTCCGCCCCTTCCTTGAGGCTGCTCACGGAGCCCAGGTCCGCGCCGGCCACCAGGAAGCCCGGTTTGCCGGTGATCGCGACGCCGGCCAGCTCGCCGGAGCGCGCGCGCTCGGCCTGGGCGTCCAGCACCCGGCCCAGTCCGATGAGCGTGTTCGGCCCCAGCGTGGTCGGCCGCTTCGGCCCGGCGTGGTTGTCCAGGGTGATCAGCGCGAGGGTGCCGGCACCGCCGGGCAGCTCGACGTCGCTGACCTCGGCCCGGGTGATGACCTCATCCGGGAACAGGGCGGCGAGGTCGCGGTAGGGGGCGAAGCGGTCGGTCATGGTGCTCCTGGGTCGGGATCGGGTGGAGTCGATCCCCACGATATCCGACGAAGCCGGAACTCGTGACCAGGGCCACAGGGACTCGGTGTCAGGCGGGGTCGGGGTCCAGGAGTGCCACGGTCAGGATGGGGGCCACGATGGAGACCTGCCAGGCGCGGGCACCGAGCCCGGTGAGGGCGTCCGCGACCGAGTCCGGGTCGATGCGCTCCGGCGGGGTCCAGCACAGCCGCCGCAGGGTGTCCGGGGTCAGCAGGTTCTCCGTGGGCAGGCAGAGCTCCTCGGCCTTGTTGCCGATCCACGCCTTGGCCGTCTTCAGCCGCCGGTCGGCCAGGGGGTTGCGGTCCCGCCAGGCCCGCGGCGGCGGGGGGCCGTCCAGGGGCAGGTGCAGCGGCGGCGGGCCCTCCGGGGACTGGGCGGCGGCCTGACCGGCCTGGATGGCGCGGACCCAGCGGGGGCCCTCCTTGCTGGCGGCGCGGCCGTGGAAGCCCTGGGTCTTCAGCAGGGCCGGCACGGTGCTCGGCAGGGCGGCCGCGGCGGCCACGATGGCGGAGTCCGGGATCAACCGCCCCGGGGCCACGTCGCGGTTCCGCGCCAGCGCCTCGCGGGTCTCCCAGAGCTCGCGGACCACGGCCAGCTGCTGGGGCCTGCGCAGCCGGTGCATGCCGGAGGTCCGCCGCCACGGCTCCTTGCGGGGGCCGGGCACCGGCGCGGTGCGGATCGCCTCGAACTCCTCCTCGGCCCAGTCCAGCTTGCCGGCGTCCTTGAGCATCTCGAGCATGGCCGCCCGCAACTCCACGAGCAGTTCGACGTCCAGCGCCGCGTACCGGACCCAGTCCTCGGGCAGCGGTCGGGTGGACCAGTCCGCCGCGGAGTGCTCCTTGGCCAGGGTGACGCCGAGCAGCTGTTCCAGCACGGAGGCCAGCCCCACCCGGGGCAGTCCCAGCAGCCGGCCCGCCAGTTCCGTGTCGAAGAGCCGGTCCGGCCACAGCCCGAGTTCGGCGAGGCAGGGCAGGTCCTGGGTGGAGGCGTGCAGGATCCACTCCACCCCGCTCAGGGCGTCCTGGATGATGGCCAGGTCCTCGAAGGCCTCCGGATCGATCAGCCAGATCCCGGCGCCCTCGCGCTTGATCTGGACCAGGAACGCCCGCTGGCCGTACCGGAACCCGGAGGCCCGTTCGGCGTCCACGGCCACCGGGCCGCTGCCGGCGCTCAGCAGCCGCGCACAGCGCTCGAGTTCCTGGCGGGAGTTGGTGACGAAGGGGACCCCGCCCTCCGGCTCGGTGAGGAGCCGGGGCGGTTCGGAGTCGGTCAGGTCCGGGGTGGCGGCGGTGTCCGCTGTGATGTCAGTTCCTCCTGATGCGGGGCAGGGGCGTGACGCCCTCGGGGACCGGCGGCAGGCCGGCGAAGGCACAGACCATGTCTGCCCAGGCCTCCAGGTGGTCGGTGCTGTCCGGGCCGGTCGGAGTCCAGGAGGCCCGCAGCTCGATGTCGATGGTGTCCGGGCGTTCGGCCAGCCCCCCGAAGCTCTCCGAGAGCACCCGGGTGGCGGTCCCGCCGGCCTCGGCGTAGCCGGCGTGGTGGTTCTCCAGGGCCTCCACCAGCCAGGTCCACGCCACGGCGCCGACCATCGGATCGTTGCCGAGGTCGGATTCCAGCGAGGCGCGGATGTACGTCACCACCCGGAAGGTGCCCTTCCAGACCGGGGAGCCGGCCGGATCGTGCAACAGGATGAACCGGCCGGTGGCGAGCTCCTGGCCGCCCGCCGACGTGGGATCCCGGACCTCGGCGGCCAGCGCCACGGCGAAGGGGGCCAGCCGTGCAGGGGCTGGGATCTCGTCGAGCGTGATCTCCTGCCGGTGCCGCGCCCGGCGCAGCCCGGCCAGCGCCTCGCGGAACTCTCCGGGAAGGCGCGGCGTCTCTGCGGGGTGGTGGCCAAGGGCAGTCACAGCCTCAAGGTTAAAGCCGCACCTGGTGGATGCCGCGGCGGCGCGCCGTGAGGGCGTCCTCCAGTGCCGCCACGAAGCCGTCCACGTCCTGCTCGGTGGTGTCCCAGGACGTCATCCAGCGCACCTCGTGGCGCATCTCGTCCCAGTCGTAGAAGGCGTACTCGGCACGGACGGCCTGGGCCACGGCGGGATCGAGGACGGCCAGGATTTGGTTGGCCTGCGGCTCCTGGGTGAGCGTGACCCCGTCGAGGGGGCGGGCCCCCGCGGCCAGCCGGGCCGCCATCGCATTGGCGTGCTGGGCCGAGCGCAGCCACAACCCGTCGGTGAGCAGTGCCACCAGCTGGGCGGAGAGGAAACGCATCTTGGAGGCCAGTTGCATGGAGGACTTCCGCAGGTAGCCCACCGCCTGCCCGGCACCCTCGGGGCGCCGGCCCCCGGGACCGGACGCCACGGCGTCGGGATTCAGCACCACCACCAGCTCGGCGCCCAGGGCGCCGTTCTTCGTGCCGCCGAAGGACACGACATCCACCCCGACGTCGGCCGTGAAGGACCGCAGGTCCGTCCCCAGGGCGGCGGCGGCGTTCGCCAGCCGCGCCCCGTCCAGGTAGACGCCCATGCCCAGGGCATGTGCGTGCTCGGTGACGGCCCTGATCTCGTCCGGGGTGTAGACCGTCCCGAGCTCGGTGACCTGGGCGATCTCGACGACGGCCGGCTGGGCCCGGTGCACGAAGCCGACGCCGTGGGCCTGCCGGTCGATCAGCTCGGGGGTCAGCTTGCCGTCCGGCGTGGGCACCGTGAGGAGCTTGGTGTGGGCGATCCGCTCCGGGGCCCCGCCCTCGTCCTGGTGGATGTGCGCGGACTCGGCGCAGATCACGGCACCCCAGGGCGGCAGCAGGGACTGCAGGGCCACCACGTTGGCGCCGGTGCCGTTGAAGACGGGGAAGCCCTCCGCCGCGTCACCGAACTCGGCGCGGACCAGGTCCTGGAGCCGGGCGGTCCAGGTGTCGTCGCCGTAGGCCGGCTGGTGGCCCGTGTTGGCCTCGGCCACGGCCGCCAGGACCTCGGGGTGGACGCCGGCGTAGTTGTCCGAGGCGAAGCCCCTCACGCGCCGGTGCTCTCGCCGGTCCGCGGCTGCAGGGTCAGCGACACCGAGTTCATGCAGTAGCGCAGGTCGGTGGGCGTGTCGAAGCCCTCACCCTGGAAGACGTGGCCCATGTGCGAGCCGCAGTTCGCGCAGCGGACCTCGATCCGCTCCATGCCCAGGGTGGCGTCCCTGATGTACTCCACCCGGTCCTCGGCCAGCGGGGCGAAGAAGGAGGGCCAGCCGCACTGGGCGTCGAACTTCGTGTCCGAGCGGAACAGCTCGGAACCACAGGCTCGGCAGGCGTAGACGCCCTCGGTCTGGGCATCCCAGTACTCGCCGGTGAAGGGTCGCTCGGTGCCGGCCTGGCGCAGGACCTGGAACTCCTCGGGGCTCAGCCGCTGGCGCCACTCGTCCTCGGAACGGCCTCGGGCCGCCGGGTCATTGGGGGTAGGGAGATCACTCATGACAGCCATAACACCACGGACCGCCGTGATGATTCCCACGCGGCGCGCCCCGAGTCCGCCGCTGGCGGACTCGGCAGGGACATGGACAGAATGGGGCATGACCTCTCGTTCGTCCCGGGCCTCCCGTCCACCCCGCTCCTCCCGCTCTTCCCGTTCACCCCGCTCCGGCGACCGGCGCGCACGGCTGAAGAAGTCCATCGGCCAGGCCGAGCCGGTGATGCGGTGGTCCTCCTTCGCCGCGGTCGGCGGGATCGTGGTCGGCTCGGTGGCGGCGGGCACCGTCTCGACGCTGGCGGGGCTCTTCGCCCGGACGGTGGTCACCCCCGTCCGGACGCCGGCCGAGGAGCTGGAGATCCTCGCCGTGGTGCAGGGGGAGTCCGGGGCCGAGGTCATCCTGCCCGTGACGGAGGAGACCACCGTGCCCGGGACGTACTCCCTGGTGTTCGACGGCGGCGCGGGAGTGGCGCGGATCGGTGCGGTGACCTCGTTCGACCCGCGGGACGGAACCGTCCAGCGGGAGGTCGAGGAGGTCTACACCGGTGAGCTGCGCGGGGGGATCCGCGGCCGGTGGACCGGGTTCATCCACCCCGACCCGCGCACCCTGGGCTATGCGACCGAGGACGTGCGGATCCCCGTGGAGAACGGCTCGGCGCCGGCGTGGCTCATCCGCCCGGACGAGGGGGCTGTGGGGGAGACCGGACCGGTGGGCCGGGGCGTGTGGGCCGTGATGGTGCACGGCCGTGGCTCCAAGCGCACCGAGGGGATCCGCGCCATCGCCACGGCGCGGGCCCTCGGGATGACATCCCTGTTGATCTCCTACCGCAATGACGGTGAGGCCCCGGCCGCCGGGGACGGCCGCTACGGGCTGGGCAGCACCGAGTGGAAGGACGTGGAGGCCGCCGTCGCCTACGCCCTGGAGTCGGGCGCCCGCGAGGTGGTCCTGTTCGGCTGGTCGATGGGCGGGGCGGTGTGCCTGCAGATGGCCGACCGCTCCGAGCTGTCCTCCATGGTCGCCGCCTTGGTCCTGGACGGCCCCGTCATCAACTGGATCGACGTGCTGGCCCACCAGGCCAGGCTCAACCGGCTGCCGGATGCGATCGGCCGGCTGGGCCAGTGGCTCATGAGCAACAAGGCCGGGCGGTGGGCCACCGGGCTGGCCGCCCCCGTGGACCTGAAGGCCATGGACTGGCTGGCCCGCGCCGACCAGTTGCGGGTGCCCACCCTGATCCTGCACTCCGAGGACGACGACTTCGTCCCCGTGGGCCCCTCCATGGAACTGGCCGCCAAGGTGCCCCAGCTCGTGAGCTTCGTCCGGTTCCACCTGGCCCGCCACACCCGCGAGTTCAACGTGGACCCGGTGAAGTGGGACCGGGCCGTGCGGGTGTGGCTGCACGCCGTGCTGACCTCGCCCCGGCCGGGGCTGGCCCAGCTGACGGCCTAGAGCAGGCCGCGGCGCCGCAGCAGGTGCTCCGGATCCGCGTCCTGGCCGCGGAAGGCACGGTAGGACTCCAGCGGGTCCCTCGTGTTGCCCCGGGCGAGCAGCTCGCTGCGGAAGCGCTCGCCGTTGTCCCGGGTCAGCCCGCCGTGGGCACGGAACCACTGGACGGTGTCCGCGTCCAGCACCTCGGACCAGAGGTAGGAGTAGTACCCCGCCGCATAGCCGCCGGCGAAGATGTGCTTGAAGTAGCTGGAGCGGTAGCGGGGCGGCACCAGCGCCGGGTCCAGCCCGGCCGCCGCGAGGTGCTCGGCCTCGAAGGCCACCGGGTCCTCGACCCTCTCGCCCGGGGCCAGCGCGTGCCACGCCAGGTCCAGCAGGGCCGCCCCCAGGTACTCCGTGGTGCGGTGGCCCTCGCCCCACAGGGCGGACGCCTCGATCGCCGCCAGCAGCTCCGGGTCGATCACCTCGCCGGTGTCAACGTGCCACGCGTAGCCGGTGACGATCTGCGGCCAGTACATCCACATCTCATTGACCTGGGACGGGAACTCCACGAAGTCCCGGGGCACGGCCGTGCCGGACAGGGTGGCGTACCGGGCGGTGGACAGCAGCCCGTGCAGGGCGTGGCCGAACTCGTGGAACAGGGTGTTCACCTGGTCCACGGTCAGCAGGGCCGGCTCGCCCGCCGCCGGTTGCGGGATGTTCAGGTTGTTGCTGACCACGGGCTGCTCGTCCAGGAAGGTGGAGGCCTCGCGGAAGGAGTTCATCCACGCACCGCCTGACTTCGTGGGGCGGGTGAGGAAGTCGCCCACGAACAGTCCCAGGCCGGTGCCGTCGGAGAAGACCTCCCAGACGCGCACCCCCGGGGCGTACCCGGCCAGGTCCCCGCGCTCGCGGAAGGAGAGCCCGTAGAGGGCGCTGGCGGCGGCGAACACGCCGTGGTGCAGCACCCGGTCCAGCTCGAAGTAGGACCGCAGTGCCGCGGCGTCCACGCGGTACTGCTCCCGCTCCACGCGGGCGGCGTAGAAGGGCCAGTCCCAGGGCTCGATCCGGTGACCCGCCACCGCCTGAACGGTCTCCCGCTCACGGGCCGCGTTCGCGGTGGCGGCGGGGATGACGCGGTCCAGCAGCTCCCGGACGGCCGCCAGCCCAGGGGCGGTCCGGTCCACCAGGGCGTACTCGGCCCAGTTGGAGTAGCCCAGCAGGCCCGCCTTCTCGGCGCGCAGGGTGGCCTGCTCCACGGCGAGGTCCAGGGCGTAGTTCTCGCCCGGGGTGGTGCCCCGGCGCCAGGCGGCCTCGTGCACGCGCCGGCGCGAGTCGCGGTGCTCCAGCACGGCCAGCCAGGGCTGGGAGGTGAACATGGACAGCGTCAGGAGGTAGCCGCCGTCGTGCCCCGCCTCCTGGGCCGCCGCCGCGGCCGAGGCGAGGTCCTGTTCCGAGAGTCCGGCCAGTTCCTCGGCGGTGGCGAACCAGACGGCCGAGGCCGCGTTCTCCGCCACCATCCGCCGGCTGTACTGGGAGGACAGCACGGCCAGCCGTTCGTTGAGGGCCGCCAACCGCTCCTTGGAGTCCGCGTCCAGGTCCGCGCCGAGCAGCCGGAACCGCTTCAGGGTCTCCTCCGCCAGCCGCCGGTCCTCGGCGTCCACGTGCACCGCATCCAGGTCCAGCCCGGCCAGCCGGCGGTAGAGGGCCTCGTCGAGGTAGGTGGCGTCGCTGTGAGCCGCCAGCTCCGGGCTGATCTCCTCGTCGATCGCCTGGCGTACGTCCGTGCCGTCCGCGGGCACGAGGTTCGAGAAGACCATCTCGACCCGCCGCAACAGGGCCCCGGAGCGCTCGAAGGCGCGGAACGTGTTCTCGAACGTGGCCTCGGCCGTGTCGGCCGCGATCGCCGCCAGCTCGGCGCGGTGTTCGGCCATGCCGGCGCGGAAGGCGGGCAGGAAGTGCTCGTCGGAGATCGCGGCGAAATCGGGCAGGCCGTACGGCAGGGTGGACGGCGTCAGCAGGGGGTTCTCGGTCATAGCAAGCAACTGTTTCACAGTCGGCGGGCGGGGGACAGGGGGTGCTGCAGACCGTCCCGTTAGAATCGAGGCCAGACGACAGCCAGCAGACGACAGCCATTTAGGGAGAAGACGTGGCAGGGCATTCCAAGTGGGCGACCACCAAGCACAAGAAGGCCATCATCGACTCGCGTCGCGCCAAGGCCTTCGCCAGGTACGTCAAGGGCATCGAGGTGGCCGCCCGCGCCGGCGGCCCGGACCTGGACGGCAACCCGGCCCTCGAGGTCGCGGTGACCAAGGCCAAGAAGCAGTCCGTGCCCAATGACAACATCGACCGTGCCATCAAGCGCGGGGCGGGGCTGACCGGCGAGGTCATCGAGTACACCGAGATCATCTACGAGGTCCGCGGCCCCCAGGGCTCCGCCCTGATGGTGGAGTGCCTGACGGACAACAAGAACCGTGCCGCGGCGGACGTCCGCACGGCCGTCACCCGCCACGGCGGCACCATGGCCGACTCCGGCTCGGTGGCCTTCCTGTTCAACCGCACCGGGGTGGTCCGCCTGCCCGCCGAGGGCCAGACCGAGGACGACGTCCTGATGGCCGTCCTGGACGCCGGGGCCGAGGAGGTGGTGCAGTCCGGTGACGTCTTCGAGGTGATGTGCGATCCCTCGGACCTGCGCGCCGTGGCCACCGCCCTGGAGGAGGCCGGCATCGAGTACGACACGGACGAGATGGAGTTCGTGGCCACCATGAAGGTGGACCTGGACGTCAAGGGCGCCAAGACCTACTTCGGCCTCGAGGACGCCCTCGAGGACCTGGACGACGTGCAGAGCGTGTACTCCAACGTGGACATCGCCCCCGAGGTCCTCGCCCAGCTGGACGAGGACTGACCGCTCCCGTGACCGGCCGGACCGGGCGCCGGCAGCCGGGGCCGCTGCGGGTGCTCGGGGTGGACCCCGGGCTGACCCGCTGCGGCATCGCGGTGGTGGACGTGGCCCCCAACCGCACGGCCACCCTCGTGGGGGTGACCGTGGTCGGGACGGGGGCCGAGGAGTCCCTGGACCGGCGCCTGCTGGCGATCGACCAGGCCATGGACGAGTGGCTCGACCGGCACACCCCGGACCACGTGGCGGTGGAGCGCATGTTCGCCCAGCACAACACGCCCACCATCATGGGCACCGCCCAGGCCTCCGGCGTGGCGATCGCGGCGGCCGCCCGGCGCGGCATCCCCGTGGCCCTGCACACGCCCTCCGAGGTCAAGGCCGCGGTCACGGGCAGCGGCACCGCCGGCAAGGACCAGGTCACGGCCATGGTCACCCGGATCCTGCGCCTCGAGGCGCCCCCGAAGCCCGCAGACGCCGCCGACGCCCTGGCCCTGGCCATCACCCACGCCTGGCGCGGCGGGCTGATGGGCCGTGGGCTGGAGACCGGCAACCTCACCAGCCCGCAGCGCGCCTCCCGGTTCCCGACGGCGGCCGGGCGCCCGGGTGCCCGGGGCGCCGCGACCACCGCGGCCCAGCAGGCCTGGCTGGCCGCCGAACAGCGCAGCCGTGGCGCCGGGGGTTCCAACGGCTGGGGCGGCGGCTCCCGCATCTGAGCGCCACCATGGACTAGGGTGTTCGTAGATACGTTCGAACTGATCACCAAGCAGGCAAGCGAGTTGAGCATGATTTCGTCCCTGACCGGCACGGTCGAATCCGTGGGGTTGAACCACGCCGTCATCACGGTGTCCGGATTCGGCATGCGGTTCTCCGCCACCCCGCAGACCATCGCCGGGCTGCACCCGGGGGAGGCGGGCCGGGTCCTGACCTCCCTGGTGGTGCGGGAGGACTCCATGACGCTCTTCGGCTTCGCCAGCCAGGACGAGCGGGAGGTCTTCGATGTGCTGCTCGGGGTCTCCGGCGTGGGGCCGCGGCTCGCTCTGGCCGTGCTGGCCGTGCACGAGCCCGAGGCGGTGCGGGTGGCGGCCTCCTCGGGGGATGACAAGGCCTTCACCAAGGTCCCGGGCATCGGCCCCAAGGGGGCCCGGCGCATCGTGCTGGAGCTGACCGACAAGCTCGTCCCCACCGGGGCCCCGACGGCCGGGGCGGACGGAGACCGTGGCGGCGTCGTGGAGCAGCCGTGGATGGACCGGGTCCTCGAGGCCCTCACCGGCCTCGGGTGGACCGAGAAGGATGCCGAGAAGGCCGTGCGGGACACCGTCCGGCACGAGCCCGAGCTGGAGGAGGCCGGTGACGTGGCCAGCGTGCTGAAGGCGACCCTGCGGCACCTGGGCCAGGGGCAGTCCTCCCGGTCGGGCCGCTAGGACGCGGGGGGACGGCGCATGACGGAACAGCCGGACGGCCGGATCGTGGCCGGGGGGGCCGAGGGCGAGGAGCGCGAGCTCGAGGCTGCCCTGCGGCCCAAGAACCTCGATGACTTCGTGGGCCAGCAGCGGGTCCGCCGGCAGCTGTCCCTGGTGTTGGAGGCCGCCCGGATGCGCGGCCGCAGCGCGGACCACGTCCTGATGTCCGGCCCGCCCGGCCTGGGCAAGACCACCCTGGCCATGATCATCGCCGCGGAGATGAACGCCCCCCTGCGGATCTCCTCCGGCCCGGCCATCCAGCACGCCGGGGACCTCGCCGCCATCCTGTCCTCCCTGACCGAGGGGGAGGTGCTGTTCCTGGACGAGATCCACCGGATGTCCCGGCCGGCCGAGGAGATGCTCTACATGGCCATGGAGGACTTCCGGGTGGACATCGTGGTGGGCAAGGGGGCCGGCGCCACGTCCATCCCGTTGGAGATCCCGTCCTTCACCCTCGTCGGCGCGACCACGCGGGCCGGGCTGCTGCCGGGGCCGCTGCGGGACCGTTTCGGCTTCACCGGGCACCTGGAGTTCTACAGCACCGAGGAGCTCGAGCTGGTGCTGCGCCGCTCGGCCCTGCTGCTGGACATGAAGCTCAACTCGGCCGCCTTCACCCAGATCGCCAGCCGGTCCCGTGGCACCCCGCGCATCGCCAACCGGCTGCTGCGCCGGGTACGGGACTGGGCCCTGGTCGGTGGGCTGGACCAGGTGGACTCGCGGGCCGCCTCCGCCGCCCTGGAGATGTACGAGGTGGATGCCCGCGGGCTGGACCGCCTGGACCGCTCCGTACTGCAGGCCCTGTGCACCAAGTTCGCCGGGGGGCCGGTGGGCCTGTCCACGCTGGCGATCGCGGTGGGGGAGGAGACGGAGACGGTGGAGACCGTGGCCGAGCCCTTCCTGGTGCGCGAGGGCCTGCTGGGGCGCACCCCGCGCGGGCGCATCGCCATGCCCGCCGCCTGGGAGCACCTGGGGCTCACGCCGCCGCCCCAGTCGCCGGGCGCCGCGTTCTGGACGGTGGCTTCAGACGCCGGTCAGGACGCCGGTCAGCAGGACGAGACGCGGCGCGGCGACGCGGCCGGGGGGACGGACACGCTGTTCGGTCCGGGCACCCCTTAGACTGGCCGGGTTGCCCTGTGCCCCGAACCTGGAATGTGGTGTCCCGACGTGACCCAGCTGATTGCCCCGACCACCGTCTCGATCGTCGCCGAAGGCGCGAACGCGGAAGGCGGTGGTGGCCTGCCCTTCGACCCCTTCCTGCTGATCATGCTGGTGGTCTTCGGCTTCCTGATCTTCAGCATGTTCCGCCGCAGCAAGAAGCAGCAGCAGCAGCAGCGCCAGCTGCATGACACCCTGGGCCCCGGCGTGGAGGTCATGACCACGATGGGCCTGTTCGGCACCATCCTGTCCGTGGACAAGGACGAGAACAAGGCCGTCATCGAGATCTCCCCGGGGAACACCGCCACCGTGCACCTGCAGGCCATCGGCAAGGCCGTGGACCCCGCGGCAGCGGCCGCCACCCAGGACCCCGCCGTCCCGGACTCCCCGGCCGGCCTGGAGGAGGACCCGACCCGCCCGGACGAGAACGGCCCGGACGACCAGCGTCCCGGCACCGAGCGCGCCTGATCGAAAGCCACATCCTCCATGGCAGACAAGACCCCCCGGGGACGCGCCAAGCGCACCCTCTGGTGGCTCGCCGCCCTGACCGTCGCCCTCGCGGCGGTCCTGGGCGTTGGCGTGTTCACCGGCCAGGCCCAACTGGCCCCCAAACTCGCCCTTGACCTGGAGGGTGGCACCCAGATGGTGCTCACCCCCGAGGCCACCGGCGGGCAGCAGGTCTCCGCAGAGCAGCTGGACCAGGCGGTCGAGATCATCCGCCAGCGCGTGGACGGCTCCGGCGTGGCCGAGGCCGAGATCACCACCCAGGGCGGATCCAACGTGGTGGTCTCCCTGCCGGGCATCCCCGATGAGGAGACCCGGGCCCTGATCCAGGCCTCCGCCAACATGGAGTTCCGGCCGGTCATCACCCGGGGGCCCTTCGAGGCGATCCCGGAGGACCAGCGCACCCCGGTGGAGGAGTTCCCCGAGCCCACCGCCGAACCGGAGAACGGCTCCGACCCGAACTGGATCACCCCGGAGCTCGCCGCCGAGTTCGAGGCCTACGACTGTCCCGCCGTGCTGGCCGACCCGAACCGCGAGGCGCTGCCGCAAGACGAGGCCGCGATCGTCTGCGAGCCCGGTGACGAGGAGACCGGACAGCCCGGTGTGAAGTACATCGTCGGCCCCGTGGAGGTCCCCGGGACGGACATCGCCGATGCCGACTACGGGCTGGTCAACACCGCCACCGGCGTGTCCACCAACCAGTGGGCCGTGAACCTGTCCTTCAACGGCGACGGCGCGGACAAGTTCCGCGAGGTCACCCAGCGGCTGACGCCCTTCCCGGAGGGGGACCCGCGCAAGCAGTTCGCGATCGTGCTGGACGGCCAGGTGGTCTCCGCCCCGAACTCCAACGCCGTCATCACGGACGGACGCGCCCAGATCTCCGGGAATTTCACGGAGGTCTCCGCCGCGGCCCTGGCCGAGCAGCTGAAGTACGGCGCCCTGCCGATCAGCTTCTCGATCGAGTCCGAGCAGCAGATCTCCGCCACCCTCGGCGCCGACCAGCTGCGCCTGGGCCTGATCGCCGGGCTCATCGGGCTGGCCCTCGTGACCCTGTACTCGTTCTTCCAGTACCGCGTGCTGGGCCTGGTGACCATGGCGTCCCTGGTGGTGGCCGGCGTCCTGACCTATCTGGCGATCGTGCTGCTGGGGTGGTCGGACAACTACCGGCTCTCCCTGGCGGGCATCGCCGGGCTGATCGTGGCGATCGGGCTCACGGCGGACTCCTTCATCGTGTACTTCGAACGCATCAAGGACGAACTGCGGTCCGGGCGCCCGCTGCCGGAGGCCGTGGAGTACGGCTGGGCCCGGGCCAAGCGCACCATCACCGCCTCCAAGGCGGTGAACCTGCTGGCCGCCGTCGTGCTGTATTTCGTGGCGGTGGGCAACGTGCGGGGCTTCGCCTTCACGCTGGGCCTGACCGCCGTGGCGGACCTCATCGTGGTGTTCATGTTCACCCACCCGGTGATGCAGATGCTGGCCCACACCCGGTTCTTCGGGGGCGGGCACAAGCTCTCCGGGCTGGACCCGTCGCTGCTCGGCGTGGAGCCGCTCTACCAGGGGGCCGGACGCATCCGGGAGTTCAAGCCGGCGCCCACCGTGGCCCGGGCCAAGAAGAACCAGAAGTCATCCAAGGAGGCGGCGCGGCGTCAGACGATCGCCGAGCGGCGCCGTGAGGAGCGGATGGCCGCTGTGGGCCTGGAGTCCGCCACGGACCGGACGGAGGAGCAGAAGTGAGTGCACTGGCCCAGTGGGGCAACCGGCTCTACACCGGCAAGACGTCCTACCCCTTCGTGGCGAAGTGGAAGCTCTGGTTCTCCCTCGCCGCCATCCTGCTGGTGGTCGCCGGCGGCCTGACCATGGCCCGCGGTGGCTTCAACCTCGGCATCGACTTCCGCGGCGGCTCCGAGTTCACCGTGTCCGCCGTGGAGAACACGGATGTGGCGCCCGGTGAGCAGGCCGTGACCGAGGCCGTCCCGGAGGCCGTGGCCACCGTCACGAACATCGCCCCGGGCACCATGCGGGTCCAGACGGACCGGCTGGACGACACCCAGACCCTCGCGGTCGCGGAGAACCTGCAGTCCGCCTACGAGGTGGAACAGGATCAGGTGACCTCGAACTTCGTGGGTCCCACCTGGGGGCAGAACGTCTCCCAGCAGATGGGCCTGGGCCTGGTCATCTTCATCGTGCTGGTGACCCTGCTGATGGCCCTGTACTTTCGGACGTGGAAGATGTCCGTGGCCGCCGTGATCGGGCTGTTCTACGTGGTGGCGCTGACGGCCGGGATCTACGGCTCCACCGGCTTCGAGGTCACCCCCAGCGCCATCATCGGCTTCCTGACCATCCTGAGCTATTCGCTCTATGACACGGTGGTGGTGTTCGACAAGATCCGGGAGAACGCGCAGGACTATCACGACGACTCCTCCCGGACCTTCACCGAGATGGTCAACCTGGCGATCAACCAGACCCTGGTGCGCTCCATCAACACCTCCATGGTGGGCATCCTGCCCGTGGGGTCCATCCTGTTCATCGGTGCCTTCCTCCTCGGGGCGGGCACGCTCCAGGACATCGCCCTGGCGCTGTTCGTGGGCATCATCGTGGGCACCCTGGCCACGATCTTCATCCAGGCTCCGCTCTACGCGCTGCTGCGGCGTAAGGAGCCCGCCGTCCAGGCAGCGGACGCCAAGGTGCTGCAGCGCCGTGAGGCGGAGGTCGCCGCCACCGCCTGAACCGGTGGCGGTAGAATGAGCCACTACCTCCCGTGCGGGTGGCAGGGCGAAGCGTGGGAAGGACGGCAACCATGGGTGAGGATCCCCGCGTGACGCGGACCTCTGACGCGGGTGCCGTCCCGGCGGCCAAGCCCAACCAGACCTACTCGTCCACGACGCCGGCCGCCTCGCCGCCGGCGGCCCCGGCACCTCCGCCGGCCGTCACCTCGGCCCGCACCCCCTCGGGGACCGCGATCGTCTCCCGACGCCCCCGGAGCCGGCTGGCCCGGCTGACCGGACGGGTCACCAACGACTACTCGCCGATCCTGGAACCGCTCGTCCGCACGCTGAAGGTCCGCCAGCCCAAGGACGCCCGGGAAGACCTCGACCTGATCATCCGGGCCTTCGAGGTCGCCGAGAAGGCGCATGCCGGGCAGAAGCGCAAGAGCGGCGACCCGTACATCACCCACCCCGTGGCCGTGGCCACCATCCTCGCCGAGCTGGGGATGACCGGGACCACCCTGGCCGGGGCCCTGCTGCATGACACGGTGGAGGACACGAGCTACTCCCTGGAGCAGCTGCGCCGTGACTTCGGGGACGAGGTGGCCCTGCTGGTGGACGGGGTCACCAAGCTGGACAAGGTGAAGTTTGGGGACGCCGCGCAGGCCGAGACCGTCCGCAAGATGGTGCTGGCCATGGCGGATGACGTGCGCGTGCTGGTGATCAAGCTCGCCGACCGGCTGCACAACGCCCGCACCTGGCGTTACGTGGCCCCCGAGTCCAGCGCGCGCAAGGCCAAGGAGACGCTGGAGATCTACGCGCCCCTGGCCCACCGGCTCGGCATGAACACCATCAAGTGGGAGCTGGAGGACCTGTCCTTCGCGGCGCTGTACCCCAAGGTGTACGCGGAGATCGTCCGGCTGGTGGGGGAGCGGACGCCCGAGCGCGAGAAGAACCTCGCCATGCTGCGTGGGCAGATTGAGAAGGACCTCAAGGAGGCCAAGGTGCGGGCCACGGTGACGGGCCGCCCGAAGCACTTCTACTCGATCTACCAGAAGATGATCGTCCGCGGTAAGGACTTCGACGAGATCCACGACCTCACGGGCGTGCGCGTGCTCGTGGACTCGGTCCGCGACTGCTATGGGGCCCTGGGCGTCCTGCACTCGAAGTGGAGCCCGCTGCCGGGCCGCTTCAAGGACTACATCGCCATGCCCAAGCTCAACATGTACCAGTCCCTGCACACCACCGTGATCGGGCCCGGGGGCAAGCCCGTGGAGATCCAGCTGCGCACCCACGAGATGCACCGCCGGGCCGAGTACGGCGTGGCCGCCCACTGGAAGTACAAGGACCAGGCCGGCCAGGGGGCCGCCGGGGCGGCGGACCAGACGCCCGGCTGGCTGCGTTCGGTGATGGACTGGCAGAAGGACACCACGGACCCGAACGAGTTCCTCGACTCGCTGCGGGCCGAGATCGACGCCGCAGAGGTCTTCGTGTTCACCCCCAAGGGCGAGGTCATGGCCCTGCCCGCCGGCTCCACCCCGGTGGACTTCGCCTATGCGGTCCACACCGAGGTGGGCCACCGGACCATCGGCGCGCGCGTGAACGGGAAGCTGGTGCCGCTGAACTCCGAGCTGCACCACGGGGACTGGGTGGAGATCTTCACCTCGAAGACCGAGAGCGCCGGCCCCAGCCAGGACTGGCTGGGCTTCGTCCGCAGCCCGAGGGCCCGCAACAAGATCCGGCACTGGTTCTCGAAGGAACGCCGCGAGGAGTCCATCGAGAAGGGCAAGGAGCAGCTCACGCGCCAGCTGCGCAAGATGAACCTGCCCCTGCAGCAGATGATGGGCCCGGACTCGCTGACCGCCGTGGCCACCGATCTGAACCTGCCGGACATCGCCACCCTGTACGCCTCGATCGGGGACAGCAATGTCTCGGTGCAGAACGTCATCGAGCACCTCGAACGGCTGCACGCGGCTCCGGAGGCGGACGACGGCTCGTTGGACACCGCGGCCATCCCGATCACCAGCATCGCCACCCCCACCCGGACCTCGGACTCCGGCGTGATGGTCCAGGGCTCCGCGGACGTCATGGCGAAGCTGGCCCGCTGCTGCACGCCCGTGCCCCCGGACGAGATCGTCGGCTTCGTCACCCGGGGCTCCGGCGTCTCCGTGCACCGGGCGGACTGCCGCAACATCGATCAGCTGAAGGCGGAGCCGGACCGGATGGTCGAGGTCTCCTGGGCCCCCACGCAGTCCTCCGTGTTCCTGGTGGAGATCCAGGTGGAGGCCCTGGACCGCAAGTCCCTGCTATCGGACGTGACACGGGTGCTGGCCGAGCACCACGTGAACATCCTCTCCGCCTCCGTGAACACCTCGCGGTCCCGCGTGGCCATCAGCAAGTTCGTGTTCGAGATGGGGGACCCGAAGTACCTCAGCCACGTGCTGTCCTCGGTCCGCCGCATCGACGGAGTCTATGACGTGTACCGGACGACGGGTCGGAGCACCGCCCCCTCGGACGGCTAGCCGGACAGCAGCCTCTCCAGTGCCCGGCGTGCACCGGCCATGCCGGGCCGTCTTCGGTTCCGCTCGAAGCGGTCCCGCAGGTGCCCCGCCGGGGTCAACGGCAGCAGCCGGGCCGCCGCCGCCAGGGCCGGGGCGGCCCGGGCGGGGTCCTCGGCACGGCGCAGCAGGTCCTCCACCGTCCGGGCCAGCCCGGTGCACGGCAGCCCCCAGAGGCGGATGACGTCAGAGGGTTCCTCCACCACGTCCGTCTGTTCCAGGTTCAACCGGACGGACAGCGGCTGCAGCGGGATCCGGTGATAGCGGTCCACCGCGGCCTCCAGCACCGAGGGGGCCGGGCCGCCGGCCAGGATCCACGCGGCCGTCAGGCCCATGACCGCCCAGCGTCCCGTCAGCACGGGGGCGGCCAGCCAGTGGACGGCGGCGGCGCGCACCCGCGCAGGGTCCGTCTCCGGTTCGGCCGAGAGGTGGTCGGCCGCCAGGTGCAGGTCCCCGATCACGTGGACCACCAGCCCGGCGATCTCCATGCCGCGCAGCTCCGGCGCGGAGTAGGGCAGCCCGGGCACCAGGAACTCCACGGCGGCTTCGGTCGGTGCGGCTTCGGTCACCGTCCCAGCGTGGCAGAGACGGCTGTGGCCCGGCACCCGGCCGGGCCACAACTGTGGATAACCCCTGGTGGACAGCTCCTGCGGTCAGCGCAGTCCCTGGGCCGACTTCTGCAGCGTCTCGAGCCACATCTTGCGGGCCTCCAGAGCCTCCTGGGCCTTGGCGATGGCCTTGGAGTCGCCCTTCGCCCGGGCCTTGTCCAGATCGTCCTGAAGCTCCGCGACCTTGTCCTCGAGTTGTGTCAGCGCGGAGTTCGTCCGGGCCTTCGTCTCGGGGTTGGTCTTGCGCCAGTGGTCGTCCTCGGCGGACTTCAAGCCGTCCTCCAGCTTGCGGAAGGCCGATTCCATGCGGGAGACGTCCTTGCGCGGCACCCGGCCGGCATCCTCCCAGCGTCCGCGGAGGTCGTTGAGGACCTTGCGGGCCGCCTTGACGTCCTGCACGGGCAGCATCTTCTGCCCCTCGGCCAGGATCTGCTCCTTGACCTTGAGGTTCTCGCCGTACTCCCGGTCGATCTCCTCGTTCTGGGACTTCCGGGCGTTGAAGAACACGTCCTGGGCGGCCCGGAAGCGGGCCCAGAGGGCGTCGTCCTCCTTGCGGGAGGCACGCGGGGCGGCCTTCCACTCGTCCATCAGGTCCCGGTAGGCGCCAGCGGTCGGTCCCCAGTCCGTGGACGTGGACAGTGCCTCGGCGCGGGCGATCAGCTTCTCCTTGGCCTGCTTGGCCGTCGCGTTGGTGGCGTCCAGCTGGGAGAAGAAGGCGCGGCGGTGCTTGTCATGCGTGGTGCGGGCGGTGCGGAAGCGCTTCCACAGCCCGTCCTCCACCGACTTGCCCAGCCGCGGGCCGGCCTTCTGGGCGGCCTTCCAGTTCTCGAAGAGCTCGGCCATGCGGGCGCTGGCGTGCTTCCACTGGACCTGCTGCGGGTCCTTGGCCGCCATCTGCTCCGCCTCGGCCACGATCGCCTCGCGGGTGGCCAACTGCTCGGCCTGGGCCTTCTCCAGGGCCAGCCTCTCGGCCACCTTCAGGTCGTCCAACCGGGTCTGCAGGGCCTCGACGCGGGCGCGCAGGGCCGGCATGTCACCGACCATGCCGCGTTCACCGATGGTCTGGCGCAGGTGGCCCAGGGTCTTCTGGATCTCACCGGCCGGGGCGCCGGTGGCCACGCGCTGCTCGAGCAGCATGACCTGGGAGACCACCTCGTCGTACTTGCGGGAGAAGTACGCCAGGGCCTCGTCCGAGGTGCCGTCCGGGAACTGCCCCACCGGGTGTTCCTCGCCGCCGTCGAGCAACAGCACATGGCCGTCGTCGCTGATCTTGGCGAACCTGGCGGCCTCCTCGGGAGGGGTGGTGTAGCTCGGTGCCGGCATCGGGGCGGCGGGTGCCGCGGGGGAGCCCTTGCCGGGCTTGCCGGCAGGCGCGCCGCCCGGGCGGGGCAGGTTGGAGGGCTTCGGAGCCTTGCCCGGTTTGGGCGCCTGGCCGGGCTTCGGCGAGGCAGGTGCCGGGGCCGCTGCGGGCGCCTCGGCTGCGGCGGGCGCGGTGGCCGGCTCTGCTTCTGGTTCAGCGTCCGGGGTCGGCTCGGCTGTGGGTGCCTCTGCGGACTCGACGGACTCGACGGAGGCCAGGACGTCCTCGGTCTCGAGCGTGGCCGGAGTCTCGGCCGGTGGTGTCTCGACGGGCTCTACGGGCGAAGCCTCGGTCTGGGTGGACTGCTGATCGTCGGATTCTTGACTGGTGGTCACCGCTGGAACCTTCTGCTGGTGCCCTGCACCGGCGCGCGGCCGCAGGGATTCGTGGATTCGGTCCTCTCCAGCGTACCGGCTGGACCTAGAATGGGGAGCCGAAAGTCCCGCAACTGCCTCCCAACCAACCTCAACAGAAGGTGGCCCATGTCCCGCAAGGCATCCCTGTCCGGTTTCCACGAGTGGCTTCCCGCCGAGCGGATCGTGGAGCACCACGTGCTGGACACCCTGCGGACCACCTTTGAGCTGCATGGTTTCTCCTCGATCGAGACCCGGGCCGTGGAGACCCTCGGCCAGCTCCTGCGCAAGGGCGAGATCGACAAGGAGGTCTACGCCGTCTCCCGCCTCCAGGCCGATGCCGGTCAGGACGGCGGCAAGGCCCAGGACGCCTCTGACCCGAACCGGCTGGCCCTGCACTTCGACCTGACCGTGCCCTTCGCCCGCTATGTGGTGGAGAACGCCGGTCACCTGAACTTCCCGTTCCGCCGCTACCAGATCCAGAAGGTCTGGCGGGGGGAGCGGCCACAGGAGGGCCGGGCCCGGGAGTTCACCCAGGCGGACATCGACGTGGTGGGGGACGGGGCCCTGCCCTTCCGCTATGACGTGGACGTGGCGCTGGTGATGGCGGAGGCCCTCGGCGCCCTGCCCATCGGTGACTTCACCATCCGCATCAACAACCGCAAGCTCGCCGAGGGCTTCTACCTGGGGCTCGGGCTGCAGGACACGGCCGGGGTGCTGCGCAACATCGACAAGCTGGAGAAGATCGGGGCCGCCGAGGTCTCCCGGCTGCTGCAGGCCGAGCTCGGGGCCACCGAGGAGCAGGCTGCGCAGGCCCTCGCCCTGGCGTCGATCCGCACGGAGGACACCTCGTTCGTGCAGCAGGTGCGCGCCCTGGGGGTGAGCCACGCGCTCCTGGACGAGGGGCTCGAGGAGCTGGCCGCCGTCGTCGGGGAACTGCACCGCCGTGCACCCGGGCGCGCCGTCGCGGACCTGTCCATCGCCCGCGGGCTCGACTACTACACCGGTACCGTCTACGAGACCGTGCTCACCGGGCACGAGCAGCTGGGCTCCATCTGCTCCGGCGGCCGCTACGACGCCCTCGCCGCCAAGGGCAACCGAACGTTCCCGGGCGTGGGACTGTCCATCGGCGTGACGCGGCTGATGATGCGGATGTTCTCCCAACAGATGGCGGAGGCCTCCCGCTCGGTGCCCACCGCGGTGTACGTGGCCCTGACGCACGACGACGACTGGTCGGCCGCGCAGGACACGGCCGGTGCGCTACGCTCCCGCGGCATCCCCACCGAGGTGGCCGTCTCTGCCGAGAAGTTCGGCAAGCAGATCAAGTACGCGGACAAGCGGGGGATCCCCTTCGTCTGGTTCACCCGGACCGACGACGACGGCCGGGCCGTCCACGAGGTCAAGGACATCCGCTCGGGTGAACAGGCCGAGGCCGACCCGGCGACCTGGATGCCGCCGGAGACGGACCTGCGGGCCCGCGTCCTGGAGAACTGAACACCCCCCGGTCCGGTGGTCAGCGTCTGGTCTCGTACCGGGTCAGGAGGACGCCGTCGGCCGGCGTGCCGCCGCCCATCAGGACCGAGTGGGTGACCAGGCGGGCGTCACAGTCGAGGTCATCCCCGGGCGCAGCGACGAAGCCATCCAGACTCAGGTTCATGGCGAAGGTCATCGTCCGCATGGTGTCATTTTTCTGTTGGAGGGACGGTTGATGGCTGCGAGGTCTCAAGATCGCGATGCGGTTTCAGCGGAGTCGGCACCGATTGCTATTCGTTGCCGTTCGATGGCGCGGTAGACCGTCGAACGGCCGACGCCGAAGAGTTCGGCGACCTCAAGAGTGGAGTACTCGCCACTGTGGATCAGGGAGACCAGATGCGCCTCTTGGCGGTGGTTGAGCTTGGGTTGCTTACCCCGCAGACGCCCCCTGGCCTTGGCGACCTTCATGCCCTCGCGGGTGCGCAGCCGGATCAGATCAGACTCGAACTCTGCGACCATGGCCAGGACGTTGAAGAGCAGTCGCCCGACCGCGTCGGTGGGGTCGTAGACCGATCCGCCCAACGACAGGCTGATCTGCCGGGCCGTCAGCTGGTCGGCGATCGCCCGGGCATCGGGAAGAGACCTGGCGAGGCGATCGAGCTTTGTCACCACCAAGGTGTCACCCGCGCGGCAGGCGGCAAGCGCCTCGCGCAGCCCGGGCCGTTCGCGGTTGGAACCGGTGAGGCCGTGGTCCACGTAAATCCGTTCTGGCTCGACGCCAAGGGCGAGCAGAGCGTCACGTTGGGCGGTCAGGTCTTGCTGGTCTGTTGAACAGCGGGCATATCCGATGTGCAGGGCGCTCACGACGCACCTCCAGGGGGATCGGCTTGGCCGAGCCTGGGTGGCTGGGCTCAAGCGCCGAGCAACGCTCGGCACTGCCACCAAGCGCTTCCGCCACCGAATTTTCAAGGTCCAACGGCCCGGCCTGCCGAGGTCGGGTAGAGACGTGGTTGGGACGCCGGTGCCAAACCTGTAGGATGGACTGTCCCGACGCGGGGTGGAGCAGTTCGGTAGCTCGCCGGGCTCATAACCCGGAGGTCGCAAGTTCAAATCTTGCCCCCGCAACCACGAAGAACCCGGTCCCCATGGGGCCGGGTTCTTTTCACTTCGCCATCGGATCTCCGGCATCCGAAGCGTGAGCCCCTGCCGGTCGTCAAGGCCACCTCTGTACGTGTATCCCTGGAACTTCGGCTGACTTATGGACCGGGCTACCGGGTCTACTACGCACAACAACCCGGCCCCCATCCCGTAGAAGGATCCCCTTACGACGCAGCGTCGGCGCCCCGGGGGCTGGGTTAGGCGCAGCAGGACAGCTGGGAGGGGTCGGTGGTGAAGGCCTGGCAGGCGAGCTTGATGCCCTCGGCCATGGTCAGGTAGGGCGCCCACATTCCGGCGACGTGCTGGTAGGTCTGTCCGGCGTCGAGGAGGAAGACTCCGGCGGCGGCGAGTTCGCCGGCGTCCTGGGCCAGGGCGGTGAGGCCGAGGATGCGACCGGTGTCGTCGTCGATGACGACCTTGATAAACCCGCGGGTGTCGCGGTTGACCAGGGCCCGGGGCACGTACTGAAGGGGCAGCACCCGACAGTTACAGCGGTAGCCGGCCGCCACGGCCTGGTGCTCGGTGAGCCCGGCCGCGCCGATGGCCGGGCTGGTGAACGTCACCCGGGGCAGGTGGGAGTAGTCCACGGTGCGCCCGGCGCCGGTGAAGGCGTTCTCGACGGCCATCGCCCCGTGCTGAGCGGCGACGTAGACGAACTCGGGGTGGCCGGTGACGTCCCCGGCGGCCCAGATCCGCGGGGTGGACGTGGCCAGGAAGTCATCGACCAGGATCTGCCCACCGGCCCCGGTGGCGACCTGGACCGCGTCCAGGTTCAGGGTCTCGGTGACCGGGCGCCGGCCCAGGGCCACCAGCACCCGCTGGGCGCGGTACCGGGCGGTACCGCCGGCCACGGTCGCGGCGGCGGTGACCTCACCAGTGGCCTCGTCCTGGATGAGGGCGGTGATCTGGGCGCGGCGGATCACCGTGATGCCCTCCTCGGCGAGGACCTCGCCCAGGATCTGGTCGACCTCGGGTTCCTCGGCCGAGGCCAGGCGGGAGCGGACCAGCATGGTCACCGCCGAGCCGAGCCGGGCGAAGAGCTGGGCCAGCTCCAGGGCGACGTACCCGCCGCCGAGCACCAGCAGGGACTCGGGCACCTCGGGGAGGTCCATCGCGGTGGTGGAGGTCAGGTAGTCGACCCGGTCCAGCCCCGGGAGGTCGGGGACCCAGGGTTGGGCGCCGGTGGCGATCAGGTAGTGCTCGGCTTCGATCAGCGCGGTATCCCCGTCGGGGCCGGTGACCTGCAGCACCGGGGCGTCCGGGGTGCCGGCGAAGGAGGCCTCTCCGGGCCGGATGGGCCAGTCGTAGGAGGCAGCGAGGTCGACGTACTTGTCCGACCGCAGGCCCTCCACGAGGGACTGCTTCGCCTGGATCAGTGCCGGCATGTCCACCGGGCCAGCGGTGGTGCTGATGCCGGGGAACCGGCCGGGCGCGTCGGCGGCCCCGTGCCGGGCCGCGGCCGCGGCGATCAGCGCCTTGGACGGCACACAGCCGATGTTCACGCAGGTCCCCCCGACCGTGCTCCGTTCGATCATCACCACCGACTTGCCCAGGTTCCGGGCCCGGATCGCGGCCGAGAACGCCGCCCCACCGGAACCGATCACCGCCAGGTCCACCCGCTCACCTCTCACCGCTACCTCCATCACTTGGCGAAACATCATCCTGAGCACCAGAATGGACCTTCCAGTACAGGGGAAGGTCAAGGCAGGCTTGCCAGTCACCCCGGGAAGTGAGGTGGCCATGAGGATCGGGGAACTCGCCGCCGCGGCGGGCACCAGCACCAAGACGCTGCGGTTCTACGAAGACCAGGGCCTGCTCCCGGCCCCAGACCGGACGCCGGCGGGCTACCGCGACTACCGCCCCGACGTGTTGTCCCGACTGGACTTCATCCGCCGGGGACAGGCCGCCGGGCTCACTCTGGCCCAGGTCAAGCAGGTCCTGGACATCCGCGATGACGGGCAGGCGCCCTGCGCGCACGTGCGTGACCTGCTCGATGAGCGCCTAGCGGAGATCGAGTACCAACTGCGCAGCCTGACCGTCCTGCGCGACACCCTCACCGAGCTACGCGAGGCGGCCATCCCCGTCCGGCCGGACACCTGCGGCCCGGACCAGGTCTGCCGCTACGTCTGAGCCGTGCCGCGACCACCGGTGCCGAGCCAGGAGCAGGTGGCGACCAGGCACAGTCCGGCGTGGTAGCTGCCGACGGTCTTGTCCGAGGGCATCGCGATCCGGCACCACTGCTTGAGGCGGTTGAATCACCGCTCCACGACATTGCGGCCGCGACAGCGAGCCTGCTGCCGCTCGCCGAAGTCGATCGGTCGGCCCGGCTTGCTCCGGCGGTGCGCGATCTGGTCGTCGCGTTCAGGGAACGTCTAATTGGACGCTGACGATGTGGTTCGCAACTCCCACATGCGCCATGCCTCATTGAGGAGGAACCAGGCCGTCGCCATTTGTTGGACGACCATGTCTTTCGCGGTGCCGAAAAATGCCACGCGTCCCTCATCACCTCGGCTATGCCCTTGCGGGCGGTGCATGTTCATCAACAGGCGGCCATGAGCGGAGCCACTACCGAGCCTCCATTCCATCTCCGTAGCCAGCTGGAGCAGGGCAGCATCCTCGCCGCTATGGACGACTTTCGCAGCTTCTTTGATGAGGTCAGTGTCTTTCAACTTCAGGTTCGACCTGGACACGCCACGCGCTTTGAGTAGCGTCTCCACGCGCTCAATTCCTTCCTGAGGCCAATCCAAGAAGTCACTGTCCGGAGTCACGATGCCCTCCATCTCAGCCACAGCCGGGTGACCGGCCGTGGCGCCTCGAAAGTAGAGCGCCTGCAGGTATTCCTCCCGAGCAATGCGCAACCCGTAGTTGATGCGCTGCTCGCGTTTACGGGTACATAGCAGCAACGCCGCCTGCGACGATCCGATCAAGGCCCCCCGCAGCACGGTGAAGGTGGCCGCTGGCAGAATCGGTCGGTCGTGTTCCAACTGGTGATCCACCAGCGCTACGCATCCGTCTAAGTGCTCCACGCCGACGGTCAATCCCCACCAGGCGAGCTGGCTGCACGGCATTTCAGGGTGAACCTGATCATCCGCCGATAGAGACGAGCCGGGTGCGACATTGTCAGGAAACTTCACCCGTTCGCGCCAGTGTCCCAATGCCTCCCGGATCTTGGCTAGGCGTTCTTCCCACTCTTCGCTTGATGGTCTGTCGCTCACTTAAGCCAACCTAGCGGGGCGCCCACGTCCGTTTGGCGTAAGGGGATCCCCATCCGGGCCCGAACCGTCGCCCAGATGACCCTCGGCAGCACCTCTGAACTGCCGCCGTAGGCCGTTCGCTCATCGGGACCACGATGTGACACTCGGAGAGCACGCGAAGTTCTTCACTGCCTCGGCGGTGAGGAACGCCTTGCGGTGCGTTTATGGATTCGGTCTGATCCAGTAGTTCCAAAGCCTAGGGAGGGAATTGGGAGTCGCTCCCAGCTCACAGTTTCAAGTCGAGGATCTCAATTGGCGTTAACTCGTGCCATCTTGCGGTTCTTCGTCAGCATCGGTGCATTCCACGACGGGAGTGAACTGCACGCCTCGACTCATGGCCTCGTGGTACCGCTCCCAAACAACGCTCATCAGACGCGTATGAGCGTCATCCCAGGACGCGGCGGTTAAACGTTCGCGGTTGGACAGCCCGCTGTCCCCGAGGTCGATCTGAGGCGGCAGCCCGTTCGGCATTTGCAGGCCGGTCAGCAACACGGGAACAACGACTTGGCTCACATGCCGCCGCATTGCGCTGAGGTCATTGACGGGATTGACCCAGGCAGCAAAGGGAGCTGGCCGCTCGATCATCAGTGCCGTGTTGGTTTCCAGAATGGAGACCTGGCCCCAGGGCGCTGGGGGCCCCATCGGGTCGCCCACCTTCAGTTCCTGGTGGTAGAGATTCTGCTCGGCCAGAGGTATTCGGTCCGTGGAGCTAAAGGTTCTGGCTGCGGCGACCCGGATGGCGCGGTGCTTATCCTCGTTCGAATACGCCTGCAAGAGACGGAGAGGCTGTGCGTATTCAACCTTGTGACCCACTATTGCGGCCAGGGTCTCGCTCATCGACGGCACATCGCTCTGCAGATCGACATACGGCTGGAGTATCCGCAGGCGGCGGCCCAGCGGGGCGTCGGGACCAAAGACTGTGATCTCCTCTTTCACCCTCCGCTTCGTCCACTTGTCGAAGGCCTCTAGGGACTCGTGGATCGGCATGTTGACCAAGGTTGCTTTGAAGCCGCTCAGCTGGCCGTGTTCCCGCTCCACGAGATACCAGATGACGTTGTCGATCGCGGCCCGGAGATGATTCACGGCCTCGCTGAATAACAGCGCCACGACTGGAGGGACCGGTTTCACCGATTTCAGGAAGGTCTGCACCTCATCCCCTCGGCGTACCTGTTCAAAGCCCAAAGGGCCATCTGAGGACCACTTGGACGCCACGGCTCCGATGTCGAAGGAGCATTCGTCAGCCCTTGCCAACCGCAGGGCGACGCTTTCCAACTCCTGGGGAAGCCAGCTGAAATTATCCATCGGTGCATTCGGGGTGGCCATGACTGTCAACGTACCGTCCAGAGGACTTCGGCTCCCTTTGGGGATCCTCATGCGGGTGCTCAACCGGGTCGATGGAGTGCTCATCGCGACTCGGGTTGTGATCCGTAGACTCCTACTTATGGACTTTCTAGACCTGGGGCGGATCATTGTCGGGTTGGTGCTGCTGGTGCTGGGCGGGGAGGTACTGGTGCGAGGGGCCTCCGCCTTGGCTCGTCGAGCGGGGGTTTCCTCCCTGGTGGTTGGGCTCACCGTGGTCTCGGCGGCCACGTCGGCGCCCGAGCTTTCGGTGAGTATCGGTGCGGTCCTGCGCGACGAACCCGGACTGGCGGTGGGCAATGTGGTCGGCAGCAACATTGCTAACGTCTTGCTCATTCTCGGCCTCTCCGCTCTAGTTCTGCCGCTGGCCGCGACACAACGGTTGGTGCGCTTTGATCTCCCCCTGATGCTTTCTCTGTCCGCGGCGCTGCTGCTGGTCTGCCTCGACGGGGTGATCAGCGCGGTAGACGGGCTAATCCTGTTCGGTGCCGTGGTCGCTCACACCGTGCTGACCGTCACCATCGGCCGCAGAAGGACACAGTCCAAGGCCCCTGTTATGCAGCTGGCTGAGGGTTCCCCGGGTATCGGCACCTCCGCCCATGCCCAGAAACTGCCTGTGGCCTCGAGCGGAAAGTCGATTCTGCTCGTGGTGTTCGGAGTTGCTCTCCTGGTAACCGGGGCCACGCTCCTCGTCGAGGGCGCGGTGAACACGGCCACCACGCTCGGGGTGAGCAGCCTAGTGGTCGGTTTAACCGTCGTGGCCATCGGCACATCTCTGCCTGAGCTGGCGACTTCCCTCATCGCCGTGCGCCGTGGCGAACGTGACTTGGCGATTGGCAACGTGGTCGGCAGCAACATCTTCAACATCGGAGTCGTGCTCGGGTTGCCAGCCATGATCTCCCTCGAGGGCATTCCCGTATCCAGCGCCGCCCTGGCCTTCGATATCCCGGTAATGTTGGCGGCCGCGATCGCCTTGCTGCCCGTAGCCTTCACCGGCTTCACGGTGGCGCGATGGGAAGGCGCCCTGTTCGTAGCCCTGTATCTGGTTTACCTCGGGTATCTCATCCTGGCTGCCACCGCACACGACGCACTGGAAGGATTTACCGCCGTGATGGCATGGTTTGTCCTCCCATTGATCACAGTGACGCTGATCGCCTTCACCGCATACGAAATCGGGCTGCGTAAGGGCAGACAAGGCAGCGGCACAACCCCCCGTCCGTCCTGACCACGAGCCGCTGACTAGATCAACCCGGGCCTGTCAATACCGCGCGCCCCCCCAGGCACCAGATAGTCGCCCCCCCCGATCAGCGCCAGACCCAGTGTCTAGTGGCCACCTGCATGGACACCCGGCCTGTAATTCAGATGACGTCACGAGGTGGCCTGAGTATTGGATCAGAGGAATCAACTCTGCAAGCCTCCCCAGCACACTGGCCGGCCATCACCTGCACCCCAACACCGTCATAGAGCGGCTGCGCGACCTGGGCGTCAACCCCTCAGCGCCCGCCACCGAGCCATCGGTGAGCTCGTCCTCGAATGCCCGCCCTCGCTCGTTGCCGAGGTCCTCGGCTACAGCACGCAGGTGGCTTTCCTCCACGCGAGCAAGGCTGCTGAGCCATGGGCCCGATGTGCCGGCCGATCCGTCAGGTCGCCCTGAGCGTCCCGAAAGACGATCCCCTTACGAACACCGCACCGTTGCCCATATGACCCTCGGCAGCGCTTACGAACTGCTGCTGCCGTCCCCTTACGGACAGTCCCAGCGTCGACAAGGTGGCATCTCGTGCGTGCGAATTCTGGCATCCGCCGTCTGATGCTGCCGATCAGCAGTGAGTATCAAGGCAGGTGTGTCTCACCGGGCATAGGGAGTCAACAACGGCCCTCGAATGGCTGTGCGCAAGCTGTAGCTTTTCAAAGCCTTTTAGCGTTGGGGGCTGGCTTGCGTGGATGTCCGGGGGTTCAGGCCAGATGCAGGGTGGTGAGGCAGGTGGGTCCGTCCGGGCCGGAGTCGAAGGGTGTGCTGGCCGTTGTATCGGCGGCGGTGATGGTGACGGTGCCCGTGTGGTCGCGGGGGATCCAGAAGCCGATGAAGCCGTTGGCGCCGGTGGTGGCACCCTCGTCAAGGAGGATCTTGCCGGCATCGGTGGTCACGGTGACGTGGATGGGGGTGTCGGTGAGTTCTCCCTGGCACCCTCCGAGGTTGTGGTAGTAGCACTCGTGTGTCTGGGTGCGATAGGGCGCCATGGACAGGTAGAACTGCCCGCCGGTCAGAGGGACGGTGACCTGGTCGGAGTCGTCGGCGAAGACGACCTGGTCGTATCCGACGGAACCGGTGAGGGTCAGGGGGCGCGGCTTGGATACCCGGTCCAGGGCGGCGACGGCATCTTCGGCGGTGGAGGCCTCGATACCGTGGGCGGCGAGCAGTCGCCGGGCCTTCGGATCGAGGGCGTCGGCGGTGGCTGTGCCGACGCTGCCGGTGTCCGGGATCGTGGGCGAGCAGGCGACCAGGACGGTTGAGCCCAACAGGCCGAGGCCTCCGCCGATGATGGTTCTGCGGGACAGTGAGGTCACGGGTTCCTTTCCGCCTCGCGACACACGGCGAGGATCGACTCTCCATTCTCCCCCGGAGCGTCGGCGTACCCGGGGTGGTTGGTTTGAAGGTTTGACGAAGATTCCCCTGGCGCGGGCCGGCGTCGGGGTGTCGGCCGGGATGGTGGGGAGACACTGGAGGCATGGATCCTGGCACTGATTCCACCCTCTCGGCCGGCAGGGTGCTGATCGTGGACGACGAGAAGCCGCTGGCGGCGATGGTGGCGACCTATCTGGCCCGGGCCGGCTACGACGCGACGGTCGCCCACACCGGTCCCGACGCCCTGGAAGCAACCCGCGGCCATGACCCCGATGTGGTGATCCTGGACTTGGGACTGCCCGGGCTGGACGGAATCGAGGTCTGCCGCCGACTGCGGGCCTTCTCCCAGTGCTATGTGCTGATGCTCACCGCCCGCGGGGACGAGGAGGACAAACTGGCCGGGCTAGGGGCCGGGGCCGATGACTACATCACCAAACCCTTCAGCGTGCGCGAACTGGTCGCCCGGGTCGCCGCGGTGTTGCGCCGACCGCGTACCGCCGTATACCCGGTCGAGCCTGCCCGGGTGTTCGGGGACCTGGTCGTGGACCTGGCCGCGCACGAGGCTCGAGTAGGCGGGTTGCCGGTGGGGCTGACGCGCACCGAGTTCGACCTGCTGGCGGCCCTGTCCGCCCGTCCGCAGCAGGTGATGACCCGCCGCCAGCTCATCGACACCGTGTGGGACCCAGCCTGGGTCGGGGACGAGCGGCTCGTGGACGTGCACATCGGGAACCTGCGCCGCAAGCTCAACGACGACCCGGGACACCATATCGACACCGTCCGCGGGGTCGGCTACCGGATGGTGGCCCGGTGAGCCGGCGGCACGGCCACGGCTTGGCCTCACGCTTCCTGGCCGCTCAGCTGCTGGTGGTGGCCGTCAGCCTGCTGGCCGCGCTGGCGGTGGCGGTGGTGGCCGGACCGCCGATCTTCCATACCCATCTGCTCATGGCCGGGCGCAGCGAGGGCTCGGCCGCGCTGCTACACGCAGAGCAGGCCTACCGAGACGCCAACCTCATCGTTCTGGCGGTGGCCTTGGGTACCGCCCTGGTGTGCGCGCTGCTGATCAGCACCTGGTGCGCCCGGCGCATCCGTCGTCCCTTGGGCCGGCTGAGCTCCGCGGCCCTGGCCATGGCCGGCGGCAGCTACGACACCCGGGTCCCGCCCCTGGAGGCAGGTACCGAAATGGATGCAGTAGCCGGGGCCTTCAACACCATGGCCTCCCGGCTCCAGCGCACCGAGACCACCCGCCGGCGGATGCTCTCGGACCTGGCCCACGAGCTGCGCACCCCCGTCTCTGTGCTCACCGTCTACGTCGACGCCCTCCAGGACGGGGTCACCTCCTGGGACGGGCCCACCGCGGAGCTGATGTCCGGACAGCTGCGACGCCTAGGCCGGCTGGTGGAGGACATCGGCGACGTCTCCCGCGCCCAGGAAGGGCACCTCACCCTGGATCGCACCGAGCTGGCCGTGGACGAACTGCTGGAGGAGGTGGCCGAGGCCCACCGCGGGGCCTTCACCGCCAAGGGCATCACTCTGGAGGTGGACGCCGGGGACTGTGGCGGGTCTGTGGAGGTGGACCGTCAACGCATGGGCCAGGTGCTGGGCAACCTGCTCACCAACGCCCTACGCCACACCCCGCCCGGCGGCACCGTCACCTTGCACGCCACCTCCCACCGCCCCGGGCGCCTGGCCCTGATGGTCGCCGACACCGGCGAGGGCATCGGCGCCGAACACCTGCCGCAGATCTTCGAACGCTTCTACCGCGGCGACACCGCCCGCGACCGCGACCACGGTGGCTCCGGCATCGGCCTGGCCATCGCCCGCGCTCTGGTCGAGGCCCACGGCGGAACCCTCAGCGCCGTATCCGGATCGGGCCGAGGCGCGGTCTTCACTATCGACCTCCCCCGCCCACAGACACACACCGCCGGAGGATGACCCACGCTCTTGCCATATACCCCCTAGGGGTATATACCAAGAAGAGAAGGGCTGCACCGATTCCTGCCGCACCCCACGATCAGCCGAGGAGAACACCCATGGAGAACACAACCCGCACCCCGCTGCCAGTGGCCACCACCGGCTGCGCCTGCTGCACCCCCGCACCCGACTCCGGCGCCGGCGCAGGGCAAGAGGCCCCGGCAGCTGGGAAGCCCAGCCCGGACGGGGCCTCGACGTACCGGGTGGAGGGCATGACCTGCGGACACTGCGTCGCCTCGGTCATGGAGGAGGTCTCCGCACTGGACGGGGCGACCGCGGTGGAGGTCGAGCTGGTCGCCGGTGGCGTCTCCACCGTCACCGTGACCGGCCCGGCGAGCTCTGACACCGTCCGCACGGCCATCGAAGAGGCCGGCTACACCCCCGCCGCCTGACCCCCCCACCGGAACACCTGGCCCCGCGTGAGGGGCCCATGCGGAAGGAACAGCATGAACACCCCCGACCACGACCACCCAGACCACCGGCGCGCCGGCCCCGGGCCACACACCGACCACGGCCAGCACACCAAGCATGGCCATCACGTGGATGAGGACACGCACGGTCAGGCCATGCCGCACGAGCATGCCCACTCGGCGGTGGACGAGGAGCACCAGGTCCATCACCACGGGGAGCACGCCGGGCATTCGGTGGCGATGTTCAAGAACCGGTTCTGGCTCTCGCTGGTGCTGTCGATCCCGGTGGTGGTCTTCAGCCACATGGTCGCGGACCTGCTCGGCTACCGGGTCCCCGAGTTCCCGGGCTCTGAGTGGATCGCCCCGGTGCTGGGCACCGTGATCTACTTCTACGGCGGCATGCCCTTCCTCAAGGGCGGGCTCACGGAACTGCGCTCCCATCAGCCCGGGATGATGCTGCTGATCGCGATGGCCATCACGGTGGCGTTCGTGGCCTCCTGGATCACGTCCCTGGGTCTCGGCGGATTCATGCTGGACTTCTGGTGGGAACTGGCCCTGCTGGTGGTCATCATGCTGTTGGGCCACTGGATGGAGATGCGCGCCCTGGGCGCGGCCTCCTCCGCCTTGGACGCCCTGGCCGCCCTGCTGCCCGACGAGGCCGAGAAAGTCACCGAGGACGGCACCACCGTGACCGTGTCGATCGGTGAGCTGGTGGTCGGGGACACGGTCCTGGTCCGGTCCGGGGCCCGCGTACCCGCGGACGGGACCCTGATCGAGGGCACCGCGGAGTTCGACGAATCGATGATCACTGGCGAGTCCAAGGCAGTCTCCCGCGGCGTCGGGGACACGGTGGTGGCTGGGACCGTGGCCACCGACAACACCGTGCGGGTGGCCATCGAGGCGACCGGGACCGACACCGCCCTGGCCGGCATCCAACGGATGGTCGCCGACGCCCAGGAATCCTCCTCCCGCGCCCAAGCCTTGGCCGACCGGGCCGCCGCGCTGCTGTTCTGGTTCGCCCTCGGGGCGGCCGTCATCACCGCCATCGTCTGGGTGGTGATCGGCCAGCCGGATGACGCCGTCACCCGCACCGTCACCGTGCTGGTCATCGCCTGTCCCCATGCCCTGGGCCTGGCGATCCCGCTGGTGATCGCGATCTCCACCGAACGCGCCGCCCAGGCCGGGGTGCTCATCAAGGACCGGCTGGCCTTGGAGCGGATGCGCACCATCGACGTGGTCCTGTTCGACAAGACCGGCACCCTGACCGAGGGCGCCCACGTCCTCACCGGCACAGCACCGGCCCCGGGCACCTCCGAGGCACAGCTTCTGGCCTATGCCGCCGCGGCCGAGGCCGACAGCGAACACCCCGTGGCCCGCGCCATCGTCACCGCCGCCACCGACCACCCCGAGGCCGCCGGGCTGGGCCTGCGCGGCACCGGATTCCAGTCCGCCACCGGTCGCGGGGTGAAAGCCACCGTCAACGGGTCCGAGGTCCGCGTGGGCGGGCCGAACATGCTCCGCGAACTCGCCCTGGACACCCCCGAGGCCCTCACCGCCGACACCAGGGCCTGGACCGACCGGGGGGCAGGGGTGCTGCACGTGGTCCGCGACCGTGCCGTCATCGGGACCCTCGCCGTGGAGGACCAGGTCCGCCCCGAATCCCGAGCCGCCGTGGCCGCCCTGCACGACCGCGGGGTGAAAGTCGCGATGATCACCGGCGACGCCCGCCAGGTCGCCCAAGCCGTGGGCGCGGACCTCGGGATCGACGAGATCTTCGCCGAAGTCCTGCCGCAGGACAAGGACTCCAAGGTCACCGAGCTGCAGTCCCGCGGGCTGCGCGTGGCCATGGTCGGCGACGGTGTCAACGACGCCCCCGCTCTGGCCCGCGCCGAAGTCGGCATCGCGATCGGGGCCGGCACCGACGTGGCCATGGAATCGGCCGGCGTCGTGCTGGCCGGCAATGATCCACGCGCTGTGCTGTCCATGATCGAGCTCTCCCGGACCAGTTACACCAAGATGATCCAGAACCTCATCTGGGCCACCGGCTACAACCTGGTCTCCGTGCCCCTGGCCGCCGGCGTGCTCGCCCCCATCGGGTTCGTGCTCTCCCCGGCCGTCGGAGCGGTGCTGATGTCCGCCTCCACCATCGTCGTTGCCCTCAACGCTCAACTGCTACGTCGGATCGACCTGGATCCTGCCCGGCTGGCCCCGGCCAGTGGCCCACGGCCGCACACCGCACCCCAGCCCGCAACGGCCACCAGCTGACCGCGGGCCCGGACCCCCTGTCGAAACTCCCACCGGAAGGAACCATTTTGAAACGAAATACCACCACCCTGGCCGCCCTGGCCCTGGCCTCGGCCCTGACGCTGACTGCGTGCGGCACCGGCGCCGAGGACAACGGCGCCGGCTCCGAGTCTGCCCCGGCCACCAGCTCGGCTGCTGCCACTTCGGCGGCCACGGAGACCGCGACCCCGTCCGCCCCGGCCACCGGCTCGGCCGAGGAGATCCCGGCCGAGGAGATCTCGGCCGAGCACAACGACGCGGACGTGATGTTCGCCCAGATGATGCTCCCCCACCACGAGCAGGCCGTTCAAATGAGCGAGATGCTGCTGGCCAAGGACGACATCCCGGCCGAGGTCACAGACTTCGCCCAGCAGGTCATTGATGCCCAGGGTCCGGAGATCGAGCGCATGAACGCCATGCTCGCCGCTTGGGACGCGGAACCCATGGCAGATATGGAGGGCATGGACCACGGTGGAATGTCCGGGATGATGTCCGATCAAGACCTGGCCGACCTCGAGGCGGCCCAGGACACCGAAGCCGCCCGGCTCTACTTGGAGCAGATGACCGCCCACCACGAGGGTGCTGTCGACATGGCCCAAGACGAGGTCGACAACGGTCAAAACCCTCAGGCTGTGGCACTGGCAGAACAGGTCATCGACGCCCAGGAAGCCGAGATCACTGAAATGGAGCAGATGCTCGAAAGTCTCTGACGGGATCCACCGCCCCGTCTCGATCAGCTCTGCCGCTCCGCTGCTGCGCTGAAAGGACCCACACGGCTCCATCCACCCTGGCGGATAGCACCGTGTGGGTCCTGGCGCATCGGTTGAACGTCCATCGGGATCCCGACAGTGCTCGGGGTGCGCCCTGGGGATCCGTCAGTCGGTGGGGCACTGGCGTTCGGCCGGCTCTTCGTAGTCAGGCACGGCCCGTGCTTGCGCCTGTTCGGGGGTCGTGGCGATGCCGTTGTCCTGGATGTCCTGGATCAGCCAGTCCATCTCGAAGATCTCCCTCCGCTGGGCCTGACTGATCTCCACGGCAAGCTCGCACACCCGAACGTCCTCGATGCCAGCACGCTCGGACCTCGTGATGGCCAGCGAGTGGTGCGGGATCATCGCGCGCATGAAGTCGCTGTCGTCCACGGTCGCCTGACTGCGATCCAGGGCGATGCCACCGCCAAGGAGCAATACGCTGACCGCCACCACAGCAATATTGGCCTTCGGGTTCCGGTACATGTTCAGCATCCAGGCCAGCATCACCAGGCCCATGGCCCCGCCCATGGTCAGGGCCATGAACAACCGGCTCTCGCTCCAGCGCACGTGGGACCATTCCCAGGAACCGGCGAACATCGTCCAATACATGACCACCATGCCGGTCAGGATCATCGCGGCGAACCGCAGGTACATCGTCAGGGAGCGGTGCGGCGCCTGATGACCACCGCCGTGATCACCACCCTGGTCACTGCGGTGTTCTGTCTTTGACACGCGGGTTCTCCTTCTGCGGGGATGCTCTTGCACGAGTGCGCCAGTCAGGTCCAGCACGTGTTCCACGCTGCTGACTCTGACCGGCGTTCCGGCATCGGACAGGGTTGTGCTCAGCCCATGGAGGCGAGCAACTCGGCGCACGCCTGCTCGCAGCGCCGGCAGGCCTCGGCGCACACCTTGCAGTGCTCGTGCATGTCGGCGTGCTTCTCGCACTCCTCGGCGCACGCCTTGCAGGCGGTGCGGCAGGCCTCAAGCAGCGCCCGGGTGGTCTCGGCGTTGTTGCCGGTCTGGCGGGACAGCACCCGGCCGGTGGTTTCACAGATGTCGGCGCAATCCAGGTTGAACCGGATGCACTGGCGCAGTTCGGCGACCATGTCCTCGGCCAGACAGGCGTCGGCGCAGGCCGTACAGGTCTGGGCGCACTCGAAACAGGCCTCGATGCACTCGGCCAGCTTCTGCCGATCGATGTTCCCCAGGTCCTTCGGGTAGGTATCCAGCATCGAGCTCACGTGATGGGTCATGTCGTACTCCTTCATCGGTCCGATCTAGGAAGACGAACTGGTTGGAACCGGCCCGCCACACCATCGACCGTAAGCCGCCCGTCCGGCCCGGATGAAGTGTTGGTGTTTGAAGATTCCATGAAGATCCCGCTTGACGGAGGACGCTGTCGCGAACGCTCGGAGGCGAGAACGGGCCCGAGAATCCGGCACTTTCAGTCTTATCCCACCCACCGTGCCCGCATCGAGGCTGAAGCCCAGGCCCGCCGTTCTCACCGCCGTCGTTCCCTCACCATGGGCGCGGTCGGCCTGGCCACCGTGGTGGGGGCCACGGTAGCCGGCATGGGCCCCGCCGCGGCCAACGAGAGCGCCTATTCCGCGCCCAGCGGCTCCACTGCCAATGCCTGGACATGGGAGGCCGGTGACCCAACCGAGACACCCCGCTCATCCGGTGCCCATACACACTCCGCGACCGTGGCTGATCAGGCCGTGGACATCCAACGGACTTCCTACACCACCGCTTCCTCCAGCTCTTCCTCCAGCAGCAACGGTTGGGGAGGATCCGTGCAGTGGGCCACGGCCAAGGCCGCCGATCCAGGCGTCGGATACGTCTGGTGCGGTAATGGCCCCACCGGCTACGACTGCTCCGGCTTCACCCAGAACGCCTTCGCCCAGGCCGGCATCGAGCTGCCCCGGAACTCCAAGGCCCAGTACGCGGCCGCCAGCCAGTACGTCTCCCTCGACAACCTGCAGGTCGGCGACCTGGTCTTCTGGTCCAACAATGGCTCAGCCTCCGGGATCTACCACGTGGCTATGTACATCGGCGACGGCCAGATCGCCCACGCCCGCAACCCCCAAATGGGCGTGGCCGTGACAGACGCCGACTACAGCCCCTGGAACATGATGGGCACCGACGCCCGCTACTAAGCGGCACACCACCACCCCGGGACGGCCCCCCGCAAGACGAAAGCCTCGGGGCCGTTCGATCTCAGGAGACCTCAGCCACCGTGCCCACCCCGACGTCCTGCTGACCGATCCCCTTTCGGGCGCGAAGGGGCGCCCATATACCCCTCGATGGGCCCCTTCGAACGGGTGCCGGGAGTCGTTCGCTTAATGAGATGCCCGGATTGTTCACTGGATGCGAAAGTCGGGGCAGAACATGTTGCATAAGGAATGGGCACAGTTCGCCGGACTGATCGCCCTGGGGTTCTCGAATGCGGAGTCGCGCTTCTGGTGGGCGACGGCTAGGAACGGACGGCGAGCAGGACGACGGCGGTGAGGACCAGGGCCATCGTGACAGCCATTGCCGGGTAGCTCCCGAGCAGGCTGGCCAGGGCGGGTCCGGCGACGGGGGCCAGTGCGCCGACGGCGGTCATGGGGGCGGTGAAGACGGCGTTGATGGCGGCGAAGTGCGTCGTTCCCCAGCGGTCGGAGACCGCGGTGGCCTGCAGCAGGGTGTGGCAGCCGCGGGCCGCGCCGACGAGGACGGCCACGGTGATGAGCAGCCAGGCTGGTCCGGGCAGCAGGGCCAGGGCCCACAGACCGGCCGCTCCGGCGCCGAGGATGGCCATTGTGCGGACCCGGGGTGTCGTGGTGCGGTCCAGGGCCGCGTAGCCGAGGCGGCCGATGACCTGTCCCGCGCCGACCAGGCCCAGGGCCAAGGCGGCGGTGGCGTAGTCCATGCCCCGTTCGAGCAGGAGCGGGATGAGGTTGATGGTCACGGCGAAGAACGCCAGGGTGGCCAGGGCCATGGTGATCTGCAGGGTGATGAACCGCGGTGTGCGGGTCACCGACCGGATATCGTCCGCGGCATCCGAGGCGGGCTGCGCCGAGGGGGCGTCCGACCAGGTGCGGTTGAGGAACAGGGCGTGCAGGGGCAGGGTGAGCGCGGCGAGGATGCCGGCCAGGACCAGGTAGCTGGTGCGCCAGCCGAGGTAGTCGATGAGCCAGGCGGTGAGCGGGGCGAAAATCGTCGAAGCGAGCCCGGCGATCAGGGTCAGGGTGGTCAACGGGCGCACGCGGTGGGGTCCGTACCAGCGGGTGATGACCGCGAAGGCCGGCGGGTAGAGCACCGCGGACTGGGCGATCCCGGCCAGCAGCCAGGCGGCGAAGAACATGGGCAAGGTCGGGGCCCAGGCCACCAGGGCCAGGGCGAGCACGCCCAGGAGGGCACCGGCGGTCATCACGCGGCGCGGACCGCGGGCGTCGAGGATCCGGCCGACCCGGATCCCGGCAACCGCAGAGACGATCAGGCCAGCGGAGAAGGCACCGGTGATCGCGGTGTGGCTCCAGCCGGTGTCCGCGGCGATCGGGGCCAGGGCCACCGGCAGCGAGTAGTACAGCAACCCCCAGCTGGTGGTCACCGCGATGCACAGCGCCACCAGTCCCCCGCGAGGACGGTCGGCGGTGGGCCGATCGGTGGTCGTGGCGGTGGCGGCCATCATCCTCCCTGTGATCCATGCGGACCCGCCGCCCGCAAGCCTCCGATTCAGTCCTGGAGCTGGGCCCAGAGGTCTCGGACGCGGGCGTCGATGTCCGCCACGATCTCACGGACCCGTTCCAGGGTCTGTTCGACGGGGTCGGTGATCTCCCAGTCCAGGTACCGCTTGCCGGGGTAGACGGGGCAGGCGTCCCCGCAGCCCATGGTGATGACGTAATCCGCGGCACGGACGACGTCGTCGGTGAGCGGTTTCGGGTAGGCCCCGGTCAGGTCGATGCCCCGTTCTCGGAGAGCCTCGGCGACGAGGGGATGTACCTCTGGTCCGGGCAGGGACCCGGCGGAGCGGACCTCCACCTTCTCCCCGGCGTGGTGGGCGAGCAGGGCCGCGGCGATCTGGGAGCGGCCGATGTTGTGCACGCACACGAAGAGCACCTGCGGCACCGGGGAGGCGATCCTGCCCTCGGCCTGGGCCAGGGCCCGCAGCCGGTTGTCCGCGAAGTGCGTGGCGGTGGAGGCCAGGTAGGTGCGGACCTTCGCGGTTCGCGAGAGACTCGCGTAGGACTCGAAGACGTAGCGTTCCACCGTCTCGGGGGAGAACACGCCGGCGTACTTGGCGGCCAGGTGTTCGGCGTTGCGTTGCAGGACGTGGGTGTCCAGGGTGGTCGGTTCGGTGCTCAGATGGGTGCTCGGCTCGGACATGGCGATTCCTCAGGACGGGATGCTCAACAGATGGTCAGCAGCAGGCGGACACGCGGGTGGCAGGGGCAGTGGACAGGATCGTGATCGGCTCGGGCTCAGCGGCGCAGCAGGCCACGGCCGGTTCCGCGGCCACCGTCGGGGCGCAGCACCCCTGGTCTGCGTCCGGGGTGGCGGGGGCCGGGGTGTCGCAGGATCCGCCGAGGTCGGTGGAGCAGACCCCGGTCTCAGGTAGGTGCAGTTCGACGTTGTCAGCGGCGGCCTGGTCACCGGCCAGGGCGGCGGCGATGGAGCGGACCTGTTCGTAGCCGGTGGCCATCAGGAAGGTCGGGGCCCGCCCGTAGCTCTTCATCCCGGTGATGTAGAAGCCCGGCTCCGGGTGGGCCAGCATCTTCTCCCCGTGGGGGGCGACCGAGCCGCAGGAGTGGAACTCCGGGTCGATCAGCGGGCCCAGCTTCCGGGGGGCATCTACTGCCGGGTCCAGTTCCAGGCGCAGCTCAGCCAGGATGCCCAGGTCGGGGCGGAACCCGGTGGCCGGCACCAGCACGTCCACCATCAGTTCCCGGTCCGCGGCCGGGGTGGCGGCATGCACAGTCAGGGCACCGGCGGTCGGGGTGAAGGCGGCAATGGTGAAGGAGGGGTGCACCTCGATGGTCCCGGACTCGACCAACTGGCGCAGCCGAGTGCCCAGGGCCCCGCGGGAGGCCAACTCGTCGCGGTCCTCCCCGCCATAAACCTTCGACACGTCGGCCGAGCGCACGGCCCAGGAGATCCGGGTGCCCGGGTCGTCCTGGGCCAGGGCGCCGAGTTCCAGCAGCGTGTTCGCCGCCGAGTGTCCGGCCCCGACCACCAGCACATGCTGACCGGCGAACCGGGCCCGATCGGCCCCCAGGACGTCCGGCAGCGCGGCGGTGATCCGTCCCGCGGCGCGGGCCTGGGCCTCTCCGGGGGCCTGAAGCCCGGCCTGGCCCAGCGGGTTCGGGGTGGTCCAGGTGCCGGAGGCGTCGATCACCGCGCAGGCGTGGAGGTCCTCCACGGTGCCGTCGGGGCGCTGGATGCGGACCAGGAACGGGGTGTCCTGTCGGCCGGCGGTGCGGGTCTTGTCCATCCCGGCCCGGGACACCGCGACCACACGAGCTCCGGTGCGGATCCGGTCTGCCAGGGCCTCGGTGGCGGCCAGCGGCTGAAGGTACTGCTCGACGAGCTCGGTCCCGGTGGGCAGGGCCTCAGGGTCCGGCGCCGTCCAGCCAGCAGCCTCCAGCAGTCGGGCCGCGGCGGCGTCGAGGTTGTACCGCCAGGGCGAGAACAGCCGGGTGTGGCCCCAGTCCCGGATCGCAGCCCCCACCTGCTCGCCGGCCTCCAGGACCAGGGGGGCCAGGCCGCGCTCGATCAGGTGGGCGGCGGCGGCCAGGCCCACGGGCCCGGCCCCGATGACCACGACCGGCAGCCCGGTGGCGGCGGCGGTGTCCGTGCTGGTTGTGGTGGTGGTGCTGGTGTGGGTGGTGGTGTCAGCCATGGGTGGGCTCCTCGACGAGTGCGGTGGCGATGCTGTCGGCATCGCCCAGGGCGGCCAGGTACCGTTCGGCGTCCAGGGCCGCGGCGCAACCGGTGCCGGCGGCGGTGATGGCCTGGCGATAGCGGTGGTCCACCGCATCCCCGCAGGCGAACACCCCGGTCAGGTTGGTGTGGGTCGTGCGGGCGTCCACGACGATGTAGCCCTCGGCGTCCAGCTCCAGCTGGCCGGCGACCAGATCGGTGCGGGGCAGATGCCCGATCGCCACGAACACCCCGGTCGCGGCCACCTCACGCGTGTCCCCGGTGATGGTGTCGGCCAGGGTGGCCCCACTGACCTTGTCCTGGCCGTGGATGGCGGTGACCTTGCTGTTGTAGGCGAAGCGGATCTTGGGATTGTCCTTCGCGCGGGCGGCCATGATCTTGGAGGCCCGCAGGGCATCGCGGCGGACCACGACGGTCACGGTCTTGGCGAAGCGGGTCAGGAACAGGGCCTCTTCCATAGCCGAGTCCCCGCCGCCGACCACGATGATGTCCTGCTCCCGGAAGAAGAACCCGTCACAGGTGGCGCACCAGGACACCCCATGCCCGCTGAGCCGGGACTCCTCGGGCAGGCCCAGTTCCTTGTAGGCCGAGCCGGTGGCCACAATCACTGCCGGGGCCCGGTAGGTCTTCCCGGCCAGGGTGGTGACCTCCTTGAGGTGCCCGGCGAGCTGCACGGTGGCCGCGTCGTCGTACTCGATGAGCGCCCCGAACCGGGTGGCCTGCTCGGCCAGCCCGGCCATCAGCTCCGGTCCCTGGATGCCCCCGGGGAAGCCGGGGAAGTTCTCCACCTCGGTGGTGTTCATCAGCGCCCCGCCGTGCGTGACCGAACCGGCGATGACCCGCGGGGCCAGACCGGCCCGGGCGGCGTAGATCGCGGCGGTGTACCCGGCCGGGCCCGAGCCGATGATGATCACCTGATCCGTGGCCTCAATGCTCGTGGCCTCAGCGCTCGTGGCGTTCGTGGTCGTGGTGTCCATGGGCGGCGGCCTTACTTGCTGGTGCCGGCCGGGAGCAGCTCGGCGATGAGCTGCTGGATCCGGGTCTTGATCTCGTCCCGGATCGGGCGGACCCCCTCGATGCCCTGACCGGCGGGGTCCTCGAGCTTCCAGTCCTCGTAGCGCTTGCCCGGGTAGAACGGGCAGGCGTCCCCACAGCCCATGGTGATGACCACGTCGGAGTCCTGCACGGCCGCGTCGGTGAGGACCTTGGGCCGGTTGGCGCTGATGTCGATGCCCTCCTCGGCCATCGCCGCCACCGCGGCCGGATTCACCGCGTCGCCCGGGGCGGACCCGGCGGAGCGGACCTCGATGCTCCCATCGGAGAGGTGGGCCAGGTAGGCGGCGGCCATCTGGGAGCGGCCGGCGTTGTGCACGCACACGAACAGCACCGAGGGTTTGACGGTCTGCGTGGCGGTGGTGTCCGGGGTGGTCTGTGCGGTCATCAAATCATCCATTTCAGTCAGGAGGTGGAGGGCGAACGAAGGATCAGGAGGCGGGGCTGCCGGTGAGTTCGGTGAGCAGGGTCCGCACACGGGCGTCGATGTCGTCGCGGACCAGGCGCATCCGTTCCAGGCCCTCGATCCCGCGGGTGGAGGGCTCATCGGTGTGCCAGGTCTCGATGGTCCCGGCCATCCCCTCCACGGGCTCGACGCGGGCCTCGTCGCCGAGGACGATGACGCGGTCCACCCGGGCCAACAGCTCCGGGTCGATGGGCTTGGGGTGCCCGGCGGACAGGTCCGCGCCGGCCTCGGCGATGACCTCAGCGGACAGGGCATTGATTGCCTCCCCCGGTCGGGTGCCGGCGGAGTGGACCTCCACGGCGCCGGCGGCGTGGTGGTCCATCAGGGCCGCGGCCATCTGGGACTTGCCCCCGTTCTTGGCGCAGATGAACAAGACGGACGGCCGGGACGCGGACTCTGGGGTGGTCATCACTGGGACTCTCCTGTCAGGTGTGCGGGGTCAGTGCCGGGCCGCGGCGGCGGTCTCGGTCCGGGCCGGGACGGTGGGGTCTCCGGGGAAGAGTCGGCGGCCGGCCCAGAGGCAGACGTAGATGAGCCCGACCAGGACGGGGACCTCGATGAGCGGGCCGACGACGCCGGCCAGGGCCTGGCCGGAGGTGACGCCGAAGGTGCCGATGGCCACGGCGATGGCGAGCTCGAAGTTGTTGCCGGCGGCGGTGAAGGCCACGGTGGTGGACTTGGCGTAGTTCAGGCCCACGGCCTTGGAGGCCAACAGTGCGATGCCGAACATCAGCACGAAGTAGGCCAGCAGCGGCAGCGCGATCCGGGCCACGTCCCAGGGGTTGGAAGTGATGGCCTCGCCCTGCAGGGCGAAGAGCAGCACGATGGTGAACAGCAGCCCGTACAGGGCCCACGGCCCGATCTTGGGCAGGAACGTCTGCTCGTACCAGGTGCGGCCCTTGGCCTTCTCCCCGAAGTGACGGGTCAGGAACCCGGCCAGCAGGGGGACCCCCAGGAAGATCAGGACGCTGAGCACGATCGCCCACACCGAGAAGTCGGCGGACGTGGTGGGCAGGCCGAGCCAGGAGGGGAGCACCTGGAGGTAGAACCAGCCCAGGGCGCCGAAGGCGATGACCTGGAAGACGGAGTTGACGGCCACCAGCACGGCGGCGGCCTCCCGGTCGCCGCAGGCCAGGTCGTTCCAGATGAACACCATGGCGATGCACCGGGCCAGGCCGACGATGATCAGCCCAGTGCGGTACTCGGGCAGGTCCGGCAGCAGCAGCCAGGCCAGGGCGAACATCAGCGCCGGACCGACGACCCAGTTCAGCACCAGGGACGTGATCATCAGCCACTTGTCCCCGGCGATCCGGTGGGTCTCGTCGTAGCGGACCTTGGCCAGCACCGGGTACATCATCACCAGCAGCCCGATCGCGATCGGCAGGGACACCTCCCCGATCTTCACCGCCTCCAGGGCGGTGTCCAGCCCGGGGATGAACCGGCCCAGCGCCAGACCGGCGGCCATGGCCAGCAGAATCCAGGCGGGGAGCCAGCGGTCCAGGAAGGACATCTCCTTCAGCACCGGCTGGTGTGGGGCGGACGCGGTGGTGGTGGTGCTCATGCTGGCCCATCCTTCGTATTGATCACTGTCGATGGGAACAATACCGGGACAGATCGATCTACGTCAATGTAAGATGGGGTGATGGCCGCGACAACTACTCTTCCCGCCCCCAAGACCACCGACCGCCGCCCCGAGAGTGCCAGCGCCCCGGTGTGCTGCTCCTTGTCGGACGGGCCGATCAGCGCCGAGCAGGCCCAGCGGGCCGCCGGGATGCTCAAGGCCCTGGCGGACCCGATGCGCCTGCGCCTGCTCTCCCACGTCGCCGCCCAGGGCTGCGACGCCGTGTGCGCCTGCGACCTCACCGAGGAACTCGGCATCAGCCAGCCCACCGTGAGCCACCACATGAAGAAACTCGTGGACGCCGGGCTGCTCACCCGCGAACAGCGCGGCAGGTGGGCGCACTACACCGTCATCCCCGAAGCCTTCGCCGAGCTGGGCCGGATGCTGGAGCTAGGCTGACCCCGCCCACCCCACCAGCGGACCCGTCAGCCGAGTCCGGGATGGCCGGTGCGGTCGATGTCCTGGTGATCGGCGGCGGACAGTCCGGCCTGAGTTGACCGTGCGGCAGGTGCAAGCCGTTGTTCAGTCACTGCTGTATAGTTCAGCGCGTGCTGACTATTGCTTCTCGTCTTGACGTGATGAGCCGGTTGGGCCGGGCGATGGCCGACCCGAACCGGTCGAGGATCCTGCTGATGCTGTTGGACGGACCTGCCTACCCGGCGGAGATGGGCCGGGAGCTAGAGCTCTCACCGTCCAATGTCTCGAACCACCTGGCTTGCCTGCGTGATTGCGGGATCGTGGTGGCCGAGCCGCAGGGCCGCCGGAGCCGGTATGAGATCGCCGACCCGCATCTGGGCCGGGCGTTGGCGGCGTTGGTGGAGACGACCCTGGCGGTGGACGCCGGAGCCCCGTGCATTGATTCGGGCTGCGCGGTGGCTGGTTGCTGCGGCGGGGGTGCCCGATGAGCGCCCCGGTCGTGACTGCCGAGCGGCGGGCCACGCTGCACCGCCGGGTGAAGTTCATTGTCGGGTTCACCATCACCTACAACGTCATCGAGGCCATCGTGGCCATTACCGCCGGGACCATGGCGTCCTCCGGCGCACTGATCGGCTTCGGGCTCGACTCGGTGGTGGAGGTCCTCTCGGCCACGGCTGTGGCTTGGCAGTTCACCCGTAAGGACCCCGAACGCTGGGAGCGGGTGACGGTCAAGGCGATCGCGATCGCGTTCTTCGCCCTGGCCGCCTATGTCACAGTCGACTCGATCTTGGCGTTGACTGGGGCCCAGCAGGTGGACGAGAGCCCTCTGGGCATCGGGATTGCCGCGTTGAGCTTGATCGTGATGCCGGCGTTGGCCTGGTTTGAGTTCCGCACCGGCCGGGAGCTGGATTCCAAGAGCGTGATGGCCGATGCCAAGCAGCTGCTGCTGTGCATCTACCTCTCCGGCACGGTGCTGCTGGGCCTGTTGCTGAACTGGTTGTTCGGCTGGGACTGGGCCGACCCGGTCGCCGCCCTGGTCGTTGCCTTCCTCGCGGTACGCGAGGGCATGGAGGCCTGGGGTGGGGAGGTCGAATCCCCTTTCGAGACCCTCGGCCACCTGGACCAAGACGACGAGGACGAGGCACGACCACAGAAGGAAGTTTCCTAGCGTGACCTGGTGGCCTGCCCGCGTGGGACGTGAGAGCGGGCCAGGTGTGGGCCGAAGCTATAAATGGCGGTTGGCGCCTTCAGTAGTCGCCGGCACGGATTTCAGAAGTGGCCTTCACGAATCGTCAGGGTGGCGTCGACACTGTACGCAAGGGGAACCCCTGACGGCACACACCCGATGTTGATCTGGGAACACCTCAGCACACATCGCTCGGTGTCCCGCAAGACCCGTCCGGTGAGATCTCCGGTGACGGGGCGCCATCTGACACACCCGCAGGGATTGAGGAAGTGCTCGCAGCAGACGATTGCTGAGTGCGCACCCCCCTGGCCCACAGTCAGAGCACCGTGACCCACTCAGATGTCAGCGGAGCTTCAACCGTGCAGGTTCCGGCGGGGGAGCGGGGCCATCAACCCCTCCGCAGCGCCTCGGCGAGCATCACGATGATCCCGCTCGGGCCGCGGACATAGGTGAGCCTGTAGACGTCCTGGTAGGTCGCCACGCCCCGCAACGGGTGGCAGCCGTGCCGTGCTGCCACGGCCAACGCCTCGTCGAGGTCGTCCACAGAGAGGGCGACCCGGTGCATGCCGATCTCGTTCGGCCGGGTGGGTTCCGTCTCGATCGCTTCAGGGTGGAGGTACTCGAAGAGCTCGATCTGTCCCCGGCCGTCCGGTGTCTGCAACAAGGCGACCTTGGCGTGGTTGCCGTCGAGGCCCACGGCGGTGTCCGCCCACTCGCCGCTGACGGTGTCCCGTCCCAGCACGCTCAGCCCGAGGTCGGTGAAGAAGGCGATGGTCGCCTCGAGGTCCCGCACGGCGATGCCGACGTTCTCCAACCGGATGCCCATGCGCAGCAGGTTACCGCCGCCCGCGCCGCCACACCACCATCGCCCGCCCCGCCAGGCCCACCGCGAAGACCCCCACCATCACCAGCACGGACACCCACGGGAGCGTGAGGGCCAGCACCAGGCACAGGAGCGCACCGGCCAGGTTCAGCCAGCGCGGCGCCCGCACCACCCGCTCGGTAAGGGTGAACGCGGCCAGGTTCGCCACCGCGTAGTAGACGAGCACGCCGAAGGAGGAGAAGCCGACCACCGTCAGCACATCGGCGCTCAGCAGCAGCACGATCACCGCGCCCGCGGTCACCAGCTGCGCCACCCACGGCACCGACGTCCGTGGCGAGACGGCGGCCAGCGGCCGGGGCAGGTCCCCCTCGCGCGCCATGGCCAGTCCCGTCCGGGACAGCCCCGCCACCAGGTTCAACATCGAGCCCAGGCTGGCCAGGGCGGCGCCGAGCACCGCGAGCCAGATCCAGTCCGGGCCGAGGAGCAGCGCCACGGCATCCCGTACGGGTGAGGCCGAGGTGGCGAGTCCGTCCACCCCGAGGGTCCGATGCAGCGCCACCGCCAGCAGCACGTAGAGCACCAGGGTGAACGCCAGCGCGCCGAAGACCGCCCGGGGGATGGTCCGCCGTGGGGATCGGACCTCCTCGCCCAGGGTTGCGATCCGGGCGTAGCCGGCGAAGGCGAAGAACAGCAGGCCCGCCCCCTGCAGGACGCTCCACAGGCCGGGATCCGCGCCCGGTGAGCCGACCTCGGCACGTCCGTGGCCGGCGTCGGGCCCGGGGGAGGCCAGCCCGGCCACGACCACCAGGGCGAGGATCAGCACCACCGGGACCACGATCGCCACGGTGGCCTGGACCGTGCGGGTGATGCCGAGCAGGTTCACCCCGGTCACCAGCACGACGGCGGCCACCGCCACCCAGCGCGCGGTCCCGTCGGTGCCGGGCACCGCATACAGCGCGAAGGTATAGGCCATGGCCGCGATCGAGGCCGACTTGCCGGTCACGAACCCCCAGCCGGCCAGGAACCCGGCCCAGGGCCCCAACTGCCGCCGGCCGAAGGTGTAGGCGCCGCCGGAGGTCGGGTGCACGGCGGCCAGCTGCGCCGTGGAGGTGGCGTTGATCCACGCGAGCACCCCGGCCACGGCCAGGGCGGCCAGCAACAGGGTGCCGGCCCGTGCGGCGGCGAGCCCGAGGGCGGTGAAGACCCCGGCCCCGACCATGGAGCCGATACCGACGACCACCGCACCGGGCAGTCCGAGACGCCGTTGCAGACCCGCGTGACCGCCCATCCGCTCCACCCACTAGAATCAACTCCGGAACCGCCCGCCTGTGCGGGACGAGTCTGTCTCTACCACGCTCAACAGAACCCCAAGAGAACACCCGGTTGACTCCGCCGGGACCGGAAGGACCATCAGTGCTGCGCACCCATCAGCTGGGCGAACTCAACGCCTCGCTCATCGGACAGACCGTCACCGTCACCGGATGGGTGGCCCGCCGCCGTGACCACGGCGGGGTGGCTTTCGTGGACCTGCGCGACGCCTCGGGCTTCGCCCAGGTGGTGGTGCGGGAGGAGAGGGACTTCGATCCGCTGCGCAACGAGTACGTCCTGCAGGTCACCGGCACCGTGGAACGCCGCCCGGAGGGCAACGAGAACCCCTCGCTGCCCTCGGGCGAGATCGAGCTCATCACCGAGACCGTGACGGTGCTGAACACCGCCGAGCCGCTGCCGTTCCAGATCGACGAGCACGTGGAGGTCGGTGAGGAGGCCCGGTTGCGCCACCGCTACCTGGACCTGCGCCGCCCGGAGCCGGCCCGCATCATGCGCCTGCGCTCCGAGGTCAACCGGGCCGCCCGCGGACTGCTGCATGACGAGGGCTTCATCGAGGTCGAGACCCCCACCCTGACCCGCTCCACCCCGGAGGGCGCCCGCGACTTCCTGGTCCCGGCCCGCCTGGCCCCCGGCTCCTGGTACGCCCTGCCCCAGTCCCCGCAGCTGTTCAAGCAGCTCCTGCAGGTCGGCGGCATCGAGAAGTACTTCCAGATCGCCCGCTGCTACCGGGACGAGGACTTCCGCGCCGACCGCCAGCCCGAGTTCACCCAGCTGGACATCGAGGCCTCGTTCGTGGAGCAGGATGACGTGATCGCGCTCGGCGAGAAGATCGTGCGGGCCGTCTGGTCCCTCGTGGGCGTGGACGTGCCCACCCCGATCCGCCGCATGACCTACCGCGAGGCGATGCAGAAGTACGGCTCGGACAAGCCGGACCTGCGCTTCGGCCTCGAGCTGAGCGACCTCACCGAGTACTTCGCCGAGACCCCGTTCCGCGTGTTCAAGGCACCCCACGTGGGCGCCGTGGTGATGCCAGGCGGCGCCTCGCAGCCGCGGCGCACCCTGGATGCCTGGCAGGAATGGGCCAAGCAGCGCGGGGCCAAGGGCCTGGCCTACGTGCTGGTCCAGGAGGACGGCTCCCTGACGGGCCCGGTCTCCAAGAACATCTCGGATCAGGAGAAGGCGGGCCTGGCCGCGGCCACCGGCGCCTCCCCGGGGGACTGCATCTTCTTCGCCGCCGGTGAGGCCAAGGCCTCCCGGGCGCTGCTCGGCGCCGCCCGCGTGGAGATCGGCCACCGAGTCGGCCTCATCAAGGACGCCGGCCCGGACGTGCCCGCCGCCGAGGCCGACTGGGCCTTCGTCTGGATCGTGGACGCCCCGATGTTCGAGCCCGCCGCGGACGCCGTGGCCTCCGGTGACGTGGCCGTGGGCGCCGGCGCCTGGACCGCCGTGCACCACGCCTTCACCTCACCCAAGCCAGAGTTCATGGACACCTTCGAGGATGATCCGGAGAACGCACTGTCCTACGCCTACGACATCGTGGTCAACGGCAACGAGGTGGGCGGCGGCTCCATCCGTATCCACCAGGGTGAGGTCCAGGAGCGCGTGTTCCGGCTCATGGGCCTGGACCAGGAGTCCGCGCAGTCCAAGTTCGGCTTCCTGCTCGAGGGCTTCAAGTACGGCGCCCCGCCGCACGGCGGCATCGCCTTCGGCTGGGACCGGATCGTGGCCCTGCTGGCCGGCACCGACTCCATCCGGGACGTCATCGCCTTCCCGAAGACCGGCAACGGCTACGACCCGCTGACCGCCGCACCCGCGCCCATCACCCAGCAGCAGCGCAAGGAGGCCGGCGTGGACGCCAAGCCGGAGCCGAAGGAGGCCGAGGCACCCGCGGCCAAGGCACCGCAGGACTCCGCCGACACCACGGGCGCCTGAGGTGTCCGAGCCCCGGGAACGTGAGGTCCGCGCCGTCCCGCCGACCGCGGTCCGGCTGCTGCCGGTCCTCATCGCGGTCTTCGGCCTGAGCATGCTGATCGACTCGACCACCGACTGGCCCGTGTGGGTGCGCTGGATCCTGTCCATCGGCGGCGGGATGGTGGCCCAGTACATCGTGGTCAAGGTGTGGGCGGCGCGCCAGCGGTGAACCCCCGCCAGGCCCGGCTGCGTCAGTGCGCTGCCACCGTCCCCGCTCTGCTGGTCCTGGTGGCGCTCCTGTCCGGCTGCGCTGCAGAGACTGCAGAGACTGCGGAGCTCACGATGACGGCCGCGCCGGCTCCGCAGGACCGCGCGCCCGCCGCGGTGGGCGAGGCGCACGAATCCGAGGTGCCGTCCGGCTGGGCCGAGCCCGGTGATGGTCCGGTGACCCCGGTGGAGGGGCTGGACGCTGAGGACCGGCGTGCGCTGCTCCGGATCCGGGCCTCCTCGCACCCGGTGGATCAGGCCTGTACCGGGGAAGACCTCGCCGCGGAACTGAGCTTCACGGACGCGGCCCTGGGACACCGCTACGGCCTCATCACCGTGACCCACACGGGGGCAGGGGACTGCGCTGTCCGGGGGTACCCGGGGCTCGGTGCCCGCGGCGCGTGGGGGAACCCCTTCGTCAACGAACTCGAGCAGAGCCCCGTGGATCTGCACGGCCAGTACCTGCCGGGTGGGGACGACTCCGTGCCTCAGACCCTCACGCTCAGCGCGGGGGAGTCCGCTCAGCTCCTGGTGGAATGGACCGGGGCCCTGGGCGGGGCCGAATCCGAGCCGCTGGGGGATCTGCTCCTGCAACCCTTCCGCGGCGCGGAACCCGTGGTGGTCACCGGGGCCGCCGAGCAGGCCTCCGATCTCTCGATGTTCACCACCGTGAAGGTGGGGCCGTTCCTGCAGGCCGAGGCAGAGCCGGGAACCGGCTAACCGCGCCGCGGCCCCTTCAACTCGTCCGTGTCCACCCAGACGGTGAACGGCCCGGAGTTGACCAGGGACACGTCCATCATCGCCCCGAAGACCCCGCGCTCCACGGGTACGCCCTGGCCCTGCAGCTCCGCGATGAACAGCTCATACAGCGGTTCGGCCGCCTCACCCTTCGCCGACCGCGACCACGAGGGGCGCCGGCCCTTGCGCACGTCCCCGTAGAGGGTGAACTGGCTGACCACCAGGGCGCCGGCGCCGGCGGACACCAGGGAGGCCTCGTCCTGCAGGATCCGCAGGTGCGCCACCTTCTCCGCCAACTGCCTCGCCTCAGTCTCCGTGTCCGCCACGCTGACACCCAACAGGACCACGAGTCCGGGGGAGTCGAGGCGCCCCGTCACGGTTCCCTGCACGGTCACGGAGGCGGTCCTCGCCCGCTGCAGCACTGCTCTCATGCCCTCCAGTCTGGCGCATCGGACCGCGCTGCTCAGAGGCCGGGCCCGGCGGCTAGGCTGGAACGGTGAGTGATCTGTTCAGTGCGTTCGGCGGCGCCGGCGCCGAGGATGAGCCGGAATCGGAGGAGCACGACGACGGATCCTCCTTCGGCGGCCGGGAGCGCCCGAGTGCCCCCTTGGCGGTGCGCATGCGCCCGCGCACGGTGGACGAGGTCGTGGGCCAGCAGCACCTGCTGAAGCCGGGATCCCCGTTGCGGAAACTCGCCGAGGGCGCGGCCGGCGGGCCGGGCGCCCGGGGTGCGGGGCCGTCGTCGTTGATGTTGTACGGGCCTCCCGGGACCGGCAAGACCACCCTGGCCACCGTGATCGCGCGCGGGCCGGGCCGCAAGTTCGTGGAGCTCTCCGCCATCAGCGCGGGCGTCAAGGACGTCCGGGCCGTCATGGACCAGGCGCTGAACGACCGTGACCTGTACGGCCGCACCACGGTGCTGTTCCTGGACGAGATCCACCGCTTCAACAAGGCCCAGCAGGACGCCCTGCTGCCCGGCGTGGAGAACCGCTGGGTGGTGCTCGTGGCGGCCACCACCGAGAATCCCTCGTTCTCCGTGATCGCCCCGTTGCTCTCCCGCTCCATCATGCTCACCCTCAAGCCCCTCACGGACGAGGACGTGGCCGGGCTGCTGGACCGCGCCGTCGAGGACGAGCGGGGCCTGAACGGGACCGTGGAGTTGGAGGAGGAGGCCCGCGAGTACCTCGTGCGGATGGCCCAGGGGGACGCCCGCCGGGGCCTGACCACCCTCGAGGCCAGCGCGGGGGTGGCCCTGGACCGGCACGGGGACTCCGAGGGCCGGCCGGCCATCACCCTGCAGGACGCCGCCCAGGCCATGGACCGGGCCGTGCTGCGCTACGACAAGGCCGGGGACCAGCACTATGACGTCATCAGCGCTTTCATCAAGTCCATCCGCGGCTCGGACGTGGACGCCTCCCTGCACTACCTGGCGCGGATGCTGGAGGCGGGGGAGGACCCGCGGTTCATCGGCCGCCGGCTGATCATCTCCGCCTCCGAGGACATCGGGATGGCGGACCCGACCGCGCTGCAGACGGCGGTTGCGGCCGCCCAGGCCGTCCAGCTGATCGGCATGCCGGAGGGCCGGCTGGTGCTGGCCGAGGCCACCGTCCACCTGGCCACGGCGCCCAAGTCCAACGCCTCCTACGCCGCCATCAACCAGGCGGTGGCGGACGTGCGCGCCGGCCTGTCCGGGGAGGTGCCGGCCCATCTGCGGGATGCCCACTACCCGGGGGCCGCGGCGCTGGGGCACGGCAAGGGCTACGTCTACTCCCACGACGCCCCGCACGGGGTGGCCCGCCAGCAGTACCTGCCGGACACGCTGCGGAACAAGGACTACTACCGGCCCACGCAGCACGGCGTGGAGCGCAACCTGGGGGAGCGGCTGCAGCACCTGCGCTCCATCATCCGGGGTACTCCGGCCGGCACCCAGACCGGCGGCGAGCCGGGGTCACGCGACTAGACTGGGACCGACCGTATCCGCTCGATCCAGGAGGATGCACCATGACCACCCCAGCCAACCACCCCACCGGCGCCTCCGGCCGCGGCCTCGTGCCGAACACCGCAGAGGTGGACTACCGCATCCTGAAGACGGTGGCCTCCTATGAGCAGGCCCAGGAACTCGTGGACCGCCTCTCCGACGGCGGTTTCCCGGTGGAGAAGTCCCGGATCGTCGGGACCGGCCTGCGCTCTGTGGAGCAGATCACCGGCCGGCTGACCGTCGGCAGGGCCGCCGGGCGGGGCGCCCTCAGCGGGCTGTGGTTCGGCCTCATGATCGGCCTGCTCTTCCTCATCCTGGCCCCGGCCGCCGGGTGGTTGACCATCCTGCTGATGACCCTCGGCTTCGGCGCCGTCTGGGGCGCCATCTTCGGTGCCCTCGGCCATGCGGCCACCCGGGGACGGCGCGACTTCTCCTCCATCCAGGTCATGGAGGCGCAGTCCTACGACGTGCTCGTGGAGGCCACACACATCACCCTGGCCGCCCAGGTGGCCGACGGCCAGCCGATGCCGGATGTCGGGCAGGACGGCCGGTAACTGGTAGACTGGCTTGCTGTCTGGCAAGCGCCGCCGGTCTTCACCTCGTCCCTCGAGTGCGGCGCTGTAGCGATGACGGGCAGCGGCATGCCCCTCAGCTCTCCTCGTGGACGTGCAGGAGGCCAGGTTCCGGTCCACCCTTGTCACACCGTGGGAGCCCCCATGACCGTGTCAGGACCGGAGACAAACCAGAACCGTGCCGCCTGACAAGAAAGGTCCATTCGTGGCTTCCAACCTCCGTACCCGCCGCACCGTGCGCCACTCGCGCGCCCTCGGCATCGCACTGACCCCCAAGGCCGAGAAGTACATGGAGCGCCGTCCGTACGGCCCCGGCCAGCACGGCCGCGCCCGCCGCAAGGCGGACTCCGACTACTCGGTGCGCCTGAAGGAGAAGCAGCGTCTGCGCGCCCAGTACAACATCCGCGAGGCCCAGATGCGTCGCTACTTCGAAGAGGCCAAGCGCACCGCCGGCCTGACCGGTGAGAACCTGGTCGAGCTGCTGGAGATGCGTCTGGACGCCCTCGTGCTGCGCGCCGGCTTCGCCCGCACCATCCAGCAGGCCCGCCAGATGGTCGTGCACCGCCACATCATGGTGGACGGCGCCCGCGTGGACCGTCCGTCCTTCCGCGTGAAGGAGGGCCAGCTCATCCACGTGCACGCACGTTCCGAGAAGATGGTCCCCTTCCAGATCTCCGCCACCGGCGCCCACCAGGCCGTCCTGCCGGCCGTCCCGGGGTACCTGGACGTCGAGATCGAGAAGCTGCAGGCCAAGCTCTCCCGCCGCCCCAAGCGCACCGAGGTCCCCGTGACCTGCGAGGAGCAGCTCGTGGTCGAGTACTACGCCCGCTGATCCCCCGCACGGATCCGTGGCATCACCGGAACCCGGCATCCCCGAACCAGGGGGTGCCGGGTTCCGGCATTTAACCGCCGCCCCGGTAGGGTGGACCAGGCACCGAACCGAAAGGACCACGCCGTGATCAAGCGCGTCATGCTGGTGGGAGTGGGGGCAGCCGTGGGCTGGCTCGGCCACACCGTGTTCAGCAAGGGCCGGGACGCGGCCGCCGTCCGCGCCGAACAGACCCTCCGGGACACCCTGAACCCGGAGAACATCGGCCGCAACGCCGGTCAGGCGGCGGCCACCGCCCTGGCCGCCAGCGCCCGGTCCTTCGCCTACCAGCTGCGCGAGGAGGTTCCCGCGTGGAAGACCCTCTCCTCCACCCTGGCGGACCCCACCCCGCGGCCTGCAGACCCGGCCCACACCACCATCTCGGGCACGGCCACACAGCGGCCCGCCACCGACCCCACCGATCCACGAAAGCAGTCGTAGCGCCGTCATGAAGTCGCAGGACATCGCCAGCCGCTGGCTGGAATTCTTCGCCCAGAAGGACCACACCGTCGTCCCCTCGGCCTCGCTGGTCTCCCCGGACCCGTCGTTGCTGTTCACCATCGCCGGCATGGTCCCCTTCATCCCCTACTTCCTGGGTGAGGAGGCCCCGCCGTACCAGCGGGCCGTCTCGGTGCAGAAGTGCATCCGCACCGCGGACATCGAGGAGGTCGGCAAGACCGTCCGGCACGGCACGTTCTTCCAGATGTGCGGCAACTTCTCCTTCGGCGACTACTTCAAGGAACGCGCCATCCCGATGGCCTGGGAGCTGCTGACCTCCACCCAGGAGCAGGGCGGCTACGGCCTGGACCCGGAGCGGATCTGGGTCACCGTGTACGAGGAGGACGACGAGGCGGAGCGTATCTGGCGCGAGGACGTCGGTTTCCCGGCCGAACGCATCCAGCGGCTGGGCAAGGAGGACAACTACTGGCACACCGGCCAGCCCGGTCCGGGTGGCCCGGACTCGGAGATCTTCTATGACCGGGGGCCGGAGTACGGCCGCGAGGGCGGCCCGTCGGCGGACGAGAACCGGTACATGGAGATCTGGAACCTGGTCTTCATGCAGTACCAGCTCTCCGAGGTCAACTCGCAGACCGACTTCACCGTGGCCGGCGAGCTGGCCCACAAGAACATCGACACCGGCCTGGGCCTCGAACGTCTCGCCATGATCCTGCAGGGCGTGGAGAACATGTACGAGACGGACCAGGTCCGCCCCGTCCTGGACCGCGCGGCCCAGCTGGCCGGCAGGCAGTACTCCTCCACCGAGGACCCGGCCGACCCGAAGTACGCGGACGACGTGCGCCTGCGCATGGTGGCGGACCACGTCCGCTCGGCCCTGATGCTCATCACCGACGGCGTGGTCCCCGGCAACGAGGGCGGCGGCTACGTGCTGCGCCGCCTGATCCGCCGCGCCGTGCGGGCCATGCGCCTGATGGGCGTGACCGAGCCGGTGCTGCCTGAGCTGCTGCCCGCCTCCCGTGATGCCATGAAGGGCACCTACCCGCAGGTCGGGCAGGACTTCGAGCGGATCGCGCGGGTGGCCTACAACGAGGAGAAGGCCTTCCTGCGGACCATCGCCGCCGGCACCGCCCGGATGGACGCGGCCGTCAAGGCGGCGAAGTCCGCCGCCCAGACCGGCGCCACCGGCATCTCCGGCGCCGACGCCTTCGAGCTGCATGACACCTACGGGTTCCCCATCGACCTCACCCTCGAGATGGCCCAGGAGGCCGGGGTGGACGTGGACGAGGCCGGTTTCCGCGCGCTCATGACCGAGCAGCGCACCCGGGCCCGCCAGGACGCCAAGTCCAAGAAGTCCGGCCACGTGGACTCCTCGGCCTACCGAGCGCTGCAGGGGTCCGGTGACACCGTCTTCACCGGCTACACCGAGCACACCACCGCCTCCCGCATCCGCGGCCTGCTGTCCGAGGGTCAGCAGGTGGGCCTGGCGACGGCCGGCCAGGAGGTGGAACTCGTGCTGGACGCCACCCCGTTCTACGCCGAGGCCGGCGGCCAGGCCGCAGACACCGGATACATCACGGGCGACGGCTTCGTGGTGGAGGTCCTGGACGTCCAGGCCCCCGTGAAGGGCCTGAGCGTCCACCGGGTCAGGGTCACCGAGGGCGAGGTGCCGGCCGGCGTCGAGGCCGTCGGCACCATCGACCTGCAGCGCCGCCTGGACGCCCAGAAGGCCCACACGGGGACCCACCTCGTGCACGCCGCGTTGCACCAGATCCTCGGCCCGGAGGCCACCCAGTCCGGCTCCTTCAACAAGGAGGGGTACCTGCGCTTCGACTTCCGCTGGGGTGAGGCCATGAGCGAGATGGCCCGCTCCGAGGTGGAGGACGTCTCCAACCTGGCCATCCGGGACAACCACCCGGTCCTCACCCGCGAGATGTCCCTCGATGAGGCCCGCGGCCTGGGCGCGATGAGCCTGTTCGGGGAGAAGTACGGCGACCGCGTCCGCGTGGTCGAGGTCAACGGCGCGTGGTCCCGCGAGCTGTGCGGCGGCACCCACGTCGGCGCCACGGCGGAGATCGGCTCCCTGGCCCTGCTCGGCGAGCAGTCGGTGGGCTCCGGCAACCGCCGCGTGGAGGCCCTCGTGGGCCTGGACGCCTTCCGGCACCTGGCCACCGAGCGGACCCTCGTCAACGAGCTGACCGGCCTGCTCAAGGTGCCCGCGGACCAGGTCAGGGACCGGGTGGCCGGCACCCTGGCCCGGCTCAAGGAGGTCGAGAAGGAGCTGGCCGCGCTCCGGGCCGCCCAGCTGCAGGCCGAGGCCGGACGCCTGGTGCAGGCCGCTGTCGAGGTCTCCGGCGCGCAGGCCGTCGTGAGGCTGCTGGCCCACGACGCCGGCCCGGTCGGCTCCGGCGACGAGCTGCGGTCCCTGGTGCTGGACCTGCGCTCCCGGCTGGAGAACACGGCCGGCAACGCGGCGGGCACGCCCGCCGTGGTGGCCATGGCCGGCACGGCCAAGGGCCGCCCGCTCGTGGTCATCGGCACCAACCAGGCCGCACGGGAGGCCGGGCTCAAGGCCGGGGCCCTCGTGAAGACCGCCTGTGGCGTGCTCGGCGGCGGTGGCGGCGGCAAGGACGACCTCGCCCAGGGCGGCGGTCAGGACGCGAGCCGGATCGGTGCGGCCCTGGCCGCGGTCCGGGACGCCGTCGGCGCAGGAGTCGGTGCTGCGGCCGGAGCCGCGGGCGCGTGAGCGGGGCGGTGCAGCGAGGGGTCCGGCTCGGCGTCGACGTGGGCCAGGCCCGCGTGGGACTCGCGGCCTCGGACCCGGACGGCATCCTGGCGACGCCGGTCCGCACCCTGAAGCGTGACGTCAAGAAGGGCCACGACCGGCGCCTGATCGTCCGCGAGGCCCTGGAGCGGGACGCCGTGGTCGTCTACGTGGGCCTGCCGGTGAACCTGCAGGGGCGGTCCACCGCCTCGACCGAGGACGCCGAACAGTACGCGCAGGACCTGGCCGCGGCACTCCGGGCGGCCGGCAGCGGCGCGCGGGTGCACCTGGTGGACGAACGCCTCAGCACCGTCTCGGCGCACCGGCAGCTGCGGGAGGCGGGCCGTGACACGCGGTCCCACCGGGCCGTGGTGGACCAGGTGGCGGCGGTTCAGATCCTCGAGCAGGCGTTGAATATGCAACAATCACTCCAGCGGGACGCCGGGCGTCCCGTCGCCGTGCCTGCACCCGACGGAGAGGATGGGACACGTGGCCGATCTGACTCCTGAGGGGCCGGGCGATGACGACACCCCGGTGACGCGGCGGGAACTGCGACGCCGTGAGTCGGTGCAGGACGGATCGGACGGGTCAGCGGCCCCCGGGCCGTCCTCGCCCCCGGTGGGGGAGGACCGCCGCGAATACCCGGACGCCGCCGGTGACGGCCGGTACGCGCCGAAGGACTCCACGTCATCGCAGGACCCCGTCATCGTGCGTCCGGCCGGGCGCAAGGGATACCAGACGGTCACGGTCAACCGGGACCGCTCTCCGGAGGCGCAGCTGAAGAAGGAGGCGCGCCGCAAGCGCCGCCGTCGCCGCAACGTGGTGTTGATCTCCGCCTTCGCCGCGTTCGTGGTGCTGGTGGCGGGGCTGTCCTTCGCCCTGCGGACCATCCTCCCGTCCCCTGCCGCCGAGGACTACCCCGGTCCGGGCGGCGAGGACGTCAGCTTCACCGTCAACGAGGGTGAGGGGGCCCTGGCGATCGGGAACCGGCTCGCGGAGCAGGACATCGTGGCCAGTAGCGGGGCGTTCATCGAGGCGGTCAACCAGTCCCGGTCCGAGAATTCGATCCAGGCGGGGGACTATCCGCTCAAGCTGCAGATGAAGGCCGCGGACGCCGCGGCCATCCTGCTGCGGGACGGTCAGGGTCAGGTCCACTATGTGGCCGTCAACCGGGGGATGCGCCTGAACGAGGCGATCCAGGCCATCAGCGAGTCCACCGGGTTCAGCGTCGGAGACCTCGAGGCGGCCGCGGAGAACCCGGAGGACTTCGGTCTGCCGGCCGAGGCGCCGAGCCTGGAGGGCTACCTGGCCCCCGGGGAGTACCGCTTCCCGGTGGACGCCGAACCGGCCGAGATCTTCGCGCAGATGATCGAGCCGACCATGGCCGAGTTGGAGGAACAGGGCATCACGGAGGAGGCGGATCAGTTCCGCACCGTCACGATCGCCTCCATCCTCGAGGCCGAGGCGTTGCCGGACGACTACCCGATCGTGGCCGGCATCATCGAGAACCGCCTGCATCCGGACAACCCGGAGACCGGCGGCTACCTCCAGATCGACGCGACCGTGATCTACGGCCTCGGCCAGCGTCAGCTGCAGTTCTCGGAGGAGGACAAGCAGGACGCCTCCAACGTGTACAACACCTACGCCCACCGTGGCCTGCCGCCCGGACCCATCGGGGCCCCCTCCACCCAGGCCCTGGATGCGGCGGCCCACCCGGAGGAGAACGACTACTACTACTGGGTGACCACCAACATCGAGACCGGTGAGACGAAGTTCGCCGAGGACTACGCGCAGCACCGCGTCTACCAGCAGGAGTACCGCGACTACTGCGCCGAGAACGAGGAGATCTGTGGTTAGCGAGAACGTGACCGGGCTGACGGCCGGTGTCCTCGGACACCCCATCTCGCATTCGAGGTCCCCGGCCCTGCACCGGGCCGGATATCGGGCCCTGGGCCTGGCCGTGGACTATGAGGCGCATGACGTGACCCCGGAGCAGCTGCCCGCCTTCATGGCGGACCTCACCGGCCGGTGGCTGGGGCTGTCCGTGACCATGCCGTTGAAGTCGGCGATGATGGCCGAGGTGGACCGGTTCTCCCCGCGCGCCGAACGGCTCGGATTCCTCAACACGGTGGTCTGGGACGAGGCGGGCACCTCGACGGCGTACAACACGGACGTGGAGGGGATCGTGGAGTCCCTGGCCTTCGCCGGCTATGACACGTCGGTGACCGGTGGCCGGATGGGCATCCTCGGCGGCGGGGGGACCGCCGCCGCGGCCATCGCCGCCGCGCAGCTGATGGAGCTGGCCGGCGTGGACCTGTTCGTCCGCACCCCGGCCAAGGCCGCAGAGCACGCCGAACTGGCCCGGGGCTTCGGCCTCGAGCCCGAGATCCGGCTGTTGGCGGACTTCCCGACGGCGGCGCCCGGGTTCCGCGCCGTCGTCGCCACCCTGCCCCCGCGGGCCGCGGATCCGACGGCCGGGTTGCTGGCCGCCGCGGGACGTGGTGCGGGTGGGCTGCCCCCGCTGCTGGACGCCGCCTACGACCCCTGGCCCTCGGCCCTGGCCACCGCATGGGAGTCCGGTGGCGGACAGGTGGTCAGCGGACTCGAGATGCTGCTGTACCAGGCGGTGGAACAGGTGCGCCTGTGCTCCGAACGCGCCCTGCCGGCCGGGAGCACGCCCGACTGGGGCGCCGTCACGGCGGCGATGGCGGCCGCCGTCGATCTCCCCTCCCGCACCCCCTCCAGCGCAAAGTGACCTGACCCCCACCGTTGTGACGGGTGCCGGTCACTCTGTGCCTCGGGACCGCCAGGCCATGAGAGAATCGAGTCCATGGTGCGCTGGTTGACAGCGGGCGAATCTCATGGGCCCGCACTCGTTGGAATCATCGAAGGGATGCCCGCGGGCATCCCCCTGACCACCTCTATGGTGCAGGACGCCCTGGCGCGCCGTCGCCTCGGCTATGGCCGGGGTGCCCGGATGAAGTTCGAGCAGGACCAGGTCACCCTGACGGGCGGCGTGCGGCACGGTTCGACGCTCGGCTCGCCCGTGGCCATCGAGATCGCCAACACCGAATGGCCGAAGTGGGAGAAGGTCATGTCGGCCGATCCCGTGGAGCCCTCCGAGCTGGAGGGCGTGGCCCGCAACGCCGCCCTCACCCGCCCCCGCCCCGGCCACGCCGACCTGGCCGGCATGCAGAAGTACGGCTTCGATGAGGCCCGCCCCCTCTTGGAGCGCGCCTCGGCCCGTGAGACGGCGGCGCGCGTGGCCCTCGGCACGGTGGCCTCCTCGTTCCTGGCCGAGCTGGGCATCCGGACCGTGTCCCACACCACCGCAGTGGGCACCGTCTCCGTGCCGGAGGGCGCTGCGCTGCCCACCCCGGAGCACGTGACGGCCCTGGACGCCGACCCCCTGCGCTGCTTCGACCAGTCCACCTCGGACGCCATGGTCGCCGAGGTGGATGCCGCCCACAAGGAGGGCGAGACCCTCGGCGGCGTGGTCGAGGTCCTGGCCTACGGCGTCCCCGTGGGCCTGGGCAGCCACGTGCACTGGGACCGCCGGCTGGACTCCATGCTCTCGGGCGCGCTGATGGGCATCCAGGCCATCAAGGGCGTCGAGGTGGGCGATGGTTTCACCACCGCCTCCCGGCGCGGCACCGCGGCCCATGACGAGATCGTCCGCGGCGCCGACGGCCACCCCGTGCGCACCTCCAACCGGGCCGGCGGCATCGAGGGCGGGATGAGCACCGGGGGAGTCGTCCGCGTCCGCGCCGGGATGAAGCCGATCGCCACCGTCCCCCGCGCGTTGCGGACGGTGGACACCGCCACCGGCCAAGACACCAAGGCCCACCACCAGCGCTCCGACGTCTGCGCCGTCCCGGCCGCCGGTGTGGTGGCCGAGGCCATGGTGGCCCTCGTCCTCGCCCAGGCCGTGCTGAAGAAGTTCGGCGGGGACTCCGTGGCGGAGACGCGCCGCAACCTCCAGTCGTTCGTGGCCGCGCTCGAACCCCTGCCGATCCCCGAAGCCGCTGCCACCGAGGCCTCCGCTGAGGCACCCATGGGCGATCCGCTGCAGTGAGTTCGGCAACGGACGGCCGGCCCGCGTGGTCTCCCGGCCGGCGGATCGTGCTGGTGGGGCCCATGGGTTCCGGCAAGTCGACCCTCGGTTCCGTCCTGGCCCGCCGGCTGGGCCTGCAACGGCTCGACGCCGACGACCTCTTCGTGGCGGAGAACGGACCGATCGCCGCCTATTTCTCCACCCGGGGCGAACCGGCCTTCCGCCAGGCCGAGGAGGACGTGATCGCGGAGGTGCTGTCCCGCGCCGAGCCCTGCGTGCTGTCCCTGGGCGGGGGAGCGGTGCTCAGTGCCCTCACCCGTGACCGGCTGGCGCAGGGCTCCCACGTGGTCTACCTGACGGTGGGCGAGGGCGCCGCGCTGGAACGGCTCAAGGGCGGCGCCGGCCGGCCGGTCCTGGCCGGGGACCCCGGCCGCACCTGGCGCCGCATCCTCGCCGAACGACACGGCCTGTACCGTGAGGTGTCGCAGTGGACGGTTGACACCACCGGCCGCTCGACCCATGACCTCGCCGACCAGATCATCCGCCTGGTACGCACGGCGGAGAACCCATCCGAGACCTCATCCGAGAACCACAGGAGTGTCCATCCATGACCGAGCCGAACCCCCCGTCCACCGCAGCCGACACCGAGAACGCCGAGGACGCCACCGTCATCCCGGTCTCCGGGGGATCGGCAGCCGAGGCCACCGGTGGATACGACGTGGTGGTGGGCAAGGGGCTGCTGGGCCGACTGCCGGACATGCTGGGCCCCTCGGTCCGCCGCGTCCTGGTGATCCACCCGCGCGCCCTGCGCGCCACCGGTGACGTGGTCAAGTCGGACCTGGAGACCGCCGGATACCAAGCCCTCACGGCCGAGATCCCGGACGCCGAGGAGGGCAAGCACATCCAGGTGGCCGCCTTCTGCTGGCAGGTCCTGGGGCAGAACGACTTCACCCGCTCGGACGCCGTGGTGTCCGTGGGCGGAGGCTCGGTCTCCGATGTGTCCGGCTTCGTGGCCGCCACCTGGTTGCGCGGCGTCCGGGTGGTGCACATCCCCACGACCCTGCTGGGCATGGTGGACGCCGCGGTCGGCGGCAAGACCGGCATCAACACCGCCGAGGGCAAGAACCTCGTGGGCTCCTTCCACCCACCGGCCGGCGTCCTCGCCGACCTGGACACGCTGCTGACCCTGCCGCCGAACGAGCTGGTCTCCGGACTGGCCGAGGTCGTCAAATGCGGCTTCATCGCGGACCCGGAGATCCTGAAGATCATCGAGTCCTCACCGGAGCAGGCACAGAACCCCCACTCGCGCCAGCTGCGGGAACTCATCGAGCGCTCCATCGCCGTGAAGGCGCAGGTGGTCTCGGACGACCTGCGGGAATCCGGGCTGCGGGAGATGCTGAACTACGGCCACACCATGGGCCACGCCATCGAGCTGGCCGAGCGCTACCAGTGGCGCCACGGCGCGGCCGTGTCCGTCGGCCTGGTCTTCGCCGCCGAACTGGCACGGTCCGTGGGCCGGCTGGATGACGCCACGGCCGACCGCCACCGCTCCATCCTCGACTCCCTGGGGCTGCCGACCCAGTACGCGTCAGGCCGCTGGGAGGCCCTGCTGGACGGGATCCGCCGGGACAAGAAGAACCGCGGCGACCAGCTGCGGTTCGTCCTGCTGGACGGGCTGGGCAAGCCGACCACCTATGACGTCCCGGACGCCTCCCTGCTCTTCGCGGCCTACCAGGAGATCTCGGAGTAGCGCCATCCCCTAGAATGGTCGACTGGACTGCGCCGCGCGCCGCGTCGACGCCATCGACCGGCCCACCCCACACAGACGGAGATTGACAGTGGCAACGAGCAATGACATCAAGAACGGCACCGTCCTGAAGATGGACGGCCACCTGTGGAACGTCATCGAGTTCCAGCATGTGAAGCCGGGCAAGGGCGGAGCGTTCGTCCGCACCAAGATGAGGAACATCAACACGGGCAAGCTCGTGGACAAGACCTTCAACGCCGGCGCCAAGATCGAGACCGCCACCGTGGACCGTTCGGACTACGAGTACCTGTACCAGGACGGCGAGGACTTCGTCTTCATGGACCTGGACACCTACGACCAGATCACGGTGCTGGCGGCCGTGGTGGGCGACGCCGCGAACTTCATGCTGGAGAACCAGAAGGTCACCATCGCCATGAACGAGGGCACGCCGCTGTACATGGACATGCCGCCGTCCGTGGTCCTGGAGATCACCTACACGGAGCCGGGCCTGCAGGGGGACCGCTCCTCCGCGGGCACCAAGCCGGCCACCGTGGAGACCGGCTACGAGATCCAGGTCCCGCTGTTCGTGGACCAGGGCACCAAGGTCAAGGTGGACACCCGCACGGGTGACTACCTCGGCCGCGTGAACGACTGATCGACAGGCTGGATCAGTGAGTGCACGAGGCAAGGCACGGCGGCGCGCCCTGGACATCCTCTTCGAGGCCGAGCAGCGCGGGACCGCCCCGGAGGCGGGGGTCACCTCCCGCCGCACGTCCACGGAACAGGTGATCAACCCGTACACCGTGGAGATCACCCAGGGCGTGGTGGCCGAACAGGAACGGATCGACGAGATCCTGTCCTCCTACGCACAGGGCTGGACCCTGGACCGCATGCCCGCGGTGGACCGCGCCATCCTGCGGATCGGCGCCTGGGAGCTGTTGTTCAACGACGACGTCCCGGACGGCGTGGCGGTGGCTGAGGCCGTCGCCATGGCCAAGGAGCTGTCCACGGACGACTCCCCGGACTACGTCAACGGGCTGCTGGGCCGCCTCCAGCAGCTCAAGCCGACCCTGCTGGACTGACACTGGACTGACACCGGACTGACACCGGACTGACTGCAGGAGCCGGCACTGTCCGGCCCTGGTGCTAGTGTGGACGCCGGACCAACACGCCCCAGCAGGGTTGCGTTTCCTTTAAGTTCCGTCCTGTGAGGCGGGGAAGGAGGCATGTGTGCAGGCTGAACGCCGCGCCGTGCGCACCGTCCGTCAGGTCATGACCGCGGCGGACATCGATCGGGCGTTGACCCGGATCGCCCACGAGATCCTGGAGTCCAACAAGGGCGCAGACTCCCTGGTGGTCCTCGGCATCCCGCGCCGCGGCGTCCCGCTGGCCGAACGGCTGGCCGCCAAACTCGCCCGGATCGAACCCGGCTTCGACGCGGCGGCCGCGACCGGTGAGTTGGACGTCACCCTCTACCGCGACGACCTGCGGCGCTCCACCTCCCGCACCCCGGCGCCGACCCGGCTGCCGGCCGCCGGCATCGACGGGGCCACCGTGGTGCTGGTGGACGACGTGCTCTTCTCCGGACGCACCATCCGCGCCGGACTGGACGCCCTGAACGACTTCGGCCGCCCGGCGGCCGTGCGCCTGGCCGTCCTGGTGGACCGCGGCCACCGGGAACTGCCGATCCGGGCCGACTTCGTCGGCAAGAACCTGCCCACCTCCACCGCCGAGCGCGTCCAGGTGCGGCTCGTCGAGGTGGACGGGGCGGAGATCGCCGAGGACGCCGTGTCCATCCTCGACATCACCCCGGTGGCCGGGGAGGCCGCCCGGTGAAGCACCTGCTCTCCACCCAGGACCTCTCCCACGCCGACGCGCTGCGGATCCTGGACACCACGGAGGAGATGGCCGCCGTCTCCGGCCGTGAGGTCAAGAAGCTTCCCGCCCTGCGCGGACGCACCGTCGTCAACCTCTTCCTCGAGGACTCCACCCGCACCCGCATCTCCTTCGAGGCGGCGGCCAAGCGTCTCAGCGCGGACGTCATCAACTTCTCCGGCAAGGGCACCTCGGTGTCCAAGGGCGAGTCGCTGAAGGACACCGTCCAGACGCTCGAGGCGATCGGCGCCGACGCGATCGTGATGCGTCATTGGGGGTCCGGGGCCGCCGCCCAGCTCGCGGACTCCGGATGGATCCGGTCCGCCGTGGTCAACGCCGGCGACGGCACCCACGAACATCCCACCCAGGCGCTGCTGGACGCCTTCACCCTGCGCCGGCACCTGGCGCGGCGGGGCGGCCTCGCCCCGCACGGCACCGACCTGACCGGGATGAAGGTCGTGATCGTCGGGGACATCCTGCACTCCCGGGTGGCCCGGTCCAACCTGTGGCTGCTGACCACCCTGGGGGCCGAGGTCACCCTCGCCGCGCCCCCCACCCTCATCCCGCTCGGGGCCGGGGACTGGCCCTGCGCCGTGACGTACTCCCTCGACGAGGCCCTGGCCACCGCCCCGGACGCCGTGATGATGCTGCGGGTGCAGTCCGAGCGGATGCACGACGCGTTCTTCCCCTCCGCCGCCGAGTACACCCGGTCCTGGGGGCTGACGGACGAGCGGTTGGCCGTGATCGAGGCCTCGGGCGTCCCGGACGCCGTGATCATGCACCCCGGTCCCATGAACCGCGGCCTGGAGATCTCCGCCGCCGGCGCCGACTCCGCCCGCAACACCGCCCTGGAACAGGTCGCCCACGGCGTCTCCGTGCGCATGGCCGTCCTCTACCTGCTGCTGAACCAGAAGGAGCCCGCATGAGCCCCGCATCCCCCTCCCCGGACCGGTACCTGATCACCGGCGGCACGCTGCCGGACGGCACCACCGCGGATGTCCTCGTCGAGGGCGGGCTGCTGGCCGCCGTCGGGCCGGATCTGACGACGCCGGCCGGCACCGAGGTGCTCGACGCGCGTGGCCGTGTGGTCCTGCCGGGCCTGGTGGACCTGCACGCCCACCTGCGCCAGCCGGGCCGTGAGGACGCGGAGACCGTGCAGACGGGGACCCGCGCCGCGGCGCTCGGCGGTTTCACCTCGGTCCACGCCATGGCGAACTCGACGCCGGTCGCGGACTCGGCGGGCGTGGTCGAGCAGGTCTGGCAGCTGGGCCGCGAGGCCGGCTGGTGCGACGTGCACCCGATCGGGGCCGTGACGGTGGGCCTGGGCGGGGAACGCCTGGCCGAGCTGGGCGCGATGGCCGAGTCCAGGGCCAGGGTCCGGGTGTTCTCCGATGACGGGATGTGCGTGGCCGACCCGGTGATGATGCGCCGTGCCCTGGAGTACGTCAAGGCCTTCGACGGCGTGATCGCCCAGCACGCGCAGGAGCCGAGGCTCACCGACGGCGCCCAGATGAACGAGGGGGCGCTGTCCTCCATGCTCGGGCTCGCCGGCTGGCCGGCCGTGGCGGAGGAGGCCATCATCGCCCGGGACGTGCTGCTCGCCCAGCACGTGGGCTCCCGGCTGCATGTCTGCCACGTCTCCACCGCCGGCTCGGTTGAGATCATCCGCTGGGCCAAGGAGCGCGGGATCGACGTCACCGCCGAGGCCACGCCGCACCACCTGCTGCTGACCGAGGAACTCGTCCGCACCTACAACCCCGTCTACAAGGTCAACCCGCCGCTGCGCCGCGAGGCCGACGTCATGGCGCTGCGCGAGGGGCTGGCGGACGGCACCATCGACACGATCGGCACGGACCACGCCCCGCATACCGCGGAGACCAAGGAATGCGAGTGGACCGTGGCCGCCATGGGCATGACCGGCCTGGAGACCGCCCTGCCCGTGGCGCAACTGGCCCTGGTGGACACCGGCCTGATGGACTGGGCGGGAATCTCCCGGATCCTGAGCTCGACGCCGGCCCGGATCGCCCGCGTGGCCGACCAGGGCCGGATCTCCGCCGACGGCGTCTTCGAGATCGGCGCGCCGGCCAACCTCACGGTCTACGACCCTGACGTCACCCGGACCGTGGACCCGGAGACCCACGCCACGAAGTCCCGCAACAGCCCCTACCGGGGCATGGAGCTGCCCGGACAGGTCACCGACGTCTTCAACCACGGCCACCCGGTGGTGCGTGAGCGCGCCCTGGCCACGCCCCGCACTTCGTACCAGCAGGACCAGCAGAACAACCAGACAGGAAGCCCCCAGCAGTGAACGACGATTTCAGCGCCGAATACACCCTCATCGGGATCCTGACCGGCATCGGGCTGGTGGTCTTCGCGGTCCTGATGTGGTGGGGATGGCGTCACCGCAAGAGGCGCCAGCAGGACGTGGCGGCCCCCGCCGCCGTGCCGGCAGCAGTCCTGGCGGCCGAGCCGCTGGCCGGCGCCGAGGGCATGTACGTGTCCACCGTTCGCGGCCAGGACTACCTGGACCGGATCGCGGTCCACGGCCTGGGGCTGCGCACCAATGCCCGGCTGGAGGTCCACGGCTCCGGGGTGGCCCTGCTCCGCGAGGGCAGCCCGAACCTGTTCCTCCCCCGGGCGGACCTGCGTGAGGTGGGCCTGGGATCCGGCATGAGCGGCAAGTTCGTGGAGAAGGACGGCCTGGTGCTGGTGACCTGGATGCTGGGTGGCCAACAGGTCACCACCGGCTTCCGGACCCGCACCTCACCGGACCGCGACCCGCTGCTGGCCGCCCTCCGAGAACTGATCGACCCGACCACCCACCCGCAGATGGAGAACAACTCGTGAGCCTACTGAACCGCACGCCCGCCGTGCTGGTCCTGGCCGATGGCACCGCCCACCACGGCCACGCCTACGGTCAGACCGGCACCACCCTGGGTGAGGCCGTCTTCACCACCGGAATGACCGGCTACCAGGAGACCCTGACGGATCCCTCCTACGCCCGGCAGATCATCGTGCAGACCTTCCCGCACATCGGCAACACCGGCGTGAACTCCGAGGACGCCGAGTCCCGGGCCGTCTTCGCGGCCGGTTACGTGGTGCGTGACGCCGCCCGCCGGACGTCGAACTGGCGCGCCGAGCGCAGCCTGGACGAGGAGCTGGAGGCCCAGGGCGTCGTCGGGATCCAGGGGGTGGACACGCGCGCCATCACCCGGCACCTGCGGTCCGCCGGGTCCATGAAGGCGGGGATCTTCTCCGGCGAGGCGGCGCAGCGGCCCCTCACCGACCTCGTGGCCGAGGTGGCGGCCCAGCCGTCCATGGCCGGCGCCCGCCTGGCCGAGGAGGTCACCACGGATCAGGCCTACGTGGTGGAGCCGGCCGACCACGGCTGGACGGGGGAGCCCCTGCACACCGTGGTGGCCCTGGACCTCGGCCTGAAGGCCGCCACGCCGCGCCACCTGGCCGCCCGGGGCATCCGCCTCCACGTCCTGCCCGCCACCGCCACGTTCGAGGACATCACGGCGCTGGACCCGGACGGCGTCTTCCTCTCCAACGGTCCCGGCGACCCGGCCACGGCCGACGAGCAGGTGGCCCTGACGCGCCGGGTGCTCGATGCCGGCCTGCCGTTCTTCGGCATCTGCTTCGGCAACCAGGTCTTCGGCCGGGCGCTCGGCTTCCAGACGTACAAGCTGCCCTTCGGCCACCGCGGGCCGAACCAGCCCGTCATGGACAAGGTGACCGGTCGCGTGGAGATCACCTCGCAGAACCACGGCTTCGCCGTGGACGCACCGCTGGGCGAGCCCGTCACGGCCCCCGAGTCGCAGTACGGCCGGGTGGAGGTCTCGCACTGGTCCCTCAACGACCAGGTGGTCGAGGGACTGCGGCTGCTGGACCGCCCGGCCTTCTCCGTGCAGTTCCACCCCGAATCCGCCGCCGGACCCCATGACTCGGTCCCGCTGTTCGACCGGTTCATCGAGCTGATGTCCGGCACCCCGTCCACCACCGCCCACCCCGCCGAAGGAGCCTGAGCCCACGATGCCCAAGCGCACCGATCTGCAGTCCGTCCTGGTCATCGGCTCCGGCCCGATCGTCATCGGCCAGGCCGCCGAGTTCGACTACTCCGGCACCCAGGCCATCCGGGTCCTCAAGGAGGAGGGCCTGCGCGTCGTGCTGGTCAACTCCAACCCGGCCACCATCATGACCGACCCCGAGCTGGCGGACGCCACCTACGTGGAGCCGATCACCCCGGAGGTCATCGAGAAGATCATCGCCGCCGAGCGGCCCGACGCCATCCTGCCGACGCTCGGCGGCCAGACCGCCCTGAACGCCGCCATCGCGCTGGACAAGAACGGCGTCCTGGAAAAGTACGGCGTGGAGCTGATCGGGGCCAACATCGAGGCCATCGAGCTCGGTGAGGACCGCGAGAAGTTCAAGGGCGTCGTGGAGCGCTGCGGCGCCGAATCCGCCAACTCGGTGATCGTCCACTCCCTGGAGGAGGCGTTCGCGGCCGCGGACACCCTCGGCTACCCCATGGTGGTGCGCCCGTCCTTCACCATGGGCGGCCTCGGCTCCGGCCTGGCCTACAACGAGGAGGACCTGCGCCGCATCGCCGGCGCCGGCATCCAGTACAGCCCGACCTCCGAGGTCCTGCTCGAGGAGTCCATCCTCGGCTGGAAGGAGTACGAGCTGGAGATGATGCGGGACCGCAACGACAACGTCGTGGTGGTCTGCTCCATCGAGAACTTCGACCCGGTCGGGGTGCACACCGGCGACGCCATCACCGTGGCCCCGGCCATGACCCTGACGGACCGCGAGTACCAGAAGATGCGGGACATCTCGATCGCCATCATCCGCGAGGTCGGTGTGGACACCGGCGGCTGCAACATCCAGTTCGCCGTGGACCCGGCCACGGGGCGCATCGTCGTGATCGAGATGAACCCCCGCGTGTCCCGCTCCTCCGCGCTGGCGTCCAAGGCCACCGGCTTCGCCATCGCCAAGATCGCCACCAAGGTGGCCCTCGGGTACACCCTGGACGAGATCCCGAACGACATCACGCAGAAGACCCCGGCCTCCTTCGAGCCCGTCATCGACTACGTCGTCGTCAAGGTCCCGCGGTTCGCCTTCGAGAAGTTCCCGGCGGCGGACCCCACCCTCACCACCACCATGAAGTCCGTGGGTGAGGCCATGGCGATCGGCCGCAACTTCACCGAGGCGCTGCAGAAGGCCCTGCGCTCCCTCGAGCAGAGGGGCGCCGAGCTGTCCTTCGAGACCCCGGACGTGGACGAGGTCGCCGCCCTGATCGAGCAGTCCAAGACCCCGACGACGGACCGCCTGTCCCAGGTGCAGCGCGCCCTGCTCGGCGGTGCGAGCCTGGAACAGCTGTTCGAGGCCACCTGGATCGACCCCTGGTTCCTGGACCAGCTGATGCTCATCAACGAGGTCGCCACGGAGGTGTCCGCGGCCGCCGAGCTGGACGCCACCGTGCTGCGGCTGGCCAAGCGCCACGGCTTCTCGGATGAGCAGATCGGCCAGCTGCGGCACATGGACCCGGCGGTGGTCCGCGGGGTGCGCCACGCGCTGGGCGTCCGCCCGGTGTACAAGACCGTGGACACCTGCGCCGCCGAGTTCGAGGCCTACACCCCGTACCGGTACTCCAGCTACGACCTCGAGGACGAGGTGACGGACCACGCCCAGCCCTCGGTCATCATCCTCGGCTCCGGGCCGAACCGGATCGGCCAGGGCATCGAGTTCGACTACTCCTGCGTGCACGCCTCCCTGGCGCTGCGGGCGGTGGGGTACGAGACCGTCATGGTCAACTGCAACCCCGAGACAGTCTCCACGGACTACGACATCTCCGACCGCCTCTACTTCGAGCCGCTGACCCTCGAGGACGTCCTCGAGGTCATCGCGGCGGAGGAGCGCTCCGGCGGCGTGCTCGGCGTCTTCGTCCAGCTCGGCGGCCAGACCCCGCTCAAGCTGGCCCAGCAGCTCGCGGACGCGGGGGTGCCGATCCTGGGCACCTCGCCGGAGAGTATCGATCTTGCCGAGCACCGCGGCGAGTTCGCCCGCGTGCTGGACGAGGCCGGGCTGGTCGCGCCGAAGAACGGCACCGCCGTCTCCTTCGCCGACGCCAAGCGGGTGGCCGACGAGATCGGCTACCCCGTCCTCGTCCGTCCCTCCTACGTCCTCGGCGGCCGCGGCATGGAGATCGTCTACGACGAGGACTCCCTGTCCCGGTACATCGAGAACGCCACCGAGATCACCGCCGACCACCCCGTGCTCGTGGACCGCTTCCTGGAGGACGCCACGGAGATCGACGTGGACGCCCTCTACGACGGCACCGACCTGTACATCGGCGGGATCATGGAACACATCGAGGAGGCCGGCATCCACTCCGGTGACTCGGCGTGCGCCCTGCCCCCGATCAACCTGGGGCCGGACACGCTGGCCCGGGTGCGTGAGGCCACGCTGGGCATCGCGGCCGGCGTGGGCGTGCGCGGCCTGATCAACATCCAGTTCGCGCTGGCCTCGGATGTGCTCTACGTGATCGAGGCCAATCCCCGCGCCTCGCGCACCGTGCCCTTCGTATCCAAGGCCACCGGCGTGCAGCTGGCCAAGGCGGCGGCCCTCATCGGCACCGGGAAGTCCATCGCTGACCTGAAGGCCGAGGGCATGCTGCCCGCCGGCCACGACGGCTCCAGCCTGCCGCTGGACGCCCCCGTGGCCGTGAAGGAGGCCGTGCTGCCGTTCGCCCGCTTCCGCACCCCGGAAGGCCGCGTGGTGGACGCGCTGCTCGGCCCGGAGATGCGCTCCACCGGCGAGGTGATGGGGATCGACAAGTACTTCGACACCGCCTTCGCCAAGAGCCAGGCCGCCGCCAACAACCCGTTGCCGACCTCCGGCACCGTGTTCGTCTCCGTGGCGAACCGGGACAAGCGGGGGATCGTGATGCCCGTCAAGCGGCTGATCGACCTCGGCTTCAGCATCGTCTCGACCGGCGGCACCGCCGAGGTGCTGCGCCGCAACGGGGTGCAGTCCGAGGTGGTCGCCAAGATCGCGGACCGCGCCGACGGCGGCACCGGGGGCACCATCCTCGACCGGCTCGAGGCCGGGGAGATCTCCCTGGTGCTGAACACCCCCTCCGGCGGGGAGTCCCGCGGGGACGGCTACGAGATCCGGGCCGCCGCCACCTCCATCGGGGTGCCGATGATCACCACGCTCGCCGAGTTCGGGGCCGCCATCCAGGCCATCGACGCCATGCGCGAGTACGAGTGGGACGTCACCTCCCTGCAGGAGCACGACGCGCGGCTGACCGCTGCGATCGCGCGGTCCGGTACCGCATCGTGAGCAGCTCCTTCCGGCGGCCCGCCGGGGAGTACGACGCCGGCCGGGTCCCCTTCGGGGTCCGGCTGGCGGCCGCGATGGACACGGCCGGCCCGCTGTGCCTGGGGATCGACCCGCACCCGCAGCTGCTGGCGGACTGGGACCTGCCGGACACGCCCGTGGGCCTGGAACGCTTCTCGCAGACCGCCCTGGAGGCGGCCGTGGACACGAGTGGCACGGGGATCGTGGCGGCCGTCAAGCCGCAGGTGGCCCTGTACGAGCGCCACGGCTCGGCGGGGATGGCGGTGCTGGAGCGGCTGCTGCGGCAGGCCCGCCATGCCGGGGTCCTGACGATCGCGGACGCCAAGCGGGGCGACATCGGCTCCACCATGACCGGGTACGCCGAGGCGTGGCTGGCCGACGACTCGCCCCTGGCCGCCGACGCCGTGACGCTGAGCCCCTACCTCGGCTACGGGTCCCTGGCCCCGGCCGTCCAGCTGGCCGAGGCCACGGGGCGCGGGGTCTTCGTCCTGGCGCTGACCTCCAACCCGGAGGGCGCCGCGGTGCAGCACGCCGGGGGAGTGGACCACTCGGTGGCACGCTCCATCACGGAGGCCGCGGCCCGGGACAACGCCCGGGCCCTCGACGCCCAGGCAGCCCCCACCACCGATGCCGCCACCACCGGAGCGGGGGCCACGGCGGGTGCACGCCCGGCCCTGGGCCCGGTGGGACTCGTGGTCGGCGCCACCGTGGCAGACCAGGCGGCCGGCCTGGGCCTGGACCTGGCCGGGGTGCGCGGCGCGCTGCTGGCCCCGGGGTTCGGTGCGCAGGGTGCCACCGCGGCGTCCATGCGGACCGGCTTCGGTGCCGCCTGGCCCTTGGTGCTGGCCACCTCGAGCCGGGCGATCCTCGCCCGCGGTCCGTCCGCGGCCGGACTGCGCGGGGGCATCCGGGCCGCGACGGACGAGCTGACGGAGTAGTTGGTCACCGTTCGGTAAAGTTTGCGGGCCAGGCGGTGGACTGCAGACCTGAACGGGGTACATCGGGTACTTTACGTCCAAGTCACGGCGACGTTGCCGTGTCCCGCACCCTAGTCCCCGAGGTGAAAAACATGGCACTGAAGGAATTGTCGGCCGCTGAACGGGAGGCGGCGCGGAGTAAGGCGTTGCAGGCACGGACCGCGCGGGCTGAACTCAAGGAGTCGTTCCGTGCGGGGAAGACCGGCCTCGAGCAGGTGTTCACGGCGGCCGACGAGGATGCCGCGATCGGCCGCATGCGCACGGTGGACCTCCTGCAGACGCTGCAGGGGGTGGGGGAGGTGCGTGCGGCCAAGATCATGGAGTCCTGTGGCATATCCCCCAATCGGCGCCTCCGCGGCCTGGGCCGTCGGCAGCGGGAGGCGCTCATCGCCTATATTGGCCGGTAGCCCGGGCCCGGGCTGAACCACCCAGCCAGGAGATCGTGTGACCACTGCCGACGTACCCGCTGTCCCCACAGCCCGCCCCGTCAGCCTCCGGCCCGAACACCAGGCGACGGCGGCCGCGGGCCGCCCGCACATCACCGTGCTCGCCGGACCGACAGCCGTCGGGAAGGGCACCGTCTCCCGGTACATCCGCGAGAACTACCCCCAGGTCTGGCTCTCCGTCTCCGCCACCACGCGCGACCCGCGCCCCGGCGAGGTCGAGGGGGAGCACTACTTCTTCGTGGGACCCGAGCGTTTCGACGAACTGGTGGCGCAGGACCAGATGTTGGAATGGGCGGTGGTGCACGGCGTGAACCGATACGGCACCCGGCGGGACACGGTGCAGCGCGCCCTGGACGAGGGGCAGCACGTGCTGCTGGAGATCGACCTGCAGGGTGCACGCCAGGTCCGCCAGGCCCTTCCCGAGGCCACATTCGTCTTCCTCTCCCCGCCTGACTGGGACGAACTGGTGCATCGGCTGGTCGGCCGCGGCACGGAATCTGCCGCCGAACAGCAGCGACGGCTGGAAACGGCTAGACTGGAACTTGCTGCCGAGCCGGAGTTCGATGCCGTGGTGGTCAATGACACCGTGGAACGCGCCGCGCAGGAGCTGGTCCGCATCATGGGATTGGACCCCCACGAGCGCCGATAGGACCGCCGGCAGCCCGAAGACGACAGTCAACAGAACCAGAACATCTGGACACCGTATGAACAACCGTGGAGATCTTGTGACCGAACAGTACGAAGGCATCGTCAACCCGCCCATCGACACCCTGCTGGAGAAGGTTGACTCCAAGTACGCCCTGGTGCTCTTCGCTGCGAAGCGAGCCCGCCAGATCAACGCCTACTACTCGCAGCTCCACGAGGGCCTGTTCGAGTATGTGGGCCCGCTGGTGGACACCAAGCTCAACGAGAAGCCGCTGTCCATCTCCATGCGGGAGATCGAGGAGGACCTGCTGGAGGCCACCCCGATGACCGAGGAGCAGCTCGCCGCCGAGGCGCAGGGTGACTTCGCCCCGTTCGAGCTGGCCGGCTCCACCGAGACGGACTTCTCCGACGACGCGTTCTCGGCCGAGGGCGTGGGCCTGGAGATCACCGACGCCCCCGAGGCCGAGCCGGCTGAGGGCACCGAGGACCAGCAGGCCTGATCCGTTCTCGACCCGCTGGTTTACGTCTCGGGGGACGGGCCGACTAGGTTGGATCCCATGAGGATCGTTCTCGGAGTCACCGGCGGGATCGCCGCCTACAAATCCGCCCTGCTGCTGCGGCTGATGACGGAGGCGGGGCACCAGGTGGACGTGGTGCCCACCCCGGCCGCCCTCAACTTCGTGGGCCGGGCCACGTGGGAGGCCCTGTCTGGCCGTCCCGTGCGGACGGACACCTTCGAGGCCGTGGAGTCGGTCAACCACGTCCGGCTGGGGCGTGAGGCGGAGCTCGTGGTGGTGGCCCCCGCCACCGCCGACTCCCTGGCCCGCACCGCCGCCGGGCTGGCCCCGGACCTGCTGGGCAATGTGCTGCTCACCGCCACCTGCCCCGTGCTGATGGTCCCGGCCATGCACACCGAGATGTGGTTGCACCCGGCCACCGTGGCCAACGTGCGGACGCTGCGCGAGCGCGGCATGACCGTCCTGGACCCCGATTCCGGCCGACTCACCGGCACGGACACCGGGCCCGGCCGCTTCCCGGAGCCGGAGCGCATCTGGGCCGAGGCGCAGGCACTCGCCCGGCCCCGCACCCAGGCCGGCACCGGCCCGCTGACCGGACGCGCCGTCGTCGTGACCGCCGGAGGCACCCGCGAGGCCCTGGACCCCGTCCGCTATCTCGGCAACCGCTCCTCCGGCAAGCAGGGCGTGGCCGTGGCCGAGGCGGCCCTGGCCGCCGGCGCCACCGTGGTGTTCATCGGCGGTGCCATGTCCGTCGACCCCCCCGCCGGCGCCCAGGTGGTCCGGGTCGAGTCCACCCAGGAACTGCACGAGGCGGTCCTGAGCCGCGCCCCCGGTGCCGATGCGTTGGTGATGGCGGCCGCCGTCGCCGATTTCCGGCCCGCCGAGTACGCCGACGCGAAGATCAAGAAGGCGGAGGACGGCTCCAACCCGGTGATCCGGCTGGAGCGCACCCAGGACATCCTGGCGGAGACCGTGGCGGCCCGGACCGCCGGGGAGCCGATGCCGGGCGTGATCGTGGGCTTCGGCGCCGAGACCGGTGACGGCACCACCTCCGTGCTGGAGTTCGGCGCCGCCAAGCTCGCCCGCAAGGGCTGCGAGATGCTCGTGGTGAACCAGGTGGGGCGGGACAAGGTCTTCGGCCAGGACACCACCGAGGTCACCATGCTGTTCGCGGACGGCCGCGAGCCCGTGGCGGCCGCGGGGGACAAGCGTGACGTGGGGGTGGCGATCGTCACCGAACTGGCGGGACTGCTGGATCAGCGCGCGCGGCTGGATAGGATGGATCGGTGACTGACGCACAGAACGCCGCCCTGCCGGAGCCCGACGACTACGAGTCCTACCGCGGGGTCGGCAGCGGGGCCCTCCGCCTGTTCACCTCCGAGTCCGTGACCAGCGGGCACCCGGACAAGATCTGCGACCAGATCTCGGATGCCATCCTGGACGCGATCCTGGCGCAGGACCCCACCGCCAAGGTCGCCGTGGAGACCCTGACCACCACCGGCCTCGTCCAGGTGGCCGGCGAGGTCAACACCTCCGCCTATGTGGAGATCCCGCGCATCGTCCGGGACACCATCCTTCAGATCGGCTACAACTCCTCGGCCAACGGCTTCGACGGCGCCAACTGCGGCGTGAACATCTCGATCGGCCAGCAGTCCTCCGACATCCACGCCGGGGTGGAGACCTCCCTGGAGTCCCGCGACGGCTCGGTGGACGACGTGGACCGCCAGGGCGCCGGGGACCAGGGCATCATGTTCGGCTACGCCTCGAACGAGACGCCCGCCTACATGCCCGCCCCCATCTTCCTGGCCCACCGGCTCTCCGAGCGGCTCACCACGGTCCGCAACCAGGAGGACAGCCCCATGCCGTACCTGCTGCCGGACGGCAAGACCCAGGTCACGGTCGGCTACGGCGAGGACGGCCAGCCGAAGACCGTGGAGACCGTGGTGGTCTCCACCCAGCACCTGGATGTCCTCACGCTGGACCAGCTGCGCGCGGACGTCATCCAACACGTCATCCGCCCCGTCCTGGCCCACTCCGGCCTGGAGACCGGCGGGGCCACCTTCATCATCAACCCGGGCGGCAAGTTCGTGATCGGCGGTCCGGTGGGCGACGCCGGGCTCACCGGCCGCAAGATCATCGTGGACACCTACGGGGGCATGGCCCGCCACGGCGGCGGCGCCTTCTCCGGCAAGGACCCCTCCAAGGTGGACCGCTCGGCCGCCTACGCCATGCGCTGGGTCGCCAAGAACGTGGTGGCGGCCGGACTGGCCGAGCGTGCCGAGTTCCAGGTGGCCTACGCGATCGGCAAGGCGCGCCCCGTGGGGCTCTACGTGGACACCTTCGGCACCGAGACGGTGAGCCAGGAGGCCATCATCCAGGCCGTCAACCAGGTCTTCGACCTACGCCCGCTGGCCATCATCCGGGACCTGAACCTGCTGCGCCCGATCTACCGCAGGACGGCCGCCCACGGGCACTTCGGCCGCGAGGACCCCGACTTCACCTGGGAGCGGCTGGACCGCGTGGACGCCCTGCGCGCCGCCGTGGGCCGGTAACCGACCGGGTGGTGACCGGGGAGCCCCTCTTCGACCTGCCCGTGCCGCCACCGGTCACGGGGCTGCCGGAGGTCGCCGGCGGGTGGCCGGACGAGCCGGTGGCCCGGGTCCTGCTGGACTCGGGGGTTCCGCACCTGGACCGGGAGTTCGACTACCTCGTCCCGCGGGCCCTCGACGACGGCGCCCGCCCGGGCGTGCGGGTCAAAGTGCGCTTCGGCCACCAGGACGTGACGGGATGGCTCCTGTCCCGCGGTTCCGAGCCCTCCACCGGGGCCAAGCTGCTGCCCCTGCGCTCCGTGGTCTCCCCGGAGACGGTGCTGACGCCGGAGGTCCGCGACCTGGCGCGGGCCGTGGCGGCCCGGTACGCCGGCACCGTGGCCGATGTGCTCCGGGTCGCCGTCCCCCCGCGGGTCGCCAAGGTGGAGAAGGCCCTGAACGCCGAGGCCGAGTCGCCGGAGGCCACCGGCACCAGACCGGGAACCGACGCGGCCGCACCGTCATCCGAGGACTCCCCGCCCCCGGAGGACACCCGATTCGACTGGTCACGGCTGCAAGGCGCCGAGGCGTTCTTCGAGCAGGTGGCCGCCGGTGACGGGCCCCGCGCCGCGCTGACCGTGCCGAGCGCGCACGGTCAGTGGGATGCGGCCGCCCTGCTCGCCGACGCAGCCGCACGGACCGCCGAGGCCGGCCGGGCCGCCGTCGTGGTGGTGCCGGACCAGCGGGACCTGGACCGGTTGTGCCGGGCCCTGGACGCGCGGGTGGGCACCGCGGGCTATGCCCGCCTGACCGCCGACGACGGCCCCACCCCCCGGTACCGCGCGTTCCTGCAGCTGCGCCGCGGCCTGCGCCGGATCGCCGTGGGCACGCGGTCGGCGATCTGGGCCCCCGTGGAGCATCCGGGCCTGGTGGCCGTCTGGAACGATGGCGACTCGCTGCATGCCGAGCAGCGCTCGCCCTACCAGCATGTGCGGGATGTGGCCCTGCTGCGCTCCGAACTGGCCGGAGCCGGACTGCTGCTGGCCTCGACGACGCGCACCCCCGAGGTGCAGCGGATGGTCGAGTCCGGATGGCTGGGTGAGTTCGGGGTGGACCGTGCCACGATCCATGCGGCCACGCCGCGGGTGGTCTCCACCGCCGACTCCTGGGAGACCGAGCGTGACCCCCTGCTGGCCCGGGCCCGGCTGCCTCAGGCGGCGTGGAAGACCGCCCGGGAGGGCCTGGAGGGACGGCACGGGGATCCCGGGCCGGTGCTGGTCCAGGTGGGCCGCAGCGGATTCATCCCGGCGTTGACCTGCCTCGACTGCGGCACACCGGCCCGCTGCCGGCACTGCACCGGCCCGCTGGGCTTCCCCGACCGCACGGCCTCGGCCCGCAACGAGACCGCCTGCCGGTGGTGCGGCCGGCGGGAGCGCGAGTACTCCTGCCCGGAATGCGGGTCGCCGCGGCTGCGCGCCGGTTCGCGGGGCGTGGACCGGACCGCCGAGGAGCTCGGCCGGGCGTTCCCGAACACGCCCGTGCTGTCCTCATCCGGGGACCACATCCTGTCCACCGTGGACGGCACGCCCGCCCTGGTGGTGGCCACCACCGGGGCTGAGCCGGTGGCCGAGGGCGGGTACGCGGCGGCCCTGCTGCTGGACGGCGACTCGCAGTTGCTGCGGGAGGGGCTGCGGACGCCGGGGCAGGTGCTGGCCCACTGGTTCGCCGCCGCGGCCCTGGTGCGGCCCCGAGACGACGGCGGCGTGGTGGTGGTGACGGCCTCCCAGGAGGACGTGGTGGGTGCGCTCGTCCGCATGGATCCGCCCGGCTACGCCTCCCGTCAGCTGGCCGAGCGGCGGGAGCTGCACCTGCCGCCCGCCGTCCGCATGGCCGAGATCTCCGGGCCGCCCGACGCGGTGGTGTCCTTCATCGACCTGGTGGAGCTGCCGGGGGGCGTCCAGGAGCTGCCGTGGATCGGGCCGGTGCCCGTGGAGGAGCCTGGCGGGGCGGTTGCGGACCCGCCACGGCACCGGGCGCTGCTGTTCTTCCCCTATGGCGCAGCCCGGACCGTGGTCGAGGCGTTGCGCGCCGCCCGGTCCGCCGCCAGCGCCCGGCGACTGACCGAGCCCGTGCGGGTCCGGATCGACCCGGTCGACCTGCCGTAGTCGTGGCGGCCGCCCTCGTCGTCGGGTATCCACGGGCGTCGGGTATCCACAGGCCGACGGCGAGGCCTTTACGGCGTCCGGGCCGCCCCGTACTGTAGTACACATGTATTGGGTATCTGCTTAGCTGAAGTATGCTGGAGTATGGCTGATTTGGTGCCGCAGATGCCGGTGGCGGGTGTGGACTATCCTCGCGACTTCG
>NZ_JBFARZ010000006.1:0-192670 GCF_040677445.1 Citricoccus sp. NPDC055426
TGCTCCAGCAAGCCGTGAAGACCGATCCCACACCGCTCCGGGAACTCTCCATTTCCGCATCTGCGGACTAACTTCAGCTAAGCAGATACCCAATATGTGTGTACTAGAAGATCGCGAGGGCGCCGGACGAGGTGGACGAGGTGGACGAGGTGGACGGGGTGGACGGGGAGGTGAGACAGCATCATGGGTCACGAGGATGAGATGTCGGGCATGGCTATGGCGGAGCTGCTGGATCAGGCCTGCCGGCTGACCGCTGAGCTGGCGCGGCGGGCCCTGGACCCGGATCTGTTGGATTCGGTGGAGCGGATTCCCCAAGGCCCCGATGTGGACCAGACGGCACAGTGGGGGCTGTATGCGCACGCAATGACGGCCACAGAGACCTCGGAGCCCGGTGCGCCCGGTGAGCCCGGTGCGCCCACTGAGCCCGGTGAGCCCGGTGAGCCCGGTGAGCCCGGCCAGCTCGGTGAAGTCGTTGAACCCCAGATGTCGACGGGCTCGTTGCCGGTGATCCTGGCCGGGGTGGAGGAACTCGGCCGCTGGGTAGATGCGGCCCGGACGGGCTTGGCCGGCCACGTTGACCGGGTCTTCGAGACCCACTCCGCCCGCCGTGAGGTCCTCGGGGTCCCCGAGGGCAAATGTTCGTACCGGCACGGGGCTGACTACCTCTGGCAGGTGCTGGGGATCCACCGTGCCGAGGCCAAACGACGCGTGGTCCGGGCCTCGCGTGTCATGGGGACGTCGTCCCTGGGCCGAGACCATGTGGTGCTGCCGCCGCTGCCGGTTCTGGGAGAGGTCGTGCGGCGCGCCCAGGCGGATCCGGGCTCGGTGGACCTGGTGGGCGGGGCGCTCATGGACGCCCGTCAAGATGCCGTGCTCGGAGGGGTGGCGGCGGAGCTGATCGATCCGCTCCTGGCTGACGGAGAGCGGGTCCTGGCTGACTTCGCCCGGCAGAGCGACCCTGCCTTGGTCAGACGGGCCGTGGACCATTGGCGTCAGCGGTTCGATGCACTCGTCAACCCGGATGGTGCCGCCCCGACCGAGGCCCAGGTTGACGCCGCTCAAGGACTCTTCTATCACGGCCGTGGCGCAGCCAATCTGCACCGTTGGACCATGCTGGCGACAGATGCCCAGCACGAACGCCTCAAGACAGTGGTGTCCGCCGCCTCCAACCCGCGGAGCATGTCGCCGGACTCCGGGCCGCGGAATGCCACGGGGCCCTGCAGTGACCGAGCGCCGCGGGGTGAGTCAGGGCCGGAGGTGTCACGTGCATGGGGCGAACTGGGTCAGCCGGGCGAGTGGGGTGAGGGGAGCACGGATTCCTGGAGTCGCCAGCGTGAGCGAGCGGAGTCATTGGATCCGCGCACCCGCGCGCAACGCGAATTGGACGGGCTGGTCAGCGCCCTGACGGGTGCCCTGTCGCTGACCGGCGTGGACATCCCGCAGGACGGTCCTTCACCGGGGGACCCGCCCCGCCCTGGTTCACGGTCCCCTGAGCCGGTGACCCAGCCGGTGACCCAGCCGGTGACCCAGCCGGTGACCCGCAGGATCAGACCGCAGATGCTGGTCACCATCGATTTCCAGACCTTGGCCCAACAGTATGAAGGCCGAAGACCATCCACCGGACGCTGGGATGCAGACGGCATCGGACCACCGCCGGCGGCCCCTGGGAACGTTCATGAGCGGGATGGCGAACCACCTGGTGGGACAGGGCGGTTCCTGTCCGAGGCAGCCTACTCGGGGCCGGTCGATCCGACGACGATCCGTCAGATGGCGTGCGAGGCCGATCTGATTCCCGTCGTGCTGGGTGGCGCCGGTGAGGTACTCGATGTGGGCCGCTCGCAACGGCTCTTCTCCCGCCGCCTACGGCAAGCCATCACCGCCCGGGACGGCGGCTGCGCGGCACCGGACTGTTCCATTCCTGCGCCGTGGTGTGAAGCCCACCATATCCAGTACTGGCAACATGGAGGACCCTCCTCGGTGGACAACGGAACGCTCCTGTGCGCCCATCACCACCACGCAGTTCACTCCGGAGCCTGGGAGATCAGGGTCGAGGGCGGTGTCCCATGGTTCATTCCCGCCCGTTACCAGGATCCGGAACAGCGGCCCCGGCGTAATCGCTTCTGGCGTCCGGGCGACGCCGAACCGCAGGACGAGGCCGCGTGATGGCTGCCTGCCGTAAGACGGGCCGCATGAAGGCTCACCGCATGCAGACGAACATCACGGAGGCAGGCCGCGGGGTGACAGACAGGGGCGACGAGGCACCGGTTGTGGGTCCGCGAACCACGGGCCGGGCGGTCAGCCGTAGACGGTCTCGCCGTCGCCGGATTCCTTTGAGAGCTCGCGGGCCAGGTAGAGGCCCTCCAGAGCCAGCTCGACCGCGCCGGCGCGGTGGCCCGCGGCACTCTCCCCACGCTCTGCGCCGGCGTCCGTGTCGGCTGCGGGCGAGACGGATACCGCTGACGTTGTGCCGATGCGGGCCACGATCTCGTCGTAGAGTCCCGGATCCTCCAGCTCAGGCAGTCCGGTCAGGAATTCCGAGGCCGTCACGCGCTCACCCGTGGTGGCCGTCTGACGGCCGTCGAAGGCGTCCACGAGCGGGGAGAGATCCAGTCCTCCGAACCGGCTGCGGACCGTCTGGGCCGTCGCAGTCCGGAGCAGGTGCTGCAGGAGCTCATCCTCCCGCCCCTCCTCACCGGATTCGAACTCGATCTTGCCCCCCAGGACCTCCACTGCGGATTCCAGATCCACCAGTCGGGCGACCGGGTCATCGCGGCGGGCCGTGGCCCGGTGGCGTGCCGCCGCCGCAATCGTCTCCGCGCCCGCGATGGCGAAGCGGGCCGAGACGCCGGAGGCCTGGTTGATGGCACTGGATGAACGAAGCGCGCGGGTGAACCGGGCCAGGATCTCCAAGAGCACCTCGGGGACTTCGGCCGTCAGGTGCGCCTCCTGCCGGATCACCGCGATCTCGTCCTCCAGCTCGAGAGGGTAGTGGGTCCGGATCTCGGCACCGAAGCGGTCCTTCAACGGGGTGATGATCCGGCCCCGGTTGGTGTAGTCCTCCGGGTTGGCCGAGGCCACCACCAGCACGTCCAGGGGCAGGCGCAGCACGTACCCGCGGACCTGGATGTCCCGCTCCTCCATGACGTTCAGCAGGGCCACCTGGATGCGTTCGGCCAGGTCGGGCAACTCATTCAGGGCCACGATCCCGCGGTTGGACCGGGGGACCAGGCCGTAGTGGATCGTCTCGGGATCGCCCAAGCGGCGTCCCTCGGCCACCCGCATGGGATCCACGTCGCCGATGAGGTCGGCCACCGAGGTGTCCGGAGTCGAGAGCTTCTCGACGTACCGCTCGGACCGGTGCCTCCACGCGACGGGCAACCGGCCGCCGTCGCGCTCGGCCCGGGCCCGGCTCTCGGAGGTCAGGGGCTCGTAGGGGTGCTCATTCAGCTCGGAACCGGCGATGACGGGCGACCACTCGTCCAGCAGGCCACTCAGGGTGCGCAGCAGGCGGGTCTTGCCCTGGCCACGCTCACCGAGCAGGACCACGTCATGTCCGGCGATGAGGGCACGCTCGAGCTGGGGGATGACCGTGCGATCGAATCCGTGCAGGCCAGGCCAGGGGTTCTCGCCCGCGGCCAGCGCCGCCAGGAGGTTGGCACGGATCTCCTCCCGCAGCGAGACCTGCTCGTGGCCGGAGTCGCGCAGCTGCTCGAGGGTGCTGATATCGGGCGCCACGGTGGGTACCGGACCTAATTCCGGGTCTGAACCCGGGCCCGGAACGGGTGGCGGCGACGCGTCGGAGGGGGAGGGGACGTGGGAACTGGCCATGGTCCTCACGCTATCGGCGGTGCGGGGTGCCGTACAGGGTGTCCCGGAACGCGGACACCGCCGTAGTCTGGCAGGGATGGCACCCCCCGAGACAGAACCGAGCCGCCCGACCACCCTGATCCTGCTGATCCGGCACGGGCAGACACCGACCACCGGCACGGTCCTACCCGGCCGTGCCCCGGGGTTGCACCTCTCGGAAGCTGGGCAGGAGCAGGCGGAACGCGTCGCGGAACGGCTCGCCGTCCTGCCCCTGTCCGCCATCTATTCCTCACCCCTGGAGCGGACCCTGGAAACCGCTGGCCCGACGTCGGCCCGCGCCTCGGTGCCCGTGGTCCAGGATGCGGGACTCCTGGAGGGGAACTTCGGGGACTGGACGGGCGCCCGGCTCACTGACCTGTACGGCAAGCCCGAGTGGAAGACCGTCCAGCAGCAGCCCTCGGCCTTCCGCTTCCCGGGAGGGGAGAGCTTCACAGAGATCCGTGACCGGATGGCCACCACCCTGGCGCGGCTGCGTGACGCCCACCCTGGCGGCACCGTGGCGTGCTTCTCGCACGCCGATCCCATCCGGGTGGCCGTCTCCGATGCGATGGGCACCCCGCTGGACCGCTTCCAGCGGCTGAGCGTCGGGCCTTGTTCTGTCTCGGCCGTGTCCTACCAGGAGGGACGGGACCCGGTGGTGCTGACCGTGAACTCGACGCAGGACCCCCTGGACCGTCTCGCGGCCTCCTGAGGACGGTGAGGCGGGATGGACGTCGGGATGGACGGGTGTGAAGAGCGGCTCACCCTGCTTGCATCAGGGAAGATCGAGGTGCTCGGCCAGCTGGCGAACAGCAGCAACGAGACGTTCCTCGTTGAACTGAGGCTGGAAGAAGCGACCCGGGCGCCGGCGGGGCAAGCCCGGCACTGGGCCATCTACAAACCGGAACTCGGCGAGCAGCCGCTCCGGGACTTCCCGCCCGGGCTCTACCGCCGGGAACGTGCCGCCTACCTGGTGAGTGAGGCCCTGGGGTGGGGGATCGTCCCGCCGACCGTCGTGCGCCAAGACGCACCGTTCGGCGTCGGGTCGCTGCAGTGGTTCGTGGACCATGATCCGGCGCGGCACTACTTCACCCTGTTCGACGAGGGTCCGGGATTCCACGATCAGTTGCGGCGGATGGCCGCCTTCGACCTCTTGGTGAACAACACGGACCGCAAGGCGGGGCACGTGCTGTGTGGGGACGGCGGGCGCCTCTGGGGGATCGACCACGGCCTGTGCTTCGCCGCTCCGTCCAAGCTGCGCACCGTGATCTGGGATTTCGCCGGGGAACGGGTCGACGCCGGCCTGCTGGCCGACGCCGACCGGCTCGCCGACACGCTGTCTGGGACACGGGCCGGGGCACTGGCCGGGGCACTGGCCGAGCACCTCACCTGGTTCGAGATCGAGGCGCTCCGCCAGCGGATCCGGGACCTGTCGCTCCTGGGTGTGTTCCCGGACGATCCCACGGGGATGCGCTTCCCCTGGCCTCTCGTCTGATCAGGCCTCTCATGTGAACCGTCGTCTCGCGTGGCCAGGCCTCGTGCGTGGATTCAGAGCTTGATCTGGACGTCTGCGCCCTCGCGCAGTTCCCCGATCCGCTTCGTGAGGGCCTCGTTCTCCTTCTGGGAGGAGACCTGCTGCTCCAACTGGGGCTTGAGCTCCTCGAAGGAGGGAGTCTCGGGCGCAGCGCTCTCACCCTCGCCTTCGGCGCCGCCCTCGGCCGGGGCGCCGCCCTGAGCCTCTGACTGCGCCGCCACGGAGGAGTCGTAGAGCTCCTTGAGTTCCTCGTCCGACGGCTTCGGGATGTCCAGCTGCTCGATGGTCTGATCCAGCAGCAGCTGCTTCTGGGCGTCGGACCGGATCTGTTCCTCGCTGAAGCCCTGCTCCTCGAAGGTGGCCAACAGCTCGTCCACGGAGGCCACGCCGCTGGATTCCGCGGTCTTCTCGAGGAAGGCGTTGACGTCCTCCTCCGAGGCCTCATGGCCCTGCTTCTCGGCGTCCTGGACCAGCAGTTCCGTGCCGACCATGGATTCGGCGAGCTGCTTCTTCATCTCGTCCTGGTTCATCTCCTGACCGGACATCTGCGACTGCATGGCCATCTGCTGGAACTGGCCCTCATAGGCGGTGGTGAACTCCTCGCCGGAGATCTCCTCGCCGTTGACGGTCGCCACGACCTCGGGGACGTTCTCCACGTCGGGCTCTGGCATGGAGGGCTGGGCGTCCTCGGGCGCCGCCTGGGCTCCCTCGGAGGCGCCACCGGAGGCCTGCTGCGAGGCGCCGGAGCTGGCTCCCTGGTCGCCTTCGGCCGGGGCTCCGCCGTCCCCGCCGCCACAGGCGGCGAGTCCGAACAGGGAGCCGACCAGCGCGACGCTGGTCAGAAGCTTCTTGGGCGTGCTGGCACGCCGGGTGAATCGCGGGGTGGTCTGCGGGGTTGAGCGCACGGCGGTGACCGTCCTTTCGATGATGGCTTCCGGCAACGTACCAACGGAGTCTGGGCACCGCGGTCAGCCGGCTGCCAGCCGCCGTTCAGGTCGACGGGCCGATGCCCGACGGGCTGGATCCGGGTCCCAGCAACCCTTGACGAGACCTGTGGTCGGCACTAATGTACAACCACATGGTTGTACATCAAGCAGCCGATGCGGCGCCCGGCACACCAGCCCCGCAGGACGGGCTCAGCGACGACGAGGTGGACCGGATCTTCCGGGCCCTCGCCGACGCCACCCGGCGGGACATCGTGCGCCGGACCCTCACGGAGCCGATCTCCGTCTCCGTGCTCGCCGAGGACTACGAGATGTCGTTCGCGGCCGTCCAGAAGCACGTCTCCGTCCTCGAATCGGCGGATCTGGTGAAGAAGAACAGCAAGGGCCGCCAGCGGCTTGTCAGCGGCGATCCCGACACCCTCCGCCGGGTCCAGCGATTGCTGGACCGCTACGAACAGCTGTGGCGCCAGCGCATCGGACGTCTCGACGTCCTGCTGGCGGACGATCCGGGTCCACAGCCCGACAGCACCTGAAGAACCCTCGGAAAGGCATGACCATGCCCGTCACCCACGTTTCCAAAGATCCCCAGGCCCTGACGATGACCATCGTCGCGGACTTCCCCGTTCCCGTCCGCCGACTCTGGGACGCCTACGCAGATCCCCGGCAACTCGAGTCCTTCTGGGGACCCGTCGGCTGGCCGGCCACTTTCACCCGCCACGACATGTACCCGGGCGGGGAATCCCAGTACTACATGACCGGGCCGGAGGGGGAGCGGTCCGCCGCCTGGTTCGAGTTCCTCACCGTCACGGAGGGCGAGTCCTTCGAGGTCCTGGACGGTTTCACCGCGGATGACGGCGAGCGGGACCAGACCGCTCCCGTCATGCGGATGGTGTTCGCCTTCGAGTCCACGGACGGCGGGTCCCGGCTGGTCCACACCACCCATTTCAACTCCGCCGAGGAACTGGAGCAGATCCTCAGCATGGGCATGGAGGAGGGCACGCTCTCGGCCATGAGCCAGATCGACGCCGTCGTGGCGGACCTGCAGTCCTTCGCGGCCGGACAGTCCGTGCAGACCCAGTTGATCGGGGACCGTCAGGCCCGGCTCAGCCGCGTGATCCGCGGCAGGGTGGACCAGGTCTGGCGGGCCCACCACGATCCCGAGCTGTTGCGCCGGTGGCAACTCGGGCCGGATGGGTGGACCATGCCCGTCTGCCAAGTGGGCACCTCGGAAGGCGAGACCTATCGCTACGAATGGGAGCGGGAGGGCGGTGGTGACCGCTTCGGCTTCACGGGCACCGTCCTGGAGATCGAGGCGCCGTACCGCTCGGTGACGACGGAGGCGATGATCGGGCAGGAGGAGGCCTCCACCACCAATGAGCTGACGCTCACCTCGGTGGAGGGCGGAACCCTGCTGTCCCTGCTCGTGACCTACCCGGACGAATCCCTGCGCCAGACCATCCTGGCCACCGGCATGGCGGACGGCATGGAGGCCAGCTACTCCCGGCTGGAATCCGGGGTACTCTCCGGCTGAGACATCCCCTGACGGACCCGGCGGCCGGTATGCGGCCCGACGCGTTGGTGGATCTCCCGTTGCCGTTCACGGCTCAGGGAGGACCACCACGTGTTGGCCGAGACCGGCCCCGAATCCACGGCGTCGTCGTCGGTGTCCAGCCCGAAGCGCTCCGAGATGTCCGCCAGGAGGGTCATCCTCCGGATGGCCTCGGACCGCTGGACGTTGACGTGCAGCGCCTTGAACACCGCGATGCACATCAACACCATCAATACGGTGAACGGCAGGCCGATGGTGATCGCCAGGGTCTGGATGGCCGTCAGCCCACCCGCGAGGAGCAGGGCGGCGGCCATGATCGCGGTGGCCACGGCGAACATCACACGGATGCGGTTCGGCGGCTCGGGATTGCCCCCGGTGGCGATCATGGCCATCACGAGGGATCCGGAATCCGAGGACGTGACGAAGAAGATCGCGGAGAGCAGGATGGCCCCGACCACCAGGATGGCGCCGCCGGGCAGTTGCTCGAGGACCTGGAACAGCGCGGAGTTGACGTCCACCGCGCCGTCGGAGTCCACCACGGAGGTGTACCACCCGGGCCGGGTGGCCTCGTAGTAGATGGCCGTGCCGCCGAGGACTCCGAACCAGACCACGGAGATCAGGGTGGGCACCAGGATCACGCCCAGGAGGTACTCGCGGACGGTCCGGCCCCGCGAGATGCGCGCGATGAAGACGCCCACGAACGGCGTCCAGGACATCCACCAGGCCCAGTAGAACGTCGACCAGCTGGCCTGCCAGGCGTCACCCTCCGCCCCGAAGAACGCGGAGGAGTTCAGCGAGTTGCCGATGAAGTTCTGCAGGTAGTGGCCGAAGGTCTGGACCATCTCCTTGGCCAGGTACTGGGTGGGGCCCACGATCAGCAGGAACAGCACGAGCCCAGCGGCGATCACCATGTTGGTGTTCGAGAGCCATTTCATGCCGCGGTTGACGCCGGACACCACGGACCAGATGACGAAACCGGTCACCACGGCGATCATGGCGTACTCGACCCACAGGTCCTCCTCGCCGACGACACCCATGGAGCGCAGGCCGGCGGCCATCTGGGTGACACCCAAGCCCAGTGAGGTCGCCACGCCGAAGACGGTGCCGATCAATGCGAAGCTGTCGATCGCGTGGCCCCAACCGCCGCGGGTGGCCTTCTCACCGATCAACGGCTCGATGGCCCAGCGCATGGACAGGGGGCGGCCGCGCCGGTGGATGGCATGGGCGATCGCGAGGCCCACCACAGCGTAGATGGCCCACGGCTGCAGACCCCAGTGCAGGTAGGTCAGTGCCAGGGCGTCTTCGGCCTGCGCCCCCACGCTCGGATCGGTGGTCTCGAGACCGGGGCGGGGGGTGGCGAAGTGGATGAGCGGCTCAGTCATCCCGTAGAAGACCAGGCCGATGCCCATGCCGGCTGCGAAGAGCAGGGCCAGCCAGGACATCGTGGAGAACTCCGGCTCATGGTCCGGTCGGCCCAGCTTGATGTTGCCCTTGCGGGAGAATCCCAGGTAGAGGCAGAAGATCACGAAGCCGAAGGCCAGGATCAGGTACCACCAACTGAAGTTGCTGATGACCGTCTGCTGGACGGCGGCGATCCCGGACTCCATGGCCGCGGGGAAGGCGATCGTCACGCCCACGAACAGCACGATGATGATCAGGGTGGGCCAGAGGACCCACGGGATGAGCCGGGTGCTGTACTCGTTCGTGCTCGGCGGATTCGCGTCCGGTGATTCCTGGGATGACATGGTCCCCACCCTAAACCGGCCGGTTCGACTGCACCGAACGCGTCCGACGTGCCAGTGTGCTGGACCGGGCCCTCGCCCGCGCGCATCCTCTAGGCTCGAGTCGTGGACGATCTTCCTCTCAGCACCCTGCACACCACGGACGCCGGCGGTCCGGACACCCCCTCTGATCCCGGCCATCGGGTCGTGTTCCTGCACGGCCTGTTCGGCCGCGGCAAGAATTTCAACCGGATCGCCAAGGACCTGGCCCCGGACTACCGCAGTCTCCTGGTGGACCTGCCCAACCACGGGGAGTCCGAGTGGACGGACGCGGTGGACTACCGCCAGATGGCCGATTCGGTGGCCGCCACGCTCCGCGCCGGCGTGGCCGCGGAAGGCCCCGTGGCCGTCGTCGGGCATTCCCTGGGCGGCAAGGTGGCCATGGTGCTGGCCCTGCGGCACCCGGACGTGGTCTCCCGGCTGATCGTGGTGGACATCGCGCCCACCCAGGCCGGGGGAGGGGAGGGCGAGTTCGCGCACCTGCTGGACAGCCTGGCGGCCGTGGACCTGACGACGATCTCACGGCGCTCGGAAGCGGACGAGGCGCTGCGCGAACCCATCCCGTGGGACACCACCCGGCTGTTCCTGCTGCAGAACCTGCGCGGCGGCTCCGAGGGATACTCCTGGGAGCCGAACCTGGAACTGCTGCGGAGCAGTCTGGACGCCATCGGCGGTTTCCCCGATGCGGGCGATGCCACCTTCGAGGGGCCGGTGCTGTGGGTGGCCGGCGGGCGCTCGGACTACGTCCGGGACGAGTACGCCCCGCGGATGCGGGCCCTGTTCCCCCGGACCCACAAGGTGACCATCCGGGAGGCCGGCCACTGGGTGCACTCACAGGCGCCGGAGAAGTTCGCCGAGGTCCTGCGCGGCTTCCTCGAGCACACCTGACCTGACGTCCCGAGCCAGTACACCTAGGCCGGCGGGTCCAACAGCTCCTGCGCCGCCTGCCGGTGTTCCGCCGCGCCGGTCTGGAGCGCGAAGACCCCGTAGCCGATCGGGCCGGCCGCCATGATCTCCGCGCAGTGCTCGGCGAACCGGGGCCACACGCGGCCACCGCGCCGGACATACTCCTCCACGGTGGCCTCGAACGCCTCCGGCGGCGCCGCCGCGTGGTGGATCGCGAAGTCCATCGCCGGATCGCCGACGCGGGCGGTGGTCCAGTCCAGGACGGCGGTGACCTCTTCGTCCTGGACCAGGGTGTGCGCCGGGTACACCTCGCCGTGCGTCAGCACCGATTCGTCCGGCCAGTAACTGTCCTCCTGGACCCATGCCTGCCACCGTTGCGCCAGTGACGGGGCCACCGTGAAGGCGGCCCGCACCCGCTCGATGTCCTGCCGCCACCGTTGCCGGACGGCGTCCGGGGAGAGGACCTCGACGCCGGCCCCAGCCGCCTCGGCGGGATCGACGGCGTGCAGCCGGGCCAGGAACGCACCGAGTGAGCGCGCATAGCGCGCCGAGGCGATGTCCAGGTGCCAGACGGGGGCCCCGGAACCGTCCAGGGTCAGCCCCGGCTCGCCGGGCAGGGCGGGGTAGGCGATCAGGTCGCGGGAGTGGATCCGCCAGTCCGGGATGGCGACCTCCAGGTGGGGACGGACCGCGGCCAGGAGCCGGCCCTCCACCTCCGCCCGCTCCATGGCGTCCGGCCGGCGGGGCAACCGCAGGACCCACCGCTGGCCGGCCTCCGCCACGTTGGTACTGCTGGCGGTGCTGGTGGTGGTACTGCTGGCGGTACCGGTGGCGGTACTGGAAGAGGCCGTGATGGCCAGGGCCACGCGGAAGTCCAGGCCCATCTCGTTGACCTCCACGGAGTCGGGATCGAGGTCCAGGCCGTGCGCGGCAGCCACCTGGAGGATCTGTGGGTCGGTGGTGCTCATGACTCCACCGTCCCAGCTCGTCGCCGCACTGTCACGACCGTGCGGCTCATCACGGCTGGGCCGGGCCCAGCCCGGCGATACGGTCGAGCTCCACGATGCTCGCCCGGTAGGCCAGTTCCGCCCGTTCCGCCATGTGTTCCAGGGACATCAGGGCCTTGAGGCCACGGACCCTCGGCCGGCCACCGGTCGGCAGCACATGGACGGTGACCCCCTCCGGGACGTGGTCCATGGCGTGGGTGAAGCTGTGCCGGCGGGTGATGTCCAGGTACACGTTGAGCGTCTCCACCATTGAGTTCGGGACCTTCATCTGCTTGTCCAGCTGGCCGGCCTGGAGGACGTAGATCGTGGTGGCCCCCCGCCGCACCGCCTGGCCGAGCGGGACCGAGGCGACCAGGCCGCCGTCGAGGTAGTGCTCGTGGTCGATGACCGTGGGCGGGAGCAGCCCCGGCACCGAGGCCGAGGCGACGACGGCCGGTACCAGCGGGCCGGTATCGAAGGACTGCTCCACGGCGCGCTCGATCGAGGTGGCGACCGTGACGAAGGGCAACTCCAGGTCCTCGATCCGCGCCCGGGGCGGGAAGTGCAGGGAGATCAGGTCCACCAGCGGCTGGGCGGACAGCGTGTGGGTGCGGCCGCGGACCACCCGTCCGGCCTGGTGCGCCCAGGACTGCCCGAACACGGCCCGCGCCTCATCCGTCTGCCACATCTCGAGCATCTCGTGGGCCACCCCCGGATGCGGGTCCCGGGCCACCACGGCGCCGTTGAGGGCGCCCACCGACGTGCCGACGACCAGGTCCGGGGTGATGCCCCGCTCGAGCAACGCCCGGAGCTGACCCACATGGACGGCGCCACGGTTCCCGCCGCCGGCGAAGACGAAGGCCGTGCCGGTTGAGCTCGCTCTCACGGTTCGACTGTATTCCTGACGGCGATCTCCACCAAGGGGTCTGCAGCGCAGGATCGGAGGTGCGGCCTGCGGGGGCGCGGGGCATGCTGGTCTTGGCTGCACGGCCCCGGCCAGAGTGAGACCGTCCCGAGCGGGCCGAGACGAACCAGGAGCACCCCATGAGCACCTCCCTAGCCACCTACATCTCCCTGCCCGGTTCCACCGCCGAGGCCTTCGAACACTGGCACGAGGTCTTCGGGGGTGAGCTGAACCTGCTGCGCTACGGCGACACCCCCATGGAGGGCATGCCGTTCGAGCCGGATCCCCAGGCCGTGGCCCACGTGACGCTGTCCCTGCCCGGCGGGGAGCTGGCCGGCGGCGACTCCGTGGATGACCGTGACTACCCGGTCCGGGACACCGCCTACTCGTTGCTGTACACGGTGGACAGCCCGGATGAGGCCCGTCGACTGATCGGCCAGCTCGTGGCCGGCGGCGGCTCCGAGAACATGCCGTTCGAACAGGCCCCCTGGGGCGACTGGTACGGGCAGGTCTTCGATCGCTTCGGCGTGATGTGGGCGTTCTCCACCGCGGCCGTCGGAGAGGCCGGGTAGGGACGCCGGCCTAGAACAGGAGTCAGGAACGTCGGTCCGTGGCCCGCGTGCTGCCCGGCCGGTGGCCCGCCGCGGCGGCCCGGAGTGAACCCGCTTCGCGGTCGCGCCCGGTCGGCAGCAGCTTCAGCAGGGGGTGGAGCACCGCCAGCACCAGCAGGCCCCACACCAGCCCGACGACGGCCGAGCACAGGGTGTTCACGAGCCAGCCCAGGAATCCCCCCACCGCCGGAAGGGCCGCCACGGGGGCCTCGAGGGCGTGGACCAGGTCGTAGGGGCCGTGCAGCCCGAGTTCGGCCGCCTGCTGGAGCAGGATGTGGCCGCCCACCCACAGCATGGCGACCGTGCCGATCAGGGTGATGGCGGCCAGGACCTTCGGCATGGCCTTCACGAGCGCCTCGCCGAACCGCCGGGTCCCGTCCCCGGCGCCCTCTCTCTGCGCGAGGTGCAGGCCGACGTCGTCCATCTTGACGATCAGCGCGACGGCACCGTACACGAGGACGGTGATGGCGACGGCCACGACCACGAGGATGACGGCGCGGAGCCAGAGGGGTTCGGCGGCCACCTCGTTCAGGGAGATCACCATGATCTCGCAGGACAGGATGAAGTCGGTGGTGATGGCGCCCTTGATCACCTTGTCCTCGGCCTCCGGGCCCCTCTCGGCCGCCGGCGCCTGTTTCTCGGCGTGGTGGCCGCGGAGCTTGTGCCAGACCTTCTCGGCGCCCTCGTAGGCCAGGTAGGTGCCGCCGAGGATCAGGATCCACGGGATGAGCCACGAGATGAACGAGCTGATCAGCAACAGGGCCGGCAGGATGATCAGCAGCTTGTTCCGCAGCGATCCCCAGAAGATCCTCTTGATCATCGGCAGCTCGCGGGACGGGTCGGCACCGGAGATGTACTGCGGGGTGACGGCCGCGTCGTCGATGACTACGCCCACGGCCTTGGTCCCCGCCTTGGCCGCGCCCGCCGCGATGTCGTCCACGGAGGCCGCGGCGATGCGGGCCAGGGCGGCGACGTCGTCCAGCAGGGCGACCAGCCCGCCGCTCACCGGGTGCCCCTCAGAGCGGCACGCCGGGTCGGCGCGGGGCTGGGCTGGATCTCGCGGTGCGGGCGCGTGCTCGGCATGCTCAGAGTGTACGACGGCGGCCGCGCACCTGCCGTACGGTTCTCCCGTGCCGCGGGTGCCTCCGATCCAGCGGGGATCACACGTCCCGGCGGATGAGCTCCTGAAGCGGCACGGGGGAGAGCAGGTAGGGGGCGACCTCCAGGACGGTGAACGCGCCGGTCTGGCCGGAGGCCTTCAGCCGGGCGGCCGCCCGGCCATAGGCCACCTGGGAGGCGGCGGTGAAGTCCGGGTTGCTCCCCAGCTCGAGGGCGAACTCGATCGAGCTGCGGGAGCCGCCGAGGTCGCCGGAGGTGACCACGTGGCCGCCGTGGGGCATGCCCCGGTGGTCCCGCTCGAACTCCTCCTCGGTGATGAAGTGCACCGTGGTGGAGTACGGGGCGAAGTAGTCCGGCATGGTGGTGATGGCCTCGGTGATGGCGGCGTGGTCGGCCTCATCCGCCACCACGTAGCACTCGCGCACATGTGCGGAGGCGCCGGTGATCTCGGCCCCGCGGCCGGCCTTGGCCTCGGCGATCGCGTCCTCGCTCGGGATGGTGTACTGCACGCCCTTCTTGACCCCGGCCACGCGGCGCACCGCGTCCGAGTGTCCCTGGGACAGGCCCTTGCCCCAGAAGGTGTTCTGCTGGGCGTCGGGGAACAGGGCATCGGCCAGGGTGCGGTTGAGCGAGAACAGTCCCGGGTCCCAGCCCGTGGAGACCATCGCCACGTGGCCGCCGGCGCGGGCCGCCTCACCCATGGCGGCGTAGTGGTCGGGGACGAGCTTGTGGTTGTCGTAGGTGTCCACGGTGGTGAAGTGCCGCGCGTAGCCCGTCGCCTGCTCCGGGATGTCCGTGGCGCTGCCGAGGCACAGGAACAGGACGTCCACGTCGGCGGCATGGTCCGCGGCCGAGGCTGCCGGGAAGACCGGGGTGTCCGTGTCCAGCTCGGCGCGCCGGGAGAAGATCCCCACCAGTTCCATGTCCGGCTGGGCGCGGACCAGCTTCTCCACGCTGCGGCCGAGGTTGCCGTAGCCGACGATGGCGGCCCGGATGGGCGTGGTGGATGCGGCGGACGAGGTGGTCATGGGGTGGGTCCTCTTTCTGCTGGCTGGCGGTTCCCCCTCATCGTAGGCGGCATCGTCGGCATCGTCGGCGGCGTGGTCCCGGGGAACCGACCGGAATGACGTCGTCTTGCGTGACGTTGCAGCGTGGTGGGACTTGGTAGAATCAGGACACGGCGCCACGGGACCACCGGTCCCCACCGACCAGGCCCTCACGGCCAGTCGGTCCCCGGCGCCGAGCATCCGCTTCCATGGACGCGAAACCGGTCGAGGACTTCCCATGGAGATTTCCGGGAGGTCTTTTCTCATGTCCACCAACGCGCCCTGCCCGCCCGACGCCCAGGATTCGGCCCAGAACTCGGCCCTGGGGCACGCTCCGGAGCCGGAGGTCACCGAGGCGACCCCGGCCTCGACCACGCCGGCCACCCGGGAGGTCCCGAAGGCACCCGGCGGTCGCCGGGCCCTCGTCGGCCGCCGCGTCTTCCGCACCCCGCTCGTCCGGCGGGTGGTCTACGCGGTCGTCTTCGAGGCGTTCGCCATCCTGTTCGCCACGCTCATCCTGACGCTGATGGGCAATCCGCCCGGGGCCAGCGCCGCCGTCGGCGTGGTGTCCTCCGTGGTCGCCCTGATCTGGAACATGGTGTTCAACACCCTCTTCGAACGGTGGGAGCGCCGTTCGGGGCACACCGGCCGTCCGCTCTGGGTGCGTCTGATGCACACCGTGTTGTTCGAGGCCGGCCTGTTGGTGTTCCTGATCCCGGCCGTGGCCCTGCTGCTGCAGGTCGGCCTGTGGGAGGCCTTCCTCTACGAGGCGGCACTGCTCGTGTTCTTCCTGATCTACAACGCCGTGTACGCCTGGTGCTTCGACCGGGTCTTCGGCCTGCCGGACTCCGCCCAGTAGCACCCGGAGCACTTCGAGGGCAGGGATCAGGTAGCCGGCAGCCCGAGGAATTCCCGGATGGCCGGCAGCTCGCGGCGTGCCTGGGACAGCCCCAGTTCGTGGGAGGCGGCGAGCTTGGCCACGTCCTTCTCCCCGTTGGCGACCGGCATGGTCTCGGGGACGAACAGGTAGGCCCTGCCCCGGCGCTCGAGGTCGAACAGGCGCTCCCGGGTGGCGTTGTAGCGCTGCCAGCGGGTGATCAGCGCCTGGGCGATGGCCGGGTGCCGGCGGAAGTAGCGCAGGTAGAACCGGGGGAACCGTTCGGGGCCTTTGACGTAACCGCGTTCACGGGTCAGGACCACCAGGAACTTCTCGAAACCGGCGTCCTCGGCGGCGGAGACCGGGATGCCGCCGTCCGGCCCCAAGGCCCCGTCCACGTAGGTCCGGCCGTCCAGCTGGACCGGGGGCATCAGCACGGGCATGGTGCTGGAGGCCCGGACCCGCACCATCAGGTCGGCCATCTGCCGGAAATCGTCGCGCCCCCACCACACGGCCTCGCCGGACTCGGCGTCGAAGGCACCCAGCCGCAGGTGGGCGGGATTGGCCTGGAACCGTTCCCAGGGGTAGGGCAGGGCCTGGTCCGGAAGCCCGGTCTCCTCATAGATGTAGCGGGCGTTGAAGAGCCCGTCTCCGCGCAGGAACGTCTTCCAATTGCCGAACTTCGGATCTGCGGCGAAGTCCACGAAGGAGTGCCGGGCGCGCCAGGGGTCCCGCGCCAGGTAATTGGCGGAGTTGGAGGATCCGGCGGAGATGCCGGCCACGAAGTCCAGGTGGATTCCGGCCTCCAGCAGGGCCACCACCATCGCGGACGTGTAGGAGGCCCGCATCCCGCCGCCCTCGAAGAGCAGGGCGGTATCCGTGACATTGCTGTGCAGTTCCACTGTGCCAGCCTAAACGGCTAGGTTGGAGCGCATGGCAACTACCGCATTCAAGTCCACTCCCGTCAACACCGTCGGACAGCTGCCCTCGGTGGGCACGCCCGCCCCGGCGTTCGAACTGACCGGGGCCGATCTGTCCCCGGTCACCCTCGAATCCCTCAGCGGCCGCACCGTGGTGCTGAACATCTTCCCCTCGTTGGACACCGGTGTGTGTGCGCAGTCGGTGCGCACGTTCAACCAGGCCGCCGCCGAGCTGCCGAACACCACCGTGGTGGCGGTCTCGGCCGACCTGCCGTTCGCGGCCGGCCGCTTCTGCAGCGCCGAGGGGATCGACCACGTCACCACCGGATCGGTCTTCCGCTCGACCTTCGGCGAGGACTACGGCGTGAGCCAGGCCGACGGCCCCATGGTCGGTCTGCTCGCGCGCGCCGTCGTCGTGATCGATCCGCAGGGCACCGTGACCTACACGGAGCTGGTCCCGGAGATCACCACCGAGCCGGACTACGAGTCCGCCTTGGCCGCCGTCCGCGGCTGATCCACCCTCCCGCCCATCCGAGAACCGGAACACCGTGACCGACCCCGGCACCCCACGGGACCCCGACCGCACCGCGGACGGGGTCCCACCTCTGCCGGAGCGTCCACCCGCCGTCGGTCCGATCTACGGAACCTCGGGAGACGCCTGGCGCCAGCAGCCGTACCGGGCTCCGGAGCTGGAGTGGCCGGTGGCGCCACGCCCGCACGGAAACCGCCCGCATCGAAACCGGCCGCGCCGCAGCGTCACCTACCGCATGATCATCGCGGTGGGGTTCCTGGCCGGGGCCGTCCTCGCCGGCGGGGTCGGCCTGCTGGTGTTCGACAAGATCCAGGACATCGTGGCGAGCCAGGAGCAGGGCCCCGCCCTTCCGGCCACGGGCGGGGTGCCGCTCGGCGAGGCGCTGCAGCACAGTCATGACGGTATCCAGGTGGACTGGGGCGCCGGGCCGGTGCCGGACGAGGCAGGACTCGACCAGGGCACCCGGGTCCAGGACGCCCCGGGGGTCATCCTGGTGGACACCAGGCTGATGAACGGCCGGGGCACCGGCACCGGTGTCGTGCTGACGGGGGCGGGACTGGCCATCACCAACTACCACGTGGTCGAGAACGCCTCGGATGTCACCGTGACGGTGGCGGACACCGGCGAGGTCTACACGGCCACCGTCCTGGGCCGGGACTCGCTGCATGACGTGGCCGTGCTCCAGATCGAGGACGCCCCCTCCCTGGCGACGGCGTCCATCAACACCGACCCTCCGGACCGCGGGGAGCGCTCGGCCGCCGTCGGCAACGGCGGCGGCCAGGGCTATCTCACGGCCGTCACCGGAGAGGTGACGGGGCTGGACGAGTCCATCGTGGCCTCCTCCGGGGTCCCGGATGACGCGTCCCGCCTGGCCGGGCTGATCGAGACCAGCGCCGACGTGGTCCCCGGCTACTCGGGCGGGCCCCTGGTGGACGGCAATGGCCAGATCGTCGGCATCACCACGGCGGCCTCCCAGGGGGAGACCGCCGAGGAGGTCAACGGCTATGCGATCCCCGTGACCACCGCGCTGGACGTCGTGGAGCAGGTGGTCTCCGGCGAGGAGACGGACACCGTGAGCATCGGGGCGGACGGGGCCCTGGGCGTCGTGGTCCGCAGCGAGGACGGACAGGCCGTGATCATCGAGGTCACGCCCGGCTCCTCGGCCGAACAGCTGGGACTGCGGGAGGGAGACGTGGTGCGGGCCGTGGACGGACAGTCCGTCACGAGCGCCAACGAACTCGCCCGGATCGTCAACGACCACAATGTCGGCGACGTCATCGAGGTCGAATGGACCACGACCTCCGGTGCGGAGAGAGCCGGCGAGGCCACCCTGCAGGAGGCAGTGGTCTACTGACCGTGGCTCACTGGCCCGCGGTCTCCTCCCGTGCCGCGATCTCATCGTCCACGAAGACCCGTCCCGAGACGCGGAGCCCGGCCAGGCCCATCAGCACCCCGGAGCAGGCCAGCAGGACCAGCACGAGGGTCCAGGAGCCGGTCGCCGAATGGATCAGGCCCACGGCGAAGGGTCCGAGCGCGGCCACGAGATAGCCATAGGGCTGGACGAAGCCGGACAACCGCGCCGTGACGTGGGGTGACCTGCTGCGGGCGGGGATCAGGGCGATAGCCGTCGGGAAGGCGAAGCCCCCCAGCCCCAGCAGGATCGCCCACAGCAGCCCGGCCTCGGCCGGAGCCAGCAGCATCCCCACCCAGCCGCAGGCGGTCATCGCGCCGAAGCCGATCATCCACGGCGCCAGGGTCCGGGACCGGTCGATCACGGTCGGCATGACCAGCCCGCCGATCACGCCGAGGGCGGCGACCACCGAGAGCAGGCCGCCGGCGAGGCTGGGCTCCAGCCCGGCGTCCCGGTACATCTGGGGAAGCCACCCGAACTGCACGTAGGCGTTCATGGACTGCAGCCCGAACAGCAGCATCAGGAACACGGCCGTCGGGGAGGATCGCAGCGGCCGGTCCGGCTGGGCCTGCGGCGGGGCCCCCGGGAAGTCATGCCCGGTGCGGCGGGCCACCACGAGCCACAGGAGCAGGGGGATCACGGCGGCCAGGCCCCAGAACCCGAGCGACCAGCGCCAGCCGTCGGCCGGGACGGACACCGTGGAACCGGCCACCTCGGCCAGCGGTGCGGCCAGGCCGGATCCGGCGGAGCCGCCGACCGTCAGGAACATGCTGTACAGCGTCATCAGGGCGACCGTGCGGACGCCGCCGTGCCGCTTGACCCAGGCCGGGACGAGCACGTTGCCCACGGCCATGCCGGCCAGGGCCAGGGCCGTCAGCGGCACGAAGACCCAGAAGGAGGAGGCCACGGGGCGCAGCAGCAGCCCGAGGACCACGACGATCAGGCTGAGTGCGACGCTCAGGGACAGGCCGGCCCGGCGGCCGATGCTGACCGCCACGAAGCCGACCAGCCCGAACATCAGCCCCGGCAGGGCGGTGATGATCCCGGCGACCGAGCCGTCGATGTCCAGGGAGGCGGAGATCTCCGCCAGCACCGGGCCCAGCGCGGTGGCCCCGGGGCGCAGGGAGAAGGCGATGAAGACGACCGCGGCCACGGCCAGCCCGAATCCGACGGTCCCGGCGCGGGCCCGGGGGTGGGCGGAACCGCCGGAGGGGCCGCCGTACGGGGCGTCGGCGGCAGGATCGGGGGCGGTGCCCGGGTCAGTGGTCATGCACCAGTTCTACCCTCTCGCCATAGGTATGACGTCCCCGGCACGTCCTCAGCACGTCATCAGAGGGTGGAGAACAGCAGCAGCGAGATCGCCATGACGGCCATCCCGGCCACCAGCCCGTACATCGCCAGATGATGCTTTCCGTACTCGCGGGCGGTGGGCAGCAGCTCGTCGAGGGAGATGAACACCATGATCCCGGCCACCAGCGCGAAGGTGATGCCGAGCGTGAAGTCGTTCATGAACGGCAGCAGCAGGGCGAAGCCGATCAACGCGCCGGCCGGCTCGGCCAGCCCGGACAGGAACGACCAGCGCACGGCCTTGCGGCGCGAGCCGGTGGCCTCGCGGATCGGCACGGCCACGGCCACCCCCTCGGGGATGTTGTGCAGGGCGATGGCCAGGGCCACGGGCAGGGCCACCTGCAGGTCTGTCAGCCCGGCGATGAACGTGGCGAAGCCCTCGGGGAAGTTGTGGATGCCGATGGCCAGGGCCGTGACGGTGCCGGTGCGCATCATGCGGCGGCGCTTCACGGCCGCCGCCGGATGGTGCACCAGCCCCGGCTCGTGCGGGTTGATCTGCTCGGGGACCAGCCGGTCGATCACGCCGATGATCAGGACCCCGGCGAAGAAGGCGGCGACGGCGGCCCACGGGCCGGTCGTGGGCCCGGCGGCGTCCGCCAGGGAGTCCAGGGCCTTGGGCATGATCTCCATGAAGGAGACGTAGAGCATGACGCCGGCCGAGAACCCCAGGGAGACGGACAGGAACGGCCCGGAGGTGCGGCGCGGCAGCACCGAGATCAGTCCGCCGACCCCGGTACTGAGTCCGGCCAGCACCGTCAGACCGAATGCCAGCCAGAAGTTCTCCACGTCCCGAGTGTAGGGGCGGGCGCGCAGGGAGGGGGCCCGGCTCGCGGTTCACTACGCTGGGGTTCCATGAGCACCGGTCCCCAGAGCACGACGCCGGCCACCTCCTTCCCCGCCTGGCAGCCGGTCCTCGAGTGGGCGGCCTCGCGCGGGGCCTCGGTGCAGCTCACGGTGGTGCACCGCGGCCAGGTGGTGTTCGACGGTGCCTCCGGCTGCACGCCGGATGCGCTGGGGTGGCTGTTCTCGGCGTCCAAGCCCTTCACCTCCCTGCTGGTCCACCGCCTGGCCGGCCGGGGGGTGCTCGACCTGGACTGCGCCGTGTCCGCGTACTGGCCCGCCTACGGGACCGGCGGACGCGGCTCCAAGTCCGGCACCACGCTGCGTGACGTGCTGACCCACCGCACCGCCGTGCCCACGGCGGGCCCCTACCCGGCCGCGGTGTTGACCATGCACCGCGCCGGGCCCTCGGCGCAGCGGGTGGCGCGTGGCCGGCGTCGTGGACGGCGGTATGCCGGGGTCTCCGCGTATCAGCCGCTGGACTCCGGGTTCATCCTGGGCGAGGTGGCGCGCCGGGCCACGGTTCGGGATGCGGAGGGTCTGGGGGAAGGTCTGGGGGAGGGCCGGGAGGAGGGTTGGGCGGAGCTGCTGCGGCGGGAGGTGCTGGACCCGGCGGGGCTGGATGATGTGCACCCCGGGGTGCCGGACGCCCAATTGCACCGCTGCCTGCCGCTGGACGGGTCCTGGCGGGCCGGGCCGGGTGGGCCGGTGGTCGCCGCCGTGCTGAACCGCCGTGCCGTGCGCCAGGCCCGGATCCCCGCGGCCGGGATCTCCACGACCGCCCGGCAGCTCGCCCGGTTCTACGCGGAGCTGCTGCACGCCCCGGAACGGGCCGCACTGTGCGCGCCGAGCTCGGAGGGCGGCCGGGATGCGTGGACCCGGCTGCCGACCCGGTGGGGGACCGGGGTGCAACTGGGCGGCACGGGGGAGGCGTGCCCCTTCGGCACCACGAGCACGGAGCGGACCTTCGGGCACAACGGTTCGGACGTCTGCCTCGGGTGGGCCGATCCCGACCTGGACCTGGCCGTCGGGATGGTCACGGACCGCGCCAGCGGGCATCCGGCAGACCGCAGGCTCATGGTCCAGGTCTCGGACCTGGTCCGGGCCACGGCGCTGTCGCACGGCGGCGGATGAGAGGACTCATCACCGTCTCATCCACCGCTCATGGTCGTCTCATCCCGACCCTGCAGGATATTCACAGGAACTTCAAAGGACGGATGCAGTTGTCATGCTGAACCAGACCCCGCACCACAGCGCACGCCCCAGCGGCGGGCGACGGGCCGTCGTCGTGGGCTCCGGCCCCAACGGTCTCACCGCCGCCGCCGTGCTGGCCCGCGCCGGCTGGGAGGTGGACGTCTACGAACGGCACCACGCCTACGGCGGGGCGAGCGCGTCCGCGGACGTCCTGGGCCCGGGCACCATCGTGGACCTCGGTGCCGCCGGGCACTCCTTCGGCGTCGCCAGCCCCGTGTTCAGGGACCTGGACCTGACCTCCCACGGGCTGGAATGGGTGCATCCGGAGTATCCGATGGCCCACCCCCTGGACGGCAGGCCCGCCGCGGTGCTGCATGACTCGATGGAGGGCACGGTGGCCGGGCTCGGCGCCGACGGTGCGGCCTGGAAGGCCCTGCACGCGCCGCTGGTGGGGGACATCGACGCCCACCTGGCCAACATCCTCGGCCCCTCGCTCGTGCGCTGGCCCCCGCACCTGCTGAGCATGGCCCGATTCGGGGTACGGGCGCTCTGGCCCTCCGGGGCGCTCGGCCGGGCCCTGTTCCGCCAGGAGCCGGCGCGGGCCCTGTTCGCCGGGTCCTCGATCCATGCCATCCTGCCGCCCTCGCACCTGCTGACCTCCGCCTTCGGGCTGATCTTCGGCGCCCTCGGCATGACCCGGGGCTGGCCGGTGGCCCGCGGCGGGTCGCAGGCGATCGCCGACGCCCTGGTGTCCGTGCTGCGCTCCCATGGCGGCCGCATCCACCTGGACCACGAGGTCACGGACCTCGGCGAGTTCGCCGGGGCGGACGCGATCCTGCTCGACCTGACCCCGCGCCAGCTGCTCGGGCTGAAGGGGACGGACCTGACCGACCGCTATGCGGGTCACCTGAGGCGCTGGAAGTACGGCACCGGCGTCTCCAAGGTCGACTTCCTGCTGGACGGGCCGGTCCCGTGGACCGATCCCCGGGTCAACGGCGCCGGCACCGTGCACGTGGGCGGCTCCCTGGCCGAGATGGAGCACGCCGAGCGCGAGGCCATGGCCGGCCGGATGCCCCGGCGGCCCTTCGTGATGGTCTGCCAACAGCAGGCCGCGGACCCCTCCCGCGCCACCGGGGAGGCTGCGGGGAAGACCGTGCTGTGGACCTACGCCCATGTCCCCGGCGGCCACGACGCCCCCGTGGACGAGGCCATCATCTCCCAGATCGAACGGTTCGCCCCCGGATTCCGGGACCGGATCGTGCACCGGGTGGCCAGCCCGCCCTCGGCCCTTGAATCCTGGAACCCCAACCTCATCGGCGGGGACGTGGCCGGGGGATCCATGGGCGGGCTGCAGCAGATCCTGCGCCCCGCACCCGTGCTCAGCCCGCACCGCACCTCCACCCCCGGGCTGTACCTCGCCTCCTCCTCCACCCCGCCGGGCGGGGGAGTCCACGGCATGGCCGGCCTCCACGCCGCCCGCGCCGCCCTGGCCGACGCCGCCTCGCACCGAAGGACATCACCGTGAACACCGACCTCCCGCACCATCGCCTCTCACCCGCCGCCACCGAACGCGACCTCTGGGCCCTGACGGCCGGCGTCGCCTTCGCCGCCGTACTGCTCTCCCCGGTGCGGCACTACTTCAACGGCAAGGACAAGAACGAGCAGGACTCATTCCCGCTGTCCACCTTCCCGATGTTCTCGGACGACCGGAGGGACCGCACCCGCATCCCGCACGTGGCCGGATTCACCGCCGACGGCCGGCGGGTCACCCCGCACTACAGCCACTTCGGGGCCGGCGGGCTGAATCAGGTCCGCAAGCAGATCACCCGCATGGTCCGCCAGGGCCGCGGCGTGGAGATCGCCCAGCGATACGCTGACGCCCTCGCCGAACAACAGCGGCGCCCCGCGCCCGCGGGACAGGGTCCCGGAGCGCTCCGGCGGCGGAAGGAGGCGGACATCGTCCGGGTGGAGGTGGTGCGCTCGCGGTACTTCTTCGACACGTACTACGCCGGCAACACCACCCCGCAGACCGAGACCGTCCACGCCCGGGCCGAGGTGGGTGGCACCGCCGTGGCCGTCTCGCAGACGCGCCGCGACGCGGACCAGGACCCGCAGGGCCCGCCCACCGGCCCCATGGCCCGCTCCGAGCTCGGCAACATCCCGCCACGGCCCGTGGGCCAGGGGAACACCCCCGGCGACTACCTCACCGAGAACACCGTCCAGTCCGCACCCGAGTCCGCACCCGAGTCCGCATTCGAGCAGGAGGCCGCCCGATGACCGGCACCGATTCCCCCGTCCCGACCGTTCCGACGGTCCCGAGCTTCCCGTCCTTCCAGGCGCCGGTGTTCCAGGCGCTGGTGGACCACCTGAGGCCGGCCGCCCAACCGATCCGACCGGCCGTGCTGCGCGTGGCGACGGGCCTGTTCTCCGCCGTCCACAACATCAGGCGCCGCCCGATGTTCCGGAAGCTCCACGCCCAGGACGCCTCCCAGTTCACCCCGGTGGGCGTGGTCAAGGTCCTCTCCAAGCCCCTGCCGCCGAGACTCGCGGACGGGATCTTCGATGCGGCGCAGATCGTCAACCTCGCCGCGACGCTGGGCGTGGGGCACCGGATCACGGGCCCGCTCAACGCTGCGCTGCAGCTCTGGACCATCAGCTACCGCAACTCGTGGACCATGCTGCTGCACAGCGACAACATGATGACCCTGCACCAGATGGTCCTGGGGACCACCCGGTCCGCGGACGCCCTCAGTGTGGATGCGCTGCTGCGGGAGGGGACCCTCTTCCCCCAGCGGTACGAGCGGTCCTACGGGGCCGTCCCCACCGCCATGAACGTGGCCACGGTGGTCGTGTACTTCATCTCCGGGATGGCCAAGGTCCGTGGCCCGCTGGGCCTGAAATGGGCCGCGGGAGACGTCCTCCGCGGCCAGATCGCGGTCGACGGGATGCGCAAGGACCTCTTCGGCACCGCCAAGCCCGCAGCCGGGACGGCGCTCTACCAGCAGAAGGAGCTGTTCACCGTCATGGCGGCCCTGTCCCTGGCCGTCGAACTGGGGGCGCCCCTGTCCCTGGTCAACCGCCGGCTGGGTCAGCTGTTCGCCCTCGGGGCGTGGGGGATGCACGTGGGCATCCGCATCGTGATGGGCATCAAGTTCAAGTACAACGTCTCCGGGGTGTCCTACCTGCCCTACTTCCCGATGGGCCCCCAGCTGCCCCGCTGACCCCACTCGCTCAGCCTCCCAGAAGCAGTCCACACTTTGAGGGCGATCCCACCGGTGGGATCGCCCTCAACGTTCTCTCGAGTCGTCCCTCAACGTTCTCTCGAGTCGTGAAGGAACCACTGAATGAAAAGAAAACCGCAGGTCGTGATGTGAAACGTCCATTTCGTGACTTCCGTCGACGTTGAGGCGATCTCCTGTAACAGCCCGGAAACACGGGGTTTTCGGGGAGACCCCGAGAGGTTACGGGATAGTAACGATTGGCTCCGAACCACACTATTCAATGTTGCTTTCGTATGTTGCGAGGCTATTCTCGTGCACACCTTGTGGTGTTGCTCACCCTCTGGTGCCACTCCGGGAAATCGGATCGGCACCGGCATCGGACCGGCCCTCCCACCCCATATCCGGGTCGGATCGGGAGCACTCCACGTCTCGCACCTGTTTGAATGGAGACGCTTTGATGAAGTACACAAAGCTTTCTGCCGCTGCTGCCCTGTTGGCCAGCTCGGCACTTGTCATGACCGCCTGTGCACCGGGCGGCCCGGCCGAGAACAACGAATCCGAAGAATCCGCTGCCGGGGGCAGCAACGGTGAGGTCTTCACCGGCGACAACGGGCAGCAGCTCACCGTCGAACCGGCCGACTCGGGCAAGGCCGACCTCGGCGAGATCGAGACCCAGGACGGCTCCATCGCCTACTCCGTGGGCGAGGACGAGTTCATCTCCTACAACTCGATGACCCCGGAGACCTACTCCAGCTACAACAGCGCCATCACCGAGCGGATGATCTCCACGTTCGCCTACTTCGGCACGGACGGCGAGATCTACCAGAACGAGGAGTACGGGACCTACGAGAAGGTCGCGGACGACCCGCTCCAGGTGAAGTACACCATCAACGAGGACGCCGTCTGGTCCGATGGCACCCCGGTCACCGCGGCCGACTACATCCTCAAGTGGGGCGTCGAGAACCCCCGCATCTCCACCGGGGAGGGCGAGGAGGCCACGCCGCTGTTCAACGCGGTGTCGCACACCTTCGGCGAGTACGTCCCGGAGGCTCCGGAGGGAGCAGCGGACGGCAAGGAATTCACCATCACCTTCGATGAGCCCTACGCCGACTGGCCGATCATGGTGGACACGGCCCAGCCGGCCCACGTGGTCGCCGAACAGTCCGGCATGGGCATGGAGGCCATGATCGAGGCCGTGCAGAACGAGGACGCCGAGGCGCTGGCGCCGGCCGCAGAGTTCTGGAACACCGGCTGGAACACCTCGCCGGGCGAGCTGCCCGCCGAGGAGCTCGCACCCTCCAACGGTCAGTACAAGTTCAAGAGCTGGGAGCCCGGCCAGTCCATCACCCTGGAGGCCAACGAGGAGTACTGGGGTACCCCGGCAGCCACCCAGGAACTGGTCATCCGCTTCGCCGCCCCCGAGACGCACGTCCAGGCCTTGCAGAACGGTGACCTCAACGTCATCGAACCGCAGGCCACCGTGGACACCCTCGAGCAGCTGGAGGGACTCGGCGACCAGATCGTCATCCAGCAGGCCTCCTCGCTGACCTGGGAGCACCTGGACTTCAACTTCATGGAGGAGTCGGTCTTCTCCGACAGCCCCGAACTGCGTGAGGCCTTCGCCCTGTGCGTGCCGCGCCAGAACATCGTGGACAACCTGATCAAGCCGCTGAACCCGGACGCGACCGTGATGAACGCCCGCGAGGTCTTCCCGTTCCAGGAGAGCTACCAGGAGGTCGTGGACGCGGCCTATGACGGCCAGTACGACGAAGTGGACATCGAGCAGGCCACGCAGCTGGTCGAGGAGTCCGGGGAGACCGAACTGGACGTCCGGATCGGTTACAGCCAGCCGAACCAGCGCCGCACCGAGACCGTGGCCATGATCAAGTCCTCCTGTGACGAGGCGGGCTTCAACGTGATCGACGCCGGTCACGCGGACTTCTTCGGTGTGGTCCAGCCGGCCGGTGACTGGGAAGTGGCACTGTTCGCCTGGGCCGGCTCCGGGCAGATCGCCTCGGGCCGGAACATCTACCACTCCTCCGGCGCGCAGAACTACAGCGAGTTCTCGAACGAGGAGGTCGACGCCGCGTGGGACGCCCTCGCCGGATCCGTTGACCCGGCCGTCCACGCCGAGCAAGTGAAGCTCATCGAGCGGGGGCTGTGGGAGAACCTGCACGGCATCCCGCTGTACGCCCACCCGGGGCTCGTCGCCCACTCGGCCGACGTCGCCAATGTGCGCAACACCGCCACCCAGTCGGGCGCCGTGTGGAACGCGGAACAGTGGGTCCGTGTCGAGTGATCGCGTGAGCTGATCAGTCCACCGGTCATCCGGTGCTGAACCGCGGAACCAGTGGGGGCCTGGCCTAACCGGCCAGGCCCCCACTCGGTCCCCGGCAGATCTCACCTGAGACCTCGGTGGCCTCCTGAGGCCGCCGTCGGTCCAGGCCGACGTCCTCGATCCCCTGGCACGGAAGGCAACGTTCTGTTGTGCTGAAATTCATCCTCCGCCGCTTCGGCAGCTCATTCCTCGTCCTCCTCGGGGCGTCCCTGTTGCTCTATGTGCTCACCATCAACTCCGGCGACCCCCTCAAGGACCTGCGCGAGTCCAATGCGGACAACCGCGAGTACCTGATGGACCAGCGCGTCGCGTTCATGGGCCTCGACGAGCCCTGGTACGTGCGGTACTGGGAGTGGCTGACCGGCGTCGGCCAGTGCGTCATCGGCCAATGCGACCTCGGCACCAACCGGTCCGGCCAGCAGGTCATCGACCTGCTGGGGCTAGCTGCATCCTCGACCCTCCGACTGGTCGTCCTGGCCACCGTGATCGCCATGGTCTTCGGCATCCTCATCGGCATCCTGACGGCCATCCGCCAGTACTCCGGACTGGACTACGCCGTCACGTTCCTGACCTTCCTGTTCTTCTCCCTGCCGGTCTTCTGGGCCGCCGTGCTCCTCAAGGAGTACCTGGCCATCGGCTTCAACGACTGGCTCGTCAATCCTGACCCCGGTTTCTCCTGGCCCACGATCGTCGTGGTCGGCCTGGTGCTGGGCCTGGCCCTGCAGGCCGTCCTGGCCGGCAACGCCCGACGCCGGCTCTTCACCTTCCTCGGCGCCTTCGCCTTCACCTGTGCCGTCCTTCCCTACATGGACTGGCTGAACTTCGCCCGCTATCCCCAGCTCGGACCGGTGGTGATCACCCTGGTCGGTGTCTCCGCGGCCGTCGGCGCCACCGTCCTGGGGGCCGGCCTGAAGAACCGCCGGGTCCTCTACGCCGGTCTCGTCACGGCCGGGTTGGGACTGGTGGCCTACTACGCCACCTACAACCTGCTGTGGGATCCGAACTGGCTGATCATCCTCATCCTCGCCGTGGTGGCGATCGGCGTCGCCGTCCTCGTCGGACGCCTGATGGGCGGCTACTCCAAGGGCGCGGCCACCGTGGTCACCCTCTTCACCGCCGTCATCATGGGTGGGTTGATCATCGTGGAGCACCTGTTCCGGGCCTGGCCCTCCTACCTGGATGCCGTGGGCCGGCCCATCGCCACCATCGGCTCGCAGACCCCGAACTTCACCGGCACCTTCTGGGAGGACTTCCTGGACAAGGGCACCCAGCTGCTGCTGCCCACCATCCTGCTGGCGTTGATCTCCCTGGCCAGCTACTCGCGCTACACCCGCGCGTCCATGCTCGAGGTCAGCCAGCAGGACTACATCCGCACGGCGCGGGCCAAGGGCCTGAACGAACGGCAGGTCATCCTCAAGCACGCCTTCCGCAACTCCCTGATCCCGATCACCACGATCATGGCGTTCGACTTCGCCAGCCTGATCGGCGGGGCCGTCATCACCGAGCAGGTCTTCGGCTGGCAGGGGATGGGCAACCTGTTCCGGGTCGGACTGGAGCAGGTGGACCCGGCACCCGTCATGGCCTTCTTCCTGGTCACCGGGACCGCAGCAGTCCTCTTCAACCTCCTGGCGGACATCCTGTACGCCGTCCTCGACCCCCGGATTCGAGTGTGAGCCCGATGACTACCCCGAGCAACGAGAGCGGACCCTCCCAGCAGGCCGTGGACATGGCCAACCTGGCCGAGGTCGAGGACGCCAAGCTGCGCCAGCAGACCGGCACGTCCTACAGCCAGGGACAGCTGGTCCTGCGCCGGTTCCGCAACCACAAGGCCGCGATGGCCTCCGCCGTCTTCCTGCTGCTGATCTTCCTGGTCGCCTTCAGCTCCATCGGCTTCGCCGGCATCCCCGGCTGGTGGGACAAGTCCTACACGGCGGCCGGTGCCGTGCTGGACGGCGGCAATCCGACCCTCTCGGTGGTCCCCCAGTGGCTGGGGGGCGAGGGCCTCCGCTGGGGCGAACACCCCTTCGGTCAGGACACCACCGGCAAGGACTACTTCGCCCTGGTCATGCGAGGCACCCAGCAGTCCCTGATCATCGCCCTCGTGGTGGGCGTCGTCTCCACCGTGATCGGTTCCGTGGTCGGCTCCATCGCCGGGTACTTCCGCGGCTGGATCGATTCGCTGCTGATGCGCCTGACCGACCTGGTCATCGTCATCCCGCTGCTGGTGCTGGCCGCCGTCCTCGGGCAGATGTCCTCAGGACTCGGGGCCGGCATCCTCCCGCTGGCGCTGGTGCTCGGACTCGTCACGTGGACCTCGCTGGCCCGCCTGGTCCGCGGTGAGGTCCTCTCCCTGCGGGAGAAGGAGTTCGTGGCCGCGTCCGTGGCCATGGGCGCCAAACCCGGACGGGTGATCCTGCGGCACCTGCTGCCCAACACGGTCGGCGTGATCGTGGTCAACGCGACCTTCGCGATCGCCGCCGCCATCCTGCTGGAGACCTCCCTGTCCTTCCTCGGCTTCGGCGTGAAGCCGCCGGACTCCTCCCTCGGCCTGCTCATCAGCCAGTACCAGAACGCCTTCACCACGAGGCCGTGGCTGTTCTGGTGGCCGGGCATGATCATCCTCGGCATCGCCCTGTCCGTGAACTTCATCGGCGACGGCCTACGGGATGCCTTCGACCCCCGCCAGGGGTCCCGCGGCAAGAAGAAGTCGTCCGTCGCCGCGGTCCTCGGCCTGCGGGGACGCGAGAAGGCCTTGGACCGGGCGGCCACGGAGTCGCCGGCCGGCCCCGGTGGGCTCGACGTCCAGAGCGGCGGATCGGGCCGGCTGGGCAGCGACGACACACCGGAGGGGCCCCTGAAGCGGCGCCGCCGGGACCGGAACGAGGAAGAGGACGAGCGATGAGCATCTTCGGACGCAAGAAGGACCAGTCCCGTGAGAGCGACGACGCCGGACGGCCCGGCACTCCGGGCCAGGGCACCGCAGGAGCCGGACGGCCGGCGTCGGACCCCTCGCCGGTCACCGGCTCACTGAGCCTGGTCCAGCGGCACCCGGACCTGGACGGCAGGCCGATCCTGTCCTTCCAGGACGTCTCGGTCACCTTCGGCACCGAGTTCGGTGACGTCGAGGCGGTCAAGGGCGTGAGCTTCGACGTCAAGCCCGGCGAGGTGGTGGCCCTCGTGGGGGAGTCCGGCTCCGGCAAGTCGGTGACCTCGGCCACGGCCATGGGGCTGCTGCCGGCCAACGCCCACGTCTCCGGGACCGTGATGTTGGGCGAGCGGGAGGTCACGAAGCTGGACAGCAGCGGGCTGCGCAAGATCCGGGGCCGCCACGCCGCCATGGTCTTCCAGGAGCCCATGACCGCGTTGAACCCCGTGCTGACCGTGGGGGACCAGCTCACCGAATCCCTCAACGTGCACGACATCGCCTACGGCACCGAGGCGGACCGCCGGGCGGCGGAGCTGCTGGAGATGGTGGGCATCCCGGACGCCAGGAACCGGCTCAAGCAGTATCCGCACCAGTTCTCCGGGGGCCAGCGCCAGCGCATCGTCATCGCCATGGCGATCAGCTGCTCGCCGGAGGTGATCATCGCCGACGAGCCGACCACCGCCCTGGACGTGACGGTGCAGGCGGAGATCCTGGAGCTGTTGCGTTCGCTCAAGGACCAGCTGAACACCGGCATCCTGCTGATCACCCACAACATGGGCGTGGTGGCGGACATGGCGGACCGCGTGTGCGTGATGCTGCGCGGCGAGCTGGTGGAGTCCGGCGAGGTCCACCAGGTGATGCAGAACCCGCAGCACCCCTACACGGAGCGCCTGCTGGGCTCGGTGCCGCGACTGGGCGCCGAGCTGGACGCGGCGGAACCGGTCTCGGAACCGGTCGCGGAACCCGCGGAGGAGGACTCCCCCCAGGAGGAGGCCATCGCCGCGATCGAGGCCGAGGGCCTGTGCATCGAGTACGACCACCGCGGCAAGAAGAACCGCGTGGTCCATGACATCGACTTCCAGGTGGCGCCGGGGGAGATCCTCGGGCTCGTGGGGGAGTCCGGCTCCGGCAAGTCCACCATCGCCAAGGCCGTCCTCGGCCTGCTGCCGGTGGCCCAGGGGTCCCTGAAGATCCACGGCCAGGACCTGCCGAGCCTGGCCGGGAAGGAGTCCCGTGCCCTGCGGCGGCGCATCGGCGTGGTCTTCCAGGACCCGGCGGCCTCGCTGGACCCGCGCTTCCCGATCGGTGACATCATCACGGAGCCGATGGTCATCCACAAGGTCGGCAACCGGAAGTCGCAGCTGGACCGCGCCTACGAGCTGCTGGACGCGGTGAAGCTGCCGCGCTCCGTGGTCAACCGGTTCCCGCACGAGCTCTCGGGCGGCCAGCGCCAGCGCATCTCCATCGCCCGGGCGCTGACCCTGGACCCGGAGGTGCTGATCGCGGACGAACCGACCTCCGCCCTGGACGTCTCCGTCCAGGCGGCGGTCCTGGACATGTTCGCCGAGCTGCAGTCCCGCTACGAGTTCGCCTGCCTGTTCGTCTCACACGACCTGGCCGTGGTGGACATGCTGGCCCACCGGGTGCTGGTGCTCAAGGACGGCCGCCAGGTGGAGCAGGGGCCCACCCAGGAGGTGCTGCACCACCCCACGCAGGAGTACACCAAGCGCCTGCTCTCCGCCGCCCCGGTGCCGGACCCGGACGAGCAGCTCGCCAAGCGCACCGAGCGCCGCCGGTTCCTGGAGTCCCTGGGCGAGCGCGCCTACTGACCAGGCGCAGAGTGACCTCGCCCCCACCGTTGTGACGGGGCGGGGTCACCCCGCGCCCGGAGACCCGGTGCCCGGAGCAGGGTGGAGCCGGGTGGAATCGGGGAATGCCGGTGTCCCGTACAATCGGACGGGGCCCTTGACGGTGGCCGATCGCGCCGCCGTGCCCCCGCCAACACGCCGCCCTCAATGAACAGGCACCCCTATGACTGAAGCCCTTACCCAGCGCACCGACCTCCGCAACGTCGCCATCGTGGCCCACGTGGACCACGGCAAGACCACCATGGTGGATGCGATGCTGCGCCAGGGCGGAGCCTTCTCCAGCCATGGTGAGGTGGCGGACCGGGTGATGGACTCCGGCGAGCTGGAGCGCGAGAAGGGCATCACCATCCTGGCCAAGAACACCACCGTGTTCTACTCCGGCCCCTCCGCCACCGCCCACGGGGTGGAGAGCGTCACCTTCAACGTCATCGACACCCCCGGCCACGCCGACTTCGGCGGTGAGGTCGAGCGCGGCCTGTCCATGGTGGACGGCGTCGTGCTGCTGGTGGACTCCTCCGAGGGCCCGCTGCCGCAGACCCGCTTCGTGCTCCGCAAGGCCCTGGCCGCCAACCTGCCCGTGATCCTCGTGGTCAACAAGACCGACCGCCCGGACGCCCGGATCGACGGCGTGGTCTCCGACTCCATGGACCTGCTGCTCGGCCTGGCCTCGGACCTGGCCGAGGAGGTCGAGGACCTCGACCTGGACTCCGTGCTGAACCTGCCCATCGTCTACGCCTCCGGCAAGGCGGGCCAGGCCTCCCTGACGCAGCCGGCCGACGGCGAGCTGCCGGACAGCGAGGACCTCGAGCCGCTGTTCGCGACCATCATGGACCACATCCCGGCCCCCACGTACACCGAGGGCGAGGTGCTGCAGGCGCACGTCACCAACCTGGACGCCTCCCCGTTCCTGGGGCGCCTGGCCCTGCTGCGCATCTTCAACGGCACCCTGAGGAAGGGCCAGCAGGTGGCCTGGGCCCGCCAGGACGGCCAGCTGAAGACCGTGAAGATCACCGAGCTGCTCGGCACCAAGGGCCTGTCCCGTGAGGCCATCGAGTCGGCCGGCCCGGGCGAGATCGTGGCCGTGGCCGGCATCGAGGACATCATGATCGGTGAGACCCTCACCGATGCGGAGAACCCGAAGCCGCTGCCGCTGATCACGGTGGACGATCCGGCGATCTCCATGACCATCGGCATCAACACCTCCCCCCTGGCCGGCCGCGTGAAGAACGCGAAGGTCACCGCACGCCAGGTCAAGGACCGCCTGGACGCCGAGCTCATCGGCAACGTCTCCCTCAAGGTCCTGCCGACCGAGCGCCCGGACGCCTGGGAGGTCCAGGGCCGTGGCGAGCTCGCCCTGGCCATCCTGGTGGAGCAGATGCGCCGCGAGGGCTTCGAACTGACCGTGGGCAAGCCGCAGGTGGTCACCCGGACCATCGACGGCAAGATCCACGAGCCGATGGAGCTCATGACCATCGACACCCCCGAGGAGTTCATGGGCCCCATCACGCAGCTGATGGCCGCCCGCAAGGGCCGCATGACGGAGATGAAGAACCACGGCACCGGCTGGATCCGCATGGAGTTCAACGTGCCGGCCCGTGGCCTGATCGGCTTCCGCACCCAGTTCATGACGGACACCCGCGGCTCCGGCATCGCCTCCTCCTACGCCAACGGCTTCGAGCCCTGGGCCGGCCCCATCGAGTACCGGGACAAGGGCTCGCTGATGGCCGACCGCGCCGGCACCGCCACCCCGTTCGCCATGATCAACCTGCAGGAGCGCGGCACGTTCTTCGTCCAGCCCGGGGCCGAGGTCTACGAGGGCATGATCGTCGGCGAGAACTCCCGCGCCGATGACATGGACGTGAACATCACCAAGGAGAAGAAGCTCACCAACATGCGTGCGGCCTCCTCCGACTCCTTCGAGGGGCTGACCCCGCCGAAGCGGCTGACCCTGGAGGAGTCGCTCGAGTTCGCCCGCGAGGACGAGTGCGTGGAGATCACCCCCGAGGACATCCGCATCCGCAAACTCATCCTGGACTCCAACGAGCGCAACAAGGCCGCCCGCGCACGTGCCAAGTCCTGACACACCCGGTCCTGGAGTACCCCACAGGGCCCGACGGCGGCCGGGCTGGGTCCCGGCGGTCGTCGCGGTCCTGTTGGGGGCCGGCGTCGGGCTCCTCGGCACGGTCCTGCACCTGAACTTCGCCTGGATCGGCGGGACCAGCACCGCCGAGGGCGCGTGGATCCTGCCGTGGGGCGCGGTGCTGGCGCTGCTGCTCACCGGTTCCGCGCAACTGTGGTGGACCCTGAGGTCCTCGGTCCCGTGGGCCGGGGGAGTCCTGGCGATCTCGGCGTTCACCACGGCGATGGTCCTGGGGAACTGGCCGGGGCTGGACACCCTTGCCGTCGCGGCCAACGAGTACACGCTCACGGTGGTCCCCGGGCCGGCGATCGCCGGGACCGTGTGGATCTGGGGCATCCCGGTCGTGGCCGTGGTGGCCATGCTCGTGGCACAGCCCCTCCTGCGCGTCCCCGCCTCAGAGGACTAGACGTACAGGACTGGACGCACAGGACTAGACTGGAACCGAATCCCCGCCCAGCCCGGCACGAGTCCGGGCCCATCAGACCCGCTGAAAGGTGGACGGTCTCACGTGACGTACGTCATTGCCCTGCCGTGTGTGGACCTCAAGGACAAGGCCTGCATCGATGAATGCCCCGTTGACTGCATCTACGAGGGCGAGCGGATGCTCTACATCCACCCGGACGAGTGCGTCGACTGCGGCGCCTGCGAGCCCGTCTGCCCCGTCGAGGCCATCTTCTACGAGGACGACACCCCCGAGGAATGGGCCGACTACTACAAGGCGAACGTCGAGTTCTTCGACGACCTCGGGTCCCCCGGCGGTGCCGCCAAGCTGGGCCTCATCCCGAAGGACCACGAGGTGATCACGGCGTTGCCGCCGCAGCCGATCCCCGAAGGCCTGTAGAGCCGGGCCCATCTCATGCTGACGCTGCCCGAATACCCCTGGGAGTCCCTGGCCCCCTACCGTGCCACGGCCCAGGCCCACCCCGGAGGCCTCGCCGACCTGTCCATCGGCACCCCGGTGGACGACACCCCGGCCCTGATCCAGGACGCCCTGGCGGCCGCGGCGAACGCCCACGGTTACCCGACCACCCAGGGGACCGCCGAGCTGCGCCAGGCCGTCGCCGCGTGGTTCGCCCGGCGCCGCGGCGTCCCCGGGCTGGACCCGGACGCGGTCATCCCGACCGTGGGCTCCAAGGAGTTCATCGCCTGGCTGCCGCTGCTGCTGGGGCTGGGCCCCGGCGATGTGGTCGTGCGCCCCACCGTGGCCTACCCGACCTATGACATCGGTGCGCTGCTCGTGGGCGCCACCGCCGTCGCCGCCGACTCCCTCGAGGAACTGGACGCTGACACCCGGGCCCGGGTGAAGCTCATCTGGACCAACTCCCCGGCCAACCCCACGGGGAAGGTGGCCTCGGCCGAGCAGCTGCGCGCCGTCGTCGCCCAGGGGCGTCAGGTGGGAGCCGTGGTGGCCGCGGACGAATGCTATGCCGAGCTCGGCTGGGACGAGTGGGACGACCCCTCGGGGGTGGGGCCCGGGACCCCGTGCCTGCTGGCCGAGGAGGTCAGCGGCGGGGACCACACGGACCTGCTCAGCGTGTACTCGCTGTCCAAGCAGTCGAACCTGGCCGGCTACCGGGCCGCCTTCGCCGCGGGGGACCGCGCCCTGGTGGCCACCCTGGTCAACAGCCGTAAGCACGCCGGCATGATCGTCCCGATGCCCGTCCAGGCCGCCATGACCGCGGCCCTGGCGGATGACGCGCACGTGCGGGAGCAGAAGGACCGCTACCGCGCCCGCCGCGCCCTGCTCCGGGACGCCCTCGAGGCCGCCGGGCTCGTGGTGGACCACTCCGAGGCCGGGCTGTATCTGTGGACGCGGGACGGCCGGGCGGGCGGTTCGGCCGGAGACGCCACCGGGCACGACGCCGGCCGGGCGGCTCCCAGCGAGCAGGACAGCTGGGATCTGGTCGGCGCCTTCGCCCGGCTGGGCATCCTCGTGGGCCCAGGGACCTTCTACGGGGCGGCCGGCAACGGGTACGTGCGGGTCGCCCTCACCGCCTCGGACGAGGCCGTGGCCCAGGCTGCGGAGCGGCTTCGCACCTGGCGCTAGCGTCACCGATTCCATGTCCGGGCCCCCGGCTTGGTAGCGTTGACGTGGATCGAACCACCGGATCGACCACCCACGGTCCCCGTGACGCGCCGCCGGGATCCCGGCGGCGGTTCGCACACTGCACTATTCATGAGGGAGTACCCATGACCGAAGACACTTCAGCTCAGCTGTCCGTGGACGGCACGACCGTCGAGCTGGGCCGCGAGAAGGCCACCATCGGCAACGACGGTCTGAACATCGGGCCGTTGCTGAAGTCCACCGGTCAGGTCACCTATGACCCGGGCTTCATGAACACGGCCAACGCCAAGTCCGCGATCACCTACATCGACGGCGATGAGGGGGTGCTGCGCTACCGCGGCTACCCGATCGAGCAGCTGGCCGAGAACTCATCGTTCCTCGAGGTCGCCTACCTGCTGATCTACGGCGAGCTGCCGACCGGCGACCAGCTGGGTTCCTGGGACCAGGAGATCCGCCGCCACACCATGCTGCACGAGGACCTCAAGGGCTTCTTCTCGGGCTTCCCGCGGGACGCGCACCCCATGCCGGTGCTGTCCTCGGCGGTGTCCGCCCTCTCCACGTTCTACCCGGACTCGCTGGACCCGTTCGACGAGGAACAGGTCCACATCTCCACCATCCGGCTGATGGCCAAGCTGCCGGTGATCGCCTCCTACGCGTTCAAGAAGTCCATCGGCCAGCCGATGCTCTACCCGGACAACTCCCTGAACCTGGTGGAGAACTTCCTGCGCCAGTGCTTCGGGGTCCCCGCCGAGCCGTACGAGCTCGACCCGGACATGGTCAAGGCCCTGGACCTGCTGCTCATCCTGCACGCGGACCACGAGCAGAACTGCTCCACCTCCACGGTGCGGCTCGTGGGGTCCTCCCACGCGAACATGTTCGCCTCCATCTCGGCCGGCATCAACGCCCTCTACGGCCCGCTGCACGGCGGGGCCAACGAGGCCGTGCTGAACATGCTGCGCTCCATCAGGTCGGACGGGGTCAAGCCCGAGGACTTCATGGACAAGGTCAAGAACAAGGAGGACGGGGTGAAGCTCATGGGCTTCGGCCACCGCGTCTACAAGAACTACGACCCGCGCGCGAAGATCGTCAAGCAGACCGCCCATGACATCCTGGGCAAGATCGGCGGCAACGACGAGCTGCTGGACATCGCCATGCGCCTCGAGGAGAAGGCCCTGGCGGACGACTACTTCATCGAGCGCAAGCTCTACCCGAACGTCGACTTCTACACCGGCCTGATCTACAAGGCCATGGGCTTCCCGGAGAAGATGTTCACCCCGCTGTTCGCCCTCGGCCGGCTGCCGGGCTGGATCGCCCAGTGGCGCGAACTCATCGAGGACCCGGCCACCAAGATCGGCCGCCCGCGGCAGGTCTACACGGGCCACGACCTGCGGGACTACCCGACCCGCTGACCCCCAACGCTTTCAGGGCGATCCCACTTTCAGGGCGACCCCGCTTTCAGGGCGATCCCACGGCTGAGGATCGCCCTGAAAGTGGGATCGCCCTCAGAGTCTTCAGCCGGCGAGGGTCACCGTGACGGCTCCCTCGGTGCCGGTGGCCGGGGCCCAGCCGTGGTCGGCCCGTACCCAGCCCTGTCCGCCGAAGGAGGCGGAGGTGACGCCGAACTGCTGGGCGTTCGCCACCGCCCATTGCACCAGGGCCCAGCCCCGCGAGCCGGAGGCCGGGATCAGCACGGTCCGGCCGTCGTCGGAGACCTGCGCCTCGGCCGAGGACAACTGCCGCTGCAGGGCCGCCGTCATCGCCTGGGCGTCCCCGGGGCCGTCGGGTGACTTCAGCACGCAGTTCAGGGCTGCGGGGGAGTGGCCGGTGAGGGCGGAGGCGTAGGCCCGGCCCTCCGGCTCGTGGTCGGCGTAGGCGTCCGGGAACGCGGAGCGCTGGACCGTCTGGGCGGCCACGGTGATGTCGAGGTCCTCGAAGTCCGGGACCAGCAGCTCGAGCTCCTGGTAGAAGCGGTTCGCCGCATAGACCGGATCCATGATCTGCGCCTCGGAGCCCCAGCCCTGCGAGGGGCGCTGTTGGAACAACCCGCGGGAGTCGGGGCCGGCGCGGTCGCCGTAGTCGATGTTGCGCAGCTTGGACTCCTGCACGGCCGTGGCGATCCCGATCGAGGCCGCACGGGCCGGCAGGCCACGGTCCATGGACACCGCCGAGATCAGGGCGGCGTGGGCGGCCTGGTCCGGGGCCAGCCGGAAGGAGTCCGAGCCCACGATCGCGGTGCAGTGTTCCCGCACCATGATCTCCGAGGAGTCGATGAACCGGGTGGCGGCCCAGGCGCCGCCGGCCACCACGGCCAGGCACAGCACGAGGACCCCCAGGGCGCGCCGACGTCGGCGGGACCTGCGGTTCACTGCTGCACCACGGCGCGGTTCGGCATCAGTTGGCGTGCAGCGCGTCGTTGAGGTCCACGGTGCGGCCTGCCCGCGGCAGGGCCTGGACCTGGCCGGTGGACGAGTCACGGCGGAACAGCAGGTTCTTCACGCCGGAGAGGTCCAGGGCCTTCACGGTGGTCTCCGGCGCCCCTCCGCCATCTCCTACGGCGCCGCCCGAGCCCGTGCGGACCGTGACCCGGGTGCCCGCGGTGATGTAGAGCCCCGCCTCGACCACCGAATCATCCCCCACGGAGATGCCGACGCCGGAGTTCGCGCCCAACAGGACCCGGCTGCCGATGGTGATGCGCTGGGAGCCGCCGCCGGACAGGGTGCCCATGATGGAGGCGCCGCCGCCCACGTCCGAGCCGTCCCCGACCACCACGCCGGCCGAGATCCGGCCCTCCACCATGGACGCGCCCAGGGTGCCGGCGTTGAAGTTCACGAAACCCTCATGCATCACGGTGGTGCCCTCGGCCAGGTGCGCACCGAGACGGACGCGGTCGGCGTCGCCGATCCGCACGCCGGGCGGCACCACGTAGTCGGTCATCCGGGGGAACTTGTCCACGCCGTACACCTGCACCGGCCCCCGGGCCCGCAGCCGCATCCGGGTGGCCTCGAACCCGGCCGGCAGGCACGGCCCGGCACTGGTCCACACCACGTTGGCCAGCACGCCGAAGATCCCGTCCAGGTTCAGGGTGCTCGGCCGGACCAGCCGGTGGGACAGCAGATGCAGACGCAGCCAGGCGTCCCAGGCATCGGCGGGGGCGGCATCGAGGTCGATCTGCACCGCATGGACCTGCTGGCTCGTCCCGCGGTCCGCGTCCGTGACGGCCAGGGCGGTCAGCGCGTCCGTGAGGTCCTCGCCGGAGGGCCCACCCAGGGCCGGGGCCGGGTACCAGGCATCGAGCACCGTCCCGTCCGCGGCCACCGTGGCCAGCCCGGTGCCGGAGGCCAGCCGGGCCGGCCCGGCGCGCCGCATCCCGGCCTGGTCCGAGTGGTGGGGAGGCACAGTGGGACCGGGCTGGATGGGGTGGGAGGTCATGGGAAGTATCCTACTGGCCCGGACCTAGACTGACGCTCATGGAATCACCCCACCCCGCCGGAAGCCCCGCCCCCGTGCTGCCACCCCTGGATTCGGACGTGGCCCTGCTGACGGCGTCCCTGCTGGACATCCACTCCGTCTCCGACCACGAGGGCCCGCTCGCGGATGTGGTGGAGGCCACCCTGCGCGCCCTGCCCCGGCTGCGGGTGGAGCGGCTCGGGGACACGCTGGTGGCCCGCACGGACTTCGGCCTGGCCTCCCGCGTGGTGCTGGCCGGCCACCTGGACACCGTGCCGCTGCCCACCGCCCCCGGCGCGCGGGGGACGGTGCCCTCGCGCTGGGAGCCGCCGGCCGCCGTCGGGCCCTCCGACTCCGACCTTCCGGCAGACACCGACCTGCTCTACGGCCGCGGGGCCACGGACATGAAGTCCGGGGTGGCCGTCCAGCTGGCGCTGGCCGGGCTGATGGGGCACGACGCCGGCCCGGTCCCCGCGCGCGACGTCACCTGGGTCTTCTACGACCACGAGGAGGTCGGCTCCGAGCTCTCGGGGCTGGGACGGGTGGTCCGCGAGGCCCCGGAGCTGCTGGAGGCCGACTTCGCGGTGCTGCTGGAACCCACCGACGGCGTGGTCGAGGGCGGCTGCAACGGGACCTGCCGGTACGTGGTGACCGTGCCCGGGGTGGCGGCGCATTCGGGCCGGGCCTGGCGCGGGGTGAACGCCGTCCACGCCGCGGCGCCCCTGCTGGCGGCGCTGGCCGCCTACGAACCCGCCACCGTGCGCGTGGAGGGCCTGGACTACCGAGAGGGCCTGAACGCCGTGCGGATCCACGGTGGCACGGCAGGCAACGTCATCCCGGACGCCTGCACGGTGGAGGTCAACTTCCGCTTCGCCCCGGACAAGGACCTGGAGCAGGCGCACGAGCACGTGTTCTCCGTCCTGGCCACCGCCGGAGTGGGCCGGGACCAGGTGGCGATCACCGATGAGTCCGCCGCGGCCCGCCCGGGGCTGGACCATCCGGCCGCCGCGGCCTTCGTGGCGGCCGTCGGGGGGACCCCGCAGCCCAAGTACGGCTGGACGGACGTGGCCCGCTTCTCCGCCCTGGGGGTGCCCGCCGTGAACTTCGGCCCCGGCGACGCCCTGCTGGCCCACACCGATGAGGAACACGTCAGTGCCGGGGCCATCCGGGACTGTCTGGCGGCCCTCACCCGGTGGCTGCTGCCGGGTGCGTAGACCCGGCTACTTCGGTTCGACGCCCACGGTCGGAGCCACGGTGGTGGAGGTGGTCGGGGCCGCCTCACCACTGGTCCGCGAGGACAGGTTGCCGGCCAGCTTGGTGGCCAGCCACGTCAGGATGAAGTTGATGACGATGAAGATCAGCGCGGCGACCACGAGGGTCTGGAGGATGTTCGAGTAGCCCGAGCCGAGCTGGCGGGAGTACTGCAGCAGCTCGTAGAAGCCGATCAGGTAGCCGAGCGCGGAGTCCTTGAGGATCACCACGAACTGGCTGAGCAGGGACGGCAGCATGGCCGTCAGGGCCTGCGGGACCTCCACGAGGCGCAGCGACTGGTTGTTCGTCATGCCGACCGCCGCCGCGGCCTCGCGCTGACCCTTGGGCAGGGACTTCACGCCGGAGCGGACCAGCTCGGCGATCACCGCCCCGTTGTAGAGCGTCAGGCCCACGATCACGCCGTAGTACGCGGCGTCCGTGCCGGCCATGAGGCCGGCGGGGGCCGCCACCCGGGCGAAGAAGAAGTACAGGAAGAACATCATCACCAGCACCGGGACGGCGCGGAAGAACTCGACGATGACGCCGGAGACCGCCCGGACGATGGCGAACGGGGCCAGCCGCAGGAAGCCGAAGACGAGACCGAAGACCAGGGCCGTGACCACGGCGATCCCGGAGGCCTGCAGGGTGAACTGCAGGCCCGGCAGGTAGTAGTTGGTCCAGGCGTTGGCGTTCAGGGCGTTGACCCACTGCTGTGGCGCCAACTGTCCCTGCCGGTCCAGCTGCATCAGCACCAGGACCACGACCACCAGCACGGCGGCCAGCGCCACCAGGTTGGAGATCAGGATGTTGCGCCGGGCCTTGGGGCCCGGGGCGTCGAAGAGGACGGACGTCGTGGCGGTCATCGTGCCACCGCCAGCTTGTCGGAGAGCCAGGTGGTCAGGATGCCCATGGGAATGACGATGATGCAGAATCCGATCGCGATGGTGAGGAAGATGTAGATCATCAGGTCCGGGTTGAACTCGATCATGGTCTTCATCAGCCCCGAGGCCTCGGCCACGGAGGCCGCCGCGGCCACCGTCGTGTTCTTGGTCAGCGCGATCAGGGTGTTGCCCAGCGGTGTCACCGCACCGCGCATCGCCTGCGGTAGCACCACCATGCGGGCGGCCGGCAGGAAGCTGAGCCCGATCGCCCGGGCGGCCTCGGCCTGGCCGAGCGGCACGGTGTTGACGCCGGAGCGGATCGCCTCGCACACGAAGGCCGCATGGTAGAGGGTCAGGGCGATCACGGCGTAGGTGAAGAAGTTGACGTTGAAGTCGCTGGAGAACTCGATCTTCAACTGGCCCCAGACGGCCAGGACGCCGAGCACCATGATGATCGTGAGCGGGGTGTTCCGGACGATGTTCACGTACGAGGTGCCGATGCTCCGGAGCGATCCGACCGGGGAGATCCGGAAGAGCGCCAAGACCGTGCCCAGGATGAAGGAACCGATGGCCGCCAAGAGGGTCAGCCGGATGTTCATCCAGAAGGCGCCGAGGATGTCGTACTCGGCGAAGAGTTCAAGGAATCCGTTCATGAGCTTCCTGTTTCGGTGACCGACGGCCGGGGGTGTGCCGCGGTGGGTGGCCGGAGGACGACGGCGGCGGGCCGGGCGGGCGCCCGGCCCGCCGCCGTCTCACGATGCTGTCCGATCAGGCGTCGCAGGACTCCATCTCGGCCTCGGGGCCGTTGTTGAGCTCCTCGTCCGGGGTGTAGCCGGTGCCCTCGGTGTTGGAGGTCAGAGCCTCCTCCCAGGCGCTCTCGTCCTTCATCTTCGTGATGGCGTCGTTGACGGCCTGGCAGTCTTCCGAGCCCTTGGGCAGGCCGACGCCGTAGCGTTCCACGGTGAAGGCGTTCCCGACGACCTTGAACTTGCCGGAGTTCTCCGGGGTCGCGGCGAGGCCGGCGAGGATGATGTCGTCGGTGGTGACGGCGTCGACCTGACCGGACTCCAGGTACGTCACGCACTCGGCGTAGCCGCCCTGCTCCACCAGGTTCACGCCGGAGGCGAACTCGTCCTTGATCTTCTGGGCGGAGGTGGAACCGGTGACGGAGCACAGGTTCTTGCCCTCCAGGTCCTCCGGGCCGGTGATCTCGGAGTCGTCGGCACGCACCAGCAGGTCCTGGCCGGCCACGAAGTACGGGCCGGCGAAGCCGACGCGCTGGGCCCGCTCATCGGTGATCGAGTAGGTGGCGAAGATCATGTCGACCTCGCCGCCCTCCAGGGCGTTCTCGCGATTGGCCGAGGGGGTCTGGACCCATTCGATCTGGTCCTCGGAATAGCCGAGCTCGCCGGCCACGTACGTGGCCACATCGACATCGAACCCGGTCGGGTCGCCGCTGCCCTCGCGGAAGCCGAGGCCCGGCTGGTCGAACTTGATGCCGATGCGGACGGAATCGCCACCCCCGCCGCCGCCCTCGCCGCCGCCGCCCTCGCCGCCGCCGTCATCGGCGGACGGGGAGCAGGCGGACAGGACGAGGGCGGCCGAGGCTGCGATGGCGGCTGCGGACAGGAGTTTCTTGCGCATGGTGGGGTTCCTCCGGTGACGGTGCTCGTGATGAGAGCGGTTGGGTGCGGTGGTGACAGGTTCGGTGGCGCGGGTGGACGCGGTGCGTCAGTGGGTGAGGATCTTCCCGAGGAAGTCCTTGGCCCGGGGATGCTGCGGGGTCGAGAAGAACGACTCGGGGTCCGCGTCCTCGAGGACGGCCCCCTGGTCCATGAAGATCACGCGGTCGCCGGCCTTGTGGGCGAAGCCCATCTCGTGGGTGACCACGACCATGGTCATGCCCTCCTGCGCGAGCTGGACCATGGCGTCCAGGACCTCCTGGACCATCTCCGGGTCGAGCGCCGAGGTGGGTTCGTCGAAGAGCATGACCTTGGGCTTCATGGCCAGGGCCCGGGCGATGGCCACGCGCTGCTGCTGGCCGCCGGAGAGCTGGGCCGGCATCTTCTTGGCCTGCTGGGCCACGCCGACGCGTTCCAGCAGTGCCATGGCCTCCTCGTTGGCCTGGGACTTCTTCAGGCCCTTGACCTTGATCGGCCCCAGGGTCACGTTCTCGAGGATCGACTTGTGGGCGAAGAGGTTGAAGGACTGGAACACCATGCCGACGTCGGCGCGGAGCTTGGCCAGTCCCTTGCCCTCCGCGGGAAGGGGCTTGCCGTCGATGCGGATCGTGCCGCCCTCATCGATGGTCTCCAGACGGTTGATGGTGCGGCAGAGCGTCGACTTGCCGGACCCGGAGGGCCCCAGGACGATCGCCACCTGCCCCTCGGGGATGGTCAGGTTGATGTCCGTGAGGGCCTGGAACGAGCCGAAGTGCTTGTTCACGTTCTCCAGCTCGACGAGGGCCCGCTTGCGGGTGGGTTCGGCCGCGGGGGGATCCGCTGGGGCCGGTGTGCTCTGCGTCATAGAGGGAGACTATAGGACATGGCCGGTTCTGATGAGGTATCAGCGGTCGTCACCCCCCGGTTTTAATCCAATCGTTGCCTTTCTGAAACATCTCTTGAGCGTCCGGGAAGGCCTAGGCTGGGGGCATGTCCTCCGATGCGTCCTCCAGCGGCACCGGGGCCACACCGGGCCCCGGTGTCCGCCGCGGTCCCCAGACCCTCCGCGGCGCCGCGGCCGCAGGCCCCACCTTCGACCAGTTGCTGCTGCGCAACGACCGGGAGCAGCCCCGGGGCTCCACCACCACGGACGCCTGGCGGGTGATGCGCATCCAGGGTGAGTTCATCGAGGGCTTCGGCGCGCTGGCGGACCTCGGCCCGGCCATCTCGGTGTTCGGCTCGGCACGGACGCACCCGGGCGCCCCGGAGTACGAGCAGGCCCGGGAGACCGGCCGGAGGCTGTCCGAGGCGGGGTTCACCGTGGTCACCGGGGGCGGGCCCGGGGCCATGGAGGCCGCCAACCGGGGTGCCAAGGAGGCCGGCGGGATCTCCGTGGGCCTGGGGATCGAGCTGCCCCACGAGCAGGGGTTGAACGCCTGGATCGATGTCGGGGTGGACTTCCGCTACTTCTTCGTCCGCAAGGTGATGTTCCTGAAGTACTCCCAGGGCTTCGTGGTGGCCCCCGGCGGCCTGGGGACCCTCGACGAGCTCTTCGAGGCGCTCACCCTGGTCCAGACCGGCAAGGTCACCGCCTTCCCCGTGGTGCTGCTCGGCCGGGACTTCTGGGGCCCGCTCGTGGACTGGATCCGGGACACCCTGGTGACCCGCGGCATGATCAACGCGGCGGATGTCCATCTGCTGCAGCTGGCGGACACGCCGGAGGAGGCCGTGGCCCTGGTGGTGAACACCGTGGCCGGCGGCCGCTGGCCGGACCGGGAGGCGTGGGATCCCGAGCACCACCGCCTCGCCGCGGACCACGGCATGGCGGCAGGCGACCCCCAGTGAGCGTCTTCGTGGTGCTGGTCCTGGTGGCCGCCGTCGTGGTGGTGGGGTTGTTGGCCCTCACCGTCACCGGGCGGGGCGGCTTCGCGGCGCCCCTGGCGGATCCGGTGCGCCTGCTGCCGCCCGTGCTGTTGCCGCCGGAACCGTCGCCGGAGGACGTGGACCGACTGAGGTTCTCCCCGGGGCTGCGTGGATACCGCATGGACCAGGTGGATGAGACGCTGGAGATGCTCTCGGCGGCCCTCGCGGATCGGGACGAGGAGATCGCCCGGCTGCGGGAACGGTCCGTGGAATCCCGGTCGGCGGGGTGGTCCGAGGCCGACGCCGCGACGCGTCAAGACGGTGTGATTAGCGGCACCGCGCGGAATCCGGAATAATAGGGGTTGTCAAGCGCTCCGCGGCCGTGCCGGATTGCCTCAACCCGCGCCGGCCACACGAAAAGTCTTGCGGTCCCGCTGTGACGAGGGGGGACCGCTTCGAGAAGGGAACACAGATGGCAGCCATGAAGCCTCGCACCGGGGACGGTCCCATGGAAGTGACCAAGGAGGGCCGGAGCCTCATCATGCGCGTGCCGATCGACGGCGGAGGCCGCCTGGTTCTTGAACTCAACAAGGACGAGGCCGCCTCGCTCAAGGAGTGCCTGGTCGGCGTCACCGACGGCTGACCGCCCCCGGGCGCCGGCTCCGACGGCGTCACACGGTGCAGACGGCACCGTCCGGAATGACCAGACCCCCGGTCCCGCAGCCTGAAGGCTGCGCGGCCGGGGGTCTGGCCTGTTCCGGGTCCGGTCTGCCCCGGGTCCGGCCTGGGAGAAGGGGCCGGTCAGCGCCGCACGGCCAGGAGGACGCCGGACCCGGTGGGGACCAGCGCCGACTGCCACATCTCCTCGTCCCGCAGCATCTTGCCGGCCTCGCGGCAGGCCACCGTGGAGGCCTCCCGGACGGCGGGCTTGGGCACCCGGTCCTCGTCGAGGGCGTCGTTGACGATCAGCAGCCCCCCGGCACGCAGCAGCCGCGCGGCCTGCTCCACATGGAAGACCAGGGAGGCCTTGTCCGCGTCGAGGAACACCAGGTCATAGGCCGTGCTGTTCAGGCGGGGGACCACGGTGCGGGCCCGGCCGGTGATCATCCGGGTGCGGTTGGCGGGGAAACCGCCCTCGGCGAAGCCCTCCCGGGCGGCACGCAGCGCCTCGGCGTCCGGATCGATGGTCGTCAGCATCGCGTCCCGGGCCAGGCCCCGCATCAGGGCGATGCCGGAGACCCCGGCCCCGGTGCCGATCTCCACCACATTGGCGGGGGAGCGGGTGGCCGCCAGCACGGTCAGCAGGGCGGCGGCGCCCTCGGTGACGGGCACGATCCCCAGGTCGGCGGAGCGCTCGCGGGCGCGCAGCAGGACCTCGTCCTCTGCCGGACGGGACTCGGCAAACGCCCAGCTGGCGTGCTTGTCCGTCTGATGGGGGCTCAGGGCCTTCATGCGGCGTGCTCGATTCTCTGGTCCGGGGGTGATGCCGATCGGCAGTCCATACTACGGCGAGTCCGGCGACACGCCTTCATGCTCAGGCTCCTCACAGATTCTGGGGCCAGACTGGAAGCAGACGGAAAGGAGTCGACTGCGGTGATGATCCCCGACTGCACCCCACCCCTCGTACCGGCCCCCGCACGAGCCTGCGGAGGGAAAGGTCCACGCTGATGGCGGTGTTCCACCCCCGGGCCCGCTTCGACTCCTACGTGGAGCACGCCCTTCCTCCGATCTCCCGGGCGCGGATCGCTGCCCATCTGGCGCAGTGCGCCGAGTGCAGCCGGGAGGTCTCCCAGCGCGAACGCATCCTGCAGGTCGCCTCCTCCGTGGAGAACGCACACCCCACCCGCACGGACTCCCCGGCCCCTGACGCAGCCCGGCCGGACCGTGCGGCGCCTGGCCAGGACTCCACCACGCAGCCGGTGCTCGAGGCGCGGGACGGCGTGGCAGGGTGGAAGGTGGTGGCAGGCATGGGGGCGCTCGGGCTGACCGCCGTGGTGGTGCTGTCCGCCGCCTGGATCGCCGGCGACCCGGAGTCCCCGGCCGGGGCCGGAGAGAGTCGGCCGCTGTTGCCGGCCGCCGCCAGCGCGTCGGCCGCCAGCCCTCTCTCCCCGGGGACCGGGCACGACGCCGGCCCCGCGGCCGAGCGGGGCGGCTCACCGGCCGCGCCGGGCGCGGAGACCACAGCGGGAGCGTCCCCGGCCGACGGGGGCGGGACCGAGGACGCAGCGGGAGGGCCCGACGGCGGGGGAGCCGATGCGGCCGTGCTGTCCCCGGCGGGCGTGGACGGCGCCGACTCCTCAGCGACGGTGGAGGCCGACGCCGGGGCGGGGGCCACGGGTCATCCCGGCGTGGCGCTGGCCGGGGCCGTGGCCCTGACCCCGGACATGGTCACCGACCTCCGGCAGCATGGCTGGAACGTCCCGAGCCTGAACGGCTTCGGCCTGCAGCACGACTCCACGGGGTGGGCCCTGGTGGGGGACACCGCCGAGGTGATCATGTCCCTGCAGGGGCACGGGGCGTCCATGGTGCTGCACGAGTGCCGTTCGTTGGCCGAGGACGCCGAGGTCCCCGGCTGCCCGGTCGACGCGGCCCTCGCCGGTGCCGGTACACCGGCGGAGCTCGTGGGGGGCGTGGCGACCGCGGCGGAGACCCGCGAACTGCCCGTGGGGGTGGATATGTCCGTGCTGGAGCATGGGGACGGCTCGTGGACGGCCACCGCCCGCACCGCCCAGGCCGCCTACACGGTGGAGTCCGACCTGGCGGTGGAGCGTGCCGACCGGCTGATGTCCCTCGTGGTGATCTCGGAACGGTCGCGCGTGCAGTCGGGCCTGGCACCCGAACGCCCCGCGGACCGCCTGGCGCGGGGCTTCGAACGACTCCTGCCGTGGATGGCGGAGCCGGACCAGGAACGCCGATGACGCAGGGCACTCCGGTAGGCTAAGGTTCCGTGACCTTCGGTATCAACGGCGCAGAGCTGATCATCCTGATCCTGCTGGCCGTCCTCGTGCTCGGGCCGGAGAAGCTTCCCCACTACGCGCGCCAGCTCACGGAGTGGATCCGCAATCTGCGCCGGATGGCTGAAGGAGCCAAGACCCAGTTCAAGGAAGAGACGGGCACGGACTTCGACGAGATCGACTGGAAGCGGTACGACCCCCGGCAGTACGATCCGCGGCGGATCATCCGGGACGCCCTGTCCGAGCCGGTCGACGGCGACACCCAGGGGGCTGCCGCCGCCAGCGTCTCCGGTTCCTCCGCCGCACCCGCGGGATCCTCACCCACGCCGACCTCGGGCCGGGATGGCCTGCGGGGTGACCTCCGGGCGGCCCGCGGCCAGCGCGACGCCCTGCGGGAGGACCTGAAGGACCTGGATCCCCGGGCCCTGTTGTTCGGTCCCTCCTCCCGGTGCCCGGCCCCGGGTGCGGGCGCTGCGGCGGCCGGGACCGGCGTCGCGGCCGCCGGGGCCGCTGCCACGGCGGCGCACGGCGCGGAGACCACCACGGCGCCCGAGGTTGCAGCCGCCGAGACCACGGCGCCCGAGACGGCGGAGACCACCGAGGCCGACCTCGCCGCCGCCCCGTCCACGGACGGCACCCCGGCGCCCTTCGACGCCGACGCCACCTGACCGCACCTGACGTCCCCGGGTGGACCCGGGCGGGCCGGCCTCAGTCGCGCGGGGTCACGGGCAGCTTGAGCCCGGAGAGCCCGCGGGGCCGCACGGCCAGGGACCGCGCCACGCGCCGCAGCTCGGCCCCGGCCGGAGACTGCGGATGCTCCAGCACCACGGGGGTGCCGCCGTCGCCGTCCTGACGCAGCTGGGGGTCCAGCGGCACGGAACCCAGCAGCGGCACCTCCCGGCCCAGCGTGGCGGTGAGCCGGTCCGAGACGGTCTGCCCGCCGCCGGAGCCGAAGAGGTCCAGCACGGACCCGTCCGGCAGGGTCATGGCGGCCATGTTCTCCACCACCCCGGCCACCTGCTGGCCCGTCTGCTCGGAGAGTTCCCCGGCCCGGGCGGCCACCTGGGCCGCGGCCTGCTGCGGGGTCGTGACGATGAGCAGCTCGGAGGTGCTCAGCAGCTGCGCGGCGGAGATGGCGATGTCCCCGGTGCCCGGCGGGAGGTCGACCAGCAGGATGTCCAGGTCGCCCCAGTACACGTCCGTCACGAACTGCTCGAGTGCCCGGTGGAGCATCGGCCCACGCCAGGCGACCGGGCGGTCGCTGTCCAGGAACATGCCGATCGAGATGACCTTCACCCCGTGGGCCACCGGGGGCAGGATCATCTCGTCCACCCGCGTGGGCCGCGCCGTGGTGCCGAGCAACCCGGGGATGGAGAAACCGTGGATGTCGGCGTCCACCAGGCCCACGGACAGTCCGCGGTCCGCCAGCGCCGTGGCGAGGTTGGCCGTCACGGTCGACTTGCCCACGCCGCCCTTGCCGGAGGCCACGGCGTACACCCGGGTCAGGGTGCCCGGTCCGAAGGGGTTCGGGGGTCGCCCGCCCGTCAGGAACTCCTTGAGCCCCGCGCGCTGCTCGGCGGTCATGACCGTCATCTGGACCGTGACCGAGGTGCCGCCGTGCAGATCGGCCAGGGCCTGTTCCACATCGCCGGTGATGGTGTCCCGCAGCGGGCACCCGGCGATGGTCAACCGGACCCCGACGGTCAGATGGTGGGGGCCGGTCACGGCCGGCCCCTCGGTGATGGAGGCGATCATGCCCAGCTCGGTCACCGGACGCCGGATCTCCGGATCCAGGACGGAGCCGAGGCGGGTCCAGGCGGCCCGCTCCAGATCGGTGGTGAGCTCCGGGGCGTCGGCGGGCCCGGCGGTGTCGGTCATTCGGTGTTCTCTCCAGTCTCTCGGTTCGCCTGGGCGTCGCCGGCCTCCTCGGCGGCGATGATGGCCAGCGTGGTCGTGTGGCTGCCGTCCTCGTCGCCCTCGATGCGTTCGCGGGCCTCCCGGCTCGGCCGGTTCTTCTTCTTCTTGCCCTTGCGATGCCCGGACGCAGACCCGGACCCGTGCGGGGCGGGTGCGGGGCCGGCGTCGGGATTCCGGGCCATCTCCTCGAGCAGCTCGGCCCGCACCTGCTCACGCCACTCGTCCTTGAGGTCCTCGGTGATCTCGGCGACGGCATCCCTCATCTCGGAGCGGACGAAGTCACGGGTGGCCACGTCCTGCAGGGCGATGCGCAGGCCGGCGAGCTCCCGGGTGAGGTACTCGGTGTCCGCCAGGTTGCGCTCGGCGCGGTTCCGGTCCTCCCGCAGGGACACCTTGTCCCGGTCGTCCTGCCGGTTCTGCGCGAGCAGCAGCAGGGGAGCGGCGTAGGAGGCCTGCAGGGACAGCACCAGGGTCAGGGCGGTGAAGCCGATGGCGGCCGAGTCGAACCGGAGCTGCGCCGGGGCGAAGGAGTTCCAGGACAGCCACAGGGCACAGAAGACCGTCATCCACAGGATGAACTGCGGCGTGCCCATGAACCGTGCGAAGCCCTCGGTGGCCTCGCCGAAGGCGTCCGGGTTGGGGCTGAGCCGGGGCCAGCGGCGGCCCCGGGCCCCCAGCGGGGTGTCCAGGCCGGAGCGGCGCGGGGACGGGAGCCCTGCGGTCTCGGTGTTCTTCTCCGCCATCAGGTCGCCTCCTGGGTCGTCGAGGGGGTCGTCGGGGGAGCCTTCGGGGGATTCGTCGAGGGGGCCTTCGAGGGATCGGTGGCCGGGTGCTCCGCCTCGTCCGGATGCTCCATGCTGCGCCAGTCATCGGGCAGCAGGTGGTCCAGGACGTCGTCCACCGTGACGGCGCCGACCACGCGGTGGTGCAGGTTCACCACGGGGATGCAGGTCAGGTTGTACGTGGCCAGCTCACGCGTCACCGCGGGCAGGGGCATCAGGTCGGAGACGGGCTCGAGATCCTTGTCCAGGATGTTGCCCAGGGGCTCCGGCGGGGGATAGCGCAGCAGGCGCTGGAAGTGCACCACGCCGAGGTAGCGGCCGGTGGGGGTCTCCAGCGGCGGCCGGGCCACGATCACCAGGGACGCCATCGCGGGGGTGAACTCCTGCTGGCGGATGTTCGCCAGGGCCTCGGCCACCGTGGCCTCGGGCGGCATGATGACCGGCACCGGCGTCATCACGGAACCGGCGGTGTTCTCCTCATACTCCATGAGCCGGCGGACATCATCCGCATCCTCCGGCTCCATCAGCTCCAGCAGCAGTTCCTGCTGGGAGTCGGAGAGCTCGTGCAGGAGGTCGGCGGCATCGTCCGGGTCCATCTCCTCGAGCACGTCCGCGGCGCGCTCGATGTCCAGGTTGGAGATGATCTCCACCTGGTCGTCGTCCGGCAGCTCCTGCAGGACGTCCGCCAGCCGCCCGTCCTGCAACTCGGCGGCCACCTCCACGCGTCGCTTCGCCGTCATCTCGTGCAACACGTCGGCGAGGTCGGCGGCCTTGAGGTCCTCGTGGGCGGCCACGAAGCTGGAGGCACCCTGTGGTTCCTCCCGGGCCGCCCAGCGGGCCTCGTGCCAGCCCACCAGCAGGTGCTCGCCCCGGACCCGCCCGAAGGCGTTGCGCCCGGCGTCCCGGCGGACATACAGGTCGCTGACCAGCCAGTCGCCGTTGCGCTGCTGCTCCAGTCCCAGGTCCTCCAGCACCGCCCGGCCCGAGCCGTCCACGAGGGTGACCCGGCGGTCGAAGAGGTCGGCGGCCACCATCAGCTCGGCCCCCCGGCGCTCGAAGCGGCGCAGGTTGATCAGCCCGGTGGTGATGACCTGCCCGGCGCCCATGGACGTCACCCGGGTCATGGGCACGAAGACGCGTTTCTTGCCCGGGACCTCGATGACGAGGCCGACCGCGACCGGCGGCAGGCCCGGGCCGCGGTCGGTGACCACGGCGTCCCGCAGGCGGCCCAGACGATCTCCGAGGGGGTCGAACACGTCCAGGCCCAGCAGGCGGGCGACGAAGATCTTGGGGGCGTTCACCCAGCCAGCCTAGTCGGCATGGACGGGCCCCGCCGGGAGCCCGTCCCTTACGCCGGTGGCGGAGAACCCGCCGTGCGGTGGTGTCCTGCCGGGGCCCGGGCGGCACAATGGAGCCATGTCCATGCTCTTCGGCCCCACGTCCTCCGATCCCTCGGTCAGCGGCCTGCCGCGCGGCGAGGTGTTGGGGTCCTTCCCGACCTACCTCGAGGCCCGGAAGGTCGTGGACGAGCTCGCCGCCCAGGAGTTCGACGTCCGCACGGTCTCGATCGTCGGCACGGACCTGCGAACGGTCGAGCGGATCCGCAACCGGCTGACCTATCCCTCCGTGGCCTTGCGCTCCGCCATCCAGGGCGCCTTCTTCGGGATGATGCTCGGCATCCTGATGACCCTGATCGACCCCGCCGGGAGCGGGGTCCAGATCCTCTACACGGTGGGCCTCGGCGTGGCCGTCTGGGTGATCTTCGGGGTGATCGGCCACGCGATGCGCAAGGGCCGGGGCGTGAACTCGGTCCAGCAGCTCGTCCCGTCCAACTTCGACGTGGTCTGTGAGTTTGAGACGGCCGCCCAGGCCAAGCAGGCCCTGGGCCGCCCCGGGGCGGCGCCGTCCCCGGCACCCACCGCACCCGTGGCCCCCGCGCCACCGGGCACGCCCTCGCCCGCGCCGGAAGACCGCCCCGAGGACCGTTCAGAGGGCCGCCCGCAAGGCCAGCAGGGCCCGACGCCGTCCCCCGGCCCCGCGGACGGCTCACCCGCCGCGCCGGCGACGGCACCGGCGGCGGCCCCCGACCCGGCATCGGCACCGGGCTCCCCGGCGCCTGCGCGCACCGGGGTCTTCCCGGACCTGCCGGACGGCCGACCCCAGTACGGCGTGCGGCTGCCCGAGGACGAGGCCGTCCAGGTGCGGGAGCGCATCCTGTCGGAGAACGCCGCCCGGACCGGTTCGGCCGGTGAGGGCGGGAAGGGCCCGGGGTCCTTCGAGACCCCGTCCTACGGCAAGGGCGGCTCCGGCGGCTCCACGGGGTCGGGGCGCCGCGCCGATCGGAACCGGCCCGTGGACGGCGGCGCCGCCCCGGACGCGGAAGGCGACCGGCCGGCGTCGGACACCGGGGGTCCTGCGGATCCCGCATCACCAGCGCCCCGATCTCCAGCGACCGGGGACGTCACGGACGGTTCCGATACCGGGGACCGCCCCTGAGGATCAGCCGAGCAGCCGCGCCATCCAGGCCTCCACGGCCTCGGGGGTGCGCGGCAGGGCGGCGGAGAGGTTCTCGGCGCCCTCGTCGGTGACGTAGATGTCATCCTCGATGCGCACGCCGATCCCGCGGTACTCCTCGGGCACGGCCAGGTCCTCGGCCTTGAAGTACAGTCCCGGCTCGATCGTGAAGACCATGCCCGGGACGATCTCGGCATCCAGGTAGAGCTCGCGCCGGGCCTGGGCGCAGTCGTGCACGTCGAGGCCCAGGTGGTGGCTGGTGCCGTGCGGCATCCAGCGGCGGTGCTGCTGGCCCTCGGGCGAGAGCGCCTCGTCCACGGACACCGGCAGCAGGCCCCAGGTGTGCAGGCGCTCGGCCAGCACCTGCATGGCCGTGGCGTGGACGTCCCGGAACCGCAGGCCGGGCTTCACGGCGGCGAAGGCGGCATCGGCCGCGTCGAGGACGGCCTGGTAGATCCGGCGCTGGACCTCCGTGAAGGTGCCGTTGACCGGCAGCGTCCGGGTGATGTCCGCGGTGTACAGCGAGTCCGCCTCCACGCCGGCGTCCACGAGGATGAGGTCCCCGTCCTGCACGCGGCCGTTGTTGCGGATCCAGTGCAGCACCGTGGCGTTGTTGCCGGAGGCCGCGATGGTGTCATAGCCCAGGTCGTTGCCCTCGAGGCGGGCGCGGGAGAAGAAGGCCCCCTCCACGATCCGCTCGCCGCGGGCGTGGCCGCGTGCGGCGGGCAGCACCTTCACGATGTCCTCGAAGCCGGCGATGGTGGCGGCCACGGAGCCACGCAGCTCCTCGATCTCCCAGCCGTCCTTGACCAGGCGCAGCTCGGAGAGGAACTCGGTCAGCACCCCGTCCAGGGCGTCCGAGGCCTCCAGGTCCACGCCGGTGTTGATGCGGGAGGTGTCCACGAGGGCCTCCACGTCCAGGTCGGAACCGCGCAGCAGCCGGATGCGGACGCCCCCGATCTCCACGGCGCCGGCGTTCTTGGTGACGGCGACCTCCAGTTCGGACAGGTCGGCGGTGCGCAGTCCGGTGCGGGCCTGCATCTCGCCCAGGGTGGGGCGGGACCCGATCCAGAACTCGCCCGTGCGGGCGTTGGAGTAGAACTCCTCGGAGTCGCGGCCGGCCAGGGGATGGAAGTACAGGGTGGCCTCGTGATGGCCGCCGTGGTCACCGGCACCCTGATCCACCGGTTCCAGCACCAGGACGGCCTCCGGCTCATGGTCCACGCCCAGGCCCGTGAGGTGGGCGAAGGCCGAGTGGGCGCGGAACCGGTAGTCGGTGTCATTGGACCGCACCTTGAGCGAGCCGGCCGGGATGACGAGGCGCTCTCCCTCGAACTCGGCGGACAGGGCCTTGCGGCGCCGGGCGGCGAACGGAGAGGAGGCATCCGGCATGACCAGCGGTGCCTCGGCCGGGGCCCAGTTCGACCCCATGAACTGCTTGAACGCGTCCGAGGTCGGCTTCTGGGACCGGTTGTTCACCCGGTCCTCCACGGGCTGGGCGTCGTGGTCAGGGGTTTCCGGGGTCTGGGGCTGTGCATCACTCATGGCGTCCATCATCGCATCCATCATCGTATTGTCCGCGGCGTTGGCTAGGCTGGGGCCCATGCCGTTCGACCTGCACACGCACTCCAACATCTCGGACGGCACCGAGCCGCCCGCGGAGGTGGTGCGGGCCGCCGCCCGAGCCGGACTGACGGGCCTGGCCCTGACGGACCATGACACCACCGCGGGGTGGGCCGAGGCCGCCGTGGCGGCCGGGGAGACCGGGCTCGTCCTCGTGCCCGGGATGGAGGTCTCCTGCGTCTCGGACACCGGCATCAGCGTGCACCTGCTGTCCTATCTGCATGATCCCCTGGCCCCGGGGCTCACCGGGGAGATCGCCCGGTCCAGGACCTCACGGCTCACCCGTGCCCAGCGCATGGTGGAGCGGCTCGCGGAGGACTACCCCATCACGTGGGAGATGGTCCTGGCCCACTCGACCCCGGACGCCACCCTCGGGCGGCCCCACATCGCCGACGCCCTCGTGGCCGCGGGCGTCATCCGCGACCGCTCGGCCGCCTTCACCTCGATCCTGACCCCGCGCTCGCCCTACTACGTGGGCCACTACGCCCCGGACCCGGTGGAAGCCGTCCGGCTGGTGCTCGAGGCCGGCGGCGTCCCGGTGTTCGCCCACCCGATGGCCTCCATGCGCGGCCGGATCATCGGCATGGAGCTGTTCCGGGAGATGATCGACGCCGGGCTGGCCGGGATCGAGGTCTTCCACCGTGACAACCCCGACGAGGCCCGGCGCACCCTGCGCCTGATCGCCGCGGAGCACGGACTGTTCATCACGGGCTCCTCCGACTACCACGGGGCCGGCAAGCCCAACCGGATCGGCGAGTACACCACCGGCGCCGAGGTGGTGGCCCGGATCGAGGAGCAGGCCTCGGGCACGGCCGTCATCCGCCCCTGAGGGCCGGGCGGGTAGAGGCTGGGAATCAGAGGTGCTCGGCCAGCCGGGTCCGCATGACCTCGAGCGCGGCCGGATTCTGGTCCACCAGCACGAAGCGCCGACCCAGCTCGGCCGCGGCGGCACCCGTGGTCCCGGAGCCGGCGAAGAAGTCCAGCACCCAGTCCCCGGGGCGGGACGAGGCGGCCACCATGCGCCGCAGCAGCCCCAGCGGCTTCTGCGTGGGATAGCCGGTCTTCTCCTTGCCGGTGGGGGAGACGATCGTGTGCCACCAGACATCCGTGGGCAGCTTGCCGCGGGCGACCTTCTCCGGGGTCACGAGCCCGGGGGCCATGTAGGGTTCCCGGTCCACCTCGGCCGAGTCGAACCAGTAGCCGGCCGGGTCCTTGACGTAGACCAGGATCGTGTCGTGCTTCGCCGGCCAGCGGCGTTTCGACCGCCCGCCGAAGTCGTAGGCCCAGATGATCTCGTTGAGGAAGCACTCCCGGCCGAAGATCGAATCCAGCATGACCTTGGCGTAGTGCACCTCCCGGTAGTCCAGGTGCAGGTACAGCGTGCCGTCGTCCGCCAGCAGCCGCCAGGCCTCGCGCAGGCGGGGCTCCAGGAACTCCCAGTAGTCGGCGAAGGCGTCGTCATAGGAGGACAGGGCGCCCTTGATCGTCTTGTAGCTCTGCCCGCCGAAGCCCACCCGGTCCGCCTCCTCGCCGGCGGCCCGGACCATGGACAGCTGCTGGCGGCGCTGGGTGCGGCCGGTGTTGAACGGCGGGTCCAGGTAGACCACGGTGAAGGCGCCCGCCGGCAGTGAGGGCAGGAACTCGAGGTTCTCCGCCCCCACCACCAGATTGGTTCCGTCAGGGGTGAACTCAGGCACGGGGCTGGTCAGTGCGGCTCAGCTCACTCGCCGGCCGGTCCCCGGCGGTCACCGGAGCCCTGCCCCTCGGCGCTGCGGCCCTCGCCGCCCTGCACCACGGCGCCGTTGCGGCGGCGGGTGCGGGAACGGGTCCGGGACCGGCTGCGCGTCGCGCGGTCCTCGGAGGTGCCGGCCGGCTCGGAGGCGGCATCACGACGCCGGCCCCCGCCCTGGGCGCCGGCCTCACCGCTGCGCCGCTCGTCACGGCCGCCCTCGCGACCACCGCCGCGGCCGCCCTCGCGACCGCCGCGTCCCGAACGACCCGACCGGCCGCCGTCGCGCCCGGACTCCCGGCCCGACCGGCCGCGTCCGCCGGAACCGCCGCGCTCCGGCTTGGCACCGGGGCCGCCGAGGTCCTCGAGCGTCTCGCCGGACAGGCCCTCCCGGGTCCGCTGCTCACGGGGCAGGCGGCCCTTGGTGCCCTTCGGGATGTTCAGGTCCGCGAAGAAGTGCTTCGATGAGGAGTAGGTCTCCGGCGGCTCCGGGATGTCCAGGCCGAGGGCCTTGTTGATGAGGCCCCAGCGCGGCATGTCCTCCCAGTCCACCAGGGTCACGGCGGTTCCCTTGTTGCCGGCGCGGCCGGTGCGGCCCACGCGGTGCAGGTAGGTCTTCTCGTCCTCGGGGCACTGGAAGTTGATCACGTGGGTCACGTCATCCACGTCGATGCCGCGGGCGGCCACGTCCGTGGCGACCAGGACGTCGATCTTGTCCCCGCGGAACGCCCGCAGGGCCTGCTCGCGTGCGCCCTGGCCGAGGTCGCCGTGGATGGCGCCGGCGGCGAAGCCACGCTTGACGAGCTCGTCGGACACGCGGGCCGCGGTGCGCTTGGTGCGGGTGAAGATGATGGACCGGCCGCGGCCCTCGGCGCGCAGGATGCGGGCCACGAGCTCGTCCTTGTCCATGTGGTGGGCGCGGTAGACGAGCTGGCGGATGTCCTTCTTGGTGATGCCCTCGTCCTCCGGGTCCGCGGCGCGGATGTGGGTGGGCTGGGTCATGTAGCGCCGGGCCATGGCGACCACGGGGCCGGGCATGGTGGCGGAGAACAGCATGGTCTGGCGGATCTCGGGCACGGCGGCCAGGAGCGTCTCGACGTCCGGCAGGAAGCCGAGGTCCAGCATCTCGTCGGCCTCGTCCAGCACCACGATCCTGACGGCCTTGAGGTTGAGGTGGCGCTGGCGCATCAGGTCGATCAGGCGGCCGGGGGTACCGACCACGACCTCGACGCCGCGCTGCAGCTCCTCGATCTGGGGCTCGTAGGCGCGGCCGCCGTAGATGGTGGCGATGCGCACGGGGCGCTTGGAGGCGGCCGTCACGATGTCCTGGGCCACCTGGTTCGCCAGCTCGCGGGTCGGGGCCACGATCAGGGCCTGCGGGGCGCCGGGGGTCTCCAGCGCGTCGAAGCCCGGCTCGCCGGGGCCGATGACGCGCTGCAGCGCCGGCAGGCCGAAGCCCAAGGTCTTGCCCGTGCCGGTCTTGGCCTGGCCGATGATGTCATGGCCGCCCAGGGCCACCGGCAGGGTCATGGCCTGGATGGGGAAGGGGTGCGTGATGCCCTTCTCGGCCAGGGCCTCGACCATGTCCGCGCGGACGTTGAAATCCGCGAAGGTCTTCTCGGCGACCGGCTCGTTGGCCTCCACGATGTCGATGGAGTCCTCCACGTCGATCGTCTCGATCTGGGAGGTGGCCAGGTCCTCGGTGTCGACGTCGTTGTCCGCGGCGATCTTCTGTTCTGGGGTCATGGGGTTTTCGGTCCCGTCATTCAGGCAGGGCTCCGGCACGATGGCACTGTTCCCAGTGCGCTCCTGCGTCTCGCCCCCGTTGGCGGTGCCAGCGGGCGGGGCGGCGCGGATCGGCCGGACGCCGTGCGTCCATGGTGGAGCCGATCGCGGGAGGTGCAAGGCCGTCATCGCGAAGGCGATGGGCCTGTGGATTCGGTCTGGCCCGTGGGGCTGTGCCGGATCCGGGGAGTCACATCACGAGGGTGAACGCAGTTGAACAGTGCGATCGGTCATCCTTGATGCCCCTACTCTACCTGCCCGGCGATCCGGAACAGCACGGTGCGGGTGGACAGGTCCGCCGTGACGAGCTCCACCCGGACCGCGCTGCCCGCCTCGGCGAAGCCCTCGTACCGGGCCAACACGGGCGGTTGTGCCACCTGGACCTCACCCCAGGGCAGGCGCCCCTCGGCGCGGGCCCTCTCGGCCTGTGCGGGGCTGGGCGCGGAGATGACGACGGCCGGGAACACGCGGCCCTCCAGTCCGGACAGGGAGGCCGCCTCGACCAGGTCCAGGGCGGCGTTGGTCGCACGGGAGGCCATCAGGCCGGACTCCTGCATGGCCGCGGGCAGCCCCGGCAGCAGGTCTCGGATGGGCCGGGGGACCTCCTGTCCCTGGACCAGGGCCAGACACGTCACCAGCACGAAGCGGTCCACCAGGCGGCGCAAGGGCGCCGTGGTGTGCGCATAGGGGGCGGCGATCGCGGCCTGGACCGTCACCTCGGGCGTGTCGCCGTCGAAGGCGGTGTAGCCGGCCCCGCGGAACAGGGACGTGGCGGCGTGCATGATGGCCAGTTGGCGGGGATCGGTGGTGTCCAGCTGACGCAGGTACTCGCCGTAGGGCTGGTCCTCGGGCCACGGGTGCCCCAACGCCCGGGTGCGCGCCCGGAACGTGGCCTCGGAGTCCGCGTCTGCGGGCGGCATGGTGCGCAGGATCCCGATCTGCCCCGTGAGCATGATCTGGGCCGCGGCGATCCCCGTCATCAGCGAGATCTGTGCGTTCCAGTCCTCCACGTCCAGCGGGGGAGTGGAGAGGACCTCGTAGCCGTGCTCGGTGGCCGTGACCTCCTGCTCGGGCAGTCGCAGGCTCGCGCCGCCGCGGTGGATCTCCTGGGCGGCCCGCAGGAGGCCGACCTCCCGGAGCAGTGTCAGGGTGGAGGACCCCTCGGCGTCGTGCTGGGCGTGGCGGCCGCGGTCGATCCGTTGCTGCGCCTGCTCATAGGTGAGCTGCTCGCGGCTGCGCACCCGGGCCCGCTCCAGGCCGGTCGAGACCACGGCACCGTCCGCATCCAGGTGGAAGGTCCACAGGTAGGCGCCACGGACCGCTCCGGGCACCAGGGAGCCGGTGTCCTCGCTGATCACCTCCGGGTGCAACGGGACCCGGCCGTCCGGCAGGTAGATGGTCTGACCGCGGCGCAGGGTCTCGGCGTCCAGGGCGCCGCCCGGCGTGATGAATGCGGGGACATCCGCGATGGCGTAGTGGACGGTGTAGCCCGCGGCCGTGCCGTCTCCGCCGTCTCCGCCGTCCTCGCCGCCGCGCCGGATGTGGACCGCCTGGTCCAGGTCGGTGGACCCCGGTGGGTCGATGGTGAGCAGCGGGAGGTCCGTGCGGTCGTTCGGTGGCAGGCGGTCCACCGTGGCGGCCGCGGCCCGTTCTGCCTCCGCCAGCACCTCGGGTGGGAAGCCGGAGGGCAGGGAGAGTTCCCGGCGGAGTGCTGCCAACTGCCGGGTCAGTCCGGTCTGGTGGGCGGAGTGGGCAAGATCCAGGTGCAGGTGGGCCACGGCCACACCTTACCGGGCGGTCGTCGTGAACGGCCCTTAAACACCTCTGCGGGCAGAACGAACCGGTTCGTTCTGCCCGCACAGTGCTGGGCTGTCCCCGGGCTGCCGTGCCGGGGGCGTGGGTGGAGGGTGGGGCTCAGGAACCCGGGGTCGGGACGAAGCCGACCGGACGCGGGGTCTCGGTGCCGATCTCCACGTAGCCGATGATCGTGGAGGGGACCAGGACCAGACGGCCCTTGGAGTCCTTCAGGCGCAGCGGGCTGCCGTCGGCCAGGGCGTCGGAGACCAGTCGGGCCACGTCCTCGTTGCTGGCATCCGATTCGATGACGACTTCGCGGGCTACGTTCTGCACACCAATGCGGATTTCCATGCTGACTCCTTCAGGTTCACGGGCTGATCGGGGATCCGGTGGCGCGGGTGGGCCCACGGCGCCGGAACCGGATCTTCGTCCTCCAGCAGACTATGGGATCGAAGGGGCCCCTGGCGGAATCGCATCGGCACTTCGGCCATGGGCGTAACGGACCGGGGCGGCTCAGCGTTCCTTCGGGAAGCGGCTGATGCCGCGCCAGGCCAGGCGGAAGGTCAGGTCGGCCGCGGTCGACAGGTCGGGCCGGGAGGGCTCACCCGACTGGCCCGCCCAGTGCCGGGCCGAGGACTTCATCAGACCCGCCAGCCCGTGGCCCAGCAGCAGCGCCTCCTCGGCGGAGAGCGTGGTGTCGGCCGTGATGATCTCGGCGATGCCCGCGGCGAACCGGTGGTCCAGGCCTTCCAGCCGCGCCGAGACGTCCGGGTCGTTGTTCAACCCCGAATCGAAGATGAGGCGGTAGGCGCGGTCGGGGCTGTCCACGAACTGGAAGTAGGCGCGGATGGTGGCCAGGACGCGTTCCTTGTTGTCCGAGGTGGACCCCAGGGCCCCGCTGACGGCGGACTCCAGCAGGTCGACCTGCGTGTCCATCAGGTCCAGGAAGAGCTCGTGCTTGCCGGGGAAGTGCTGGTAGAGCACCGGCTTGGACACGGCGGCGGCGACGGCGATGTCATCCATGGAGGTGGCGTGGAACCCATGGTCCACGAAGACTCGACGGGCGGCATCCAGCAATTGCTTGCGGCGCTCGTCGCGGGGCAGCCGGGACTGACGCACGGGGGAGGTGCTCACGGTGATGCCTTTCTCGAGTGACCCGTCAGGTGCGGACGGTCCAGCCACTCTACCGACCAGTAGTAGTTCAGGCGATGCGCGCGGTGCTGCCCGCGGCGCCCGTTTCCACGTCGGCCGGGCAGGTCTCAGGGGAGGCCGCCGGGGCAGGGGCGGAGAGCTCGAGACCGAAGATGATGTTCAGGGCGTCCTCGTAGTCCGCGAGCCGGCCCTGGGCGGCCATCTCCTTGGCGCGGACGGTGGGCTCGTGCAGCATCTGGCGGACCATGCGGCGCAGGGCGAACTCCACCTCCTCCGCGGCCGCAGTGCAGCCGTGCTTGCCCCGGACGCGTTCCATCTCGGATTCGAGGACCTGCTGGGTGTGTTTGCGCAGGGCCACGATGGCCTCGTTGGCACTGCGGGACCTGCGCTCGGAGAGGTAGCCGGTCACGGCACCGTCCACGAGGCGGGAGGCCTCCACCAGGGCGTCCTGCTGGCCCTCGGGGGCGGCCATCTTGACGGATTCCAGGGTGATGAGGTCCACGCCGTCCAGGTCGGCGATCGCTGGATCGAAGTCATGGCTCAGGGCCAGGTCCAGCACGGTCAACCGGCCCGTCGCACCCGCACGCAGCCGCCGCAGGGTCTCCGCCTCCAGGCGGCGGTCCCCTCCGGAGCAGCCGATGAGGACGTCGGCCTCCGCGATGGCGCCGTGGATCTTCTCCCCGCCCAGGGCCAGGGCCCAGCCGCCGCGGTCCGCCACGAAGGCCTCGGCCCGGCCGGAGGCGGAGTGCACGCCGACGTGGGCGGCGCCGCGGTCCGCCAACTGGGCCAGGGTGGTGCCGGCATAGGAGCCGGTGCCGATGATCAGGACGTTGGCCTGTTCCCAGAACTCCCGGGATTCCCGGGTGGAGGTGCCCGCGTGCAGGTCGGTCGCCAGGTCCAGGGCCACGGAGACGATGGACCGGCCGGCGGTGCCGAGGGCGGTGTGCGCGCCGACGTCCTTGGCGGTGCGGGTGGCTGATTCGAAGAGCTTGACGAGCGAGCCGGTGGCGGTGCCGGTCTCCTGGGCGGAGCCCAGGGCGCGGCGCACCTGGCCCGCGATCTCCCGTTCGCCCACGACCGCCGACTTCAGGCCGGAGCCGACCTCGAAGAGGTGCCGGACGGTGGATTCGGCGGAGAGCAGGTGGAAGGAGGACTCCACGGTGGATGCGGCCAGGCCGGAACCCCGGGACACGGCTTGCAGCAGCTCGGCGCGGGCCTGCTCCACCGACCGATCATCCGGGGCCTCCGCGTAGATCTCCACGCGGTTGCAGGTGGCCAGCACCACGGCCCCGTTCACCGTCGATTCGGGGATGGTGGAGGCGACCTCACCGGTTCCGTTGCTCAGCTGCGCCACCGTGTCGAGGTCAAGGTCGGTGTGCGAGGCAACCAGGGAAAATAGAGCCACAATGCGCTCGATTCTAGACCTCGCGGACGCGTCCGTCTAAGAAGGTGACCCTGAGTGATCGGACACACCGGGCCCCACACCCTGCGGTCGATGGGAGAATGGGCCTCATGTCCACACCTCAGACCGGCGCCCGGAACGGCGCCCAGGCCGGCACCCCGTCCGGCACCACGCTGCCCGCCGACCATCCCCTGGCCACCGCCGATCCGAGCCGCTCGACGTCCGGATCCCCGCTCGTCACGGCCTACCGCGGCGGCACCCCGTCCCGCACCCCGGTGTGGTTCATGCGCCAGGCCGGCCGCTCGCTGCCGGAGTACCGCGAGCTCCGCCAGGGCATCGGTATGCTGGAGTCCTGCCTGAAGCCTGAGCTGGCCTCGGAGATCACCCTGCAGCCGGTGCGGCGCCATGATGTCGACGCGGCCATCTTCTTCTCGGACATCGTGGTCCCGTTGCGCCTGGCCGGCGTGGACGTGGACATCGTGCCGGGCACCGGGCCGGTGCTGGGATCTGCCGTGCGGACGGCGGCCGATGTGGCGGCCCTGCCCGAACTGACCGATGAGTCCCTCGAGCCGATCCGCCAGGCCGTGCGGCTGACGGTGGCCGAGCTGGGCAGCACCCCGCTCATCGGTTTCGCGGGGGCACCCTTCACGGTCGCCGCCTACATGGTGGAGGGCGGGCCGTCCCGGGACCACCTGGGCCCGCGCACCATGATGCATGCGGATCCCGAGACGTGGGATGCGCTGGCCACCTGGGCCGCGGACGCCGCCGGGAAGTTCCTGCGCGCCCAGCTGGAGGCCGGCGCCTCGGCCGGACAGCTCTTCGACTCCTGGGCCGGCTCGCTCTCCCTGGCCGACTACCAGCGGTTCGTGAAGCCGCACTCGGCCCGGGCCCTGTCCTACGTCAGCGACCTCGTGGGCCGGGACGGTCAGTCCGTGCCCCTGGTCCACTTCGGCACCGGCACCTCGGAGATCCTCCCGGAGATGCGCGACGCCGGCGCCACCGTCATGGGGGTGGACTACCGCCTGCCGCTCGGTGAGGCGCACCGCCGGCTGGGTGCCGCGCCCGGCCCCGACGGGCGCGGCGCGGTGCCGCTTCAGGGCAACATCGACCCGGCCTTGCTCAGCGCCCCGTGGGAGGTCCTCGAGGCCCATGTCCGCGAGGTGGTCGAGGCCGGCCGCGTGGCCCCGGGGCATGTGGTCAACCTCGGCCACGGCGTGCCGCCGAGCACCGACCCCGAGGTCCTCACCCGCGTGGTCGAACTGATCCACTCCATCCGCCCGTGACCTCGGCTGCGACCCCGGCTGCGACGCCGGGCGGCCCCTCCGCGGTGGTCGTCGGCGGGGGGATCGCCGGTCTGCTGGCCGCCCGGGAACTGGCCCGGGCCGGTCACCGCACCACCCTCGTCGAGGCCGGCGGCGGCCTCGGCGGGTGCGTGTCCTCCCGGCGCGTGGGGCTGCCGGCGGGGGAGCCACTCACCCTGGACGCCGGCGCCGAGTCCTTCGCCGTGCGCACCCCGGCGGTCCGCGAACTCGTGGAGGAGCTGGGGCTGGGCAGCGCCGTCGTGGAGCCGGACCCCGCCGGATCCTGGCTGTACCTCCCGCCGGTGGACCCCTCCGGTCAGCACCGCGCCGTGCCCGCGCCCCGGCTGGGGATCGTGGGGATCCCCGGGGACCTGCAGGCACCCGAGGTCGCCGAGGCGCTCGGCCCCGAGGCCCTGGCCCGGGCCCTGCAGGACCTGGACCCGACGCGCGGCGTGGAGCGGTGGCGGCAGATCCTGGACGACGGCGGCCCGGCCACCGTGGGCGGTCTCGTGCGGGACCGGATGGGAGACGGGGTGCTCGAAACGCTCGTGGCCCCGGTGGTCGCCGGCGTGCATTCGGCCGATCCGGACTCGGTCGACCTGCGGACCGTCGCCCCGGGGCTGCTCGAGGCCCTGGTCGAGTCGGGATCCCTCTCCCGCGCCGTCGCCGACCGCCGGGCGGCCGCGCCGCCGGGGGCCGTCGTCGCCTCCCTGCGGGGTGGGATGAACACCCTGACGGCCGCACTGGCCGAGGAACTGGAGGGCCTGGGCGTGCGCGTGCTCACCGGTACCCGGGCGATGGCCCTGGACCGGGGGGCCGAGGGGCGCCGGTGGACCGTGTCGCTGGAGGCCTCCGGGGCGCCCGGGGGTGGCGTCACCGCCGGCCGGGCCGGGGCCGTGACCTCGGACCGCGTGGTGGTGGCGACCGACGGGCCGCGGGCCTGGGATCTGCTGGCCCCCGTCTCCGGCGGGGAACTGGCCGCCGCGGACCGTCCGCCGGAGGGGGCCGGCGTCGCCCTCGTGACGCTCGTGACCGAGGCCCCGGGGCTGGACGACCACCCGCGGGGCACCGGGCTGCTGGTCTCTCCGGCCGTCTCGGGCGAGGTGGTCGGGGCCAAGGCCATGACCCACATCAGCGCCAAGTGGGAGTGGGCGCACCGCGCGCTCAACCCGGCGCAGGGGGGTCGCTCAGCGCCGGGCGGCCATCGCCACGCGGTCCGGCTCTCCTACGGGCGCGTGAGTGATGCCCCGGACTCCGCGGCTCCGGGCTACCGGACGCCGGACGCCGAGCTGAAGCGCCTGGCCGTGGCGGACTCCACCGCACTGACGGGCGTGGACGTGGCAGCCGGGCTGCTCGAATCGTTCGTGGTCCGCTGGAGGTCGGCCCTGCCCGCTGCCACCCCGGAACACCGGGCCAGGGTGGGGGCGGCGCGGACCTGGCTGGCGTCCGAGCCCGGCCTGGAGGCCGTCGGGGCCTGGGTGGCCGGGACCGGCCTGGCCGCCATCGTGGCGGACGTGAGGCGCCGGATCGGCGGGGACACCGGACCCTGAGGAGGGGTAGGCTGGGACCGCTCGTTCTACCGCTTGTAGAAACCGGCGGTGGGCACCGATAGACGTGACACCACAGGAGTTGTGACGATGACCGAGAACCAGGCCGCAGACGCCGCCACCACCGGAACCGACAGCACGGAGGAGACCCGAGCGCTCGAGTGGTTCACCACCTATACCGTCTTCGCGCGGAACGGCGGCCAGGGGTCCGGGGCGCACACGGAGACCGAACGTCAGCGCGCGGTGGAGCAGTTCGATGCCGTCGTGGCCTCCCTGGCGGAACAGGGTGTGACGGTCCGCGGCACCTATGACGTCTCCGGCATGCGCGCGGACGCGGACATCATGGTGTGGATGTACGGTCACGTGGCCGAGGACCTGCAGGCAGCCATCCGCCGCCTGCGCCGCACCGAGCTGCTGGCCGGCACCACGATCGTCCTGTCGGCCATGGGCTCGGATCGGATGGCCGAGTTCGCCAAGGACCACGTCCCCGCCTTCGCCATGGGCCGCCAGCCGCTGAAGTGGCTGTGCTTCTACCCCTTCGTCCGCTCCTACGACTGGTATGTGCTGGAGCCCGCCGAGCGCGGCCGCATGCTCAAGGAGCACGGCATGCTCGGACGCGACTTCCCCATGGTCTGGGCCAACACCACGAGCGCCTTCGCCCTGAACGACTGGGAGTGGCTGCTCGGGCTCGAGGCCCCGGAACTGAACAACCTGGTGGACATGATGCGTCACCTGCGCAACAACGAGACCCGCCACTACGTGCGGGAAGAGGTCCCCTTCTACACCGGCCGGTTCATCACCACGGCTGAGATCGCCGAGGTGCTGGCCTGATGAACGAGTCCACCCCGGCCGCCTCCGGCCCGGAGCAGTCCTTCGACCCGCTGGCCGGCGTCGACGAGCACGGGACCATGGCCCCGAAGGACTACGACGCCATCCTGCTGGCCTCCTTCGGCGGCCCCGAGGGCCAGGACGACGTGCTCCCGTTCCTGCGCAACGTCACCGCCGGCCGCGGCATCCCGGATGAGCGCCTCGAAGAGGTGGCCACCCACTACCGCGCCAACGGCGGCATCAGCCCCATCAACGCCCAGAACCGCGACCTCCTCGCCGCGCTGGAGGCCGAACTGGCGGCCCGCAGCCTCGAGATCCCGGTCTACTGGGGCAACCGCAACTGGGGTCCGTACATCCCCGAGACGCTGCAGCAGATCCATGCCGACGGCCACCGGAAGCTGCTGACCGTGGCGACCTCGGCCTACTCCTGCTACTCCTCGTGCCGCCAGTACCGGGAGGACCTGGGCATGGCCCTGCGCTCCACCGGGCTGGAGGGCCGTCTCGAGACGGACAAGATCCGGCAGTACTTCAACCACCCGGGCTTCGTGCAGCCCTTCGCCGAGGGATTGCGCACCGGCCTGGCCGAGATCCGCGCCGAGCTGGCCGCGGCCGGCAACCCCGAGGGACGGCTGCAGATCCTCTTCGCCACGCACTCCATCCCCACCTCGGATGCCGAGGCGGCCGGGCCCCGGCCACTGGCCGCCGAGCTGCAGGAGCAGACCGGGCTGGCACCGGGCGAGGGCAACGGGGCGGACGTCTATTCCGCCCAGCATCTGGACGTGGCGGAGCAGATCCTCCTGGCCGTCCCCGAGGCCGCCGACATCGACTGGTCCCTGGTGTACCAGTCACGCTCCGGGGCCCCGCACGTGCCCTGGCTCGAGCCGGACATCAACGACGCCATCGAGCAGCTTGCGGCCGCGCCCGGGGAGGGGCCGGCGGGGTCGCAGGGCCCGGCCGAGCAGGGCACCGGCCCGCTCGCCGGCGTGATCGTGGTCCCCCTGGGCTTCGTCTCGGACCACATGGAGGTGGTGTGGGACCTGGACACCGAGGCGAGGGAGACGGCGGAGCAGCTGGGCCTGGCCTTCCGCCGCACCCCGACGCCGGGGACCCACCCGGCCTTCGTCTCCGGACTGGTGGACATCATCGAGGAGCGCCTGGGCCGCCGTCCGGGGCGGGCCGCCGTGGGCTGCTTCGGCGCCTGGAACGATGTCTGCGCCCCGAACTGCTGCGTCAAGGTGATGCGGGACGGCTCCGTCCGTCCGACGGTGGCGGCCTTCGACGCGGAAGTGGGTGCCCCCACCCGATGAGAAGCACCTTCACCGTGGGCACCCGCGGCTCCCATCTGGCCCGCACCCAGACCACCGGCGCGGCGGAGGCCCTCGCCGCGGCCTCCGGCCTGGTGCCGCACCTGGAGATCATCAAGACCGAGGGGGACGTGACCACCGGGTCGCTGGCCTCACTCGGCGGCACCGGGGTCTTCGCCTCCGCCCTGCGCGCGGCCGTGCTGGAGTCCCGGGTGGACCTGGCCGTGCACTCGCTCAAGGACCTGCCCTCCGTGCAGCCCGAGGGCCTGGAGATCGCCGCCGTGCCGAAACGCGTGGACGTGCGGGACGCCCTGTGCGCCCGCGACGGGCTGCGCCTGTCCGAGCTGCCGACCGGGTCGCGGGTCGGCACCGGCTCACCGCGCCGCGTGGCCCAGCTCAAGGCCGTCCGGCCGGACCTGGACATCGTGGACATCCGCGGCAACGTGCAGACCCGGCTGGCCCGCGTCCCGGGGCTGGAGCAGCATGACGACCACGCCCCAGCCGCCGCCGGCTCCCCGCGCGGCGACCTGGACGCCGTGGTCCTGGCGTGTGCCGGCCTGGACCGGATCGGCTACGAGTGGGCCATCACCGAACGTCTGGCTCCCACCGTGATGATGCCCGCCCCGGGGCAGGGGGCACTCGCGGTGGAATGCCGCCCCGAGACCGCTGCCGCCGGAGACGACCTGGCGCTCGCCCTGGCCGGCTACGACGATGCGGTCACCCGGCTGCAGGTCACCGCGGAGCGGGCCCTGCTCGAGCGCCTCGAGGCCGGTTGCTCGGCCCCGATCGGCGCGCTGGCGCGGGTCGAGCGTGAGCCCGAGTCCGGATCCCAGCCCGGGTCCGGCGGTGGCCGACTGGTGATGGATGCCGTGGTGGCCGCTCTGGACGGCAGCCGGCTGCTGCGTGAGCACGCCGGCGTGGACCTGCCGACCGTGCGGGTGCGGCTCGAGGACGGGACCGCCGACGCCCAGGCCCTGGACCTGGCCCGGCAGCTGGGGATCCGCGTGGCCGAGGCGCTGCTCGCCGGCGGCGCGGACCTGTTCCCCGCCACCTGAGCCAGATCATGGCAACTGAGTCGCACGAATTGGCCCCGCCCGGACCGGGACGGGGCCAATTCGTGCGACCTCGATGTGGTGTCACACGCGCCGTCACACAGAGGGCAGGCCGCCGGTGGACTCCATGACGCCGCGCACCGTGGTGATGACCCGGCAGCCCGAGCAGTCGGGCGCCGTGGAGAACGGCCTGGCCGCGGCCGGCTACCGCGTGGCGTTCCTGCCCCTGACGGACTTCGAACTGCCGGCGGACCTCGGCCCGCTGCGGGCGGCGGTGGCGTGCCTGGCTCCGGACCCCGCCCCGAATCCCACGCACGACGCCGGCCCCCCGGCGGGTGCCTCGTCCCCCCTGGTCGGTGGGCCGGCCGGAGCCGATGCCCCGGTGTGGCTGGTGCTGACCAGCCCCAACACGGTGCGCGCCCTCGCCCTGTGTGGGTGGGACGGCCGGGTGGCCCCCGGGACCCGCATCGCGGTGACGGGCCCGGGGACCGCCCGGGTGCTGGCCGAGGAGGCCGGCTGCCCCGAGGTTCCGTGGATGCCCGTGGACGACGCCTCCGCCGCGGGGATCGTGGCCCAGTTCCCCGCCCCGGTTCCCACCCCGGCCCCCGGCCCCGGAGCCGCAGGCCGCGGAACTGCCGGCCGACGCGTCCTGCTCCCACAGTCGTCCCTGGCCACCTCCGAGGTGGCGGACGGGATCGTACGGCGCGGCTGGGACGTCGAGCGGGTCGAGGCGTACCGCACGGTGCCCTACCCGGCGGCGTCCGGGCGACGTCTGCTCTCCCCTGACAGGGTGCCTCAGTCCGCAGCAGCGATGGCCTCGGGGCCGGCCCCCGCCCTGGTGACCCTGCAGGATCTGGTGGGGGCCGACGTCGTGCTGACCAGCCCCAGCGCGGTCGCCGAACTGGTCCGCCGCCGCGGCAGCGGAGTCCCGGCGGGCACCCGGTTCATCGCGATCGGGCGGCCCACCCAGGCCGCGGCCGAGGGGCTCGGCCTGGACCTGGCCGGGACCGCCACCAGCCCGGACACGGCGGGACTGCTAGCCGTGCTCACCGGCTCCTAGCCAGGACCCGTCACTGGCCCCGGGGCGCCTGCAGGGCCCGCAGCAGCGGGCCAGCCAGCCAGCGTTCGACCTCCGCCGGGGAGCGGAGGCGGACGATGGGCAGGTCCGGGCGCTCCACGGCGAGGGCGGGGATCTTCAGGTGGTGCGTGCGCCGGCCCGTGATCGCGTAGCGGACCACGTGCTCGCGGTCCCGCAGCACGGTCCACAGGGGCGGCTCGACATTCCCGTTCCACAGCACCTCCCGCCGCCAGCGGCGGCGGACGGTTCGCCACAGCAACCGGGGCAGGGTGATCCGCACGAAGGGCAGATCGAGCCAGACCAGCAGGTCGGCGCGCCCGGCCAGCAGCTGACGGACCTGCCTGTATTGCCATTCGGCGACCCAGCGGTCGCTGGAGGCCAGGGCCCGGACATCGGCCTCGAAGTCCGCCCGGGGCATCCAGCCCGGACCGTGGTGCAGGGAATCGATCTCGGTGTGGGGCAGCTGAGCCAGCGCGGAGATCCGGCCGGCCAGCGTGGTCTTGCCGGAGCCGGACACCCCGGCCACCAGCACCCGCGCCGGGTGACCGGGCAGCTGATCGTCGGGTCCCAGGGTGGGGGGTGTGGACTTGGTGCCACCCCGCCTAGGCAAAGGCCCGCTTGGGGACGAACAGCAGCAGCACGGCGGAGGCCAGGGCGGTCAGCGAGCACACGATCCACACCGTGAGGTAGCCGGAGAACGAGCCGGCCGTGCCGCCCTCGATCAGCTCGGCGGACGCGGCCTCCGGGGCACCGGCGAAGGCCGTGGTGGCCAGGGCGAGCCCGAAGACGCAGGAGGCCACCGCGCCGCCCAGGGTCTTGACGGAGTTCGTCAGACCGGTGGCCACCCCCGTCTGCTCCCGCGGGGCGGCGGCCGCGGCGGCGGCCGGCAGCGAGGCCACCAGGGCCCCGGACCCGAGGCCGACCACCACCATGTTGGTGATGACCTGACCGATCGTCTCGTGGAACGGCAGGAACAGCGCGAACCCGGCGGCCACGGCGAGGGTGGCGAACAGCAGGGCCAGCCGCGGGCTCGCCCACCGGGAGACCGTGGGCAGCAGCAGGGCACCGGCGACCATCGCGATGAGGTAGATCCCGATGATCAGCGACGTCTGGAATCCCGTGGTGCCCAGCCCGTAGCCGTAGACCGCCGGATCGGTCCGGGCGAAGGTGGACAGCGGCGCCTGCGCGCCGAGCACGGACACCCCGAACAGGCCCGCCGTGGCGAAGACCGGCCACAGGGCGGGGTCGGTGAACATGCGCACATCGATCAGCGGGTCCGGGTGGGCCCGTTCCACCGCCACGAACCGCCACAGGGCCGCGGCCCCGGCCCCGAGCATCAGCACCGAGAGCCAGAGCCCCGGCCGGTCCGGGGCGAGCCCGGTCCCGCGCACCACGAAGAGCGCCCCCATGATGAGCAGCAGGGCCAGGGTCACCCACCCCAGTCCGGAGAGGTCGAAGTCCCGCATCCGGAAGTTCGCCGGCGAGGCGCCGGGGGTCTCCTCGACGCCGAGGATGATGGCCACCAGGCACAGCCCCACCACGATGGCGGGGACGGCCAGGACCGCCTGCACATCCATGGTGTCCACCAGGGCCCCGGCGGCCAGCGCGCCGGCGATGGCCCCGACCTCCAGGGCGCCGACCAGCAGGGCGGCGGCCCTCCGGGTCACCGCCGCCGGCCCCGGTGCCCCATGGGCAGGATCCCGGTCCTCTCGGTCATCTGGGTCTTCCTGGTCCTGCTGGTCCTCCGTGCGGGCTGAGGCCCGGACGTAGATCAGCGCGATCTCCAGCGGCAGCCACACCACGTAGAACCCCTGCAGGGCCCAGGCCACCAGGAAGATCCAGAACTCGGGGGCGATCACCAGTGCGATCGAGGCGGCCAGGGTCACCATGGTGGACCAGATCAGCACCATCCGGTGGCCCACCTGGTCGCCGAGCTTGGACAGGGCGGGGACCACGAGGGCTGAGAGCATCAGCTGCGAGCCCTCCAACCAGTTCACGTCCGCGTCGTTCACGCCGAGGTGTCGGGCGAGGTCCGTGAGCAGCGGCGTGTAGTAGCCCTGCAGCACGCCGGAGGTGAACTCGACGAAGGCGAGGAAGCCGACGATCGAGCCGAGGCCGCCGAAGAGCAGCGCGCCGCGTCGGCGCAGCCGGCTGGAGGCGGTCGTCATGACCGGCCCCGGCCCGTGATCAGCGCCCGGTGGAAGCTCGCACCGCGGGACAGGGACTGAACCGAGACCCACTCGTTCTCCCCGTGGATCGAGGCCCGCTGGGCGTGGTCCATCCGCAGCGGGGCGAACCGGTAGACGTGCCGGCACCAGGCGTGGAAGTGCCGGGAATCCGTGGCGGCCATCAGCAGGTACGGCACCGGGACGGTGCCCGGCCAGGAGGTCCCGACGGCGGCGCCCAGGGCCTCGAACCGGTCGCCGGCCGCGGGGGATTCGGGGGAGGGGTCCTGCCCGTGGATCAGCTCGACGTGCACCCGCGGGTCGGCCACGCGGCGCGTGATGTCCGCCAGGACGTCCTGAACGCCCTGACCGGGCGCTATCCGGCAGTCCAGGACGGCGCTGGCCGAGGACGGCAGCACGTTGTCTGCGGTGCCCGCCGCCAACCGGGTCTGGGCCACGGTGGTGCGTACCATGGCCGCGGGCTCGCCGCCCATGGCCCCCAGCGCGCGGGCCGCCACGGACCTGGACCGGGTGACCCACGGCAGTGCACGTCCCGCCGCGCCCGAGGCGAGGGGGATCAGGGCGGCGAGCATGGCCGCCGTCGTGCGGTTCATCCGGGCCGGGAAGGGCCGCCGCTCCACGCGGCGCAGGGCACGTGCCAGCCGCGGGATGGGGGAGCCTGCCGGGGGAGAGGACGCGTGCCCGCCCGCGCCCGAGGCGGAGAGCCGCAGTTGGGCCTGGCCCTTCTCCGCCAGCCCGATCATGGCGCAGGTGGCGTCCACGAAGGACAACGGGGAGGGCACCACGGCGCCGCCCTCGTCCAGCACGAGCCAGGGCTCCGTGCCCTGGGACTGCAGGCGTTCCCGGAGCAGCTCCGAGATGGCCGCGGCATTGCGCCCACCCACCTCCTCGTCCCCGCCGAAGACGAGCCAGACGTCCTCGGACGGGATGAAGCCCTCCGCCAGGAGGTCCTCCACCGCCTCCAACACGGTGACCATGGCGCCCTTGTCATCCAGGGCGCCGCGTCCGAGCACGGCCGGTTCTTCGTTGACCGTCCCCTCGGTGCCCGCGAAGGGGTCGGAGTCCCAGCCCGCGGCCACCCACCCGTCCTCGCTCTCGGGGGCGGGGACCACGTCCCAGTGGGCCATCAGGACCAGCGGTTCGAGCGGGCTGGCGCCCCGCCAGCGGAACAGCAGCCCGGTGCCGTCGACGACCTCGCGTTCCAGGTGGCGGTGGAGCAGCGGATAGAGCCGCTCGAGCACCGCAGGGAGCGCCGCGAAGGCCTCGGCCACGTCGGCCCGGTCCGGTGCGGGGTACCAGGCGGAGACGGTGCGGAGCCGGATCAGCTCGGCCAGGCGCGCGGCGGCGCCAGGGCGGGGTGTGTCGGGGGATGCAGGCATGCACCCGAGGGTAGCCGGAAAGTCCCGGAAAGTACCGGGGAGTAACCTGACAGTCCGTGTGGGGGCCAGCGCCTCAGCCGGTGGCGCGGCGGCTCGACCCACGGGAGGCGACGGTCTGCTTGGTGCCCTGCCGCTCGCCCTGCTTGAGGCGCACCTGCATGCGGGAATCGGCGGTGCGGTGTTCCAGGTAGGGCTGTTCGGAGACCAGGGTGCTCAACTTCTGGTGGCCGAAGTCACGGGGATCGAAGTCCACGTGGGCGCGGCTCAGGTGCTGCCCGACCCGGCTCAGGGAGGCCCAGCCGTCATCCCCGCTGGTGGCGTTGACGGCCTTGGCCAGGGCGCTCTCGAGGTTGATCCGCACGGTGTCGTCCAGCGGATCTGCGGCATCGACCGCATCCGCCGCCTCAGGGGCGCCCGGCGCGTAGGCCGCCTCGTCGATGGAATCGGTGGCATCTGTGGCGTCGGTCGTATCGGTGTCGTTGTCGTTCGCCGCGCCGCCCCGGCGGCTGCGTCGGGTGGCCCGCCGGGACGGGGCGCGGTCCTCCTCCGGGGCGCCCCCGAGCAGTTCGAGGTAGATGAACTGGTCCACGGCGTTGCGCAAGGACTCCGGGGTCTTGCGCTCGCCGAGGCCGATGACGCGTTTGCCGGACTCGCGCAACCGGGTGGCGAGCCGGGTGAAGTCCGAGTCCGAGGACACGATCGCGAAGGACTCCACGTTGCCCATCCACAGCAGGTCCATGGCGTCGATGATCAGGGCCGAGTCCGTGGAGTTCTTCCCGACCGTGTAGGAGAACTGCTGGGTGGGCTGGATGGCCAGCCGGTTCAGCTCGTTCTTCCAGCCGCTGAGCTGGTTGGTGGTCCAGTCCCCGTAGGCGCGCTTGATGGTCGGGGTGCCGTAGGTGGCCAGCTCCTCCAGCACCGCCCCGGCATGGGTGGGGGAGACGTTGTCACAGTCGATCAGTACGGCGATCCGGGTGGTGGCGCTGGAGATTTCGGTCATGGAGTCACCGTACCGGGATACGCTGGGCTCGGAGGGGCGTGGGGTCGGAGAGGTGGAGTCCGATGGAGTGGATGACAGCGGGGCTGGCCGCACTGAGTTCGGCCTGGGTCTATCCAGCGGCCGCTGGCCTCGTGGCGCTGTCCGCGCTCATCCCCCCGGTTCCCAGTACCTCGCTCTTCGTGGCCCTGGGGGCCCTCTGGAGCCAGGACGGCCTGCCGAACGGCTTTCTCCTGGTGGTCGCGATGCTGGCCGGCGCCGTGTCCGGTGACCTGGTCACCTATCTGTTGGTCCGGCGTCGCGACGTGGCCCAGTGGCGTGTACTGCAGGGCCCGCGAGCGCAGAGGGCGCTGAACGCCTCGAGTGCACGCATGGCCGGCCACTCGGCCGTCTCCTGGGTCCTGACCTCGAGGTTCGTCCCGCTGGGCCGCCTGACGATGAACGTGGCCTGCGCCATCGCCCCGGTCCCCCTGCGCACCTTCACGCTGTTCTCCCTGGCCGCGGGGATCCTGTGGTCCCTCTACTCGGTGGGCGTGGGGGCCCTGTCCGGGCTGCTGCCGGGACTGTCCACGGAACTCGCCGTGGTCCTGGCGATCGCCTTCTCGCTGGCCCTGGGCCGCGGCATCTCCGCGGTCTCGACCTGGTACCTGGTGTCTGAGAGGGCCCCATGAGCCATCTCCCCGTCCGGCGCCGTGCCACCTCCCCTTCCGGCGCCGTGCATCAGGTCGACAATGCGTTCAGCACTTGCGGACCCACCGAGGAGGCGAGGACCATCAGATGATGCGAACGCTCCGTAGACGTGTCCGCCCTCGATGGCCGCTGCTGACCCTGGCCGGCATCAGCGTTGGCGACGCCTTGCTGTGCGTGAAGCCCGCCGGCTTCGTCCGCGATTGCCTGCTGGACGTCGGACTGCCCAGGGCGGTATGGCCCGTGTTGCCGGTGGTCAAGACGGCGGCGGCAGCAGGCCTGGTGGCCGGAACAGAGTACGAGCCCCTGGCACGGGCCACGGCATGGTCATTGGTCGTGTACTTCGGGTTGGCGATGGGATCCCATCTGCGGGCTCGCGACTTCGGACGGAATCTGTTCGTCAACGCGACCGGGATGATGATCTCCAGCTGCGCACTGACCGCCTGGCTTGAACACCGACGCGCCACCAGCTGATCGATGTCCCGCCGAGGCGGCAAGACCGGCTACCGCAGGGTCTGCCGGACTGCGGCGTCGGGCTCGGGCCGGGCCCAGTTCTGTGGCCCCCACACAGGAGCCCTGCGATCGTGGGTGCTGTTGCGAAGGCGACCACCGCCGTGGTCAGGATGAACGCCCAGCACCGGTCCAAAAGGCCCCTTACATGGGCAGGGAATGTGGGCTACGTTACGGGGAACGCCGGAACCGGACGCCACGGACCCAATGACTTCCATCCCTGAGGAGGGATACCGGTGACTGCACCGCTCGACCTCTCTGATCTGACCTCCCTTCCCCTCGATCTGGCCAGGCCGAGGCTCGTGCAACCGGGGCTGCTGCCCGTGGTGCCCGGCCACGAACGGTACTGGGTCCGCCCCGGGGGCGTGACCGCCCTGGAGCTGGAGGGCGGCGACGAGATCACCATCGTGGACCGCTTCGGAGCCCAGGCCGCCGAGTTCACCGTCCTGGGCAACGGGGGCGAGGACTTCGCCGCCGTGGGGCTGCGGGCGGACGCCCCGGCCACCGTGCTGGGGGCCCTGACCGAGGCCTCCTCCTTCGACAACGAACAGGTGGCCCGGGTGGTCACCGCCCTGGCGCTGCGCGGGTTGCGGCCCGATGCCGCCCGCGCCGTGCGCCTGTTCGGCGGGTGGTCGCCCGCCGGGTCCCGCGAGACGTTCACGGCCCAGCGGCCGGTGACGGCCGTCGTCGGGAATCCGACCTGGCAGATGACCTTCGAGGAGCTGAACCCGCCCTCCGAGCTGATGATCGAGGTGCAGCGCGCGAACCCGCACACCCGCCGCGAGATCGAGCTGCCCCCGCCCCTGGCGGACCCGATCCTCGACGTCCGGATCGACAACAGCACCGCCATCGCCTACGAGGTGAAGAAGGGCGACTACATCCAGATCCTGGACGTGGCGGGGCGGCAGTGCTCGGACTTCCTGGCCTTCGACGCCCGGGCCCTGCAGGAGGGCCGCGAGCTGGGCCTGGACGCCAGCACCACCCGCCACATCGTGGGACAGGCCTTCTCCCAGCCCGGGCTGTACGGGAAGTTCTACAACCAGGACATGGATCCCCTGGTGGAGGTCGTCCGGGACACGGTGGGCCGCCACGACACCTTCACCCCGGCCTGCAACGCCAAGTACTACGAGGACTTCGGCTATCCGGGGCACGTGAACTGCACGGACAACTTCAACGGGCAGCTGGACTCCTACGAGGTGGCCTCCCGACGGTCCTGGCCGGCGCTGAACCTCTTCTACAACACCATGTTCGACGAGCACAACATGCTGGTGTTCGACGAGCCCTGGTCCCGGCCGGGGGACTACGTGATGATGCAGGCCCAGCGGGACCTGGTCTGCGCGTCCTCGGCCTGCCCGGACGACATCGACCCCTCCAACGGCTGGGTCCCCACCGACATCCACCTGCGCGTCTACTCATCGGAGCGGAAATTCTCGATGGCCATCTCCCACCGCACCACCCCCGACGCCGCGCCGAAGCTCACCCGCGAGACCGGCTTCCACGAACGCACGAGCGCCCTGACCAAGCAGTTCACCGAGTACCGCAACTTCTGGCTGCCCACGCACTATGACGGCTACGGGCCGAAGGCCGAGTACTGGGCCTGCCGCGAGAAGGCCGTGGTGATGGACCTGTCGCCGTTGCGCAAGTTCGAGGTCCTCGGGCCGGACGCCGAGGCCCTGTTGCAGTACTGCATGACCCGCAACATCCGCAAGCTCTCCGAGGGCCAGGTGGTCTACACGGCCATCTGCAACGACACCGGCGGGATGATCGACGACGCCACCGTCTTCCGCCTGTCCGACACCAACTTCCGCGTCATCCCCGGGGACGACTACACGGGTCAGTGGATGCGGCAGATGGCCACCGAGCAGGGCCTGGACCGGGTCTGGGTCAAGGACTCCACGGACCAGCTGCACAACATCGCCGTGCAGGGGCCGGCCAGCCGGGACATCCTGAGGGACCTCATCTGGACGCCGCCGCAGCAGGCCGACTTCGACTCCGTCACGTGGTTCCGCTTCACCATCGGCCGGATCGGGGACCATCAGGGCACCCCGGTGATCCTCTCCCGGACCGGCTACTCCGGCGAGCTCGGCTACGAGCTGTTCTGCCATCCGAGCCACGCCCCGGCCGTGTGGGACGCGGTCTGGGAGGCGGGGAAGCCGTACGGCCTGGCACCGCTGGGCCTGGACGCCCTGGACATGGTCCGCATCGAGTCCGGCCTGGTCTTCGCCGGCTACGACTTCGACGACCAGATCGACCCCTTCGAGGCCGGGATCGGCTTCACCGTGCCGCTGAAGACCAAGGAGGACGACTTCTCCGGACGTGAGGCCCTGCTCAAGCGGAAGGAGAACCCGCAGCGCAGGATGGTGGGACTGGAGCTTCAGGGCAACGAGACGGCCGGTCACGGCGACCCGGTGCACGTGGGCCGCTTCCAGGTCGGCGTGGTCACGTCCGCCACGCGCTCGCCGGTCCTGCGCAAGAACATCGCCCTGTGCCGGATGATGGTGGAGCACGCCGAGATCGGGGCAGAGGTCCAGGTCGGCAAGCTGGACGGACAGCAGAAACGGATCCCGGCCACGGTGGTGAAGACCCCGTTCTACGATCCGGAGAAGCTGAAGCCACGCTCCTGAGCTGCCGTCCGGGCCAGGGGCGGGGAGCGGACAGGGCGCGGGCCTAGACTGGGTGGCGTTGTCCGCCGCTGCCCGCGGCCGACGTCCGAGTCTGCCCCCGAGCCCGCAGAGGATTCCATGGCCTTCCCCTCCCACCGTCCGCGCCGCCTCCGCCAGTCCGCCGCCATGCGCCGGCTGGTGGCCGAGACCAGGCTCCACCCGGCCGACCTGATCCTGCCCGTCTTCGTGCGGGAGGGCATCAGCGAGCCGGCGCCCATCACCTCGATGCCGGGCGTCGTGCAGCACACGCGCGACACCCTGCGGCGTGCGGCCGCCGAGGCGGCGGAGCTGGGCGTGGGCGGGATCATGCTCTTCGGCATCCCGCAGACCAGGGACGCCACGGGATCGGCGTCCCTGGACCCGGACGGCGTGCTCAATGACGGACTCCGCGCCGTCAAGTCCGAGGTGGGGGACGCCCTCGTGGTCATGTCCGACCTCTGCCTGGATGAGTTCACCGACCACGGCCACTGCGGGGTGCTCACCGCGGACGGCACGGTGGACAACGACGCCACCCTGGAGATCTACGGTCAGATGGGCGTGGCCCAGGCCGAGGCCGGAGCGGACATGGTGGGCCCCTCCGGCATGATGGACGGCCAGGTGGCCGTGATCCGGCAGGCCCTGGACGACGCCGGCCGGCAGGACACAGCGATCCTCGCCTATGCGGCCAAGTACTCCTCCGCGTTCTACGGCCCCTTCCGCGAGGCGGTGGACTCCCAGCTCACGGGCGATCGCAAGACCTACCAGATGGATCCGGCCAACCGCCGCGAGGCCCTGCTCGAGGTCTCCCTGGACCTGGACGAGGGTGCGGACCTGGTGATGGTCAAGCCCGCCATGAGCTACCTGGACATCCTGCGGGACGTGGCCGAGGTGGCGGACGTGCCCGTCTCCGCCTACCAGATCTCCGGGGAGTACGCGATGATCGAGGCCGCCGCCGCGAACGGCTGGATCGACCGGGACGCGGCCGTGGCCGAGTCCGTGCTCTCCATCCGCCGGGCCGGGGCGGACACCGTGCTGACGTACTGGGCCACCGAGCTGGCCCGCTGGATCAAGGAAGGACGGCTCTGATGACCGCTGCATCCACTCCGCAGGCCGCGAACCCGGCCCCCACCACGAACGCGGCCCTGTATGAGGCCGCCCGCTCGGTCATCCCGGGCGGGGTGAACTCCCCGGTCCGCGCCTTCGGGTCCGTCGGCGGGGACCCCGTCTCCATGGTCCGGGCCTCCGGGCCCTACCTGACCGACGCCGAGGGCCGCGAGTACGTGGACCTGGTCTGCTCCTGGGGCCCCATGCTGCTGGGACACAACCACCCCGCCGTCGTGGACGCCGTGCACCGGGCCGTGGACGCCGGGCTGTCCTTCGGCGCCTCCACCCCGGATGAGTACCGACTGGCCGAGCTGATCGCCGGCACGGTCCCCGTGGAGCGGGTGCGCATGGTCTCCACCGGCACCGAGGCCACCATGACCGCCATCCGCCTGGCCCGCGGCGCCACCGGGCGCAACCTCATCGTGAAGTTCGCCGGCTGCTACCACGGCCACTCGGACGGACTGCTGGCCGCAGCCGGCTCCGGGGTGGCCACCCAGTCCCTGCCGGGCTCCGCCGGGGTCACCGAGGCCCAGGCCGCCGAGACCCTCGTGGTGGACTACAACGACCGGGCGGCCCTCGAGGAGGTCTTCGCCGCCCGCGGGTCCGAGATCGCCGCCGTCATCACCGAGGCCGCCCCCTGCAACATGGGCGTGGTCACCCCGGCCGAGGGCTTCAACGCCTTCCTGCGCCAGCTCACCGCCCGTCACGGCGCCCTGCTGATCTGGGACGAGGTCCTCACCGGGTTCCGGGCCTCGGACACCGGCTACTGGGGGCTGTCCGGCCAGCCCGAGGGGTGGGCTCCTGACCTGTGGACCTTCGGCAAGGTGATCGGCGGTGGCATGCCGACCGCCGCGGTGGCCGGCCGGGCCGAGGTCATGGACCTGCTGGCCCCGCTCGGGCCCGTCTACCAGGCGGGGACCCTCTCCGGGAACCCGGTGGCCATGGCCGCGGGCCTGGCGACCCTGCAGAACGCCACGGCCGAGGTCTACGGCACCATCACCCGGCGCTCGCAGCAGCTCGAGGAGCTGTTGGTCGGGGCCCTGACGGAGGCCGGCGTGGACCACTCCATCCAGCGCGCCGGCACCCTGTTCTCGGTGGCGTTCGGCACCTCGGACGGCGGCGTGCGGAACTACGCGGACGCGCAGGGCCAGGAGGCCTTCCGGTACGCCCCGTTCTTCCACGCCATGCTGAAGCACGGGGTGTACCTGCCCCCGAGCGTCTTCGAGGCGTGGTTCGTCTCCTCCGCCCATGACGACGCCGCCATGGACCGGATCGCCAAGGCCCTGCCGCACGCGGCCCGGGCGGCGGCCGCCGCCACGGCCTGAGGGGCGCAGGCGGCTGGGGGCACCGCCGGCTGGGGGCACCGCCGGCTGGGAGGCTCTAGCGTCCCTGCACCGGCCAATCGCCGTTGACCACGGCGGCGGGGTCCTTGCGGCGCAGGTACTCCTGGAAGCTGGCCGACTGTTCGGCCTTCCACCGCACCTGGTGGGCGTGCAGCTCGGCCGCCGCCACCTGCAGTTGCGCGTACTTCACGGCCAGGCAGTCGGCGACGCCCACGGCGGCCAGGGAGTCCGCCGCGGAGGTGTGGGCGTCCAGGAGTTCGACGCCGTAGAAGGAACACACGTCCGTGAGGGTCCGTTTGCCCTTGCGGTAACGGTCCACCTGCTTGTCGATCACGAACGGGTCGATGACGCAGGGGTTCGCCAACGGCTCCAGGCCACGGCGGGCCAGCTCGCGGTCCATGACGGTGAAGTCATAGCTGGCGTTGAACGCGATGACCGGAATGCCGGCGTCGAAGAAGTCGCGGAGGGTGTCGGCGATCTCCACGATGGCCTGGTCCGGGGGCATGCCCTCGGCCTGGGCCTTCTCCGTGGTCACCCCGTGGACGGCCGACGATTCGGCCGGGATCGGCACGCCCGGATCCACCAGCCACTCGTAGGCGGCGGCGAGCTGCCCGTGCGGGTCCACCACCACCAGCGAGGCCGTCACCACGAGTGCCTGCTCCGGGTCACGGCCCGTGGTCTCCAGGTCGAACCCGACGCGGATCTGTTGGTGCCAGGGCAGGACCGCTGCTGCCGCTGAGGCGGCGTCGGCGGTGGTGGCTGCAGGTGGGAAGGCTGATACGTCGCTCACGCTCTCACGGTACCGCGAGGCCCGGACACGGGACAGCGGCAGCCGCGCCTCCTGTGCACGGCTCCGGCAGAATGGTCTGCTGTGGAGGACCTCACCCAGCTGCCGCCCGGACCCTACGAGCTGTCCGAGGCGCTGGTGCTCGCCGCCCGGCTCGTCCCGCAGGGCCGGGCCGTCAGTTACGGGGGACTGGCCGGGCTGCTCGGCGCCGGGGGTCCGCGTCAGGCTGGGAGCGCCATGTCCGGGGCGCCGGACGGGACCCCCTGGTGGCGGGTCGTGAGAGCGGATGGTTCCCTGCCGCCGTCGTTGGCCGCCCGCGCCGCGCCCCACTACCGCCGGGAACGCACCCCGCTGAAGGGACCGGAGGGCACCACGGCAGGGCCCGACGCCGGCCCGCACCGGCGCGTGGACCTCACCCGGGCCCGGTGGGAGCCCGACGACGCCGCCCGGCTGCGGTTGAGCCGGCTGAGGGAACAGCTCGGCCCGTGAGTGGTCCGATCCCATGAGTGGTCAGATGACGGCGCGTTCATCCGGGGATTCTCCACCGGAACCGACCACCCACGGTCGGGGGACCAGTCGGCACGGAGGCTTAACCTGTCCAGAGCGGCTGGTTGAATGAGGACATGCCCGCCGAACACCACCCGGAAGCCCTGCGACTGACCGCGCCCCGAGCCGTCCGTGCGGAGCCGCTGACCCCGGACGCCGGGCAGCAACGGGTCCTCGACCTGGCCCCGGGCCACGGGCCGGTGCTCGTGGTGGGCGGGCCCGGGACGGGACGCAGCGCGCTCGCGGTGGAGTATGCCGCCCGGCGCATCGAGGGCGGCCTGGACCCCCAACGGCTGCTGGTGCTCGCACCCACGCGGCAGGCCTCGGCCCGGCTGCGGGACGACCTCTCCATCCGGTTGGACCACGGCGGCCGGGGCACCCGCACCTCCACCCCCGTGCGGACCTGGGCGGCCTACGCGTTCGACCTGATCCGGCGGGCGCGGACGGCCGGTTTCCTCCCGGCGGTGCAGCGGACCCCGCGCCTGCTGTCCGGGGCGGAGCAGGACACGGTGATCGCGGAACTGCTGGAGTCCTACGCCTCGGGGGAGCGCGGAGGACCGGACTGGCCCGTCGACCTGGCCGAGGCCGTGCCGACCCGGGGCTTCCGCCAGGAGGTCCGCGAGCTGATCGACCGCACCAGCGAGTACGGGATCGAACCCGGCCAGCTCGAGGACCTGGGGGAACGCTACGGCCGGGCCGAGTGGGTGGCCGCCGCCGTGCTGCTCCAGGACTACCGGGACCGGCTGGACCTGGGGATGAGCGAGGCGTTCGACCCCGCCGGGCTGATCACCACGGCCTGCCTCCTGCTGCAGGAGAACCCGGAGCTGCTGGACGGCGAGCGGAGGAACCTGCCCGTGCTCGTCGTCGACGACCTTCAGGAGGCCACCCCGGCCGTGCACCGCCTCCTCCGGATCCTCGGCACGGACCAGGACGTTGTCGCCCTGGCCAGCCCGGACACCGTGGTCCAGGGGTTCCGCGGTGCCCGCCCGGACCTGGTGCGGGACTACCCCAGGTGCCTCCTGTCCCCGGCACCCCCGCCGCGCGGCGGGGCACCGGTGGACCCGGCGCCGGCCGGTGGCAGGACCCACGTGCTGACCACCGGGTACCGGATGCACCGGGACGTGCTGCAGTCCTGGCAGCGGGTCGCCCGCCGGATCCCCGCGCTGCCGGGGACCCTGGAACTGCGGCAGGGGATGACGTCCGCCGACCCGGTGTCCGCCGCGGCGGACGAGGCCTCGGCTGTTGAGACCCCGGCTGGTGAGGAACCGGCTGTTGAGGAGCCGGCTGGCGAGGAACCGACCACCGAGGGTCCCGCCACGGGCCGGGTCCAGGGGGCCACCGCCCACCTGGTGGCCTCACCCCCGCACGAGCAGCTGCTGGTGCTCCAGCAGCTGCTGCACCTGCATCACCGGGGCGGGATCCCCCTCGGGGAGATGGCGGTCATCGCCCGCTCCGGCCCTCTCGTGGCCGAACTCGCGCGGTACCTGGAGGCCGAGGGCGTCCCGGTCAACCGCTCCGTGGCGGACACGGTCCTGAAGACCGAACCGGCCGTGACACCGCTGCTGGCGCTGTTGCGCACGGTCGCCACGCCCGCGGAGGGGCCGGACGCGCAGCTGGACCCGGACACCGCCCTCTGGCTGGCCGGCGGACGCTACGGCGGGGCCACGGCCCTGCACCTGCGCCAGCTGCGCCAGCGGCTCCTGCAGGACGAACGGGCGGCCGGCGGCAGCCGTCCCAGCACCGAGCTGCTCCTGGCCGCCTTCGAGGACCCCGAGGCCCTCGCCGGTCATCCGGTCCCCGGCGCGGGCGTGCAGCGCATCGCCCGGATGGTACGGGCCGGACGTTCCGCCGCCCAGGACCCCGCGGCCACCGCCGAGTCCGTGTTGTGGGCCCTCTGGGAGGCCTCCGAGCGGCCCGCGCGCTGGGAGCGGGAGGCCGTGACGGGAACCGGAGCCGCGGCCCGGCGGGCCGACCGGGATCTGGACGCCGTCGTCGGGCTCTTCCAGGCCGCCGAGCGGTACGTGGACCAGTTCCCGGGGTCCTCGCCCCTGGCCTTCGCCGAGTACATGGAGGCCCAGGACCTGCCCATGGACTCCCTCGCCTCGACCTCCTCGCAGGAGGGATCCGTGTCCGTGGTGACCCCGGCGACCGCCGCGGGCCGGGAATGGGACGTGGTGATCATCGCGGGCCTGCAGGACGGGACCTGGCCCAACACGCGGCTGCGCGGCCAGCTGTTGGGCGCCACCGACCTGGCCGATGTGGCCCAGGGCCGGACCACTCGCGCCGACCACCGGTCCCGGCTGGCCGAGGTGCGTCAGGACGAGCTGCGCAGCTTCGCCACCGCGGTGTCCCGGGCCCGGCAGCGGGTGATCGGCATCGCGGTCGCCTCCGAGGACCACCAGCCCTCCGACTTCCTGGACCTGATCGAGCCGTGGCGCCAGGTGGCGAGGCCGCGTCCGCTGACCGACGTGCCGCGGCCCATCACCGCCGGCGCGCTTGTGGCCGGCCTGCGGCGTGAGCTGGAGGAGACCGCGCGGACAGTCCTGCGGGACGGTCCGGCCCCGGCGGAGGTCGGGGAACCCGAGCCCGACGCCGGCCCCCCGCCCCGGGTGCGGCCGGCCGCCTCCGCCCTGGCCCGGCTGGCGGCCGAGGGGATCCGCGGTGCGGATCCGGAGCACTGGTGGGGCCTGCTGCCGCTGTCCACTCAGGAGCCACTCGTGGACACGGAGACCACCCCGGTCCCGGTGTCCCCGTCTCGCGTGGAGACGGCGCTGCAGTCACCGCTGAACTGGTTCGTCTACCAGGCCGGGGGGCAGGCCGGGAGTACCCAGGCCCAATCGATCGGCACGTTCATCCACGCCATCGCGGAGGCCTACCCCGAGGGACCGGCCGAAGACCTGCTTGCCGAGCTCGAACGGCGGCTGCCGGACCTCGGGTTGGAACCGGGGTGGGAATCCGAGCGCGTGGCCCACGAGGCACGGCGCATGATCGAGTTCTTCGTGAGTTACCTGCGGCAGATGGAGAAGGCGGGCCGATCCGTGGTGGAGGTGGAACACCGGTTCCACCAAGAACTGGAACGCGGCGGTCTGCGGGTCCAGATCCGGGGCAGCATCGACCGACTCGAGCGGGACGGAGAGGGCCGGCCCTACGTGATCGACCTCAAGACCGGCAAGCGGACTCCGACCGCCAAGGACCTTCAGGAGCTGCCTCAGCTCGGCGTGTACCAGGCCGCCATCGCCGCCGGGGCGCTGGACGCCGAGGACTTCGGCCGGCCCACCGAACCGGGGGGCGCCGCGCTCGTCCAGTTGCGCACCGCCAACAAGAACGTCAAGATCCAGGACCAGCCGGCGCTGGGGGCGGACCAGCCCTGGGCGCTCGAGCAGATCTTCACCGCCGCGGCCGCCATGATCGGCCCCCGGTTCCTGGCCGTCCACGGGGGCGCCGGCAATCCGCAGTGCGCCCTGCCGGCACTCTGTCCCATACACAGCGAGGGAAGGCAGTCCACCGAATGGCACCGATGAACGCGCGGTACAGCCCGGAGGACCTGGCCGGACTGCTGGACCAGCACGCTCCCACCGAGGAGCAGTCAGCCGTGATCAGCGCGCCGCTGCAGCCGCGGCTCGTGGTGGCCGGGGCCGGTTCCGGGAAGACGGCCACCATGTCCGACCGCGTGGTGTGGCTCGTGGCCAACGGCTTCGTGGCCCCGGACCAGGTCCTCGGCGTGACGTTCACCCGGAAGGCGGCCGGCGAACTGGCCCAGCGCATCAACCGGAAGCTCGACCTCCTCACGGAGGCCGGACTCGATCTGCCGGCCGGTGCGGAGGGGGCCGACGCCGAGGAGGGGATGCTGACGGAGGGGGCGGCCCGGGCCAGCGTCTCCACCTACCACTCCTATGCCAACACCCTGGTGCGGGACCACGGGATGCGGATCGGACTGGAGCCGGACACCGGGATGATCGGCGAGGCCCAGTCCTACCAGATCATGTCCCGGATCGTCCGGGCCTACGCAGGAGATCTCAGCTTCGCGAACATCGCGGCGTCCAGCCTGGTCAGCGGCGCCATCAAGCTGGCGGGTGACTGCGCCGAACACCTCGTGGAGCCGGACCAGGTTCAGGCGTACCTCGCCGAGCAGTCCCGGTTCGGTGAGTCCCTGCCCTATGACGTCGCCCAGGCCGAGGGCAGCCATGCCGACGTCGCCAAGATCTTCTCCATGCTCCGGCTCCGCCGGGTCATGGCCGAGCTGGTGGTCTCCTACCGGCGGGCCACCCTGGACGCCGGGGTCATGGACTTCGGCGACCTCGTGCGCTTCGCGGCCCGGATCGCGCAGGAGGTCCCGGCCGTGGGAGAGATCGAACGGTCCCGCTACCGGGTGGTGTTGCTGGACGAGTTCCAGGACACCTCCCACGCCCAGCTCGAGCTGTTCCGTGGCCTGTACGGGACGGCGGGCCACCCGGTGACCGCCGTGGGAGACCCCCACCAGTCCATCTACGGGTTCCGCGGAGCCTCCGCCGGCCAGCTGTTCGCCTTCCCCGGGCTGTTCAGCGTCCCCCGGGCCGGCGGCGGCGCGGACCCGGCCCCCGTCAGCTACCTGACCACGGCCTGGCGCAACTCCCACACCATCCTGGCGGCGGCGAACACCGTGGCCGGACCCCTGCGCAGCGAGCCGGTGGGCGGGATCCAGGTCAAGCCGCTCACGGCCTCGCCGATCGCCGTGGACGGGGAGGTGCGCGCCGCGTGGCTGCCGGACTCCGAGCAGGAGGCGGCCGCCGTCGTCGCTGCCTTGAAGGAAGCCGGAGGTGCCGGCGGCGAGGGCCGGACACCGGCACAGCGGCCGACGCGGGCCATCCTGTGCCGCACGCGCAGCCAGTTCGAACCGCTCATGGAGGCCATGGACCTCGCGGGGGTGCCGTACGAGGTGCTGGGGCTGTCCGGGCTGCTGTCCGTGCCGGAGGTGGCCGACGTCATCGCCGTGCTCCAGGTCATCTCCGACCCGAGCCGGTCGGACCACCTGATGCGCCTGATGACCGGGGCCCGCTGGCGCATCGGCACGGCGGACCTGGTGGTGCTGCAGGGCCGTGCCGCCACCCTGGAACGGAACCGGCGGCACACCGGAGCCGCCCAGGACCCGCAGGCATCGGACGGTGGCCCCGACCTGGACCAGGACACCTCCCCGGAGGAGGACGCCGAGTCCGCGTCCCTCATCGAGGCGCTGGACTGGCTGCCCGACCCCGGGTGGACCGATGCGGCCGGGCGCGGCTTCAGCGCGGCGGGCCGGGAACGGCTCGAGCGGCTGTCCCGAGAGCTGAGGTACCTGTCCGGGCAGACCGGGCTCGAACTGACCGCCCTGATCCGGCTCGTCGAGACGACCCTGGGCCTGGACATCGAGGTCGCCGCGCGGCCCGGCCAGTCCGGGATCACGGCCCGAAGGCACCTGGACGGCTTCCTCGACGCCGCGCGGGACTTCACCCAGGGGGCCGTCGAGGGCTCGGGTGCCGATCTCACGGCGTTCCTGGCCTGGCTCCAGGCGGCGGAGGAACGGGAGAAGGGCCTGGGGATGGCCGGCTCCGAACCGAGCCACGAGGCGGTCCAGCTGCTGACGGCGCACGCGTCCAAAGGCCTGGAATGGGACATCGTGGCCGTCCCCGGCCTGGTGGACGGCCAGTTCCCGGGCAAGACCGTGGACACCTGGACCTCGGAGAAGGCCGGGCACCTGCCCTGGACACTGCGCGGGGACGCCAACAGCCTGCCGCACTGGAACACGGACTGGTCCAACCAGCGCGACTGGGCCGGCCACGCGGTGGGGTGGAGCCTGAAGCGGCAGAAGGACGAGTATCCCGACTCGTACAAGGACCGCGCCGCCGCACACCACCTGGAGGAGGAGCGGCGCCTGGCCTACGTGGCGTTCACCCGGGCGAGGTCGCTGCTGCTGCTCAGCGGCAGCCATTGGCGCGGCGTGACCAAGACGCCGTCCACGCCGTCGCCGTTCCTCGATGAGTTGATGGAGTCCACGGATGGGGTCGACGTGGTGACCGGTCCGTGGGCCCCGCCGGAGGACATGGGGGAAGAGAACCCCTTCGCCCAGCGCAAGCTCGTGGCGTGGTGGCCCTTCGACCCCCTCGACGGTCCGGAGGTGCTGGTGATGGACCCGGAGGCCCCGGATGACCTGGAGCAGGCGACGGCCCTGCCGCCTCGGTCCAGGCCACGCCGTGAGGCCGTGCAGGAGGCGGCGCGGTGGGTGCGTTCCTCCGCCCCGCTGAGGACCGGCCTGGATGCGGAGGAGCCGAAGGCTGATGGGCCGGCGGATGGTGGGGCCACCCACGATCTGGCCCGGCAGGTCGAGTGGGTGCTCGAACGCTCGGCCCCCGTCAACCACCGCGGACGCCTCGTGGAGCTGCCCGGTCACGTCAGCGCCTCCACCTTCGTGGCGCTGGCGGACGACCCCGAGGCCGTGGCCCGTCAGCTCCGCCGGCCCATGCCCCGGCCGCCGGCCCACGCGGCCCGCCGGGGAACCGCCTTCCACGCCTGGGTGGAGGACCACTTCGGCGCCACCGGGATGCTCGACTTCGACGACCCCGAGGACTCGGCGGACCACTGGGTGGAGGACGCACTGGATCTGGAACCCATGAAGCGGAGCTTCCTGGCGAGCCGTTGGGCGGACCGGCTCCCCGCCTACATCGAGCCGCCGGTCGAGACCACCGTCGGGGGAGTGGCGCTGCGCGGCCGCATCGACGCAGTGTTCCGCGAGGGCGGCGCACCCGAGGTGCCGAACGACCCGGAGGCCCGCTGGGAGCTCGTGGACTGGAAGACGGGCGCCGTACCCACGGGGCGTGACCTGAAGATCAAGTCGCTGCAGCTGGCCGTCTACCGCTTGGCCTGGTCACGGTTGCACCGCATCCCCCTGGAGAACATCAGCGCCAGCTTCGTCTACGTGGCGCACGGGGTGGAGAAGTCGGTGCACGACCTGGCCGGGGAGGACGAGCTGGAGACCATCCTGGCGGCGGCGGTCGCCCCGCAGGACGGCTGAGCCACCGCACCCTCGGGGGCGCCGCCGCGGCGGGGTGGTGTCAGGAGGGATCCGTGGTGCGGCGGATGTCGAGGCGACGGACCTCGTCCAAGTCCAGGTCCAGGGCCGTCGTCGGAGGATCGACGGGTTCCGGTCGGCCCGCGCGCTCCGCACCGTCCTCGGCGTCCTGGGACTCGTCCGGTTCGCCTGTCGTGTCCGGCTCGATTGTCTCGTTCGCCTCGTCCGGCTCGTTCGCCTCGTCCGGCTCGTTCGCCATGTTCGGTTCGTCCGCGGCGTCCGCCTCGTCCGGTTCGTCCGCGGCGTCCGGTTCGTCCGTCTTGTCCCGCTCGACGGAGTCTTCCGACCCGTCGTGGTTCGCTGCCCCCGGCTCGTCATCCGGGTCATGATCGACGATGACGGCGTCGTCCAGGTCCTCTCCCGCGGTTCGGCCGACTTCGAGGTCCTCAGCGTCCGCGGAGGCCGCTGACTCGGTGGAGTCGGCAGCCCGCTCGACGGTTGGTTCAACGGGCGCCGCATCGACCAGCGGCGGTGTCGAGTCTCGAGCCGGCTCGACGGCGGGCTTCGGCGGGGTCCTCTCGGCCGGATCCTGCCGGGGGGGCGTCCCCGGTGCTGGCACGGCGCGCGGGCCGGCGGTGGCGGCGCTGATCTCCTGGCCCCCGTGTTCCTCCACGTCGGCCCGGAGCTCACCCAGCATGGCCTCGGCCTCGGAGGACATCTCCTCGTCCCCGGCGGAGAGGCCTCGGACGAGCCACTGCGCCAGCGCGAACTCGGCGGCCAGCACGGCCCGCCGCAGCAGGTGCTCATCCTGTACGGTGCCGCCGGAGCGGTGCTGCCAGTAGGCGGTCACGACCTCCTCGGTGAACCCCTGGTTCCCGGAGGAGGCCAGCCAGGCGAAGTCCTCCGCGGGATCACCGATGTGCAGGTCCGTCCACCCGGTCACGGACACGAGCCGATCGTGGTCCACGAGCAGGTTGTCCTCGTGCAGGTCACCGTGGGTCACCACCGGGGTGAAGTCCCATAGCTCCATCTCCTCGAGGGCGTTCTCCCAGCGGCGCAACAGCACGGAGGGGATGCGGCCGGTGGTCGCGGCCTGGTCCAGTTCGTTCAGTCGGCGCTGGCGGTACTGATCGGCCGTGTACACCGGCAGGTCGGCGTTCTCCACCACGTCCGAGGGCAGGGCGTGCACCGCGGCGATGACCCGACCGATGTCCTCCGAGGTCTTGCTGCCGAGCTCCGCGAGGTCCTCGAGCTCCATCTCCACCCCGGGCATGTCGTGGTAGACGAAGGTGCGCATGCCGTCGAGGCGGACGGCTCCGGCCACCGAGGGCACCCGGAAGGGCAGGCCGGCGCGGATCCCGGCGGTGAACCCGGAGAGCACCTGCAATTCCGTCTCCAGCCGCATGGCGGCCTCCTCGTGGAGGGGCGAGCGCACGCGCCACTGGCTTCCCTGGCCGTCGAACACGACGGCGGCCGAGAAGTCCCGGGGATCGTCCGGGGATCCGACCACCCCGGTCGGGGACAGGTCCGGGATGGCGGCGCTGGCCAAGGCAGCAAGTTCCATGGGCGTACGGTTCACACCCACCACGGTACGTTCCCGGCCCGGCAGCGGACGGGCTCGGGCGCGGCGAGTCGCCGAATGATCCGGACCAGGACGGCCCGGGGGCAGGTGCGGCGGCGGGTGCAGCGGCGGGTGCGGCAGTTGGTGCGGCAGTGGGTGCGGCGGCGGGCGCCGGTGGTGCGACCTGCCGTCCACAGGACGAGCCGGGCGGAGGGAACGGTGTCCGGGACGGGCGGTACCGTGGAGGCATGCGCACCCCTGAAGAGATCCTTCCCGCCCTCGGGCGACTGCCTCTGGCCCGCGAGGCGGTGGACCGCGGCTGTGAGGTCCGGGCCCGCGAGGGCTGGCTGGAGCAGGTCTGGTCCCGGGACGAGGCCCGGGTGCTGTGGGTCAGCGGCGGACGCGCACCGGTCCTGGGCGGGCGTCTCGTCCTGACCCGGCCGAAGGGCGAGCTGCCGGACGGCGCGGTCTATCTGGGACGGTCCACGGCTGAGGTCGCCTCCGGCGCCGGGCCCCGGGCCGAACTGATCCTGCTGGTCTCCCCGGACCACCCCTCGCTCGAGGGGGGCGAGGCCGGCGGGGAGCCCGTGCCCGCCCCGGAGGACGTCGCCTGGGTGGGGCTGCGGGACGTGGCAGCGGGCCTGACGGACCGGGACGCCGGCGTCTTCGTCGAGGCCGTGGCGATCGCCAACTGGCACGCCGTGCACACGCACTGCCCTCAGTGCGGCACGCCGACGGACATCACCCAGTCCGGGTGGGTCCGGGTCTGCCCCCGGGACCGCTCCGAACACTTCCCCCGCACGGACCCCGCCATCATCGTCACGGTCACGGACCACCAGGACCGGGTGCTGCTGGGCAACAACGTCGCCTGGGGGCCGCGGATGTACTCCACGCTCGCCGGCTTCGTGGAACCCGGAGAGTCGCTGGAGGCCGCCGTGGTCCGCGAGATCCATGAGGAGTCCAACCTCACGGTCCACTCGCCCGTCTACCTCGGATCCCAGCCGTGGCCGTTCCCGCAGTCCCTCATGCTGGGTTACACCGCCGTCACGGATCACCCCGAGGACGCTGCGGCGGACCGGGAGGAGGTCGCCCACGTGCGCTGGTTCACCCGCCAGGAGCTCGCGGACGCCGTGGACGGCGGGGAGATCACCCTCCCAGGGTCCGCCTCGATCTCCAGGGCCCTGATCGAACACTGGTTCGGCGGGTCACTGCCCGAGCCACGCACCCTGCAGAACTGACACCATCCACCGGAGCACTGTGACCGAGACGACTACTGACATCCTGGCCGGCCTGGACGCGGAACAACGCCAGGCCGCCACCGCCCTGAACGGACCGGTGTGCATCCTCGCCGGTGCCGGCACGGGCAAGACCCGGGCCATCACCCACCGCATCGCCTACGGGGTGCAGACCGGGGTGTATGACCCGCACCGGACGCTGGCGCTGACCTTCACCGCCCGGGCGGCCGCCGAGATGCGCACCCGGCTGCGGGACCTGGGCGCCCACGGTGTGCAGGCCCGCACGTTCCACTCCGCCGCCCTGCGGCAGCTGCAGTTCTTCTGGCCGCAGGCCGTCGGCGGGGCCGTGCCCGAGCTGGTGGACCACAAGGTGAACCTCCTGGCCGAGGCCGCCCGCCGGCTGCGCACCACCACGGACCGGGCCGCCCTGCGGGACCTCGCCGGGGAGGTCGAATGGGCCAAGGTCTCCATGCGCACCCCGGATTCGTATGCCGCGGCGGCGGCCGGCCGGCAGATGCCCGTCGGGTGGGACGTCAACGGCGTGGCCCGGCTGTTCCAGGGGTACGAGGACGTCAAGACGGACCGGAACCTCATCGACTTCGAGGACGTCCTGCTGATCATGGTCGGCATCCTGGAGACCGAACCGAAGATCGCGGCGCAGATCCGGGACCAGTACCGCGTCTTCATCGTGGACGAGTACCAGGACGTCTCCCCGCTGCAGCACCGGCTGCTCGACCTCTGGCTCGGCGGCCGCAACGAGCTGTGCGTGGTGGGGGATGCCTCCCAGACCATCTACTCCTTCACCGGCGCGACCTCCCGCTTCCTGCTCGATTTCCGCCAACAGCACCCCGAGGCCACGCTGGTCAAACTGGTCCGGGACTACCGCTCCACGCCGGAGATCGTGGACCTGGCCAACCGGCTGCTCGCCGAGCGCACCCGGCAGCGGGTCCCGATCCCGGGCCCGGACGGGACCCGGGGGCCGATGCCTCGCTGGGCCGAGCCGCTGGAACTGCTCTCCCAGCGGGACCACGGCCCGGCCCCGGTCTTCGCCGAATGCACGGATGACGAGGCGGAGGCCGGCTGGGTGGCCGCCCAGGTGCAGCAGCTGCTGGCCGACGGCATCCAGGCCGCCGAGATCGCGGTGCTGTTCCGCACCAACGGGCAGTCGCAGGCGCTGGAATCGGCGTGCACGGCCGCCGGCATCAGCTACCAGCTGCGCGGGGGCGAGCGGTTCTTCTCCCGGCGCGAGGTCCGTGACGGGATCCTCCAGCTCCGCGCCGCCGCACGATCCGCCCAGGATGTGGCGGGAGACCAGGTCCCGGGCCGGGTGAAGGACGTGCTCGCCTCCCTCGGCTACACCGAGGAGGCGCCGAAGGTCTCCGGAGCCACCCGGGAGAAGTGGGAGTCCCTGAACGCGCTGGTCGCGCTCTCCGAGGAGCTCGCGGCCACCCGCGGGGACCAGTTCACGCTGACGGAACTCGTGGCCGAGCTGGACGAGCGGGCCGCCAGTCAGCACGCCCCCACGGTGCAGGGCATCACCCTGGCCTCGCTGCACTCGGCGAAAGGCCTGGAATGGGACGCCGTGTTCCTCGTGGGGCTGTCTGAGGGGCTCATGCCGATCGGCTTCGCGGACACCCAGGAGGACATCGACGAGGAGCGCCGGCTGCTCTACGTGGGCATCACCCGCGCCCGGGTGCGACTGTTCCTCTCCTGGACGCTGGCCCGCGGCACCGGCGGCCGGTCCACCCGCAAGCCCTCCCGCTTCCTGGACTCCTTGGACCCGGAGGCGGACTCCCGGCACGGGGCCCAGACCGCCGCGCGAAACGGCACGGCCCGACGCCGGCCCGGCACCTCCGGCGCGGGGGGTTCCGGTGGGCGCGGCGCCGGGAGGAAACGCTCCCACCCGGTGCTGTGCCGGACGTGTGGGAAGACCCTGGAGACCGGTGCGGAACGCAAGACCGGCCGTTGCCTGGACTGCCCGCCGACCTATGACGAGGCACTGTTCGAGAACCTCAGGGCCTGGCGGCTGAGCACCTCGCAGGCGGCGTCCATGCCGGCGTTCGTGATCTTCACGGACGCGACGCTCGTGGCCATCGCGGAGGCCGAGCCGAAGACCCCGGCGGAGCTGTTGCGCATCCCCGGGGTGGGGACGTCCAAGCTGGAGAAATACGGTCCGGACGTGCTGGAGCTCATCAACGGGACGCCGACCGCCTGACGGCCCGCCCCGTCAGGCTGCCGCTCCGGCCGGCCCGCAGCCGCAGTCCGGATGCGCGGCCACCACGAGCGTGTCCACCCGGCTGCCGTCTCCGTGCACATGCAGGGCGGTCCCTGCGCCCACGGTCCCCGTCTCGGCCCAGCGCACGGCCTGCCGGGCCGCCAAGGCCCCGGCCGCCGTCGCCAGGCCCACGTCCTCGCGGCCTGCCCGTTGCCCGCCCAGCGCCGCGGCACGGCGGGCCCGCAGGGGGTCGGACTGGCGCGCCGCGAGATCCCAGCACAGCGGGCACCCGCCCAGGCCGGGCATCAACCACGGCCCGATGACCGCGTCGTCATCCCGCATCACGACCGGCAGGACGGGATGGTCTGCGGCACGGGCCAGGGCGATGTAGTCGTCATCGGCGGCGCCGCGCGTCACCGACACCGTCAGGGTGCCACCGGGGCGCGGACGGTCGGGGGAGGTGAGTGGCAGGATCACCGTGTCCAGCCCGGCGTCGTCCAGCCGGTGGGACAGGGCGATGGCGCGGTGTCGGCCCAGGTCCGCGGCCAGGTACCCGGTCCCCAGATCCGCGACCGTCACCTCTCGGTGGTCCCACAGGGCCAGCCGGCCGACGCCGGACGCGGCCAGCACCCGCGCGAGGGCCGCGCCGGTGCGGCCGAGCCCGAGCACCTGCACGTGGAGGCCCTGCCGGGACGCGATGACGTGGGCCGTCCGCTCACCGGCGTCGGTGGCCCGGGCCTCGACAGCCCCTGCCGCGGTTGCCGGCCCGGTATCGAGGGCCAGGGCCAGCGCCAGGTCATCCGCCAGCACGTCGGAGGCGTGCCCCGCCCCGGCGGACCCGGGCGGCTCATGCCGGCGCAGGACATCGGCCAGCGACGCCTCCAGTCCGCGCGCCTGGGCGGGGTCCATCCCGCAGCGCCGGGCCGCCTCCGCCTCCTGACCGTCCGGGATGCCGCGCACCAGGTGGTCGAGGTAGCCCAGGGCCTCCGGCGTGCAACCGGAGAGCTGGATCGAACGGGTGCCGGAGCCGATCTGGACGGTGTCCTCGGCGATCTGGAGCACGGTGAGCCCGGGGTCGAGACGCATCGGGATCCTCTCTGGGCAGGATGACCGCGGCCGGTGCGGGCCGCCGTGCCCATCGTGGCACCGCGAGGCCACGGGGCGCGGGGGTTATCCACAGCATCGGTCAGTATCGGTCAGCATCGGTCGGCAAAGGCCCGCGCCGGCGAGGATATCCACAGGGGTCACGGAGGCGGTTGCCGACCCCGGCTGCGTCGGCGGCAGAATGGGAGCATGACCTCTTCATGGACGGACGGTCCGCCGAGCATCGGCCGGCCGGCCCCCCAGGCCGCCGGCCACCGCACCACCGGGACCGGCCGGCGTCGCGCCCCGGCCCGGACCGTGCGGGAGACCGAGGAGCTCCGGGTCGACGGCACCACGGTGCTGATCATGCGATCCTCACGGCGCACCCGGACGGTCTCGGCCGCCTGGCGGGACGGGATGATCCAGGTGTCCGTGCCGATGGGACTGGGTCCGGACGCCGAACGGGACTGGGCGCGCAAGATGCTGACCAAGGTCTCCTCACGCCAGCCGAGCGGGCCGGGTGCGGACACCGAGCTGTTGGCCCGGGCCCGCATGCTGGCCAGGACCTGGCTGGGCGGTGAGGTGGACCCGCGAGAGGTCGTGTGGTCCACCCGACAGCAGCGCCGCTGGGGCTCCTGCACCCCGAGCACGGGGCGCATCAGGATCTCCTCCGAGGTGGCGGCCATGCCCGGCTGGGTGCTGGACGGCGTGCTGGTGCACGAACTGGTGCACCTCAAGCACGGGGACCACTCTGCGGAGTTCTACGCCATGGCCAACCGGTATCCGCGGCAGCAGGAGGCGATGGCCTTCCTCAACGGGGTGAGCCACGCGACGGGCCGCGGGATGTCCGGCGCCGACGAGGGTGATCTGGAGGGCGGACCGGGGCCCGGCCCTCAGGCGTAGGCCACCTCAAGGGGGCCTACGCCTCGTGGCTCACCGGTCGTCCGGGGTGCCGCCGCCGTCGAAACCGCCGTCCAGCAGCTTGCGCAGCTCGTCGTCCAGCCCGGCGGATTCCTGCTCGCGGGCCTGGCGGCGGCTCACGTAGCCGTCCGGGTCGTCGAGGTCCTCGGCGGTCGGCTGCAGGTCCGGATGCCGCCAGATGGCGTCCCGGTACTCGTGGCCCTGCGACTCACCGATCTTCTCCCACAGGGTGGCCGCCTCACGCAACCGGCGTGGCCGGAGCTCCAGGCCCACCAGGGCGCCGAAGGCGTGTTCGGCCGGCCCGCCGGTGGCACGGCGCCGGTTGATGGTCTCCCTCAGGGCGTTCGCGGCGTCCAGGGGCTGGGCTGCCTGGGTGACCACCACATCGACCCAGCCCTCGATCAGGGCCAGAGTCAGTTCCAGCCGGTCCAGGGCCGCGCGCTGTGTGCCCGTGGGCTCGGGGATGAAGGAGGCCCCGGCGAAGGCCGCCTGCATGGACTCGGGATCGGAGGGGTCGATCTCCCGGGCCGCTTCCTCGATCTTGGACATGTCGATGTGCACTCCGGCGGCGTACTGCTCGATCGCGGCGTACAGGTCCCGCTCCAGCCAGGGCGAGTGCACGAACAGCCGCATGCGGGCCACCTCGCGCAGGGCCAGGTAGATGCGGATCTGTTCGTCCGGAACCTCGAGGCCGTCGCCGAACTCCTCGATGTTCACCGGCACCATCGCCAACTGGTGGCCGGCCACCGGGAAGCCGGAGTCCGTACCGGAGAGCACCTCCTGGGCGAGGGCCCCCACGGCCTGTCCCAGTTGGAGGCCGAACATGGTGCCCCCCATGTTCTGCAGCATCGGCTGCAGCCCCTCCAACATGCCCTGCATGCCCTGCATCTCCTCCGGGAGCTGGCCCGGCAGCTGGTCCTTCATCGCCCGGGACATGGCCTCGGACATCGACACGGCCACGGGCTCGGTGAAGCGCTGCCAGGTGTCCATGGAGGACTCCACCCATTCGGCGCGGGACCAGGCCTTGCCGAGCAGGCCGGTGGCCTCGATCTCGGTGGCTCCGTCCAGCCAGAGTTCCGCCAGCCGGAGGGCCTCGTCGATCTCCCGCCGGGCGAAGGTGCCGACGGTGGGATCCTGGCCGGCCGCCGCCTGCCGGGCCGACTGCCGGGCCAGTTTCCAGTTCACGGGGCCGTCCTCGGGGGAGGACTGCATCATGGCCTGGAACTGCTGCATCATCTGGGACATCATGGCCGGGTCCAGCTGGGAGGGGTCGAACGGCAGGCCGCCGGTGCCGCCGGCCGCGCCGCCCATCCCCCCGAGGGCGCGGCGCAGCTCCTCGGGGTCGGGGGCGTTCGCGCCGAACATGCGGCGGAGCATCTCGGACAGCGCGTCGTCGCCGTCGGTGGAACCGGGGCCGTTCGGGGGATTCGTCATGTACTCCAGCGTATCGGCGCACCGTGGCTGTGTCCGCAGCGGGTCTACCGGTTCACTCTGGGCGCACAGGCGGCGGTCCCGGCGCGTGCCCGGGAGACCGTAGAATGGACCGAGACCAGAACGGCCCGGTCAGTCGGGTCGTACGCTTCTGCCCGCTGGACGGTGGACCGAGCCGGGGCAGTTCTTGTGAAGACGGGTGCCCTGACGTGTCAGAGAGCGGACACCAGCCGACGACGGCGTCGGCCGAGCCCGGTTCCGCGACCCCGGACGCCCCGAATGCCCTGACCGCCCCGAATGCCCCGAGTGGGACGCCCGGCACCCAAGCACCCACCGACCTGGCCTCCTGGACCCGCCGGGTGCGCGGGAGCCGCCGCCGGCGGCGTATCACCGCCGTGACCGGTGCCGTGGCCGGCCTGCTGACACTGACCGCGGTGGCGCTGCCCAGTCCCTACATCATCGAATCCCCGGGACCCACGTTCAACACCATCGGTGAGATGGACGGTGAACCCGTCATCTCCATCAACGGTGCCGAGACCTACCCGACCGACGGAAACCTGGATCTGACCACCGTGTACGTGTCCGGGGCGCCGACCGGCTGGACCACGTTCCTGGACGTGGTCCGCAGCTGGGCCCAGCCTGCCGAGGCCGTGATCCCGCAGGAGCTCGTCTACCCCTCCGGCACCACCTCCGACGAGGTCACCGCCCAGAACACGGAGGCCATGGCCACCTCGCAGAGCTGGGCCGTGGCAGCCGCCCTGGAGAACCTGGGGATCGACTACCGGCAGACCCTGTTCGTGGCGGGATTCACCGGGGAGTCGCAGGCCACCGGGCTGCTGGAGCCGAAGGACCAGCTGGTGAGCGCGGACGGCGTGGAGGTGACCGGCCTGGAGGGGCTGAAGGGCCGGCTCAACGCCTCCGGCGGCGAGACCGTGGAGCTCGGCATCGTCCGGGACGGGGAGGAGCTCGAGGTCGAGGTCCCCGTCTACCCGGGCGCCGAGGGGGAGTGGCTCATGGGCGTCTACCTGGATTCGGACTTCGAGTTCCCCCTGGACGTCACCGTCACCCTGGAGAACGTGGGCGGGCCGAGCGCCGGCATGATGTTCGCCCTCGGGATCATCGACGAACTGACCCCGGGCCCCATGGCCGGGGGACGTCACATCGCCGGGACGGGCACCATCGACCCTGACGGGACGGTCGGCGAGATCGGCGGCATCGTGCAGAAGGTCTCCGGGGCGGCGGACAGCGGGGCCGAGGTGTTCTTGGCCCCGGAGGGCAACTGCGCCGAGCTGGCCGGCCGCATCCCGGACGGAATCGCGGTGTACTCCGTGGCCACCCTCGACCAGGCGCGGTCAGTGGTCGAGGCCGTGGGCAGCGGCGGGATGCCGCAGGTGCCGGCATGTGGCTGATCCGGACCTCCCGGAGGATCACCCCGCACCGGGCCGGCCGGGGCACGGCCCTGTGGGAACGGTTCCCGGGGCAGCTCAACAGACATCCCAACAGACATCCCAACAGACTTCGGCGGGCAGGCAGTGCCGCCAACACAGTGCAGGACACGATCGGCGCAAGGGCGCAGAGGGGCAAGGACACGTGAGTTTCGGACAAGGATTTGGTGGTCTCTTCGGGGGATCAGACGAGGGCCGCGGCAATGACCGCGGGGCGGGGGGCTCCGGCGGCCTGTTCGGCGGTGGGCCCGGTGGCCAGGGCGGTACGGGTGGACCCGGCCGTCCCGGCGGGCCGGGGCAGCCGGGCCAGCCGGCCCGGCCCGGTGGCGGGTCCTCGGGCGGAGGCACCGGCTCCCGCCGGCCGTCGGCACTCGTGCTCACCATCGTGGCGCTGGCGGTGCTCGTGGTGGTGTTCATGTTCTTCGCCGGGGTGTACGCGGACGTGCTCTGGTACAACCAGATCGAGTACTCCGAGGTCTTCTGGACGGAGATCTGGACCCGTGCCGCGCTGTTCGGCACCGCCGGCGTCCTGATGGGTGTGGCCGTCTGGCTGTCCATGTGGCTCGCCTGGCGGGCCCGTCCGAAGAACCTGCAGAGCCAGACCCGGGACTCCCTGGCGCAGTACCAGAAGCAGCTCGAGCCGATGCGCCGGCTGGTGTTCATCGGCATCCCGGCGGTCATCGGCTTCTTCGCCGGTTCGGCGGCCATGAACGCGTGGCAGGACGTGCTGCTGTTCTTCAACCAGGAACCCTACGGCCAGACCGACCCCGAGTTCGGGCTCGACTACATGTTCTACATGGCCAGCCTCCCGTTCTTCGGCCTGGTCGTCGGCTTCCTCATCTCCGTGGTGTTGATCGCCGGCATCGCCGGACTGCTGGTCCACTACCTGTACGGCAGCGTCCGCGTGAAGGAGCAGGGCGGGCTGGTCATCGAGAACTCCGCCCGCGTGCACATCGGCGTGTTCGTGGCGCTGTTCCTGGTGCTGCAGGCCGGCAACTACTGGCTGAACCGCTACCGGACCCTGCAGTCCCAGGACGGCAACTGGGCCGGTGCCATGTACACGGACATCAACGCCGTGATCCCGACGTCCACCATCCTCGCCGTGGCGGCCGCCCTGGTGGCCCTCCTCTTCGTCGTCACGGCCATCACCGGCAAGTGGCGGATCTCCCTGGTCGGCGTGGCCGGCCTGGTGATCGCCGCGATCGCGGCCGGTGCCGCCTACCCGTTCCTGATCCAGGAGTACCAGGTCAAACCGTCCGAGGAGACCCTGGAGCAGGAGTACATCGCACGGAACATCGAGAACACCCGTGAGGCCTACGGCTTGTCCGACGTGGAGTCCACCTCCTACGCGGGCGAGACGACGGCAGAGGCAGGCAGCCTCGCCGCGGAGTCGGCGAACACCGAGAACATCCGCCTGATGGACCCGAACCTGCTCTCCCGGACCTTCGGCCAGCTGCAGCAGTTCCGGCCGTACTACTCCTTCCCGGAGACCCTGCACGTGGACCGCTACGAGGTGGACGGCGAGAAGCAGGACACCATCATCTCCGTGCGTGACATCAACGTGGATCCCACGTCCTCCTGGGTCAACCAGCATGTCACCTACACCCACGGCTACGGCGTGGTGGCCGCAGACGCCTCCGAGGTGGGGGCCGGCGGCCGTCCCTCGTTCCTGCTGTCCGGTATCCCCACCTCCGGCGCGCTGGGCAGTGACGAGACCTATGAGCCGCGCATCTACTTCGGCATGAACTCGCCGGAGTACTCGATCGTGGGGGCCCCCGAGGGCACCCCGCCGCGCGAGCGCGACCGTCCCCAGGACGCCTCGAGTGACCAGGACACCACCTACACCTTCACCGGTGACGGTGGGCCGGCCGTGGGCAGCTTCTTCAACCAGCTGGTCTACGCCATCAAGTTCGGCTCCACGGAGATCCTGCTCTCCTCGGACGTCAACGAGGAGTCGCAGGTCCTCTACGACCGCAACCCGGTCGAGCGGGTGCAGAAGGTGGCCCCGTACCTGACCATCGACTCCAATGCCTACCCGGCCATTGTGGATGGGCGCGTGCAGTGGATCATCGAGGGCTACACGACCTCGAACGACTTCCCGTACTCCACGTCCCAGCAGCTGGACTCGGCCACCCGGGACGCGCTCAACCAGGACGCCGGCGCCAACCTCTCCGGCCAGGTGAACTACATGCGCAACTCGGTCAAGGCCACCGTGGACGCCTACGACGGCTCCGTGAGCCTCTATGCCTGGGACGAGGAGGATCCGCTGCTGAAGGCCTGGCAGAAGGTCTACCCGAGCTCGCTGGAGCCGTACTCGGAGATGAGTGCGGAGCTGATGGACCACGTCCGCTACCCGGAGGACATGTTCAAGGTGCAGCGCGAGCTGCTGACCCGGTACCACGTGACCGACTCGGTCAACTTCTACCAGAACAACGACGCCTGGTCCGTGCCGGCCGATCCGACGCAGGACGACGAGACGATCAAGCAGCCGCCCTACTACATGTCCCTGCGCATGCCGGGCAAGGACGAACCCGAGTTCTCGCTGACCAGCAACTTCATCCCGCAGCTGACGCAGGGCGCCGAGCAGCGCAACGTGCTCTACGGGTTCCTCTCGGCCAGCGGCGACGCCGGCACGGGGGAGGACGGGGTCAAGTCCGAGAACTACGGGGACCTGCAGCTGCTTGAGCTGCCGCGCCAGACCTCCACACCGGGCCCGGGCCAGGCCCAGGCGCAGTTCGACTCCAACGCGCAGGTCTCGCAGGAGCTGAACCTGCTGCGCCAGGGTGCCTCGGAGGTCATCAACGGCAACCTGATCACCCTGCCGGTGGCCGAGGGCATCCTCTACGTGCAGCCGGTGTACATCCAGTCGACCGGCACCACGTCCTACCCGACGCTGCGGAAGGTGCTGGTCTCCTTCGGTGACCAGATCGGCTTCGCCAACACCCTCCAGGAAGCGCTGGACCAGGTGTTCGAGGGTGACTCGGGTGCCTCCACGGCAGACGGTCAGGACCCGACGGAGGGCGACGGCGGGGATGAGCCCGGCTCGCAGCCGAACGTCCCCGAGGTCCAGAGCGAGCAGGAGAAGCTGGGCCAGGCCCTGGAGGACGCCAGCGCGGCCATCCAGGCCTCGGAGGAGGCCATGGCCGCCGGCGACTGGGCCGCCTACGGTGAGGCGCAGGGCCAGCTCAACGAGGCCCTGTCCCGCGCCACCGCGGCGGACGACGCCATCCGTGGCGAGGCCGGCGCGGACGCAGGGGCCGAGGCCCCGGCCGAGGGTGAGGGTGACGGCGAACAGCCGTCCGAGGGCACCGAGGGCTGAGGCCGAGGGGTCCCATGGGACCCCGGTGAACCCCACGTGGCCGTCCGGTAGCCCCCGGATGGCCACGTGGGGAACGCCACACGGTCTTCGATTTGGTGTTCCGCCGAGACCTGCGTATAGTCATATGAGTCGCCGCGGGGTGGAGCAGTTCGGTAGCTCGCCGGGCTCATAACCCGGAGGTCGCAAGTTCAAATCTTGCCCCCGCAACGAGAAGGGAAAACCCCCGAACCATTGGTTCGGGGGTTTTCTGCTGTCTTGGGCGGCCCCTCACCGAACGTGGTGAGGGGCCGCCGTCGTGGGCCGGGGCGCAGGCCCTGGAGGGCGCCGGATCAGCTGTTGGTGGTGGCACCCTCGCTGTAGTCCAGCTCGGTCTCGCCGGCGGCGGCTGCGGAGCCCGCCGTGAGGGAGGGGGTGCCGCCGGCCTTGAGGGCTGCCAGCCGGGCCTCGACCTCGGTCTGCTCGCCCAGGTCCTCGAGGGACTCGAACTGGGCGTCCAGGGAGGACGCAGCCAGCTCGTTCTGGCCGCGCACCCGGGCCTCCTCGCGGCGGACCTTCTCCTCGAAGCGGTTGACCTCGGAGGAGGGGTCCATGATGTCGATGGACTTCACGGCGTCATGGACCGCGGACTGGGCCTGGGCGGACTTGGCGCGGGCGGTCAGCTCATCACGCTTGGAGACCAGCTGGCGGCGCTTGTCGTTCATCTTGTCCAAGCCGTCCTTGAGCTTGTCCACGATCTCGGTCTGCGAGGCGATGGTCGGCTCGGCGGCCTTGGCGGACTTCTCGGCATCCATCTGGCGCTCGATGGCGACCTTGGCGAGGTTGTCGAACTTGTCCGCGGAGGCGGTGTCACCGGAGGTGCGGAACTGGTCCGCCTTGGTGGAGGCGGCCAGGGCCTTCTGGCCCCAGCTCTTGGAGGCATCCAGGTCCTCGTTGTAGTCGTCCTGGATCATCCGCAGGTTGCCGATGGTCTGGGCCACCGCGGCCTCCGCCTCGGAGATGCTGTTGGTGTAGTCGCGGACCATCTGGTCCAGCATCTTCTGCGGGTCTTCTGCCTTGTCCAGCATCGAGTTGATGTTGGCCTTGGCCAGGGTTGCAATTCGGCCGAAAATGGACTGCTTTACCACGTTGTCGCCTTCCGCTCATTCCGTGAAGGCCCCGGGTTTTCCGGAGCTCCGTCTCCCTGCCCCGTCTGACGGGCGTTGGGCCCCGGCGCCTCGCGGCGCCGGAAACTTCTCTTGTCCCCTAGAAACTACCGCCGCCGATGTCTCCGAGGCCACCGCCGCCGCCGAAGTCTCCGCCGCCGAGACCCCCGCCGCCGCCGAAGCCGCCGAAGCCGCCACCGCCCCAGTCGCCGTGGTCACCGTCTCCGAGGATGCCCCCCATCAGGATGCCGCCGAGGATGGCCCCGCCGAGGCCGGCGCCGAAGCCGCCACCCCGGCCGCCGTAGCCGCCGCGGCCCCCGTATCCGGCCCCGGCATAGCCGCCACCCCACTGCTGGAGGTCCTGTTGCGCCAGCTGGCTGGCCCGGTCCGCCAGTGAACTGGACTGATGGGCCATGTTCAGGGCGGTCACGGGGTCCTGGCCGGAGAGCCGGGCCGCTTCCTGGAGGGTGCGCTCGGCCTCGGCCAGCTTGGTGCGGGCCTGGCTGCCGACGGCGCCGCGGCGGGCGGCGATGAAGTCCTGGGTGCCGTCGATCTGGGCCTGCGCCTGCAGGATGGCGGACTGCAGGGCGGCGGCGGCGCGGCGCTCCTGCTCCTGCCGGTCTCGGATACCCGAGAGCGGTGCGTCGAGCTGGCGGTGCGCCTGCTCCAGCGACTGCAGCAGCCGGAAGGGCGCCGGCCGGCCCGAGGCGATCTCAGACCTCACCCGGGTGAGGGTCTGGTCCATGCCGGCCGCGGGCCCCGCGAGCTCGGGGTGCTGGCCGGCGGCCACGAGGGCCTGGGCCTGGGCCAGATCCTGCTGGGACTGGTTCACGCCGGTCTGCAGGTTCTCCATGGCGCTCTCCAGGTGCCGATGGGCCTTGGCCACGGCCTCCACCAGGGTGGACGTCTGGGCCACGCCCTCCTCGCCGGCCCGGATCGCGAGCACCGCGGTGGACGGGTCCGAGGCAGCGAGGGACTCCTCGGCCTTCTGCACGGCAGACCGGACGAACTCGAGGCGTTCCCGCGCCTGTGTGGCGTTGTCCTTGACCTCCGCCAGCGCGACGTCCGCGTACCGGGAGTGCAGGTCCACCAGGGTCTGCTCGGCCTGCGCCACCGTGAGCGCCACCTCCTCGGCGCGGTCGTTCAACGACTGCAGGGCCGGGCCGGCGTCCTTCTCCAGGTCGCGGAGCTTGTCGAACTCCGCCGCATGCGCGGAGAGCGTCTCGTTGACCGCCGTGCACCGGGCGATGATGTCCTTGAGCCAGGTGCGCTGCTGCTCCTCGGTGTCCGGGATGTGGTCATCCAGCTGGTTCTGCAGCTTGAAGGACTCCCGCAGGTGCTCCTTGGCGGTCTCGATGTCCTGGGTGAAGGTCCCCACGGACTGCTCGCCATAGGAGGCCAGGGCGAAGCCGACCTCCTGCTCCGAGGACCGGATGGCGTCATCCGCGCCCACCAGCATCGAGCCGGCCTTGGTGCGCAGGTCCTCGACCGACATCCCGTCCAAGGGGTCCTTCGGCCCCTGTGCCCCGCGGGCGGAGTCACCCTGCTGCGCGGCCTTGGTCTTGTTGCGCCGCATCAGGGCGTAGCCGCCACCGGCCAGGGCGGCCACCGCGACGCCGCCGGCGATCCACCCGCCGGCGCCACCGCCGGAGTCCGGGCCGTCGACCCGGCCGTCTGCGGCGTCCGCCACGCCGGCCACCGTGGCCAGGGCCGCGCGTTCCCAGTCATCCTCGCCGGCCGCGGGCAGCTCGGGGACGATGTACTCGTTGGTGATGTCCCCGGTCAACGGCTCGATGGCGTTGGCCTGGGTGGCGGAGTACGCGTAGCTGCGGGTTTCCACCGCGACGGCGAGGATGGAGTCGGTGGAGCCCAGGTCCTTGGCGGCCGCGACCTCCGTGAGCCAGGCGTTCCGGTCCATCGACTGGCCGGACTCGTCCGTGAACTCGTCCACGTACACCACGAAGAGGTTCTGCCCCTCCTCGGCGCGCAGCTCGTTGATGGCCTGGGTGATCTCCTGCTCCTCGGCTGAGGTCAGCACCTGGGCCTCGTCCACCACGAAGGTGCCCGGCGGGATGTCCACGGGCGCCTCGGCCCGGGCCGTGTCCGCGAGCACCACGCCGCAGACCGTGACCAGCCCGGAGACCGTCAGGGCACTCGTGGCCAGGACGGCGGGGGAGAGACGGCGGGATGGGACCGCGAGGGCCTGGGACTTCATGGATCACCCTTCTGGGGGTACACGTGGGACGGTGGCTCTGGTGAGAAGTCTATGGGGCGTTCGGAGACGTTCGCCATGAACGGACGCGGACCGGGGTGCGCCATGAGTGAACCACTTCAGCGTACTGTCAGGTTTCTGTCAGCCAATGCGCTCCAATCGGCCAGCTAGGCGCGGGAGGATGGTCTGCGCAGCACGGGCCACCACCACTGCGGTGAATGGCAGGAAAGGACGACCATCATGAATGACGCGGACTACCCCGGCAGCAGGGGAACCGACAGCAGCGAAGGCGCCGGGGGAACCGGTGGCCCGGACGGCGGGGCGAGGCCCGTGCCGCCACGTCCAGAGGCACCGCCGTCGTCCGCGCAGGTCTCCGCCAGCCGGGAGCCCTACCCGCAGTGGGACCAGACCCAGTCCCTGCCGCGCACCGACCCCGCCACAGACCCGGCCCCCGCCGGCCACGCGACGGCGGCCCGGCCCGGTCCGGCCGGAACCGGGACCACCGGCACGAAACGTCGCACCGTGGGCGTCGGCACCCTCATCGCCGGCATGCTCCTCGCCGGCCTCGCCGGCGGCGGGGTGGCGGCCGGGGTCAACGCAGTCACCGAAGACGACACCGGCCAGACCGGCACCGGGTCCGTCCAGGAGCAGGGGCACGGACTGGAGATCAACCGTTCCGAGGACGCCACCGCCGTCACGGCCGCGGCGGCCAAGGCGGCCCCCTCCGTGGTGACGATCTCCGTCACGGACGGTCAGGCCGCCGGCTCGGGCTCCGGGGTGATCCTGGACGACGAGGGCCACATCCTGACGAACACCCACGTGGTGACCCTGGGTGGGCAGAGCGGCTCGGCGGACGTCACGGTCCAGACGGCCGACGGCACGGTGCACACCGCCACCGTGGTGGGCACGGACCCGGAATCGGACCTCGCCGTCATCAAGGTCGAGGCCGAGGGGCTCACCCCGATCGAGACCGGGGACTCCTCCGAGCTCAACGTCGGCGACTCGGCCATCGCGATCGGCGCCCCCCTGGGCCTGTCCGGCACCGTGACGGACGGGATCGTCTCCAAGCTGAACCGCACCATCTCCGTGGCTTCCTCGGCCGTGCCGGAGGACAGCGGCGAGGGCGGTGGCGGCGGCGCGCCCGAGTTCGAGATCCCCGGCTTCCCGGCACCGGAGCAGCAGACGCAGTCCCAGGGGTCGATCTACATCAACGTCATCCAGACCGATGCGGCCATCAACCCGGGCAACTCCGGTGGCGCCCTGGTGGACTCCCAGGGCCGGTTGATCGGCATCAACGTGGCCATCGCCTCCGCGGCCGGCTCCTCCTCGGACACGTCCGGCAACATCGGCGTGGGCTTCTCCATCCCGATCGACCACGCCCAGCGGGTGGCCCAGGACCTCATCGAGGACGGTGAGGCCACCCACGGCTTCCTCGGGGTCTCCGTCACCCCGCAGCCCGCCACGCCGGCCGGCGCCGAGCCCCGGGCCGAGGCCAGCGGCACCGGCGATCCGGCGGCGATGTCCTCCGGCGGATTCAGCGCCGGGGCCCGGGTGGTCGAGGTGGTCCCCGACACCCCGGCGGCCGAGGCGGGCCTGCAGGAGGGGGACATCATCACCGGGGTCGGTGACCGCCCGGTCGCCGACAGCCAGTCCCTGACCGCCGTGGTGCGCGAGTACCCGGAGGGCGACACGGCCACCGTGCACTTCACCCGGGACGGCCAGGAGCAGTCCGCGGACGTCACCTTCGTCTCGGATGCCGACCGGGGGTAGCGGCACAGGGCACCATGGAGGACATGATGCCCTTGAAGACCCCCGCGGAGCTGGCCACCGACTACGGATGGACGAAGGTCCTGGCCTTCGGCGCCCACCCGGACGACCTGGACTTCGGCGCGGCCGCCACGGTGGCGGGGCTGACCCGGGCCGGCGTCGAGGTCACCTACGTGGTCATGACGGATGGTGACGCCGGCGGCTTCGAGGCCGAGAACCAGCACACCATGACCGAGCGCCGGCACCGCGAGCAGCGCGAGGCCGCTGCGCACCTGGGGGTGCGGGACGTGGAATACCTGGGGGAGCGGGACGGCTACCTCGAGCCGTCCCACGCGGTGCAGGCCAAGGTGGTGGAGGCGATGCGCCGGCACCGTCCGGACGCGGTCTTCACCATGTCCCCGGAGCGGGACTGGAGCCGTCTGCAGCGCTCCCATCCCGATCACCTGGCCGCCGGGGAGGCCGTCGTCCGGGCCAGCTACCCGGCGGTCGAGAACCCCTTCGCCTATCCGGAGCTCGCAGCCCGCGGGCTGGAGGCGTTCCACCTGAAGTGGCTCGTGGTGTACTGCCACCCCGCGGAGCGGTCCAACCTGGCCGTGGACGTGACCGGGTATGAGCAGGACAAGCTGGCGGCCCTGCGGTTCCACGCCTCGCAGCATCCCGATGTGCAGCGGATGGAGACGTTCGTCCTGGACGGCATGGAGCAGCTCCACCGGGACTGGGCCACCGCACACGGACCCGAGGAGTCCGTGGTCGCAGCGGGCGGGCCGGACGCACCGCGGAGGTTCGTGGAGACCTTCCACCTGGTCGGCGTCAACGACGCCACCACCATCAGCGGCTTTTAGCTTCTGGCTTCTAGTCCTCGTCCGGGGACGGCGTCGGGGTGTTGTTGGGGTGGCCGCCGTAGATCGGACCCTGCGTCACCTGGTGGACCAGGTCCACGCTGCCGAGCGGGGCCGTCGTCGGGGTCTCGGAGCCGCCCTCGGGCTCGATGGTGAGGATGAGGTCCCGGAAACGGTCGACGCCGCGGAAGGTGACCGGGTCCTGGAGGTCCTCCAGGGTGTAGGTGCCCAGGCTGTGAGGCGCCGAGCCGTCGGTGGGGAACAACCAGACCTGGAAGACGTTGCCCTCGCCGGGGTCCGGCAGGCCGGCAAAGGTCACGTAGGCCATGCCGGACTCCTTGGACACGTGGCCCTGCATCGAACCGCCCTCGGTGAGCGAGACCTGTTGGGTGGTGAAGGAGTCCTCGGCCTTGTTGACCTCGGCCACGATGTTCGGTCCCATGATCAGCCGCACCACGGTCCACAAACCCAGGGCGAGCACCGCCAGGCCGGCCACCACGAGCATCCACTTCTTCACGGGTCGCCGCGGTGCCTCGTCCTCGTCTTCGACGGAGGGTCCCAGCCCGTCCACGAGTCCCATGCCCACGTCCTGGGCCGGCAGGCGGTGCAGCACCTCGTCCAGCAGCTCCGACGGCGGCTCCGTCGCCAGGCCGCGGAAGGCCCACGTCACGGTGCGGCGGGCGGCCTCGATCCGGGCGCGCCACAGGGTGGTGAACTCGGGCCCCTGACGGGCCAGGAACCGGTCGAGCTCCTCGCGCTCGGTGCCGGTGACGGCGTCCAGGGCCACGAGGTCCGCCCACTCCTTGCCCAGTCCGTTCTCCAGGTCCTGGCTCAGGTTCAGGGTGAAGTTCCGGGTGGTGCCCGTCCGGGCGGCGATCTCCGGGGTGACGGCGCGCTGCATGACCGGGTCCGCACTGCCGGAGCGCCCGAGGAACTTCTCCTGGTAGCGCGCGGAGATCCGCTGGACCGCGTCCCGCAGGCGCGACTTCACGGTGGGGACGGCCACGCCGAGCTCCTCGGCCACCTGGCGGTAGGTGCGTCCGCCGGCCCAGGCCAGGTCCAGGGCCTCGAACTGGGCCGGCGTCAGGATCGCGAGCACGGTGGTGGGCTCGCGGTGGCCGCCCTCGGAGGCTCCGGCGTTCTCCGGCAGCAGCCCCTGGCCGAACCCCGGCAGCGCATCCTCCCGCACCAGTCGCGTCATCGTGTCGTGGGCCAGGATCTCGAGCCAGCACAGCACGGAACGGTGCCGTACCGTGGCGGAGTCCTCGTCGAACCGCTCGAACGGGGCCTCGTCCCAGGCCCGGACGAAGGTCAGGACGGTGGCCTCCGCGGCGTCCGCCTCGGAGGCGAAGAGTGCGGAGGCCATGCCGTAGACCCACGGCGCCGTGGCGTCATAGAACGCGGAGAAGGAGGCCTGGTCGCCCTCCCCGGCCAGCCGCAGCAGGTCGTCGAGGCCGGGCAGTCCGAGGGCCGCAGCCGACGGGGAGGTTGCCGACGGTGATGCCGTCGGGGCCGACGCAGCGGGCGCGCCCGTGGACGGTTCAGACCCGTCGTCCGGGGCCGGAGTGCGATCGGAGAGACCGGGGACATTCTTTTCCATGGTGGTCCCAGCATAGGAACGCCACACCCCGGCACCCTGCCGCCACGCGGAGCGTGACCGCACTGCAACCCGCGGGCGGTGAGGCGTGGACGTGTGGCGGGGTCCTCAGCCCCCGCCGGCGAATCCGTGCTGGCGCCAGGCCTCATAGAGGGCGATCGAGGCGGAGTTCGCCAGGTTCAGGGACCGGCGCGAGGGCTGCATGGGCAGCCGGACGCGCCCGGTGATGCGGGGGTCGGTCAGGACCTCCTGGGGCAGGCCGGTGGATTCGCGGCCGAACATCAGCACGTCGCCGGGGGCGTAGTCCACCTCCGTGAACACGGTCTCGCCGCCCGAGGTGAAGGCGAACACCCGGGCCGGTAGCAGGGCCGCCAAGGCCGCCTCCAGGTCGGCGTGCACCGTCATGACGGCGAGGTCGTGGTAGTCCAGGCCCGCACGGCGCAGCTTGGCGTCCGAGAAGTCGAACCCGATCGGTTCCACGAGGTGCAGCTCGGCGCCGGTGATGGCGGCCAGCCGGATGATGTTGCCCGTGTTGCCGGGGATCTCCGGGGAGTGCAGCAGGAGGCGGAAGCCGGGGGACCCGGGCGCGGGAGACCGCGGGGCACCGCGGTGCGGGTTGTCCGGGAAGGCGGGCGAGCCGGCGTCGTGGCGGGGGGCACCGGGGGCAGGGAGGGCGGAAGACACCCGACCATGGTAGTTCCGCGGCTCAGTACATGGCGCCGAGCAGCCGGGCCAGCAGGCGCCGGTCCACCGTGGCCGAGCGGGATCCGGTGCCGAGGAACATCTTGACGTCGCGGCCGAACTGCAGGGGATGGGCGGGCGGGTCGGTCAGGAATCCTGCCTCGGAGTCCAGCACCGAGCGGGTGCGGTCGAGCTGGATCACGGGGGCGTGCGGGTTGTCGTCCGGGCCCAGGACCAGGACGAACCCGCCGATCGTGCAATCGGGGAAGGCGCGTTGCAGGGCCACCATGGCGGGGGCCAGGGAGGGAGGGGAGACCCGGCGGTCACCCTTCCACAGGTCAGCTCCGTCCCAGCGGTAGACCCCGTCCGGGACCTGGATGGACCCGATGATCGCCAGCCGGTCACCGCACAGCAGCACGTGGTCGATGGCCCCGGAGTTCAGCCGTCCGAAGGTCAGGTGCAGGCCGTTGACGAGGCGGGTGGCCGGCAGGGAGGCCAGCACCTGCGTCTGGATCGTCCGGATGGTGCGGGCCTCCCGGACCAGGCGGTGTCCGGCCGGCAGGATGCCGCGCTTGCGCGGTGCGCCGTGGATCTGCTGCGAGCTGCGGGCCAGGTCCAAGACCATCTCGTCATCCAACGACGGCACGTAGGTGATGGTCCCGGGGCCGCTCGGCGTCCGGCCGCCGGCACCACCGGTGGTGCGGCTGCCGGTGCGGCGGGTGCGCGCGGAGGGGCGCGGGGCGGAAGGGCCCGACGCCGGCCCGCCCGTCGGCCGGCCCGTCCCGGAACGCCGGGCACCGGCGGCGCTGAAACCGCGGTCATACTCGCGGCGCGAGCCGGGATCGCCCACGAGCTCCCACGCGTAGCTGACCAGCCGGAACTCGGCGACATCCCCACCGTAGTCCGGGTGGGTGCGGCGGGCGGCCCGGCGCCAGGCGGCCTTGAGCTGGGTGGTGTCCGCGTCGAAGGACACGCCGAGGACCTCGTAGGCGGAGCGTCCGCCGAAATCTGCGGGGCTCACGGGGTGGGGCCTCCGTCCGCGGCGGAGACGCCCCGGGGGCTGACATGCGGGAACCGGTACCGCAGGAAGAGCGCGCCGGCCTCCTCGAGCAGGCCCACGAGCTCCAGCCGGGAGGCCTCCGCCGGCTCCGGCCCCCCGATGATGCGGCGTCCCGTGGGGCCGGCCGCCAGCGGGGACAGGGACAGGCACAGCTCGTCGGCCTGCCCCGCCGCCGCGAACGAGCCGAACAGGGACGGGCCTCCCTCGGAGTGCACCAGCCGGTGGCCCCGCGCGGCCAGCTCGGCGCGCATCCGGGCCGGTTCGGCCCGGTGCCCGCCGCAGTCCACCACGTCGGCGACCTCCTCGAGCGCGCGCCGCCGGCCGGCGTCGGCCCCGGTGGTGGTGAGGATCAGGGGACGGACCGGGGCGGTCCTGAGGAACCCGCCGTCCGGGTCCAGGTCGAGCGAGCCGCTGACGACGGCCAGTGCCGGGTGCCCCGGCAGGCCGCGGGCCTCGCGCCAGGCACGGTCCTCGGCGGAGACGAGCTCGCCCGCGTACCCCTCGGTGCGGATGGTCCCGGCGCCGACGAGGAGGACGTCGGCCGGCCGGCGGAGCAGGGCGAACAGGCGCCGGTCCGCCGCGGTGCCGAGCCCCCCGGAGAGCCCGTCCAGGGTGGCGGCCCCGTCGGCGGAGCTGACGAAGTTGAACCGCACCCAGGGCCGCTCAGCGGCGTCCACCGGCGGGGCGTAGAACGCGACCAGCTCATCATCCGTGAGCTCCGCCGCCGAGCCCGGGCTCGGAAGCCCGGAGGGGTAGGGATGCATCAGTGCTCTCATCGGGCGGCCCTTTCGGTGGTCGGGGTGGGCCCGGCGCCCCAGCGGGCGCCGTCGCCGGGACCGGCGGTGCGGTCGGCCGGGCGGTTGCCGGCCTGCATGTTGTGCTCCAGCCTCGCGGGCTGGCGCCAGCCGAAGACGGCCTCCGTCATCCGGACGGCCGAGACGGCCGGACCCACCTGGTGCATGCGCAGGATCCGGGCCCCGTTCAGCACGCAGACCTGCGCCGCCGCCAGGGAACCGGCCAGGCGGGCGGACTTGTGCTGGTCCAGGGTCTCGCCGATGAAGTCCTTGTTGGACACCGCCGCCAGCGCCGGGAAGCCGAGGGTGGCGAAGGCCTCGAAGCGGCGGGTGATCTCCAGGGAGTGCAGGGTGTTCTTGTTCAGGTCGTGGCCGGGATCCACGATGATCCGCTCCTCCGGGACCCCGAGGGACAGCGCGAGCTCGATCCGCCGCATCAGGTGCTCGCGGACCTCGGTGACCACATCCGCGTAGTGGGGGGACGGCACCGGGGTGCGTGGGGTGGCCAGGGAGTGGGTGATGACCAGGTGGGCCCCGCCGGCGGCCACCACGCGGCCCAGATCCGGGTGGTGCAGTCCGGAGGTGTCGTTGATGACGTCGGCGCCGGCGGCGATGGCTCGTTCGGCCACCAGCGGCTGGAACGTGTCCGCCGAGAGGATGGCGGTGGCGGCCGGGCCGCCGCCGGCGCGCAGCGCGGCGATGACCGGGACCACCCGCTCGGCCTCCTCGGGGGCCGGCAGCTCGGGGCCGGGGGAGAAGGGGACCCCGCCGACGTCGACCCAGTCCGCGCCGTCCTCGGCGGCCTGCCGGGCGGCACCCACGGCGGCGTGCAGGGCGAACGTGGCGCCGTCGTCGTAGAAGGAATCCGGCGTGCGGTTGACCACGGCCATCACCAGGATGCGCGAGCGGAAGTCCACCGTGCGGTGCGCGAAGCGCTGGACCGGGTGCTTGAACTCCGGCTCGACCAGGGGCATCGGTGGCGGACTCCTCGGGTGGATGCGGCCGGCGGACCACGTGTCCGCCTCCAGACATTCTGGCAGGAACCGCCGGGCGGGGTGGAACGGCCGTCCACGCTCCCGCGGAGTGCGGGGTCCGTGATGGCACCATGAGTGACATGCGACGCAGACCCCGACCCCAGCCGGACGCCCCGGAACTCCAGCTCATCGACCCGTCCGAGGGCGCGTGGGTGGCCGGGATGCTGGAGGCCGGGGCCCGGATCGGGCACGTGGCCTCGACCGTGCCCGTGGGAGACCCGGCGCCCTACGAGGCCATCGCCCGGATCTTCCACCCCGTGCCCTGGCACCACCGCGACTGGGAGGGGGCCGACGCCAAGGGGCGGCGCGACGAGGCCCTCGTGCCGGAGGACCACGCGGACTTCCGGAACGAGCCGTCCGCCGCGACCGGGACGCTCCACGCCTACGGCACCACGACCTGGCGGCACGTGGCCGCGGACCACGGGACCGAGCTCCACGCGGCCGCGCAGTGGGCGGACCTGGCCCGGGTGGGCGTGGAGGAGAGATCGCTCTCCCCCCGGGACCCGGCCCTGGAGTACGGCCCGCCGGCGATCGGTGCGTTGGTCCTGCCGGCGATGTCCGACCTCGCCGAGGTGCTCCTGCACCACACCCGGACGCCGCGGGAGGTGGTCCTGGGGCTGTGGCCGGGACTCGGCTGGATGGACGGCGGCAGCGCCCTGTTCGGCCCGGGCGTGAGGGAGGCCACCGGCGGCAGGCACTCCTCACTGCCCATGCCGCCGGCCTTCGGCCCGGCGACCACCCGGACGTTGCGCCGCGGCACCGGCCTGCTGGACGAGGGCGGCGGCCTCCGGGAGTACCTGCTGGTGGCCGACGACGGCACGCGGCTCCGGCGGCCCGAGTGGCCTCGCGCGGTGCACCCGGCCTTCGACGCGGGGGACCGCACCGAGTACCAGTCCCCGAACCTCGCCTGGCCGCGGGACCGTGCCTGGGCGCTCGCCAGCGAGATCGACGTCGACTCCACCCTGGTGGCCGGATCCGCGGACCTCATCCGGGCGATCTGCACCCACCCGGGGCTCGAGGCCGTCGCGGTCCGGCCGGACACGGACCTCACGGTGTTCGCGGACACCGTCAACCACCGGGACCCCGCCGCATGATCCACCCGGGATCCGGCCGACCCCGGCTGCTGCTGTGCATCAACCCCGGCTCCGGGGCCGGCCGGGGGGTCGGTGCCGGCTCCGAGGCCGCCGCCCGCCTGCGCAGTGGCGGGGCCGACGTCGAGACCCTGCGGGTGCCCGGTGACGACGGCACCCCGGCGGCCGCACGCTACGCCGCGGCCCTCACCGAGCGGTTGCGTCACCGGCCCGGCCGCGGGCCCGATGCCGTGGTGGTCGTGGGCGGCGACGGGATGGTGCACGTCACCGCCAACGTGCTGGCCGGCACGGGGATCCCGCTGGGTGTGGTCCCGGCCGGGACGGGCAACGACACGGTACGGTCCTGGGGCTGGGCCGAGTCGGGGGTACGCGAGTCCACCGGACGGATCCTGCGCTCGCTGGGCCACCCGCCGCGCAGCGTCGACCTGGCTCGGGTGGAGCTGCGGCCACTGGGTCAGGGGGTCGCGGGCCCCGGGGCGACCGTGGTCCGGTATGCGGTCTCCGGGGTGAACGTGGCCTTCGACGCCGCCGTCAACGCCACCGCCAACCGTCTCCGGTGGCCCCGCGGCGGCCTGAGGTACGTGGTCGCCGTGCTGACGGAGCTGATGCGGTACCGCCCGGCCGTGCTGCGGGTCGTGGTGGACGGTGAGCCGGCGCTGGACGGACCGGCGTTCGTGCTGTGCATCATGAACGGCCGGTTCATCGGCGGTGGGATGGAGGTCACCCCCGGCACCCGCGTGGACGACGGCATCCTGGAGGCCTTCCACGTCCCGCCCCTGAACCCCGTGCGGTTCCTGCGGGTGTTCCCCCGGGTCTTCTCCGGCCGGCACACGGGCATCCCCGAGGTCACCATCCGGCCGGCGCGGTCGGTGCGGATCGAAGGGGTGGAGCCGGCCTCGCCACCTGGTCCGGAGGCCGCCGGTCGTGGGGCGGCGGAGCACGGTGCCGTCGTGTTCGGCGACGGCGAGCCCCTGGGGCGGCTGCCGGCCACGGTGACCGCGGCCGACGGGATGCTGGCGGTGTTGGACGATGGGGAGGCATGAGGCTGGGCGGTAGATGGCTTCTACACTGGAGGTATGAGCACTTCCGCCTCCCGGACCCGTGTCTACCTGGACCATGCCGCCACCACGGCCATCCGCCCGGTGGCCCTGGAGGCCTTCACCTCCGGCTCGCTGACCCTGGGGAACCAGTCGTCCCTGCACCAGTCGGGCCGCGCCGCCAAGCTGCGCGTGGAGACCGCCCGGGACGCGCTCGCCGCGGCCGTGGGGGCCCACCCGAGCGAGGTCGTCTTCACCTCCGGGGGCACCGAGTCGGACAACCTGGCCCTCAAAGGCCTGTACTGGGCCCGCCGGGACGCCGCCCGGACGGCAGGACGTGACGGGGGCGCCAGGCAGCGCCACCGGATCGTGCTCACCGGGCAGGAGCACCACGCCATCCTGGACACGGCCACCTGGCTGGAGACCCACGAGGGGGCCCGACTGGACTTCGTCCCGGTCCACGCGGACGGCATGGTGGACCTGGACGCCTGGCGCGAGGCCCTCTCCCGGGACCCGGAGACCATCGCCGTGGCCACCCTGATGTGGGTCAACAACGAGATCGGCACCGTCCAGCCCATCGCCGAGGCCGCGGAGATCGCCGCCGAGCACGAGGTCCCCTTCCACACCGACGCCGTGCAGGCCCTCGGTGCCGTGCCCGTGGACTTCGCAGCCTCCGGTGCGACCACGATGGCCGTCACGGGCCACAAGATCGGAGCGCCGGTGGGGGTCGGCGCCCTGCTGGTGCGCCGTGACGCCACCTTGACCCCGGTGCAACACGGGGGCGGGCAGGAACGCGACATCCGCTCCGGCACCATCCCGGCGGCCCTCATCGAGGCCTTCGCGGCCGCCGCCGCCCAGGCCCGGGACCACCTGGACGGGGAGCGGGAACGCCTCGGCGCCCTGCGGGACCGGCTCATCGAGGGTGTCCGGGAGTTGATTCCCGAGGCCCGGCTCACCGGACCCGAGGACCTCGACCCAGACACGGGCGATAAGCTGCCGGCCGGCACCCGGCGGTCCCCGGGCAACGTCCACTTCATCTTCCCCGGCTGCGAGGGAGACTCGATCCTGTTCGGCCTGGACATGGTGGGGGTCGAGGCCTCCACGGGATCCGCCTGCTCGGCCGGGGTGCCGCGACCGTCCCACGTGCTGCTGGCCCTCGGCGTGGACGAGGAGGCCGCCCGGTCCGTGCAGCGGTTCAGCCTCGGGCATACATCCACGGCCGCCGACGTTGAGCAGGTGTTGACCGCGCTGCCGGCGGTCCATGCCTCCGCGCGCCGGGCCGGCATGGCCGGGCACACCTCCACGATCCAGACCGCCAACAGCACGGCGAACCGCACACCGATCCGCACACCGAACAGCAGCACACCGAAGGGAGACCTCAGCGTATGAAGGTCCTGGCCGCCATGAGCGGGGGAGTCGATTCCGCCGTCGCCGCAGCACGCGCGGTGGACGCCGGCCACGAGGTGGTCGGGGTGCACCTGGCCCTGTCCCGGATGCCCGGGACCTTGCGCACCGGCTCCCGCGGCTGCTGCACCATCGAGGACTCCAGCGACGCGTGGCGCGCCTGCGAGAAACTCGGCATCCCCTTCTACACGTGGGACTTCTCCGAGCGCTTCAAGGAAGACGTGGTGGACGATTTCGTGGCGGAGTACGCCGCCGGCCGCACCCCGAACCCCTGCATGCGTTGCAACGAGCGCATCAAGTTCGCCGCCCTGCTGGAGAAGGCCCTCGCCCTGGGGTTCGACGCCGTCTGCACCGGCCACTACGCCAAGGTCCTCCGCACCGGGGCCGGCACCCTGGAGCTGCACCGCGCCGCCGACTGGGCCAAGGACCAGTCCTATGTGCTCGGCGTGCTGACCGCGCAGCAGCTCGAGCACTCGATGTTCCCGCTCGCGGACACCCCCTCCAAGGACCTGGTCCGGGCCGAGGCAGCCGAGCGCGGACTCTCCGTGGCCGCGAAGCCGGACTCCCATGACATCTGCTTCATCCCGGATGGGGACACCCGCGGCTGGCTGAACGAGCGCATCGAGATGACCGAGGGGGACATCCTGGACACGGAGGGCCGGCGCCTGGGCTCCCACCCCGGGGCCCAGGCCTTCACGGTGGGCCAGCGCAAGGGCCTCAGCATCGGCCGGCCCGCCGCGGACGGCCGGCCCCGCTTCGTCCTCGAGGTCCGTCCCAAGGACAACACCGTGGTGGTCGGGTCCAAGGAGATGCTCGCCGTGGACCGGGTCACCGGCATCCGGCCCTCCTGGGCGGGCGCCCCGCTGGCCGAGGAGGCCACCGGCGACTGGTTCGACTGCCACCTGCAGGTCCGCGCCCACGGAGACCCGGTCCCGGCGCGCGCCCGGGTGGAGGGTGACGAGGGATCTGGCGGTGCCACCTGGGTCATCGAGCTCCACGAGCCCCTCACCGGGGTCGCCCCCGGTCAGACCGCCGTGCTCTACCAGGGCAGCCGAGTGCTCGGCCAGTCCACGATCGACGCCGCAATCAACGCCGCACGCCTCGGTCGGACCGTAGGCTAGGGGGATGACAGAGCACGCCGCCGAGGCCGGCCAGCGACCGGGCCCCGACTACGATCCGCACGCCTCGTCCCTCCAGGGCACCGCCGATCCTGCCGTGCTCGAGGAGCTGTTCGCGATCCGCGGCAGCATCGACAACTTCGACGCCACACTCGTCTACCTGCTGGCCGAACGCTTCAAGTGCACCCAGCGGGTCGGACGGCTCAAGGCCGAGCACGAGCTGCCGCCCTCGGACCCGAGCCGGGAGGCCGCCCAGATCCAGCGCCTGCGCCGGCTCGCGGAGGACGCCGACCTGGACCCGGCCTTCGCGGAGAAGTTCCTGAACTTCATCGTCTCCGAGGTCATCCAGCACCACCGCGCCATCGCGGCCGAGTCCCGTTGAGCCGGACGGAGCCCGCCTCGGTCCGGGCCACCCTGCTGGGGGACTGGCCGGGAGCCGATCCGGTGATCGCCGCCGGGGACCTGCTGGGCGTCCTGGGGTCCCCGCACCTGCCGGTGCTGCCTGAGCTGCCGGCCCGGGGCCCCGGATCCGATCCGATCGGCCGCACGGCAGCGCTGTTGGACGGACTCGCCGTGGACCTCCAGCCGCACGGCTGGCGGCTCGTGCCCGAAGCCGGGCTGGACCACCGCCGGGCCGTCTCCGCGCTGAGTTCCGACCGCCATGCCCTGACCGATGTGGCGGGGGAGTCCGGTCTGTCGCTGGACGACCTCCTCCTGCGGGTCACCGGGCCGATGACCCTCGCCGCCGATCTCTGGCTGCCCGGCGGGGAACGCTCGCTCTCCGACCACGGGGCCCGCAGGGACGTGGCCCAGTCGCTGGCTGCGGGCCTGGCCTCCCACGTCAAGGCGCTGCGCTCGCAGACCGGCGCCGGACGGCTGACCGTGGTGCTGGACGAGCCGCGCGCCGCCGCCGTCCTCTCCGGGGCGCTGCCCACGGCGAGCGGCTACCGCACCGTGCGCTCCATTCCCCGCTCGGAGGCCCGGTCCGCCTGGACGCTGGTCCTGGAATCCGTGCTCGACGCCGGCGCCACCGGTCTGATCCTGGCCCCCGGTCGGCGCGGGGCCGGGGCGGACTGGGCCTGGGCGGACCTGGCGCTGCTGGCCTCCGAGGCGCTTCCTGCGCGCGCCGAAGGAGCCGAGGACCGGCTGATGACCGCGTTGGCCCTGCCGCTGGCACCGCTCGAGGGTTCGGGCTCGGATTCCGCACGGTGGGAGTTGGTGGCCGGGTGGACTGAGGTGGGGCGCCATGTGGCCGTCCGGCTGCCGCCCCCCGACATCACCGGCACCGCCGTGACTCCCGGGACCGCTGGGACCGCGGCGGAACGGCCCTACCGGGGCGCCGCCGTCGGGCTCGCCCGGACCTGGGAACAGCTGGGGCTGGACCCGGCACGGCTCGGCCAGCTCCTCCTGGCCGCCCCGGACCTGTCCGGCGGCACCCGCGTCCAGGCCAACCGGACCGTGGACGGCACGGTGGCCGCCGCCGAGGAACTGGACCGGATCCGTCAGGACGGCGGCCTCTCCTGACCCGGAGGGGGAGCCGTCAGTGCCGTCAGTGCCGTCAGCGCCGTCAGAGGCGGCCGGCGGCCTTGAGCCGCAGGTAGGTGTCCGCGAGGGCGGGCGGCAGGACGTGCGGGGCCTCGTCGACCACCTCCACGCCGAGCATCTCCAGCTCGCGGGCGGCGGCCCGGCGCTCCAGCCCCGCGCGTTCGGCGGCCGCCGCGCGGAAGGTGGTCTCGGCGTCGTCCCGGACCCGGGCCATCTGGGCCAGTTGCGGGTCGGCCACGGAGGCGACCACCACCTGATGGCGGGCCGTCAGGGCCGGTAGCACCGGCAGCAGCCCCTCCTGCAACGAGGAGGCGTCCAGGTCGGTCAGCAGGACCACGAGGGAGCGCTGCCGGGAGACCGCGGCCACCTCCACCGGGATGCTGGACCAGTCCGCGGAGAGCAGCGTCGGCTGCACGGGGGCCAGGGCCGTGACCATCCGGTGCAGCAGGTTGCCCTTCTGGGTGGACGAGGCGCGGGCCCGCACCCGGCGGTCGAAGGCGATCAGCTCCACCCGGTCCCCGCCGGCGGAGGCCAGCGCGGCCAGCAGGAGGGCGGCCTCGATCCCGGTGTCCAGCTTGGGCTCGTCGTCCACGCGGGCCGCCGCGGTGCGGGAGGTGTCCAGGACGATCACCACGCGCCGATCCCGTTCGGGCCGCCAGGTCCGGACCACCACGTCCTGCCGGCGGGCGGTGGCCCGCCAGTCGATGGAGCGCACGTCGTCCCCCCGCACGTAGTCGCGCAGGGAGTCGAACTCGGTGCCGGCCCCGCGGTGCTGCACGGCCGAGCGCCCGTCCATCTCCCGCAGCCGGGCCAGCCGTGAGGGCAGATGCCGGCGGGAGCGGAACGGCGGCAGGATGCTGATCTGACCGGGGGCGGGGATCGTGAGCTGCCGCCCGGCCACCCGGAGCGGGCCCCAGGAGCGCACGGTGGCCGAGGGGGTGCGCAGCGTGCCCCGGCGGCGCGGCACCAGGTGGGTGAGCGTCCGGCGTCGTTCCCCGGCCGGCACGTCCAGGGCCACCGCCGCATCCGCGCGGGGTGGCGACGAGGGGGGCGGCGACGAGGGGGGAACCGTCTGCCCGGCCGAGGGCTGCCAGGCGTCCCGCACCGAACCGCGGAGCCGGCGCCGGCCCCGGTTGGTCACCAGCAGCGCGTTGTCCACGTGCTCGTCCAGGCGGGAGGAGGCCGGCAGCTCCCGCTCGAGTCCCAGGGTGCGCGGTGAGGCGGCGAGCAGCAGATCGGCGGCCGCCACCAGGGCCAGGGCCAACAGGCACCACAGGATCGTGTCCGTCCCGGGGCGCACCAGGACCGGGAGCAGGCAGACCAGGGCCAAGATCAGGAACCGGCCGGAGAACACCATCAGCACGCGCCGATCAGCGGGGGACCGGGACGGTGGCGAGCAGCCCGGAGAGCACCTGGTCCGTGCTGACGCCGTCCAGCTCGGCCTCGGGCCGCAGCGAGACCCGGTGCCGCAGGCAGGGCAGGGCCATCGCCTGGACGTCGTCCGGGGTGGTGTAGTCGCGGCCGTTCAGCCACGCCCACGCCTTGGCGGTCTGCAGCAGGGCGGTGGACCCGCGGGGCGAGACACCCAGTTGGAAGGAGGGGGAGAGCCTGCTCGCCCGCGCCAGGTCCGTGATGTAGCCCAGCACCTCGGGGCCGGACTGGACCCTCCCGACGGCGGCGCGGGCCGCCTGGATCGTCGCGGCGTCGGCCACGGCGGTGACACCGGCCGAGGCCAGGTCCGAGGCCGAGAACCCGGCCGCGTGGCGGCGCAGGATCTCGACCTCGTCCTCGCGTTCGGGCAGCTCGAGGGTGACCTTCAGCAGGAAGCGGTCCAGCTGCGCCTCGGGCAGCGGATAGGTCCCCTCGTACTCCACCGGGTTCTGGGTGGCGGCCACCATGAACGGATCCGGCAGCCGCCGCGAGAGACCGTCCACCGAGACCTGGCCCTCGGCCATGGCCTCCAGCAGGGCGGCCTGCGTCTTCGGCGGGGTGCGGTTGATCTCGTCCGCCAGCATCAGGTGGGTGAAGACGGGCCCCTCGCGGAACTCGAACTCGCCGGTCTTCGTGTCATAGACGAGCGAGCCGGTCACATCACCGGGCATCAGGTCCGGGGTGAACTGGACGCGGTGGGTCTTCAGGTCCAGCGCGGCGGACAGGGAACGCACCAGCAGGGTCTTGGCCACCCCGGGCACGCCCTCCAGCAGGACGTGGCCGTTGCAGAGCAGCCCGATCAGCAGTCCCGTGACGGCCGGCTGCTGCCCGACGACGGCGCGGGCCACTTCCTCGCGCACCGCGCCGAAGGTGCGGCGCAGGTCCTCGTCTGTGGGGGACGGCCGGCCCGGCTGGCCCGGCTGGCCCGGCTGGCCCGCCTGGCCCGGCTGGCCCGGCTGGGACTCGGGGTTCGGAATGGTCATGGTGTCCTTCCATCGGGGTCTGGGGTTCTCGGGCCGGGCGGCGGCGGATCGGTGGTCAGGGCCGTCCGCACGGCCTCCTCCAGCTCCTGCAGCGCCCGGCCGGCGGCCACGAGCTCGCGGGAGGTGCCCACCTGCGCCACGTCCAGATCGGCGGCCACCCGGGAGGGATCGCGGCCGGTGACGCGTGCCGCCGCGGAAACGACCGCCTGCACGGAGGCACCGTGGCCCAGTCTCAGGGCGCGGGAGAGCCGCACGAGGGTGGCCGAACGCAGCGACCGTGCCGCGGCGCCGTGGTGGCCGAAGCGCTCGTAGAGGCGGGCCCGGCCGATCGCGGTCTCGGAGGCGGGTACCACCACGGGGAGCGGCTCCACGGCCAGCGGCCCGTGGCGGCGGCCCCGCCACAGCATGAGCACCGCCAGGCAGACGATCAGCCAGATCCCGGCCGGGCGGACCCAGTCCGGCAGCAGCTGATCCGTGGACGGCGGGCCCGGGTCCACCGCGACGTCCTGAAGACCCGGCAGATACCAGACCACGTCCGCGGTCCTGCCCAGCGACCACAGGGACAGCACGGGGTGGCCCCCCGTGCCGGCGGAGGCGTTGGCGAAGATCCCCTGGTTGCCGAGGACCACGGTCCCGTCGGTGGTCTGAAGCACGGTGTGGGCCGGCCCGCTGGCCCCGGACCCGGTGCCCGGGACCGGGAAGCAGGCCTCGGCGTCGGCCGCACGATAGGCGCGGCCCGCGGCGGGGACGGACTGCGCCTCGCGCCCCATCGCCAGCCGGCACCCGTCCCCGGAGGCCAGCCGGTCGCCGTCGGGCACCTGTCCCGCCTGGGAGACCGAGGGGGCGAGCCGCTGCAGGACCTCGAAGTCGGGTTCGACCAGGACGCGGCGGTCCGCCTCGACCGTTGCGGCGAGCTCGTCCAGTCCGGTCGCGGGCAGGTGGTCGGCGGCATCGTGGAACAGCACGGGAGCCGCGGGATACTCACCGGCCAGGGCCACCGCCTCGCCGAGCGAGTCGGCCGGATGCACCGCGATGCCGTGGTCCTGCAGGACCCGGACGACGGCCAGGGCGCCCTGCGGGGCGGCCGACTCCGGGGAGAGCGGTCGGTCGTCGGGGGTCTGCCGGAGGATCGTGGGCAACGCCACGAGCAGCAGCAGGACGGCCAGCACGAACCAGATCCAGGCCTTCCGCCACCAGCGCGCCAGGGCCTGGCCGGTGGTGGCGACGGCCGGTGCGGCGGAGGTGCCGGGGGTGGAAGGATCGGCAGTGGAGGGTGAGCTGCTCATCGGGGGGCCACCACGCCGTCCTGAGGGCCGGAGCCGGTCCCCACGCGGTCCGCCGCCAGCGGCAGTCGCTGCAGCCGTGCGTCGAGCTCGCGGGCCGACGCCGCCTGCGCCGGGTCCGCGGGCCGCTCTCCGTACACCACGGCATTGAAACCGTCCGCGGCGGCCTCGAGGGCGCCGCGCTCGGCGGGGAACGCCGCACCCAGCGCGTGGGCGGCCTCGGTGGCGGTGCGTCCGGGCTTGACCGCCAGCACGGTGCGGACCTCGGCCTGGCGGACGATGGCCCGGTACCAGGCCGCGAGCGCCTCCCCGTGCTGTCCGGCCGCCGCGGCCGAGGTGGCCGTGCGCCGGTACTGCTCCGGACTGATCGAGCGATCGGACAACACGGCGGCGGCCCGGCGGGCGCGGACTGCGGCGTCGGTCCGCGGGCGGACCAGCCAGAGGACTGCGGCGGCCACCGCCACGAGGAGCAGGGGCAGGACCCAGCCGGGCAGGGAGGGGGCGGCACCGCCGAGGGAGTCGAGCCACGCCAGCACGGCGGTCAGTGCCTCACCGAGCCATTCGAGGATCGGGTTGGGCCTGGCCTCGGCATACTCCGGGGCGGACAACTCCTCCTGGAGCAGGCGGCGTGCCTCATCCCGGTCCGGTTCCCAGCCGTCCGGGGATACGGCGGCCGGAGCAGGCCCGGCCCGGCCCATCAAGCGCCCCATGCCGACCGGCTCAGTGATCGGCGGGTCCCGCTGCGGGGCGGCCCGGAACGAGTCGGTCCGTGCCGGCGGCGGCCTGGACATCCTGAACGGTGCTGAACCGCGCATCGTCGCTCAGCCCGGCGTCGTCGGCTGCGGCAGCGAGGTCCAGGTCGAAGCTCTCCTGGCGGATCCGGTAGTCGGTGTAGAGCAGTGCCACCAGGCAGGCGGTGTAGACGGTGGCCAGGGCGCTCACCAGGGAGGTGGCGGCCACGCTGACCAGCATCCAGATCCGGGAGCCCTCCACCATGGCCTCCGCCGAGGCCTCCTCGGTGAAGGGCGTGAAGACCCCGCCGATCATGGACAGCGGGGTGGTGATGATCGAGGACACCACCCCGACGATGATCCCCACCAGCAGGATGATGCCGAAGGTCCGCCACCAGTGGCCGCGGGTCAGGGTCCAGGACCGGCCCATGGCCCTGAAGGGGGACTTCAGTTCCACGGCCGCGGCGGAGGCGGCGAGCAGGAGCTTGACGTAGAGCCAGACCCCCAGCAACACGCTGGCGACGATGAGCACGAACAGCAGGATCCCCATCACCCCGGCCAGGGTGCCGTCCTCGTTGAGCGCGGCGATCACCAGCCCCACGATCACGGCGAGGAACGCCAGGACCAGGATGAACGCGGCCACCAGGTACAGCAGCCCGAGGCCGATCAGGGACCAGACCTGACGGCCGGTCAGCCTCCAGGCCTGGCCGAGGGAGGTCTTCAGTCCCGCGGCGGAACGCAGGACCACCACGGCCAGGACGCCCTGGGCCACGATCCCGGCGAGGCCGGCGAGCAGGGCCCCCACCATCAGCAGGGCGACCGAGCCGGAGAGGGCACCGAACGTCTGGGCGACGGTCGAGTCCTGGAGGAAGGGGTCCCCGCCCGACTCCTCCAGGCGCAGGATCCCGGCGAGGGCATCGAACATCATGGTGGTGGCCAGGACGGAGATGAGGATCTCGATCAGGGAGACGATCAGCGCGGTGCCCACCACCGCGGCCGCATTGCGCCGGATGACGGCGAAGGATCCGCTCAGCAGGTCACCGAGGGCCAACGGCGTCAGGGGGATGATGCCGGGTCGGCGGGAGGGAGCGGCATAGGGCTGCCGGCTGCCGTAGGGGTTCTGCTGCACCGGCGGCTGACCGTAGGCACCGTAGGGGGAGGGGCCCTGGGTCGGCGGGCCATAGGGTGAGGGGCCGTCCTGCTCCCACGGGCCTCGGCTGCCGTCCTGCGGTGGGTGGTTCTGGTCCAACGGAAGATCCCCCTGAGGTTCCTGCGGTCCTGTGGCGGTGGACGGGCGGGCCGGCCGGTGCCGGCGCGGCGCGCCCAGGTGCAGACACGACTATATCGGCCGCATCCCTGCTTGTCGGATAAGGTGGAACGGATGGCCGGACGGGCCGGTCTGCACTGGGCCTCCGGACGGCGGCGTCGGACGGAGGAACCCCTCCGGCGGGAACTTCGGTGAAGGGGAGGACCATTCCTGTGAAGGCCAGAATTCTCGTGGTCGATGACGACGAGGCGCTGTCGGAGATGATCGGCATCGTGTTGCGCAACGACGGCTTCGAACCGACCTTCTGTGCGGACGGCTCACAGGCGCTGGAGATGTTCCGGTCCACTCGTCCCGAGCTGGTGCTGCTGGACCTGATGCTCCCCGGGATGGACGGCATCGAGGTCTGTCAGGCGATCCGCGCCGAATCGGACACCCCCATCGTCATGCTGACGGCCAAGTCGGACACCTCTGATGTGGTGCGCGGGCTCGAGGCCGGCGCCGACGACTATGTCCCCAAGCCGTTCAAGCCCGCCGAACTGGTGGCGCGGGTCCGGGCCCGGCTGCGCGAGGGCGAGACGCGCGCCCCGGAGACCCTGACGATCGCCGACCTGACCATCGACGTGGCCGGGCACCAGGTCACCCGCGGGGACGGGGCCATCCAGCTCACGCCCCTGGAGTTCGACCTGTTGGTGGCGCTGGCCCGCAAGCCCTGGCAGGTCTTCACCCGGGAGATGCTCCTCGAGGAGGTCTGGGGCTACCGGCACCAGGCCGACACCCGCCTGGTCAACGTCCACGTCCAGCGACTGCGCTCCAAGGTGGAGAAGGACCCGGAGAACCCCGAGGTCGTGCTGACGGTCCGCGGCGTCGGCTACAAGGCCGGTCAGAGCTGAGTTGACCACGGGCACCGTCACCGCCCCCGAGCAGGCGGACCCCGCTGCCGCCGGCTCGGATGCGGGGGCCGGGTCACGGTCCCGCGAGGTGCTCCTCGGGTGGTTCTCGGCCGTTCGGCGCCGATGGACCGCCTCCCTGCAGCTGCGCACGGTGGCGATCACCGCAGTGCTCACCCTGGTGGCGGCCGGGGTGCTGGCCCTGTTCTTGACCCAGCAGATCACCTCGGGTCTGTTCCAGTCCCGGTTCGACCAGGTCGAGGCCGAATCCAACCGGGGCCTGAACCAGGCCCGGTCCATCTTCAACAACGCGAACACCAATGACTCCGAGACCACCGACCTGCTGGTGACGAACACCCTGAACCAGTTGGCTGGCGAGACCGGGGCCACGGTGGTGCGGGACATGGTCCTGGTCCCCCTCGAGGACACCCAGAACCTCTTCGTCGGCCCGAAGTCCAGCTCCGGGCTGTCTGCGGACGTCATTCCCGATGGGCTGTCCCAGGCGGTCCAGAGCGGCAGCGGGACCTACTGGCAGTCCATCGCCCTGCCGGCCGAGGACGGCGGCACCAGCCCGGCGCTGGCCTTCGGCACCCAGGTGACCCTCCCGCCGGGCAATATCTACGCCCTGTACATGGTCTACGACCTCTCCAGCGTGCAGGACACCCTGGACTACCTGATGCGGGTCCTCGTGGTGGCCGGGGCCATGTTGGTGATGATGAACTCCCTGATCGCGGTCTACGTCACCCGGTCAGTGGTCCGACCGGTGGGCCAGGCCGCCTCCGCCGCCGAGACACTGTCCTCAGGAGACCTCTCCGTGCGCATGCCCGTCCACGGCGAGGACGAGATGGCCCGGCTGGGGACCTCGTTCAACCGGATGGCAGACAACATCCAGGACCAGATCACCCAGCTGGCCGAACTCTCCCAGATGCAGCAGCGGTTCGTCTCGGACGTCTCACACGAGCTGCGCACCCCGCTGACCACGGTGCGGATGGCCGCCGAGGTGCTCTACGACTCCCGCGACGGGTTCGACGCGATCAACCGCCGCTCCACCGAGTTGCTCTACCACCAGGTGGAACGGTTCCAGGCCCTGCTGGCGGACCTGCTGGAGATCACCCGGTTCGATGCCGGTGCCGCCACGATGGCCCCGGAGAAGACGGACATCCTGCACCTGGCCACCGACGTGGTCCAGACGGCGCAGCCCCTGGCACACAAGGCCAACACCGCCGTGTACGTGGTGCCCATGGGCTCCGAGGTCAGCGCACACGTGGATCCGCGCCGCATCGAGCGCATCATCCGGAACCTCGTCAACAACGCCATCGAGCACGGCGAGGGACGCCCGGTGGACGTGGTCGTCGGGGCGAACGACTCCGATGTGGCGGTGGTGGTGCGTGACCACGGCATCGGCATGTCCGAGGAACAGGCCTCCCGTGTCTTCGACCGTTTCTGGCGGGCGGATCCCGCCCGGGCCCGGACCACGGGAGGCTCGGGGCTGGGCCTGTCGATCGCCTCGGAGGACACCCGGCTGCACAACGGCCGACTGGACGCGTGGGGCCGGCTGGGGGACGGGTCGGCCTTCCGCCTGATCATCCCGCGCAGCAGCGGCGCCGCGGTGGGCGAGGACGCACCGCTTCAGCTGCCCCCGGCGTATACCGAGGCACAGCGCCGGCTGCCGTCCGACCTCGAGGACCTGGAGCCCTCGCAGCTGGCCGGTGAGGTGCTGCCGGACCGGATCCAGGAGCAGTCGCTGTACCGCCAGCGCCCGGACACCCCCGCGTCCGCCGGGTCCGCAGACGCCCCGGACGCCGCGCCGCACGAGGAGGACGAATCCTGATGAAGCTCTCCCATCCGGCGGGTGCCGCCCGCGTGCCGCGCAGCCGCGGCCCGGTGGCCGTCCTGTGCGCTGTCCTGATGGCCGGACTGCTGTTGGTCAGCGGCTGTGCCCACCTGCCGCAGAGCGGGCCGGTCGGGACCTCCGACCCGCTGCCCGGGGCCGAGAACCAGATGAACTACTCCTTCACCCCGGCCGGCCCGGCGCAGGATGCCAGCCCCGAGGAGATCATCCGCGGGTTCCTGAACGCCGGCACCGGCATCCAGGACGACTACGCCACGGCCCGGGAATTCCTCACCGAGGAGGCCGCCACGTCCTGGAACCCGGAGGCCCGGACCCTGGTGTACAACGAGGCGCCCACCGTGGTGCCCTCAGCCCAGGAGAACCAGTACGAGGTCCAGATGGAGGTGGACTCGGTGGTGGATGAACGGGGGATCATGAACCGGATGCCGGCCAACACCTCCGAGGCCGTCGGGTTCGAACTCACGGAGGTGGACGGCCAGTGGCGGATCTCGCAGGTGCCCGGGGGCAGCATGCTGGAGACGGCGCAGTTCCGGGCCCTGTTCGCCTCCCACGAGCTGTACTTCTATGACCAGTCCTACGCCTACGCGGTGCCGGACCTGCGGTGGTTCCTCAATCGCTCCGGCACGGCCGCGGACATCGTCGGCGCCCTGATGGACGGACCCGCCCCGTACCTGGACGGCGCGGTCCGCACGGCCTTCCAGTCCGGCTCAGAGCTCTCCAGGCCGTCCGTGCCGATCAGTGGCGGCCAGGCCAAGGTCGATCTCACCCAGCAGACGGTCGAGAGCGCGGACCCCTTGAGCCGGCAGCGCATGCAGCAGCAACTCGAGCTGACGCTGGATGGGCTCAACAACGTCTCCGGGGTGGAGATGTCCGTGGACCTGAACCCCCTGGACCTGGGGGCGGTGCCAGACCATTTCGAACCGGCGCAGATCAATCCCGGGGTGGGGTCGACCCAGGTCGCTGTGGCAGACGGGGAGCTGGTCTACTTCGAAGGCGACGCCACCGTCCCCGTGGGCGGTCTGCAGGTCGAGGTGGAGGGCGGACCCCTGGACCCGGCCATGAGCCTGGACGGCACCCGGTTCGCGTTCCTCAACGCCGATCGGACCCGCATGGTCTCCGCCGGCACCGATGGATCCCAGCAGCTCGAGGTCGAGGGCGGGGAACTCACCCGGCCGAGCTTCGACTCCTCCGGCTGGATCTGGACCGTGGACCACGCCAACGGCACCCGCATCATGGCCGTGCGGGCCGCCGGCTCGGCCGATGCCTCCCGGGAGATCAGCGCCGAGTGGCTCGGCAACCGCACGGTCCTGGCGCTGAGGATCTCCCGAGACGGCACCCGGGCGGCGATCGTGGCGGGGGAGGGGGACTCCGCCCACCTGTACCTCGCCGGTGTCATCCGAGACTCCGAAGGGGTGCCCCGCGGCCTCGGCTCACCGGTCCGCCTGGAGCCGACCGTCCCCGTCAGCGACGTCAACTGGGTCTCCGACCAGAAGCTGCTGGTGGCCGCCACGAGCAGCGACTCCTCGGTGGAGGCCCAGATCATCGGCCTGGACGGCTCGCTCGTCACCCTGCGCCCGCTGCTGGGGATGACCGGATTCTCGACCGGCCCCGGCGACAACCCGATCTATGCCGAGACGGCCGAGGCGGTGCACACCCTGGCCGGCTCCACCTGGCGGTCCCAGACCGGGGCCCTGGCCCACGACCTGGCCTTCCCCGGGTAGGCGGTGACCGGCCGGGACCCGGTCGACCGGGCTGCTCCCGGGCGCGTCGTCCACACTGGGCCCGGGTGAGGCCGCCCCGCCCGGTGTCCTGGAGCAGACTGGTCCGATGGAGACCCCTCAGCGGCTCGCCGCGCTCCTCGACGCCGCCGTGCACCGGCCCGCCGTGCGGACTGCGGCCGCTGCCTCCCGTGAGCTGACCGGGCTGCTCCTGCCCAGCCTCTGCGTCCTGTGCGGGGTGCGGGACGGGTCCGTGTGCCCCGACTGCGCGCCGCGGCTGACCGCCGAACTGTTGCACCCCTTCCGGGCCGAACGGGACGCGGGCGCGCTGCCGCTGCGTTCCCTCGGTCCATCCGAGGCCGCGGCAGCGCTCGAGGAGCCGGGGGAGTCCGCCCCGTTGCCCGTGGTGGCGGCAGCGCGCTACGGCGCGGAGGCCTCACGGGCCCTGCTGGCCTTCAAGGACCACGGTCGGCTGCCCGTGGTGCGGTTCCTGCGACCGGCCGTGTACCGGGCCCTGGCGGCCGTTCCCGAACAGCTGGGGATCTGCGGGCCGTTCACCCTGGTGCCGGTCCCGGGCAGCGCCGCCGGCTACCGCCGCCGGGGGTTCGACCCGGTCCAGGAGCTGCTGGGCGGGGCCCTGCCACCCGGATGGACCGTGGCGCACGGCTGGTTGGCGCACCGGAGGGCGCCTGCGATGGAGGCGCTGCGGCACCGGACGAGCCATGCGGGCAGCGGGTCCCGGCAGCGGCGCGCCGGCACCCGGGGCCGATTCCGGCCCACCCGCCGCCTCGCCGCACACGCCCCGGGGGCCGCCCGGGGCGGCACCGCAAGCGTCGTGCTCTTCGACGACGTGATGACCACGGGCTCCACCCTGGCGGCCACGTGGCGGGCCCTCGAGGACGCGGGGATCTCGCCGGTCGGAGCGGTGGTCCTCGCCGCGGTGACGGCCCCGGGACCAGGATCCGATGAAGGTCTTAACTCCGCGTGAAGAACGTACTAGGGTGATCCCAACGGGCCCCCCGGGGGTCCGTATCCGGCGGCAGGAAGGAGTAGTTCTTCCCGCCGCCGATGTGCATTTAAGGGGGCGCCTCAACCGCCCGCCCCACTGCACGCCACATGTTCGAAAAGCCGTCAGGCTCCTAGGAGGACATCATGACCATGGACGTCAGCTACGTTGCCCGCAACGTCTCCATCCCGGACCGCTTCCGGGACTACGCCCAGGAAAAGTTCAGCAAGATCGAGCAGCTGTCCACCCGGGCCCAGAGGTTGGAGATCAAGGTCACCCAGCAGTCCAACCACCGCCACTCGGCCGAGAAGCTCACCGTTGAGCTGACGGTCCAGGGCAAGGGCAAGGTCATCCGCGCGGAGGCCCAGGCTGATGACAAGTTCGCGGCATTCGATCTGGCGTTCGGCAAGCTCCTGGAGCGCCTGCGCCGCCTGCGCGACCGGCAGAAGGACCGCCACCAGAAGAGGGTCTCCGTGGCCGATGCCACCGCCGTGCTCCCCCCGGTGGAGCCGGGCCAGTCGCTGGTCGAGCAGGCCATGGCCAACCAGGCGGCCCAGGAACACGCCGAGCAGGACGGTCAGGACGAGGCTCCGGTGCGGATCCGGAAGAAGATCTTCCCGGCCAGGCCCGTGAGCGTGGATGACGCGGTGGACGCCATGGAACTCGTGGGCCACGACTTCTACCTCTTCATCGACGCCGCCAGCGGTCAGCCCTCCGCCGTGTACCGGCGTAAGGGATGGAGCTACGGCGTGATCATCCTGGACGCGGACCATCCGGACGCCGAGGTCCACGAGGAGGACATCGACTATCGGGCCGCAGCCGTCTGATGCTGCGGTGACCCGCCGTCAGGGACCGCCCGGCTCGTCGCAGCCGGGCGGTCCCGTGATGGGCCCTTCCGAGGCGCGCCGGGCCGCGCTCGCGGCTCAGCACCTGCATCGAGGACGTCCTTCCGAGTCCCCGGGTGCCCGGAGGGTCCGGGCCGTCGCGGACCGGCTCAGCGTGCTCCAGGTGGACTCCGTCAACATCCTGGCCCGCGCACACTACCTCCCCGTCTACAGCCGCCTCGGCCCCTACGAACCCGCACTGCTGGACCGGCTGTCCCACCGCAGCCCCCGTAGCTGGACCGAGTACTGGGCCCATGAGGCCTCCCTGGTCCCGGTCCGGCTCAGGCCCGCACTCATGGCGGTGCAACGCCGCACCTGGATGACGGCCACCGACCTGGAGCCTGGGTTCCGGGAATCACTCGCCCTCCGGATCCTGGACCTGCTGGAGGCCTCCGGGCCGCTGACCGCACGGCAGGTCGAGGCGCACGTGGGTGACCACGGCCGGTCCGAGGGGCACTGGGGCTGGAACTGGTCCGTGGTGAAGCGGGTCCTCGAGGACCTCTTCGCCTCGGGCCGCATCGCCTGCGCGGGCCGCACCGCCCAGTTCGAGCGGAGGTTCTTCCCGGGGACGCGGCTCGCGGGGGAGCCGTCCGTGCCGGATCCCCACGCCGCCGCCGTGGAACTGGTCCGCGCCGCTTCCCGGGCGCTCGGGGTGGCCACCGAGGCCTCCCTGGCCGACTACTTCCGGATTCCGGTCGCCGCCGCACGCTCCGCCGCGCAGGAGTTGCGCCGCGAGGGCCTCCTCGAGCCGGTCCGCTTGCCGGCCCCCGGGGGCAAGACCGTGCCGGCGTGGCGGCACGCCGAGGCCACGGTGCCACGCCGGGCCACCGGCCGGGCCCTCGTGAGCCCCTTCGACCCGCTCGTGTTCCACCGGCCCCGGGTCCAGGCCCTGTTCGGTGTGCGGTACCGCCTCGGCATCTACACCCCGGCCCCGCAGCGGACCAGGGGCTACTACTCGCTGCTGTTCCTGCTGGGCGAGCAACTGGTCGCCCAGATCGACCTCAAGGCTGATCGCGCCGCCCGGCAGTTGCTGGTGCGCGGGGTCTGGTCCGAGGACCCGGGGCAGATCCCCGGCCCGCCCCCCGCCCACGGGACGGGCACGGCCGGCCCGCGGGCCGGCGTCGGGCATCTGGTCTGCGAACTGGCCGCCGAGCTGGCCGAACTGTCCCGGTGGCTGGGGCTGGAGGAGACGGTGGTGGACGCGGACGCCCCGGGCGACCTGTCGGGTGAGCTGCGGCGGACCTTGAGGAAGCTCCCAGTCTTTTGACCGTAGACTGTGCTGGTATCCCCGCGGCCACCGGCCCATCCAGGGGATCACAGAGCGCAACGCATACCGACGCACCCGGTGGACCGGGGAACAGGGAGTCTAGGCACGTGGCATCTTTCATCGAACGAATCCTGAAGACCGGGGACAAGAAGGTCCTCAAACAGCTCAGGGGCTTCGCTGACGCCATCAACGTCCTGGAGGACGAGTTCCGCCAGATGTCCGACGCCGAGCTGCGCGGTGAGACCGAGGTGTTCCGCGAGCGGATCGCGAACGGCGAGACCCTGGACTCCCTGCTGCCCGAGGCCTTCGCGGCCGTGCGGGAGGCCGCCGGGCGAACCCTGGGCCAGCGCCACTACGACGTCCAGCTGATGGGCGGTGCGGCCCTGCACCTCGGGAACATCGCCGAGATGAAGACCGGTGAGGGCAAGACCCTCGTGGCCACCGCGCCGGCCTACCTGAACGCCCTGAGCGGCCAGGGCGTGCACATCATCACCGTCAACGACTACCTGGCCAGCTACCAGTCCGAGTTGATGGGCCGCGTGTTCCGCTTCCTGGGCCTGGAGACCGGTGTGATCGTGGCCAACCAGGACCCGGCCACCCGACGCGCCCAGTACGCCGCGGACATCACCTACGGCACCAACAACGAGTTCGGCTTCGACTACCTGCGGGACAACATGGCGTGGTCCAAGGACGAGCTGGTCCAGCGGGGCCACCACTTCGCCATCGTCGACGAGGTCGACTCCATCCTCATCGACGAGGCCCGTACCCCGCTGATCATCTCCGGGCCGGCCCAGGGCGACGCCTCGCGGTGGTACACCGAGTTCTCCAAGTTGGTCCGCAAGCTGACCCTGGACGAGGACTACGAGGTCGACGAGAAGAAGAAGACGGTCGGCGTCCTCGAGCCCGGCATCGAGAAGACCGAGGACTGGCTGGGCATCACCAACCTCTACGAGTCCGCGAACACGCCGCTGATCCAGTACCTGAACAATGCCATCAAGGCCAAGGAGCTGTTCAAGAAGGACAAGGACTACGTCGTGCTCAACGGCGAGGTCAACATCGTGGACGAGCACACCGGGCGCGTGCTGGCAGGACGTCGCTACAACGAGGGCATGCACCAGGCCATCGAGGCCAAGGAGGGGGTGCAGATCAAGGCGGAGAACCAGACGCTGGCCACCGTGACGCTGCAGAACTACTTCCGCCTCTACGACAAGCTCTCCGGCATGACCGGCACGGCGGAGACCGAGGCCGGCGAGTTCATGTCCACCTACAAGCTCGGCGTGGTGGTGATCCCCTCCAACCGGGCCAAACAGCGCGTGGACCAGACGGACCTGATCTACAAGAACGAGGTCGCCAAGTTCGACGCGGTGGTCAAGGACATCGCCGAACGGCACGAGGCCGGCCAGCCCGTGCTCGTGGGCACGACCTCCGTGGAGAAGTCCGAGTACCTCTCCAAGCTGCTGGCCAAGAGCGGTGTCCGGCATGAGGTGCTCAATGCCAAGAACCACGCCCGTGAGGCCGCGATCGTGGCCCAGGCGGGGCGCAAGGGCGCCGTCACGGTGGCGACCAACATGGCCGGCCGCGGCACCGACATCATGCTCGGCGGCAACGCCGAGCACAACGCGGTGGCCGAGATGCAGCAGCGCGGCCTGGACCCGGTCGAGGATGCCGAGACCTACGAGGAGAAGTGGGACGAGGTCCTTGCCGCGGCACAGGACCACGTCAAGAAGGAACACGAGGAGGTCCTCGAGCTCGGGGGCCTGTACGTGCTCGGCACCGAGCGTCACGAGTCCCGCCGGATCGACAACCAGCTCCGCGGCCGTTCCGGACGTCAGGGGGACCCCGGCGAGTCCCGCTTCTACCTGTCCCTGACGGACGACCTGATGCGCCTGTTCAACCCTGGGGCGGCCTCGCGCATCATGAACTCCGCCTCGGTCCCGGATGACATGGCCCTGGAGTCGAAGATGGTCTCCGGCGCCATCCAGAACGCCCAGCAGCAGGTGGAGTCGCGCAACACCGAGCAGCGGAAGAACGTGCTGAAGTACGACGACGTGATGAACCGCCAGCGTGAGGCGATCTACACGGACCGCCGGCAGATCCTCGAGGGTGAGGACCTGCAGGAGAAGATCCAGCACTTCCTCGAGGACTCGGTGAGTGCCATCGTGACGGAGGCGACCGCGGTCGGCCATGCCGGCGAGTGGGACCTGGACCAGCTCTGGACGGACCTGAAGCAGATGTACCCCGTGGGGGTCACGGCCGAGGAGGTCGTCGAGGAATCCGGCGGGCTGGCCCGGCTCAAGGGTGAGGACCTCAAGCGTGAGCTGGTCTCTGACGCCAAGCTGGCCTATGAGGACCGGGAGCGGGCCATCGGCGCGGAATCCCTGCGCGAGTTGGAGCGGCGCGTGGTGCTCTCCGTGATCGGGCGCAAGTGGCAGGAGCACCTCTACGAGATGGACTACCTCAAGGAGGGCATCGGCCTGCGTTCCATGGCGCAGCGCGACCCCCTGGTGGAGTACCAGCGCGAGGGGTACCTGATGTTCCAGTCCATGATGGAGGCCATCCGGGAGGAGTCCGTCGGCTACCTGTTCAACCTGGAGGTCCAGACCGCACCGGCACCGACCTCGTTGCCCGGCGTGAAGGACGCCCGGTCCGCGACCATGACCCCGGTCCTGAACGTCAAGGGCCTGGATGCCCCGCGCCAGCCGTCCACCCTGCGCTTCTCCGCCCCGTCCGACTCGGGGGACGTCACCACGCAGGTGCGGCGCACCGACGGTGGGGCCGGCCAGAACGGCTCGGGCACCGGGACCTCGGGCGACGGCGCATCATCCGCATCGCGTGGTGGCAAGAAGTCCAAGAAGAGCCGCCGCTGACCGCGGGGGACCGAAGGCGTTCAGCCCAGTTCCAGGGCCGTGACCTTCCACCGTCCGCGGTGCTGCTCGATCCGTAGGGCCATGGCCTTGGCGCGGTCCGGCAACTGGATGGTCGCGCTGGCCTCATAGACGCCGTCCCCCGCGCGGCAGACCCGGGCGCCGAGCGCTGTGGGGGCGGTGGCCGCGTGGCCGGGCCCGGTGGGCCGGATGCGTTGGGCGAGTTCGGAGCGGCGCAGCATCTTGCCGTACGTCGGGAGGTCGAGCCACCTGGACAGCTGCCGGGCCGGGCGCAGGCCGAGCTCGGCCTCCACACACGCCAGCGCCACGATCCGGGCCAGGGAACGGACCGTGCGTTCCTCCTCGCGGCGGAGTTCCTGTCGGGCGCGGTCGCCGGCCTGGGCGCCGAGGTCCGGATGCACGCGGGGTGCCCACACTGTGCCCGGCCGTGCTGAGGGCTGCCGCCGGGGGACGCCCGCGGCCCCGGACCCCGCGAGGGGCGGCAGGGACGCGGGGACGGGGGACCGGGTCAGACCCAGAGTCCGTTCCTGCGCCGGGGCTGTTGCTGCTGCTGTTGCTGTTGCTGTTGCTGTGGTGAGCGTGGTCATGATTCCTCCGGATGCTCTGGCGATGGGATAGCCGTGATGGGACTGCGGTCGGTGGGGGTGCAGGCGGTGGGACTAGTCGAAGGGCGGAGCCGTCAGGACCGTGCCCGGTAGGAGCAGGTCGGCCTCGGTGCCGATGATCGACCGGTTGTGCTGGTACCACTGGCGCCAGCGACGGTCGACCTCCAGGTCGGTAGCCGCCGGGCCCAGCTCGTGGGCGGCGATGTCCCAAAGGCAGTCCCCCTGCCGCACCGAGATCGTGGTGACCTCTGCGGCGGAGGGCCGTGCCGTGCGGGTCGACCCCGGGGAGGCCGGGGCCGGCGTCTCTGGCTTCCACGTGGGCGTCGGCAGTCCCGGGCCCGCGGTTGAGCGTTCTGTGGAGGTGGGAAGCCATCCCGGGTGGGGCACCTCGGAACGATCGGCAGCCCACACGACGGAGGGTGCTGCCACGGGGCCGGGGTGTCCCAGGCCGTGGTCTGGACCGCCGACGGCCCATGCCCCGGGGACCAGCAGGATGTTCACACCGAGGGCCGAGGCGGCCACCCGGCGCAGGAACGCGGGGGAGAGGGCCCGGCCGAGGCGGGCCAGCCGGGCCGACCGCCAGCGGTGTCCACACGTTGCCAGGGTGGCGCCCAGCACGGCCACGAGCCAGCCCACGGCGATGATCGCGCCGGAGCCGGCGCACAGGGACGCCACGGACCGCTCGACGACCTGGATTCCCCCGCCGGACGGTGTGCCGGACAGTGCGCTGGTGCCGAACCACCACAGCAGTGGCCCGGCGGCCGTGCACAACAGGGCCAGTATCAGGTCGTCGCCGCGCAATGCCGGACGGCGGTCGTCAGGACGTGTGCCCATGGTGTGCCCCTCGTGGCCTGGCGGGCGTCTGGGTCCCGCAGTTCGTGATGAGTGACTCTAGGCAACAGTAGATCTCAGTGGGTGTCAATAGATCATCGGCAGTGATGATCAGTGTCGTTTGATGTCGTTTGATGTCTTTTGATGCCAGGGTGGCCTGCGGCAGGCGGGCCGTTGACTGCGCCCCGCCGGGCTTAGGCTGTGGTCATGAGATGGGACGGGCTGTTCGCGGACCTCGAGGCCCAGCTGGCCCACGGCCGGTGGCAGGACACGGAGGCAGAAGCCGCGGAGATGACCCGCGGTGAGCGGGCCTCCATCGGGCTGGCGGACAGGTTGCGCGGTGCCCTGGGGAAGCCGTTGACCGTGCTGTTGGACGACGGCCGGCGCCTGGACCTGACGGTCTCGACCGTGGGGGCCACCTGGCTCGGCGGGACGGACCGGAGCGGGAGCCTCGTGGTCAGCCTCGACGCCGTGGCCTCCATCGACAGCCCGCTACCCGTCGCGGCGCCGGAGGCCTCACCTGGGCGGCGCAACCTGACGATCGGCTCGCTGTTCCGGTCCCTGTCCCGAGCCCGGGCCGGCGTCCTCGTCTCCGGGCGGGATGGCCGCCTGATCGGTGAGGGGACCATCGACCGGGTGGGCCTGGACCACCTCGACCTGGCCGTGCACCCGCTCGACGAGCAACGGCGGGGCCGCAACGTCCGCGGACTCCGGGTGATCCCCTTCGGGGCCATCCACGTGATGCGCTCGGTTCAGGCGCCCTCGGTCTGAGAAACCGAGGCCTTCCGTGCCTCGGTCTTGGCGGCCTGCTGGACGTAGAGGTCCGCGATGTACTCGTCGAGCTTGACCTGCTCCACACGCCACTGGCCGCGGCCGCCGATCTGGATGGCCGGCAGTTCGCCACTGCGCACCAGGGCCCGTGTCTGTGCCATGGAGATCTGGAGCTCCTCGGCAACATCGGTCAAGGTGAGGAAGCGTGGCATCGGTCCTCCGGGTCGGAGACGGTCGGTGGTCGTGGTGGTCACCATTGTCCCATGGGTGGACGTTCCGGGAGCGTTGTCCACAGGAGCACCCGCGGACCGGGTTGTCCACAGGTTCGCCTCGGTGCCGCGGGGCATGGTTAGTCTGGACGGACGATGACGGTGGCGAACGACCCACCCCGGCCAAAGAGGGAGAGTGCGCGTGGAGGGGAAGAACACCGTGGAGGCCCCCCGACTCAGCAGGCCGGGATGGCGCGACCCGCGCCTGCTGGCGGGGCTGTTGCTGGTGCTGCTGTCCGTGGCGGGCACCGTGGCCCTGGTGCAGTCCCTCGATTCCTCGGACGGCTATTGGGCGGCGGGTCAGGACCTGGTCCCCGGGGAGGTCGTCGAATCGGACCAGCTGACGGTCGTCCAGGCCAGATTGGGCGATGCCACCGACGACTACCTGCCCGCCAGCGAGCCCTTCCCCGAAGACTCCTCGGTGGTGGGGACCGTCCGGCAGGGGGAACTGCTCCCGGCCCGGGCGGTGGCAGGCACGGATCCCGCATCCCGCCAGCCGGTGTCCCTCACCGTGGACGACCCGTTGCCGGAGGGGACCGGTGCCGGGGCCCGCGTGGACGTGTGGATCGCCGTCCGCGACGGCAGCCAGGATTTCGCCGAGCCCGGGCTCGTGGCCCCCTCGGCCGAGCTGGCCGAGGTCAACGAGGCCTCGGGATCGTTCGGCGCCAGCGGCGGCGTCACCGTACAGGTCCTGGTCGGTCCGGACGAGCTGCCCCAGGTGCTGGACGCGAAGGGCAACGGCGCCCGGATCAGCGTGGTCCCCTCCCTCGTGGGCCGGTAGGGGGGGGGCGCATGCGCAGGGTCTCGGTGGCCACCACGATCATGCCCGGCTATGACCATGTCTCCGGGCTCGAACGTCTACGCGGCCCGGTCACGGTCATCCGCCGGTGCGAGAGCCTCGCTGAACTGATCTCGGTGGCCCGAGCCGGACTGGCCGACGCGGTGCTCGTGGCGGGGGACACGGAACAGCTCACCCTGACCTTCCTCGAGTCCCTGGCCGACGAGGGACGGGGCAGCCGGAACGTGGCCGTGGTGGCCCTGAGCGAGGTGGCCGAGGAGCGCGAGCGGCTGACCCGCCTCGGGGTGCCGGTGGCCTCGCCGGAGGTGGGCCCACCGGAACTGGCCGCGTTGCTCATGGACGCCACGGCTCAGGGCCCACCCCCAGCCACCGCCCCGGCCGGGTCCGGTCCCGCTGCCCGGGCCCGGGGCCGTCGGTCGATCCCGGGCCGGACACCGGACCGCGCGGACGTCGGACACGGCGCCGCTCCGGGGCGACCCGAGCAAGACGGCACGGCAGGCGGTCACCTCAGGGGCGGCGACCCCGCCGCGGCCGGTGGCCTGGGCACCGCCCCGGGGTCCGGGCGTGAGACCCGACCCGGTGAGGCCCGTCCCGGAGAGGTCGGCCCCGGGGCCGACCAAGGGGCTGACACGGGCACCGATGAACGACCCGGCGCGAGGGCCGGCGCGAGGTCAGACGCTACGACGGACCCCACAGCCGGACCCGTATCCGGACCCGCAGGCTCCCACGGACCGGAACCGGCCGTCGACCAGTCGCCCGAGCCACCCCGGGTCACCGCCGTCTGGGGACCCGCGGGGAGTCCGGGCCGGACCACGGTGGCCGTGAACCTGGCGGTGGAGTTCGCCCTGTCCGGTCGACGGACCCTGCTGGTGGACCTGGACACGTACGCCGCCGCGGCCGGAGTGCACGTGGGCCTGCTGGAGGAGTCCGCCGGCATCGCCCAGGCCTGCCGGTTGGCCGAGCAGGGCGGGATCACGCCCGCGGGCGTTGAACGGTCGGCCCTCCGGGCCCGGGTGGCCGGGACCACCTTGCAGGTCCTGACCGGACTCACCCGCGCGGACCGGTGGCCTGAACTGAGGCGGTCCGCGCTGGACGACGTCCTGGCCGCGGCCGCCGCCGGCTGGGACGAGGTGGTGGTGGACTGTGGGTTCTGTCTGGAGGAGGACGAGGAGCTCAGCTTCGACATCCCGGCCCCGCAGCGCAACGCGGCCACGCTGGCCGGGCTGGGCGCCGCCGACCGCATCATCGCCGTGGGCACCGGGGACCCCGTGGGGCTGCCGCGGCTCATCCACGGTCTCGACGAGCTGGGCCACCACGTGGAGACCGGGGGCGGGGCCGTGGTGGAGGTCGTGGTCAACCAGGTCCGGGCCGAGGCCTCCGGCGTGGCCCCGAGATCCCAGATCACCGGGGTCCTCGAACGGTTCGGGGGCTCCTGGTCGGTGGCCGCCTTCCTGCCGTGGGACCGCCGGTCCCTGGACCGGGCGCTGCTCGGCGGGCAGGTGCTGGCAGAGGCCGCCCCCTCCTCCGCGCTGCGGCGGGCCGTGGCCCGGCTGGCAGGGCCTGCGGGGGCCGAGGGCTCCGCGCAGACCGCACGGGCCGGCGTCGGGCGCCGTGTGCTCCGGGTGTTCGGGCGGGGCTGACGGGGCCCCTCACGGTTCGCTGGCGCGGCATTCCCGCTTTGACGTGCGGGCCGTTAGGCTCGCACTAGTGGACCAAGGACGCTCCACTCACACGGGCCGTTCCGGCGTACGTCCGGGCGGCTCCGGTGCCGTTGCATGCGATGGAAGAGGACACCCCCAGATGTCATCGTCAACCCCCTTGTGGACCGATCAGCAGGCCGCCGACACCCCGGACGCCATGGTCGATCTCGAGAACCTGGCCAGCGCCTATTTCGAACACGTCTCGGCCGCAGACCTGGCCGAACTGTCCTCGGACTCGCGCCGGAGGCTGGTGGCCCGGCACGTGGCGATGGCCGAGGCCCGCGGCAGCGAGGAGGCCGTGGTCACGGTGACCCCGAGCCGGCCCCACGGGGTGGTGCAGATCGTGCACGAGGACATGTCCTACCTCGTGGACTCGGTGACGAGTGAGCTGACCCGCCAGGGCCACGCCATCCGCATGGTGGCCCACCCGACCGTCATCACCCACCGTGTCAAGGACACCGGCCACCTCTCCGCGGTGCACCGCATCCCCACCCAGCAGGCCACCGCCAGCGGTGACACCACGGCGGCGCTCGCGGACCTGGGCTCGCTGGTGGCGAGCGAGGGAGAACGGGCGGGCATCGAGTCCTGGATCGGCATCCAGACGGTGGGGCCCATGGACGAGGAGGAGGCACAACGCCTCGAGAAGGGACTCCACGTGGTCCTCGCGGACGTCCGCGCGGCGATCGCAGACGCGGACCGGATGCGTTCGGCGGCCTTCACCGCGGCGCGGACCCTCGCCCACGACGCCCCGCACATGGTGCAGGGGGTGCGGGAGAGCAGCGAGCTGCTGAACTGGATGGAGGACGGCCACTTCACCTTCACCGGGTACCGGGAGTACCTGCTGCACAGTGGTGACAACGGGCAGGTGCTGGTCCCGGTGGAGGACACCGGACTCGGTATCCTGCGGCACCGGCCCACCACGCCGCCGGCACCGCTCTCCATCGCCGGACGCAACCAGATCGAGCGGCCCATCCCGTTGATCATCACCAAGGCGAACTCCCGGTCCCGGGTGCAGCGCTCCGCCTACATGGACTACGTGGCGGTCAAGACCTATGGCCGCGACGGCAGGGTCACCGGTGAACGCCGGTTCGTGGGCCTCTGGGACCCCAAGGCCTACTCCGTCTCGCTCGAGGACATCCCGTTGGTGCGGGAGAAGGCCGCCGCCGTCCTGCAGCTGTCCGGGTTCCCCCGGGACTCACACTCCGGGGCCGAGCTCCAGCAGATCCTCGAGACCTACCCGCGTGACGAGCTGTTCCAGGTGGGGGTGGAGGAGCTGTGGGAGACGTGCCGGCAGATCCTGCAGCTGCAGGAACGCCGCCGGACCCGGCTGTTCCTGCGCCCGGACACCTACGGCCGGTTCATGAACGCGCTCGTATTCCTGCCCCGGGACCGCTACAACACGGATGTCCGCGGCCGGATCCAGGACGTCCTGCTCGAGGCCCTGGGCGGGGAGTCCCTCGACTTCCAGGTCCGGCTCACGGAATCCGTGCTCGCCCGGCTCTACTTCCGCATCCGGCTGCCCCGGGAGCGGGAACGAGGCGCACCGGTGGACGCGAAGGACCTCGAGAACCGCCTCGTCCGGGCCGTCCGCTCCTGGAAGGAGGGGGTGGACGAACAGGCCGTGGAGGCGTTCGGCGCCGACTCGGGGGTGGACGCCGCCCTGTTGTGGGATGAGGCCTTCCCGCCCGCGTACCGCGTCGCCTACGAGATCGACAACGCCCTGGAGGACATCGGCCGGTTCAACGGGATGCCCGAGGACGGATCCCCCGTGGTGCATGTGGTCCCCGAGGACCAGGACGAACGGTCCAGGATCGCGGAGGAGCGCGTGACGGACATGAGCGTGGGGCGGATGAAGTTCTACTCGGACCGCCCCCGGACCCTCACGGAGGTGCTGCCGGTGCTGCAGAACCTCGGCCTGTCCGTGCTGGACGAGCGTCCCTTCGAGGTGGAGCCCGCCGACGGACGCAAGTTCTACCTCTACGACTTCGCCCTCGGATACCCCCTCGGCACCGAGAACCAGTCCACCGCGGGCCTGTTGGAGGACGCCGTGGTGGCCGCCACCACGGGAGTCACCGAGTCCGACACCCTCGACCGCCTCGTCCTGTTCCACGGACTGGACGCCCGGACCGTGAGCATGCTCCGCGCCTACGCGCAGTACCTGCGCCAGTTGGGCATGCAGAACTCCTTCGAGTTCATGGCGGACGCGCTGCTGGCCAACGAGTCGGTGACGAAGATCCTGGTCGAGTACTTCTTCACCCGTTTCGATCCCACCGCGCCGCAGGCCACGGACGACGACGGCCCGGCGGCCGGAGCGGCGCGTCACCAGGCCGTGGAGCAGGTCCGTGAGCGGGCCGAGGAGGCGCTGGACGCGGTGGCCACGCTGGACTCCGAACGCGTCCTGCGCGGCTTCCTGACGGTCATGGGGGCCACCCAGCGCACGAACTTCTTCCAAGGCCACCGGCGGCTGAGCTTCAAGATCGCCACGGGCGAGGTCCCGTTCGCCCCCCAGCCGCGCCCGGCACGGGAGATCTGGGTCTATGACCCGGAGGTCGAAGGCGTACACCTGCGGTTCGGCCCGATCGCCCGGGGCGGCCTGCGGTGGTCGGACCGCCGGGAGGACTTCCGCACCGAGGTCCTGGGACTGGTCAAGGCACAGCAGGTCAAGAACGCCGTCATCGTGCCCTCAGGGGCCAAGGGGGGCTTCTTCGCCAAGCGCCTCCCGGACCCCGCCGCGGACCGCGGCGCGTGGATCGAGGCCGGCAAGCAGGCCTACCGGACGTTCATCCGTGGCCTGCTGGACATCACCGACCAGCAGGCCCGGACCCCGGGGGGCACGGTGTTCTCCACCCGCGACCGGATCGTGCGCTACGACGGGGAGGACGCCTACCTGGTGGTGGCTGCGGACAAGGGCACTGCGGCCTTCTCGGACACCGCCAACGAGATCTCCGCCGAGTACGACCACTGGCTGGGTGATGCCTTCGCCTCCGGCGGCTCGGTGGGCTATGACCACAAGGCGATGGGCATCACCGCCCGGGGGGCCTGGGAATCGGTGAAGAGCCACTTCGCCTCCCTGGGCCGGGACACCCAGACCGAGGACTTCGACGTGGTCGGGATCGGGGACATGTCCGGGGACGTCTTCGGCAACGGCATGCTGCTCTCCGAGCACATCCGGCTGGTGGCTGCCTTCAACCACCTGCACATCTTCCTGGACCCGAACCCGGACCCGGCCGTGTCCTTCGCCGAGCGCCGACGGCTCTTCGGGCTGCCGCGGTCCTCCTGGTCGGACTACGACGACTCGCTCATCTCCGAGGGCGGCGGGGTTTACAAGCGCACGGCGAAGTCGGTCCCGATCACCCCGGAGGTCCGCACCCTGCTCGAGCTGCCCGAGACCACGGTCGAGCTGGCGCCCAACGACCTGCTGCAGGCCATCCTGAAGGCCCCCGTGGACCTGCTCTACAACGGCGGTATCGGGACCTACGTCAAGGGTTCGGCTGAGGACCATGCCGAGGTGGGGGACCGCGCCAACAACGCCATCCGCATCGACGGCGGCGACCTGCGCACGACCGTGGTGGGGGAGGGCGGCAACCTCGGGTTCACCCAGCTGGGACGGATCGAGGCCAACCTGTCCGGGGTGCTGATCAACACCGACGCCATCGACAACTCGGCGGGAGTGGACTGCTCGGACCATGAGGTCAACATCAAGATCATGGTCGACCAGCTGGTGGCCACCGGGAAGCTCGAGGCGGCAGAGCGGGCCGGGCTGCTCGAATCCATGACCGAAGAGGTCGCCGAGCTGGTGCTGACCACGAACATCGACCAGAACACCCTGTTGCGGAACGACTCACAGAAGGTCGCCGAGTGGCTGCCGAGCTTCGAGCGCCACATCCGGTGGCTCGTGGACCACGCCGACCTGGACCGGGACCTGGAGTACCTGCCGGACGACGCGGAACTGGACGAACGACTCCGGGAGGGGAACACGCTGGCCACCCCGGAGCTGGCCGTGCTCGTGGCCTACGCCAAGACCAACCTGACCGAACAGCTGCTGGCCACCTCCCTGCCGGACGACCCCTGGTACAACCGGACCCTGGACGGCTACTTCCCCTCCGCCCTGCGGGAACGGTTCGCCGAGCAGATCCAGGACCATCCCCTGCGGCGCGAGATCATCGCGACGCTGGTGGCCAACGACGTGGTCAACACGGGCGGCACCACCTTCGTCTTCCGGGCCATGGAGGAGACGGGCGTCGACGCGGCCACGGTGGTCGCGGCCTACTCGGCCATGAAGGAGATCTACGGCTACGGCGACTACTTCGCCTCGATCCGGGACCTGCCCGCCAGCGTGGACGGCGAGTTCAGGGCGCGGGTCTACCTCGATGCCCGGCGGCTGCTGGACCGTGCCGTGCGCTGGCTCGTCAATCACCGCTCCGACGGCGAGGGGATCGGGGCAGTGGTCGAGTACTACGCCGAACCCCTGCAGTCCCTCGTGGTCATCCTGCCCGAGCTGATGCGCGGCCAGGACGCGGAACGCTACACCCACTGGCGGAACCTCTCCCTCGAGGCGGGGCTGCCCGAGGGCCTGGCCAGCCAGCGATCCGTGCTGTTCGAGTCCTACGGCCTGCTGGACGTCGTCCGGCTGGCGCGGCAGTCCGGCCAGGAACCACGGCACGTGGCGGACGTGTACTTCCGGCTCTACGAGCGTTTCGACGCTGAGGGACTGCTCAACCAGATCACCGAGCTGCCCCGCGGCGGGCGGTGGAAGGCCCTGGCCCGGGCCGCCCTGCGGGACGACCTCTACGCCCTGCTGGTCAGCGTCACGAAGGCGGTCCTCGACGAGGGCGAGGAGGGCGCCCCGGCGGACGGCGCGGAGCTCGTGGCGGCCTGGGAGTCGGAGAACGCGGCCCGGCTGGAACGCGCCCAGGGCTTCCTGGATGAGATGCGGGAGTCGGATGCGGAGGATCTGGCGGCGCTGTCCGTGGCGTTGCGCCAACTGCGATCGGTCACGGCCCAGTAGAACTGTCCCATGGCCTTGTTCACCGACCCCCTCCACGGCGACCCCGATCTGGCGGACGGTGATGTCGACTGGCTGCGCGCGGTGGTCGGCGAATGGCAGCTGATCGCCGACCTGGACTTCGCCGACCTCGTGCTGTGGTACCCGGTCGAGGGGACTCCGACGACCGGCCGGGGCTTCGTGGCGCTGGCCCAGGCGCGGCCCTTCACGGCCCAGACCTCGCTGCACCGCGACATCGTGGGCAGCCGGGTCCGCACGGACCTGAAGTCCCTGGTGGCGCAGACCTGGTCCACGGGCGAGTCGGCCGCCACAGCCCCCTCGGTCCACGGGCCGGACAGCTCCATGAGGGTGGCCGTCTGGCCCGTGCGCCGGGGCGGGAGGACCATCGGCGTGGTCACGGTGCACCAGAACCTCGCCGGCCAGCGCACCCCGTCCCGGCTCGAACTCGTCTACCGTCAGAGCGCCACCCAGCTGCTGACCATGCTGTCCCGTGGGCAGTGGCCCGCCCCCGACGATCCGGCCGGAGGCTCCACCCGGGGCGCGCCCCGGGTGGGCGACGGGGTACTGCGGCTGCAGCAGGACGGGACGGTCGACTTCGCCACCCCGAACGCGGTCTCCGCCTTCCGCCGCCTCGGCGAGACGGAATCCCTGGAGGGCCGCTCCCTGGCAAGGATCGTCACGGACCTGCAGGACGAGCGCCGGCCGGTGGACGAATCCCTGCCGCTGGTGCTGACGGGCAAGGCGGCGGCCCGGGCCGAGCTGGATGTCCGCTCCGTCAACCTCACCCTGCACACCGTGCCCCTGCGCAATGACGAGGGCCGTTTCGGGGCGCTCGTCCTGCTGCGCGATGTCACCGAGCTGCGCCGGCGCGAACAACAGCTGATCGGCAAGGACGCCACTATCCGGGAGATCCACCACCGGGTGAAGAACAACCTGCAGACCGTGGGCTCCCTGCTGCGGATGCAGTCGCGGCGCATGCATTCGGAGGAGGCCAAGAAGGGGCTGGAACAGGCCATGCGCCGGGTGGACACCATCGCGCTGGTCCACGAGACGCTGTCCCGCGGGCTCGATCAGCACGTGGACATGGACGAGCTGCTGGGCCGCCAGTTCCGGCTGGCGGTGGAGGTGGCAGGGGACGGCCGCGAGGTCAGCACCGAGTTCGGGGGCGGGTTCGGCGAGCTGCCCTCGGACCTGGCCACGCCGCTGGCACTGGTGATCAACGAGCTCGCCATGAATGCCGTGGAGCACGGGACCGGAACGGAGGGCGGGCATGTGGGCCTGGTGGCACGCCGCACCCACACGCCCACCGGGGAGCGGCTCGAGGTGCGCCTGTGGGACACCGGCACGGTGCCGGGTGCGCCTCGCGGTCCGGAGCACGACGCCGGCCGCGCGGCCGAGCCAGAGGCGGACCCTTCGGCGTCGGGCCGGGCTGGGCGGGCCGACGTCGTGCCGGCACCGGGGCAGAGCCCCGGGCTGGGCCTGCGCATCGTCCGCAACCTCGTGACCGGCGACCTGCGCGGCACCATCGACTGGACGGCGCGCCAGGACGGGGGGACCGACGTCGTGATCCTCGCACCCGTCCCGGAGTACTGACCGGCCCGGACATGGATCAGGCCCCGACCCGTGGCGGGTCGGGGCCTGTCATCGGCCCTGAGGGGCCGGCTGCCGGGGCCGACAGCGGTGTGGCTAGGTCAGGAGGCGCGGCGGGCGCGGGCCGCGCGGCGCTTGAGGGCGCGGCGCTCGTCCTCGCTCATGCCGCCCCAGACGCCCGAGTCCTGGCCGGACTCGATCGCCCACTGCAGGCACGTGTCCACCACCTCACAGGTGCGGCAGACGGCCTTGGCCTCCTCGATCTGGAGCAGGGCCGGACCCGTGTTCCCCACCGGGAAGAAAAGCTCCGGGTCCTTGTCCAGGCACGCTGCCCGGCTACGCCAATCCATGCTGATCGCTCACTCCTTCTATGCCGGGCACACGAGTTGCCCCGGCAAACCTGTCTCGGGTCATCGGACGGTAGTCCTGAAGCGGGGGTGGCTCGGACGGCACTCGGCCGTAGGCAACAAAAAAGGGCCGTTGCGACGACCCCCCGCGGAACTTCGTGAAATAGTTTTTCATGTTGTCTGTGAGTAAACAAGGGGTCCAGCGCATAGTGTGGCGGTTATCATACGGCGCCGTTCGTCCAGGAGGGTGCGTCCCGTAGACTATGGCGGCCCGTCGCGACCACTGTCAAGGGTCGTCCGGGTCCCAGCCGCGCTACAGGAAGTCTGCCTCCGTGCCCACCTCATCCCCTCAGGCTGCCGCCGGGTCGCCAGGCCCTCGCCCGGGCAGATCCCGCCCGCCGGCCGTGATGGCGCTGACCGGGCTCCTGCTCCTGCAGTCCCTCGCGGTGCTGGTCGCGGCCGCGGCCTCCGCCTTGGCCATCGGTGCCGGTGCCCTCGGCGTGGGCGCCCAGATCTTCCTGGTCGTCCTGTTCGTCCTGGCCGGGGTGTGGATCGGTGCCGCCGGGCTCGGCCTCTGGGCGGGGCGGGCCTGGACCCGTGCCGCCGTGGTGGTGATCGAGCTGTTCGCGGTGATCCTGTCCATCAGCTTCTTCACGGCCGGCAACGTGCTCTTCGGCCTGGCCTTCCTGCTGCCGGCCGCTGCGGCCCTGCTGTTGATGTTCACGCGCCAAGCCGCTGAACACCTGGCGGGTGTGGAGCACGTGCAACGCTGAGAACGACTCGGCCCCGTCCGAGGACGGGGCCGAGCGGGTGTGGGGCGGGGCGTCAGTTCACGGCGCCGGTGTACTTCTCGCCCGGTCCCTGGCCCGGGGCGTCCGGGAAGGCCGAGGCCTCCCGGAAGGCGAGCTGCAGGGAGCGCAGGCCGTCTCGCAACGGGCCGGCGTGCTGGCTGCCGATCTCCGGGGCGGCGGCGGTGACGAGACCGGCCAGGGCCGTGATGAGCTTGCGGGCCTCGTCGAGGTCGATGAGGTCCTCGGCGTTGGGCAGGTCGGCCAGGCCGACCTTGACCGCCGAGGCGGTCATGAGGTGCACGGCGGCCGTGTTGATGAGTTCCACGGCGGGGACCTCGTGGATCTCCCGGACGCGGTCGCTGACGGGATCGTCCGTGGGGGAGGGATTCTGTTGTTCGTCATTCATGCTGGTAAGCTTGTCACAGACCAGCTGGGTCCGTTCCCGTTTCCGCCGCAGGCGAGTGTGAGATGGATGACGGGGCCAGCCATCAAGTGGAGGCCTGACTCCCACCCGCGTCAGCAGCATGTCCCTCGAAAGAGCGGGCCGAGTTGCCGGGTCACCGGTCACGCCGTCCCCCCGGGGCGGCTGATCGATGGATCGGCGGATTGTTCCGCCGTTCGGGCCTCCGTCTGCATTGAGCACGGAGGCCTTTCTCGTCTCCGGGCCCGGTGCGGTGGGCCGCCCGGGGAAGGCGGCCCGGCAACCGAAGATCCCGAACACAGGAGTTGCAAGATCAGCGAGCCAAGAATCAACGAACGGATCCGCGTGCCCGAGGTACGCCTGGTCGGCCCCCAGGGCGAACAGGTGGGAATTGTGCGCATCGAGGATGCGTTACGTCTAGCTGCCGAGGCCGATCTGGACCTCGTTGAAGTGGCCCCCACGGCCAAGCCGCCGGTCTGCAAGCTGATGGACTTCGGCAAGTGGAAGTACGAGGCCGCGGTCAAGGCCCGCGAGGCGCGGAAGAACCAGACCAACACGATCCTCAAGGAAGTCCGCTTCCGCCTGAAGATCGACAAGCATGACTACGAGACCAAGACGGGTCATGCCCGGAAGTTCCTCACCGCGGGGGACAAGGTCAAGGCCATGATCCAGTTCCGCGGCCGTGAGCAGCAGCGCCCCGAGCTGGGCATCCGGCTGCTCGAGAAGTTCGCCGAGGACGTGGCGGAGGTGGGCATGGTCGAGTCCAGCCCCCGCCAGGACGGGCGCAACATGGTCATGGTGATCGGACCCCTGAAGAACAAGGCCGAGGCTCGCGCCGAGGCCCGCAAGCATCAGGAGCCGAAGCCGGATCGTGTCGGATCCCGCCGTGATGTGGCAGCCCGCGAGGCCAAGGCCAAGGTCGCCGATGACACGTCGTCGGCCCCGCTGTCCAGCGCCATGTCGGACGCCATGCCCGAGGAGCTGAAGAAGCTGGCGCAGTCCGGCGGCTCCTCTCCTGCACAGCGGGACCAGGCGCCGGTGGCTGATGCCCCGGCGGCCCAGCCTGCCGAGTCTGCAGCTCCCGAGGACGCGGCCCCGAAGGCCGCCGCCAAGCCGGCTGCCGACACCCAGCCAGCTGCTGCCAAGCCGGCCGCAGCCCCGAAGCCTGCTGCTGCCAAGCCGGCCGCAGCCCCGAAGCCTGCTGCTGCCAAGCCGGCCGCAGCCCCGAAGCCTGCTGCTGCCAAGCCGGCCGGGGCACCCAAGCCGGGTGCGCCGAAGCCGGCAGCGGCGCCCAAGCCCGGTGGGGCCCCGAAGCCGGGTCCCAAGCCCGGCGGAGGCAAGTAGGCCAGCACCACCCTTCCGCGCCGGCCACCACCGGTGCGGACCAGATCGGCCCCGCCCACCAGCGAGGTCCACCTAGCACTGTCCGCCCCCGCGGGGGACAGCCGACATGAAGGAGAACGGCAGCCATGCCGAAGATGAAGACCCACAGCGGAGTCAAGAAGCGCTTCCGCGTGACCGGCTCGGGCAAGCTGATGCGCCAGCAGGCCAACCGCCGCCACTACCTGGAGCACAAGCCCTCCACGCTGACCCGCCGCCTGGCCTCCGACCAGCTGGTGTCCAAGTCCAGCGTCAAGACCATCAAGCGGATGCTGGGCATCTGACATTCCCCGTGGCCCCCAGGGCCGCACACAGCTCGCCGGCGCCGCGGCCAGAGAGAACCCGCGGCCGGCACCGATTCTAAGGAGTACGCACGTGGCACGTGTGAAGCGGGCAGTCAACGCCCATAAGAAGCGCCGGGTGGTCCTCGACCGCGCGGCAGGTTACCGCGGACAGCGTTCCCGCCTTTACCGCAAGGCGAAGGAACAGCTGCTGCACTCGTACGTCTACAACTACCAGCACCGCAAGAAGCGCAAGGGCGACTTCCGCCGCCTGTGGATCACCCGTATCAACGCGGCCTCCCGCGCCAACGGCATGACCTACAACCGCTTCATGCAGGGCCTGAAGCTGGCCGGCATCGAGGTCGACCGCCGCATGCTGGCGGAGCTGGCCGTGACGGATGCCGCCGCATTCACCGCCCTGGTGAAGGCTGCCCGCGAGGGCTTGCCGGCGGACGTCAACGCCCCGGCCGCCGCGAAGTAAGCACGCGCATCCACTGACGGTGCTGCCGGACAGGCCGCGCCGCCATCGGAACACCATGAACGAGCGCCCCGTACAGGACGTGATGACCAACCCCCGGGCAGACCGGGTGCGGAAGGTCGCACGCCTGGCGGGGCGCTCTTCGCGTGTCAGGGAGGGGCTCTTCCTGGCCGAGGGGCCCCAATCCGCACGGGAGGCGCTGCGGGCCCACCTGGGGCTGCTGGGTCCCGGTCTGGTGCCCGACGCCGGCCCCGCCCCCGGTGCCCTCGGCTCCGCTCCCGATGTCCCGGGCCCGCCGGCCGCGGGCGCAGCGGTGGCCCAGTGGATCCCCGGGCGGGTCCTCGATTCCGTCTACGTCTCCCCGCGGGTCGCCGAGCGTGATCCCGGGCTCGCCGACCTCGTCCGGCAGGCGGCGGCCCGCGGTCTGCCCGTCCGGCACGCCACGGACGAGGTGCTGGACGCCATGGCCGATGCCGTCACGGGGCAGGGCATCATCGCCGTATGCCGCATCCCGGAGACGGATGCCCGCTCCGTCTACGCCGGCCTGGTGGCCCCGCGGCTCGTGGCGGTGTTGTGCCGGGTGCAGGACCCGGGCAATGCGGGCACCATCCTGCGGGCCGCCGATGCCTCCGGGGCGGACGCGGTGGTGCTCACCTCCGGGTCGGTGGACGTGTTCAACCCCAAGGTGGTGCGCTCCACGGCCGGGTCACTGTTCCACGTCCCGCTGGTGACGGCGGCGGACGCCGCCGAGGCCGCCGGTGAGCTGCGGGGGTATGGGCTGACCGTGCTCGCGGCGGACGGTTACGGCACCGTGAGACTGGACCGGCCGCCGTCGCGCCTGTTGTCCGGGCCCACCGCCTGGCTTTTCGGCAATGAGGCCCAGGGCCTGTCCCCGGCGGAGCTGGAGCTGGCCGCCGAGCGGGTGGCCGTGCCGCTGTACGGGAAGGCCGAGTCACTCAATGTGGCCACGGCGGCCACGGTCTGCCTCTATGCCTCGGCCATGGCCCAGCACGCCGAGACCTGACACCCGACCTCATACACCGGCCCGGCGTTCCCGGGAGTCAGTCCTTCCGGGCCATCCGGCCGGCGATGGCCTGCCAGATGAACGCGACGATGACACCGCCGATGATGGCGAAGATCCAGGTGCCGAAGCTCCAGAATTCGTCCATGGCGCCGACGCCGACCAGGCTGGCGATCCAGCCGCCGAGGACGGCGCCGAGGAGCCCGGTGATGAGGGCACCGAGCCAGCCGCTGCCCTGCTTGCCGGGCAGGATGAGCCGGGCGATGGCGCCGGCGATGAGTCCGAGGATGATCCAGCTGATGAAGCCCATGATGTCTACCCCTTCATGTTCGTCCTCTGGTGGCGAGGCGGATACGGATAGTCTCCGTCCGCAGCGGGCCACCGTCCACGGGTGGTGGACGGCGTTCGTGTCCCGCCACCCGACAACCTAGCAAGCCGGGGCGGGAATTCAGGGACGTCGGGGGCGCAACAGGACCAGGGACAGCACCAGTCCGAGTCCGGCCATCGCCGCTCCGGCGCCCGCCGGGACCTGGAGGGCGAACCCGGCCTGGATGACGGCGGCGCCGACCCAGGCGCCCATCGCGTTGGCCAGGTTGAGGGCCGAGTGGTTGAGCGCGCCGGAGAGCTGAGGCGCCTGCGGCGCGGCGTCCACGAGCAGGACCTGCAGGGAGGGGACGAGGGCGGAGGCGGCCGAGGCGGCTGCGAGCAGGGGGATCAGGGAGACCATCCACCACTGCGCCGTGAGGCTGAAGCAGGCCAGGGAGACGGCGACGATCCCGAGCATCCACTGCAGGGTGCGCCGCGCGGAGCGGTCCGACAGGGCGCCCCCGGCGAGCGTGCCGACCACCATGCCGACCCCGTAGAGGCCCATCAGGAGGGGGACCAGCCGGGGCGGCATGCCGCCCACGTCGGTGAAGACGGGCGCGATGTAGGTGTACAGGGCGAACATGCCGGCGAAGCCGATGGTGCCGACCAGGATGGCCCCCCACAGGGCGGGCGACTTCAGGGCCGTGAGCTCACTGCGCACCGACGCGCCCCGCGGGGCGGGCACCGACGGGACCAGCAGGGCCACAGCGGCCAGGGTGGCGGCGCCGAAGAGGCCGGTGAGGATGAACATCCACCGCCAACCGTTGCTCTGTCCGAGCCACGTGGCCAGGGGGACGCCGATGAGGTTGGCCACCGAGAGCCCGGACATGACCCAGGCGATGGCCTGCCCCCGCCGGGCCGGGCCGGCCAGGTGGGCGGCGGCGAGGGCGGCGGCCGAGAAGTAGGCGCCGTGCGGCAGGCCGGAGAGGAACCGCGCGATGAGCATGGTGTTGAAGTCCGGTGCCAACAGGCTGGCCACGTGGCCCACCACGAACAGCCCCATCAGCCACAGGGCGGAGGTGCGCCGGTCGATCCGCGCCATGCCGGCGGCCAGCAGAGGGGCCCCGACCACGACGCCGAGCGCATAGGCGGAGATGAGGATGCCGCCGGCGGGCAGGTCGACATCCAGCTCGGCGACCGCCTGGGGGAGCAGGCCCATGATGGCGAACTCGGTGGTGCCGATGGCGAACCCGCCCAGGGCCAGGGCCAGGATGCCCGGGAGCATCGGCCGGGTCCGGGGTGAGCCGGCAGAGGCGGGGGCGGGCGCGGAGGCATCGTCAGCGGTGTGCGGCACTGATCCAGACTACGGTCACGGAGCCGGGAACGCTCGGTAGGATCGGGGCCCATGAGCAACATCACCCCGGCGGCCCGGCCCGTGGTCGGCGCCGCGATCCTGGACGACCTGGCCCGGCCCACGGTGCTGCTGGCCGGCCGCCGCAATGCCCCGGAGTCGCTGGCGGGCCTGTGGGAGTTCCCCGGCGGCAAGGTGGAACCGGGGGAGGACGCCCGTGCGGCCCTCGTCCGTGAGGTGCAGGAGGAGCTCGGGGTGCGGATCCGCCTGGACCGGGAGGTGGCGGCCGGGCACCCGGAGGGGTGGTTGCTGGGCAACGGGGCCCGGATGCAGGTCTTCACCGCGGTGATCGTCAGCGGCCACCCCGAACCCCTGGAGGACCACGACCTGTTGGACTGGTGCACCCTGGAGCGAGCCACCCTCCAGGAGCTGGACTGGATCCCCGCGGACCGGCCGATCGTGGATGCCCTGGTGGACCTGCTGCGGCCCGGACCTCAGAACAACGCCGGCTGAGGGGCCGGGGCAACGGCGCGCTCCGACCCGGCACGTCCCGGCCCGGCGGCCGTCGCGTCCGCTCGCTGCTGGTCCGCCGCCGGGTTCCGCCCCTCCCCGTCCGGCCGCGAGATGCGGTGGGCGCCGTCCCGGTGCAGCCCATGACGCCGTGCCGCGGCGACGGCCCGCCGGGTCAGGGCCTTGCGGTACGAGGCGGGGGCATAGGAGCTACGGCCGTAGAGCTGACGGTAACCGGCCAGCAGGTCCGGGTGATCCTGCTCGATCCACTGCAGGTACCACTGGCGCGCCCCGGGCCGGAGGTGCAATGCACCGGCCATCACCGAGGTGGCGCCGGCTCCGGCCAGGGCCGCCATCAGGTCCTCCAGCTGCCGGTCCGAGTCCGTGAGCCACGGGAGCAGCGGCATGGCCATGACGGTCACGTCCGCGCCGGCCGCCGAGAGCCTCTCCACGAGCTTCAGCCGGGCGGCCGGTGTCGGCGTGCCGGGCTCGACCCGATGGGCGAGCGCCGGATCCAGCATGGCCAGGGAGACCGAGGCCTGCACGGGCACCTGCCGGGAGGCGGCGGCCAGCAGGTCCAGGTCCCGTCCCATCAGGGTGCCCTTGGTCAGGATGGAGAACGGGGTGCCGGAATCGGCCAGGGCGGTGATGATCCCGGGCATGAGCCGATACCTGCCCTCGGCCCGCTGGTAGGGGTCCGTGTTGGTGCCCAGGGCCACCAGCTCGCGGTTCCAGCCGGGCCGGTTCAGCTCGCGCCGCAGGATCTCGGGGGTGTTCACCTTGACCACGATCTGCTGGTCGAAGTCCGCACCCGCATCGAACTCCAGGTACTCGTGGGTGCTGCGGGCGTAGCAGTACCGACACGCATGCGTGCACCCGCGGTAGGGGTTGACGGTCCAGCGGAAGGGCATGGGGGAGGAGTCCGGGACCTTGTTCAGGGCGGACTTGGCCAGGACCTCATGGAAGGTGGTGTCCGCGAACTCCGGAGTGGTGATGGAACGCTGCAGGCCGGAGAGCGGGAGCAAGGCGGCCGGTGCGGCTGGAGTGCCACCCTCGCCCGGCTCGGATCCGTCCCCGGCCTGCAGTGTCTGCGCTTCCCATCGCATGCCTTGATTAGAACACATGTTCTAATCTCTCCGCAAGGGGGAGTTAGGCTGGTCGGCATGTCCCCCTCTCACGTGGCAGCGCGCCCGGCCCGGATCCTGCTGACCGGGTTCGAGCCCTTCGGCGGGGACGGGCACAACCCGTCCTGGCCGGCCGCACAAGAGGCGGCCCGGACGTTGCGCGCGCAGGGGATGGACGCCGTCGCGGAGCGGCTGCCCTGCACCTTCGGCGGGTCCACCGAGGCCCTGGAGCAGGCGCTCACCGAGCACCGGCCCGGCATCGTCATCGCGTGCGGCCTGGCCGGGGGGCGGGCTCAGGTGGCCGTGGAGCGCGTGGCCGTGAACCTGCAGGACGCCCGCATCCCGGACAACGCCGGCTGTCAGCCCGCCGGGCGGCCCGTGGACGACGCCGGCCCCGCCGCCTATTTCTCCACCCTGCCGGTCAAGCGGGTCCTCGCCGCGCTGGACGGCGCCCGGATCCCGGCCGAGTTGTCCCTGAGCGCGGGCAGCTTCGTCTGCAACCACGTCTTCTACGAGGTGATGCACCGCGCCGGGGCGCGGGGCAGCTCCGTGCGCCGCGCCGGGTTCATCCACCTGCCGTGGGATGAGCGGGCTCCCCGGCGCGCGGCGGACGCGGAGCCGTGGCCCACCCTGCCCGCCGCGGACCTGGCCCGCGCGCTGGTGATCGCGGCGCAGGAGGCCGCCCGGCCGGCGTCGGGAGTCCCGGACCTGGAGATCCCGGGCGGCGCGCTGTACTAGTGGGCCGGACCGGGACGTCGACCCACCCCGCCGGACCACCCCGCCGGCTCAGGGAGCAGTCCGCCGGCCCGAGGCCCGGGTGGCCAGGAGCCCGGCGATCGCGAAGGCGAGCGTGGCCACGAGGATGAGCAGGATCGGCGCCGTCCAGCCCTCGGTGGTGGTGTGGAGCCAGCCGGCCGCCGGCGGCGCCACCGTGGCGGCCAGATAGCCTCCGGTCTGGACGGAGGCCGAGCCGGCGGCGGCCTCGCGGTCCGTGCGGGCCAGGCGGGCGATGATGGAGAAGATGGCCGTGAAGCCGCCGCCCTGGGCCACGCCGCCCGTGATCGACCACAGAACGTAGGCCTCCGGGGCCAGCAGCAGCCCCAGTGGCAGGGACAGCCACAGCAGGGCCACGGCCGCCATCGGGACCCACGGCCGGGTCCGGGCCGCCAGCAGCGGCACGCCCAGGGCCCCGACGATCGCGGCCACCTGGAACAGGGAGGCCGTGGCGCCCGAGCCTGCCGTGTCCAGTCCCTGGGAGTCGGCCAGGATGGAGGGCAGCCACGTGGTGGTGGTGTAGTAGCCGGCCGACTGCCCGCTGAAGGCGATGACCAGCAGCCACATGACGAGACGGAACTGCGCCGTGGGCCGGGCCCTGGGCGCCGGGGCGTCAGAGGGCCCGGCGTCGGCGGCGGCGCCGGGCTCCAGTGCGGGCCCGACCTCGGTGGCGGCCGGGGGACGGCTCCGGAGCCGCCGGCGCACGAGCCCCATCCAGTACGCCAACGCGACCACGGTCAGCACACCCCACAGGACGAGGGCCCACCGCCAGCCGCCTGCCGCGGCCAGGGGACCCGTGCCGAGCAGGGTGGCCATCGAGCCCACATTCATGCCGGCCGAGTACAGGCCGGTCGCCAGGGACACGCGGTCCCACGGGACCTCCCGGCGGATGATGACGGGCACCACGATGTTCCCCAGCGTCAGGGACAACCCGATCAGGGCGGTGCCGGCCAGCACCAGCCAAGCCGGACCCACCGAACGCAGCACGGTGCCGGCCAGCACACCCGCCAGGCAGGCGAAGACCGTGGCCTCGGCTCCCCAGCGTCCGATGGTCCGCGTGGCCAGCGGCGTGGCCACCGCGAACAGCAGGATCGGCAGGCCCGTGAGCAGGCCCGCCCCGATGGCGTTGAGCCCGGTGTCGGACTGGATCTGCCCCAGGATGGCCGTGGGGGCGATGATCGGTGCCCGGAGGTTGAGCGCCAGGATGACGATGCCGGCGATGACCCAGGGCAGAAAGGGGCTGGCTACGGGTGGGCGTCGCGTGGTGACTCCTGGATCGGTGGCGTGGTGGCCCGAGAGGCCACCACCGATCCTAGCCAGTGGCTCTCAGCCCGACCGCCGCGGCCACTGGGCGGGGCGCTCGCGGTATCCGCCGGCCGCCAGCCCCGCGTGGCGTTCGAACACGTTCCTGGACGCCGGGTCGCCGGTGCGCAGCAGCGACCAGCCGGCCGCCGTGAAGTACAGCGGCAGGAACGGCAGGCCCAGGCACCACGCGTACTGGGTGGCATGCCGGGACTCATGGGCCAGCAGCCGGGCCGTCGGAGCGGTCTGGGGCCGGAACAGGACCATGTTGCCCACGGTGAAGGCGCCGCCGTCGGGAAATCCCCACCGGTAGCCGAAGGCGAGCAGCAACCCGCCCGGGCCGCGGCGGACCCGGCAGCCGGCGCACAGGGCCAGCACCAGCCCCAGCGGGGTGGTCAGGTTGGCGGCGTTGACCAGCTGGCGCAGGCGGAGCCGGGTGGGCAGGACGGGTGGCATGGGTGAAGCATAGGAGACCGGTGTGCGCCGGCCGCCTCCGGGCTGACTAGACTGGTCGGGGCCTCCCGCCGGGTGCGGGTGGCCCCACGCCGAAGCCAGCACCCGCCCCCAGCAGAGCACGAAGGTCGAATCCTGCCATGACGGACCACCCCCCTGTCGATCAGTCAGAGCCCACCGGGCCGGAGATCTCCCCGGCAGATGAGGCCGCGGTGAGTACCGCCGTCGAGAACGCCCTCGCGGCCTTCAACGCCGCTGCGGGCCTCGAGGAGCTCAAGGCGGCCCGGCTGGCCCACACGGGGGAGAAGGCGCCGCTGACCCTGGCGAACCGGGGGATCGGCCGGCTGCCCAAGGAACTCAAGTCCACGGCCGGCAAGCTCATGGGCGCCGCCCGCAAGTCCATGGAGTCCGCGCTCGCGGCCCGCACGGAGGTCCTCGAGGCCGAGCACGCCGCGCGCATGCTGGTGGAGGAGGCGGTGGATGTCACCACCGCCGTGCGCCGCCGCTGCGTGGGGGCCCGGCATCCGCTCTCCGTGCTGCAGGAGCGCGTCTCGGACATCTTCACCGGCATGGGCTGGGAGATCGCCGAGGGCCCCGAGCTCGAGTCCGAGTGGTACAACTTCGACGCGTTGAACTTCAAGCCGGACCACCCGGCCCGCGAGATGCAGGACACCTTCTTCGTGGACCCGCCCGAGTCCCACCTGCTGCTGCGCACCCACACCTCCCCGGTGCAGATGCGCGCCATGCTCGAGCGCGGCGCCCCGGTCTACGTGCTGTGCCCCGGCCGGACCTTTCGCACGGACGAGCTGGACGCCACCCACACCCCGGTGTTCCACCAGTTCGAGGGCCTGGCCGTGGACAGGGGGCTGACCATGGCGGACCTGCGCGGCACCCTGGAGTACTTTGCCCGCCAGATGTTCGGCCCCGAGGCCACGATCCGGCTGCGCCCGAACTTCTTCCCCTTCACCGAGCCCAGCGCGGAGATGGACATCTGGCACCCCGGCGCCAAGGGTGGCCCGCAGTGGATCGAGTGGGGCGGCTGCGGCATGGTGCACCCGAACGTGCTGCGTGCCGCCGGTCTGGACCCGGAGGTCTACTCCGGGTTCGCCTTCGGCATGGGCGTGGAACGCACCCTGATGTTCCGCAATGAGGTCCTCGACATGCGGGACATGATCGAAGGCGACGTCCGCTTCTCCCAGCACTTCGGAATGGAGATCTGAACCACTCATGCGTATCCCGCTGTCATGGCTTCGTGAATTCGTCCCCGTCCCCGCGGACGCCACCGCCGAGGACGTCATGGCCGACCTGGTGAGGGTCGGCTTCGAGGAGGAGGACGTCCACCGTCCCGCCGAGGCGCTCTCCGGGCCCATCGTGGTCGGCCAGGTGCTGGAGGTGGTCCCCGAGCCGCAGTCCAACGGCAAGACCATCAACTGGTGCCAGGTCCGCGTGGTCCCGGAAGGCGCCGAGCAGACGCTGACCGGCGAGGGCATCGATCCCTCCGGCGTGCAGGGTGTGGTCTGCGGCGCCCACAACTTCCAGGTGGGGGACAAGGTCATCGTCACCCTGCCCGGTGCAGTGTTGCCCGGGGACTTCCGGATCTCCCCGCGCAAGACCTACGGCCATGTCTCGGCCGGCATGATCGCCTCCGCCCGTGAGCTGGGCCTGGGGGAGGACCATGACGGCATCATCGTGCTCTCCACCCTGGGCTTCTCGGCCGAGAACGGCAACGACCCGGAGCCGGGGACGGACGTGTTCGAGCTGCTGCACCTGCGGGACGAGGCCGCCGAGATCAATGTGACCGCCGACCGCAGCTACGCCTTCTCGATCCGCGGCGTGGCCCGCGAGTACGCCCACGCCACCGGACTGCCGTTCACGGATCCCGCCGCGCTGGTCACCGCACCCGCGGCGGACGGCGCGGGCCACCCGGTCCGCCTCGAGGACGAGGGCCCCATCTACGGGGTGCCCGGCTGTGACCGGTTCGTGGCCCGCACCGTCACCGGGATCGACGCCTCCCGCCCGACCCCGCCGTGGATGGCGCAGCGCCTGCGCCTGGCCGGGATGCGGTCCATCTCCCTGGCCGTGGACATCTCCAACTACGTCATGTGGGAGCTCGGACAACCGCTGCACTTCTATGACGCGGCGAGGCTGCAGGGCCCGATCGTGGTCCGCCGTGCCGCCGAGGGCGAGGCACTGACCACCCTGGACGGCAAGGCGCGGACGCTCTCCGCCGAGGACCTGCTCATCACCGACGACCGGGGCCCGATCGGCCTGGCCGGCGTGATGGGTGGCGGCGAGACCGAGGTCTCCGAGTCCACCACGGCGATCGTGATCGAGTCAGCACACTTCGATCCCGTGTCCATGGGCCGCACCCGCCGCCGTCACCGCCTGCCCTCCGAGGCCTCCAAGCGCAACGAGCGCGGCGTGGACTGGGAGATCGCGGACGAGGCGGCCGAACGCGCCGTCCAGCTGCTCGTCCAGCTGGCCGGCGGCACCGCGGAGGCGGGGATCACCGAGGTGGGCACCCGCCCGGAGCCGAGCGTCATCGAGCTGCCGGCCACCTACCCGGGGGCCCGGATGGGCATCGAGTACACCGAGCAGCAGATCGAGGACATCCTGCGCGAGCTGGGGGCCACGGTCCAGCGCTCCGCCGGGACCGCTCCGGGGGAGGGGCAGGGGCTCGACGCCGGCCCGGCCGGGACGGTCTTCACCGTCACCGCCCCGACCTGGCGCCACGACCTGGAGATCCCGGACGACTTGGTCGAGGAGATCGCCCGCCTGATCGGCTACGACCAGATCCCGTCCACCCTCCCGGTGGCCCCTCCGGGGCGCGGGCTGACCCGCCAGCAGGCGGCCCGACGCCGGGTGGTCCAGGGCCTGGCCGACGCCGGGCTGACCGAGGTGCTGGCCTACCCCTTCGTGACCGAGGCGCAGAATCGCTTCTTCGGCTCCGCCACCGAGGACGAGGGAGCCGCGCAGCGGATGGTGCACCTGGCCAACCCGATCTCCGCCGAGTTCGGCTACCTGCGCACCTCCCTGTTGCCCGGGCTGCTGGACATCGCCCGCCGCAACCACTCCCGCGGCTTCCGAGACCTGGCCCTCTACGAGTCCGGGCTGGTGTTCCTGCCCGGTGAGCAGCTGGGCTCGGCGTCCATCCCGCCGCTGGGCGTCCGGCCGGCCGACGAGGTCCTGACCGGACTGGAGGCGGGCATCCCGCACCAGCCGCGCCATGTGGCCGCCGTGTTCACGGGCCACGATTCCGCGCCGGGCCCCGGGCACGCCCCGCGGGCCGTCGACTGGCAGGATGCCCTCGGGGCGGCGCAGGACGTGGCCGCCCTCCTCGGCGTTCAGCTGCAGGTGGCGCAGGGGCATCACCAGGCCTTCCACCCGGGCCGGACCGCCGAACTGCGGCTGGCACCGGCGCCTCAAGGACCCGGTGCCGCCGGAGCCGCAGCTGCTGCCGATGCAGCCGGGGCCGTGATCGGTGTTGCCGGCGAGCTGTTGCCGGCCTGGCTCGAGGACGCCGACCTGCCGGCACGGACCGTCGCCATGGAACTGGACCTGGACGCGCTCGTGGCTGCCGCTGCGGGCGTGGTGGTGGCCAGCCCGCTGTCCACCTACCCCGCGACCAGTCAGGACGTGGCCCTCGTGGTGGGTCAGGACGTGGTGGCAGGGGACGTGCTGGCCACCCTGCGTGAAGGGGCTGGGAGCTTGCTCGAGGACGTCGCCCTGTTCGACGTCTACGCCGGCCCGGGGGTGGCGGAGGGGCACCAGTCCCTGGCCTTCACGCTGCGGTTCCGGGCCCCGGACCGGACGCTGACCGCGGATGAGGCCTCGGCGGCCCGTGCCGCCGCCACCGAGCTGGCCGCCCGGCGCCACGGCGCCGTCCAGCGTTAGGCCGCAAGGGATCCCGGGGTGGACGTGAGCGCGCAGCCGGAGCCCGGTGCGGCCGGCGTGGGCCCGGCCGGAGGGTCTGCTCCGGACTGGCACGTGGTGCTCACCGGCCCCCGAGCCGGCGACCAGCGGCGGGAGGCCCTGGATTTCCTGGCGGTCTCCCTCGGCCACCGCCCGGGTACGTTCACGGTTCTCCATCACTGTCCCCGGTGCGGCGCGCGGGACCATGGTGCCCCGGAGCTGGCCTACAGTGCCCTGGCGCGGCGCCGGCGCGGTCCGGATGCCCTCACCGGCGCCGTCGAGGCGGAGACGCTCCCGGCCGTGAGCTTCAGCCGGGCCGGCGGCTGGTTGGCCACGGCATGGGTCGATCCCGTGGCCTCGGGCCGGGGGTGGCGCATCGGCGTCGACCTGGAGGTCTCGGACGCCCCGGCCTTCGCCTCGGCCGAGGGGCTCGGGGAGGTCGCCTACTCCCCGGATGAGGCCGCTGAGGTCTCCCGCCGCACACCCGCGGAGCAGCCCGCCGTCCGGGCCGCGCTCTGGTCCCTCAAGGAGGCCGTGGTCAAGGCGAGCGGCACCGGCTTCGAGGGTGATCCCGCCGAGGTGCGCGTGACGGCTCCGGGAACGCTGACCCCGCAGGTCCCCGGGCACCCGGAGGCCGTGATCGTCACCGGTGAGCACTGGCCCGGGGGACCCGTGGGGGAGGGGCTGACGGGGATGCTCTGCCTGCTGCGCCGAGGGGAACCGGACCGACCGGCGGGCCGCTGACGTCCGGCAAACACGAGCCGGAAGCCCGGCGCGGCGGGTTACTTTACAGTATTGGTGACATGATCGGCTGCCGCGACACGGATTCTCTGTCCCTGTCTGTACTGTGGTCCTTGACTCCGTGCAACGCGAGGTGGGCACCGGCGTAGGCGACCCCACCCCGATGACGAAAGGGCCGCATGTTCGAAGAATCCAGCACCAACGGTTCCCAGCAATTCCGGAAGATGATGGACGACTTCCTGTCCACGGCCACCCCGGCGCTGGAAGAGGTCGTGAACACGAAGGCCTTCGGCGAGATGCTCGGGCAGGCCGCCGGGAACCTCGTGGCCCTGAACCGGATCGGCAACGATGTCATGGACCTCGCGGTCCGCAACGCGCGGGTCGCGGGCCGGGCCGATGTGGTCTCCCTGCACCGCCAGCTGGCCCGCAACGAGGACAAGCTGGAAGCGGTCCTCGAGACCGTCGAGCGCCTGGAGGAGGACCTGGCCGAGGAGCGCCGGCGTCATCGGGGTACTGCAGCGGACCAGGGGGACTGACCCATGTGGTCGTTGATGAAGGAGATGGCTGAGCTGCCGTCTGCTCTCTGGAAGTACACCAACATCCAGCTCACCACGGCGGATGCGGCGGTCGGGGTCTCGCCGAAGGAGATCATCTGGACCTACCGGAAGACCACCCTGTACCGGTACCGCAGCTCCCGGCGCAGGCATCCGGTGCCCGTCCTGCTGACGTTCGCGCTCATCAACCGCCCGGACATCTTCGACCTGCGGCCGGGCAACTCCTTCGTCGAGTTCCTGCTGGAGGAGGGCTACGACGTCTTCCTGGTGGACTGGGGCTACGCGGACGAGGAGGACGCGGAGACCGGGCTGGAGGACTACGCCCTCGAGTACATCCCCCGGGCGATCCGGGAGGTGCGGCGGACCAGCGGCGCCGACGAGATCACCCTGATCGGCTGGTGCATCGGCGCCGTGCTGACCGGGATGTACCTGTCGGTCACGCCGGACGCCCCGGTGCGGAACTGGATTCCGCTGACCATGCCCTTCGATGCGGCCAACACCACGTACGAGACCCTGCTCGGCAACGACGAGGTGGACACCGACTGGCTGGGCCAGCACGGGGCCTTCCTGCCCGGCACCTACGTGGACACCGTCAACAAGATGCTCAAGCCGGTGCCCAATTACATCGGGACGCCCCTGCGGCTGTTCCGCCAGGTGCAGGACGGCACCGCGGACCGGAGCGCCTACCAGCCCATGGCGCGGTGGGTGGCCGACAACCCGAACTTCCCCATGCGGGCCTTCCGGCAGTGGGTGACGTGGGTGTACAAGGAGAACCGCCTGGCCCGGGGCCGCGTGCGGCTGCGGGGCAAGAAGGTGGACTTCGCTGCCATCCAGCAGTCCATCCTCGTGGTCACAGCCACCAAGGACCACATCGCCCCGCGCGACGGCACCATGCCGGTGTTCGACGTCCTGACGAGTGGGGACGTGGAACACCTCGACGGCGTCGGCGGACACATCGGCCTGATGGCCGGCTCGCGGGCACGAGGCGAGATCTGGCCCCATCTCAACGCGTGGCTCGAACCCCGGAGCCAGTCGACCCGTCCGGTGTGATCCGGAGCCCCCACCACATCCACGAGGAGACAACGATGTCAGAAGTAGTCATGGGACCCAAGGGAACCAAGCTGGTTGGACGCACCGCCCTCGTCACGGGCGGCACGCGCGGCATCGGCGCCGCGATCAGCCGGAGCCTGGCCGAGCAGGGCGCTGACCTGGCGCTGGGCTACGGCCGGGACCACGAGCGCGCGGAGGAATTCCTGGCCTCCCTGCGCAGCGGCTTCCCGGACGGGAAGTTCACCATCCACCCGGGCAACGTCGGCAAGGCCGAGGACGCGCGCCAGACCATCGCGGACGTCCTGCAGGAGCACGGACAGCTGGACATCCTGGTCAACAACGCCGGGATCACCCGGGACCGCACGGTGCTGAAGATGGAGGACGACGACTGGGACTCGGTGATCCAGGTCAACCTCTCCGGCACCTTCTACATGGCCCAGGCCGCCCTCAAGCACATGCTCGAGCGCGGTACCGGCCGCATCGTCAACGTCTCGTCGATCATCGGCGAGATGGGCAACATCGGGCAGGCCAACTATGCGGCGTCCAAGTCAGGGCTGTTCGGCCTGACGAAGACCCTGGCCCGGGAGGCGGTCTTCCACCTGGACCGCGCGGGCAAGCTGCACGACGACTCGATCGGGGTCACGGTCAACACCGTCACGCCGGGGTATGTGAACACCGAGATGGCCGAGGCCGTCCCGGAGAAGGTCATGGACAAGATCAAGGGCAGGATCCCCTTGGCGCGCCTGGCTGACCCCGACGAGATCGCACGCGTGGTGCACTTCCTCTGCGCGGACAAGTCCTCGTACATCACGGGTCAGGTGTGGGGCGTCAACGGCGGCATGGACATGTGACACGTCTCACCTGACGGTGGGGTTTGCATGGGTTAGCAACTGCTGCTAACTTTATTAGCAGGCAGGACACGCTGCCGATGAGAACAAGACCAACCGTCAAGGAGTCATCATGGCCGCAACCGCCAATGCCAACCAGACCGCCAGCAAGATGGCCGAAGAGGCCACCAAGCGCTTCGAGGAGAACGCCGAGCGCGTCAAGGAGTTCAACTCCGCCGTGGCCGAGACCGCCAAGTCCAACTCCCGCGTGGCCGTCGACAACTACGAGAAGGCCGCCAAGAGCTTCTTCCAGATGCAGCGTCAGTTCGCCGGCAACAGCCAGGTCGAGTGGGTCAAGGAGACCTCCTCCACCCAGATCCAGTTCGCCGAGGACGTCGCCGACGCGTGGGTGAAGGCTGCTCGCCAGCTGCTCAAGTGAACTGAGGGGTTCCGTCCCTGAGGTCGCCACGGTGAACGGCCCTGTCGATATCGGCAGGGCCGTTCGGCGTTGCTGCGCCGTGGTTCCGAACTCCCGAGTACTATCAATCTCCAACGTGTCCGGCGTCACGGTCGGTTCGTCTGCAGGCCACACTGAAACTTCTAGGAGGCATTGTGCACAGCACACTCCGTCCCACCGTCCCGCCCGCAGTCATCGATTCGATGTTCGCTGCGAGCCTGGGCGCGTGGAACACCATGAACGCATCCGTCATCGATTACTGGTCCGGAGCCTTCAGCCGCCGCGCCACCCCTTTGAGCCTGATGCGCGATCTCACGCGGTGGAACGTGGCGCTCTCGGCCCGCCAGCGTCCACCGTGGGCCCACGAGGCGCAGCAGAGCGTCGTCGGTGAATGGCCCCTGGCGCGACTGCGCGACTATTCCGCCCCGGACGCCGAGCCCGACCAGATCCCCACGGTGATCCTGCCGCCCCAGGCCGGACATGCCTCCAGCATCGTGGATTTCGCGGCGGACCAGAGCCAGATCATGGTCGGCCGAGACAACGGCTGTTCCCGGATCCTCAGCATGGAGTGGATCGGTGCGACCCAGGAGACCAAGGACGCCGGGATCGACGACTACATGGCGCTGCTCCGAGAGGTCGCCGACCAGCTGGGCGGCAAGGTCAACCTGGTCGGGGACTGCCAGGGCGGCTGGCTGGCCACGATCTTCGCAGCCCTCCACCCGGACCGGGTGAACTCCCTGGCCATCGCCGGGGCCCCCATCGACTTCCACGTCGGCGAACCCCTGATCCACGATTGGCTCACGGTACTCGCCCCCGACGGTGACATGTCCTTTTTCCGCTCTGCCGTCTCCGCCAACGATGGGATCCTGCCGGGGCGGTTCCTGCTGGACGGGTTCAAGGCCCTACAGCCGGACCAGGAGCTCTCCAGGTCGCTGCAGCTGCTGACGAACATGCACGACTCCGACTACGTGGAGCGCCACCGGACCTTCGAGGACTGGTTCCAGTGGACCCAGGCCATCCCGGGTGAGTTCTACCTGTGGATCGTGGAGCACCTCTTCATCCGCAACTCGCTGATCAAGGGCGAACTGGAGGTGGAGGGCCGGACGGTTGACCTGAAGGACATCCGTTGTCCCCTGTTCCTGATGGCGGGTCGCACCGATCACATCACCCCCGCGGACCAGGTGTGGGCGTTGGCCGACTACGTCTCCACGCCACCGGAGCGCATCGGCCGGCAGTCCGCCAGGAGCGGTCACCTGGGCTTGTTCATGAGCCATGAGGCCCTGGCCACGCACTGGCCGGTCATCTTCGCCGAGATGGGGGCCCTGTCCACGCCGACGCCGGAGGACGATCCTGAGGTCTTGACGGACGAGCCGAGCCAGACCCAGCCGACCATGTTCGAGCAGGCGCCGGAGCTCCAGGCCGCCGCTCCCCAGGCGGCACCAGCGAAGGCCGCCCCGAAGTCGGCCGCCACCAAGGCGGCGACCACCAAGGCAGCGACCACCAAGGCGGCGACCGCCAAGGCAGCCGCGCCGAAGGCCAAGGCCACGAAGGCCGCCGCTCCCAAGACCGCTGCGCCGAAGGCTGCCGCTGCCGAGGCGGCTGCTCCCAAGACGGCTACCCCGAAGGCAGCCGCCGCCAAGACGGCGACCGCCCGGGCTGCCGCTCCCAAGACCGCAGCGCCGAAGGCAGCCGCTGCCAAGACCGCCGCGCCGAAGGGTGCCGCTCCCAAGGCTGCTGCGCCGAAGGCAGCCGCTGCCAAGACCGCTGTACCGAAGGCGGGGACCACTCAGGCCGCACCGGCTGCGGAGAGTGCGGCGGCCACCCCGTCGCCCGCCAGGACTCCGTCCCAGGCCGCACCGGTCCAGGAGCCGAAGCCGACGACAGCTCCGAAGGAGCCGGCTACCCCGAAGGCGCCCACCGCAGAGCAGGGCACTCCGTCCTCGGAGCGCCCGACGGCCACGCCGTGATGCGGTGATCGTGTCACGGGCCGGCCTTGCGAGCCTGGCCTCGGCTGACGCCCGGCGTCCACCCAGCAGGGTGGGGCCGGGCGTCAGCCGTCTCTGCGGTCGGGCAACTGAGCTGGCCGGGAAATTTGCGGCGGTCGGGCGGTCGGGCCGTGGTCCCGACTAGCCGGGCTGGTCGCTCTGGTTGGAGCGCACGAAGGACCGGTAGATCTCGGCCAGGGAGGTCCGCTGTTCCGGAGAGAGCTCCTGCGCCGCGTCGATGGCGCTGAGCACATCGGCCTGGGCCTGGTCCTCCGGAGCCGGGCCCGAGGCCGCCGGACCCGGGGCCCCGGCACCCGCCGAACCGGGCTGGCCCGGCTCCCGTTCGTAGAGGTCGTCGACGCCGACGCCCAGTGCGGTGGCGATGCCGGCGGCCACCGCCTCGGAAGGGGCGCGCAGCCCGCGCTCGATCTGGGAGAGGTAGGGGTTGGAGATCCCCACCATGGCGGAGACCTGGCGCATGGACAGGTCCGCGATGCGGCGCTGCTGACGGATGTACGCGCCCATCAGATGACGTTGCTGTTCTTTGTTCACCACAGACCCATCATACGGAAGGGCGTCGCCGTTCAGGTCGCCTCTGCGGTGGGATCCGAGGTGGGATCCGAGGTGGGGAAGGCCGGCAGCCCGGATTCGAACAGCCACGGGCGCATCACCTCGGTGGTGAGACCCTCCGGGTGCCCGGCCGACTGAGCATGGCGGTCCGCGTGGTCCAGGAACAGGGCGGTGTCCACCGTTCCATGCCGGTGCTCGGCCACCCAGGACCGGATCAACGCGGCGAAGACCTCGGATCCGAGCGCACAGCGCAGGGCGTACAGGGTCAGGGCCCCACGCTTGTAGATCCGGTCGTCGAACATCAACTCGGGCCCGGGATCCGCGACCACGATGGTACGGGGCTTGACGAACAGGCCACGCCAGGCCCGCCGGGCCTGCGTGCGCAGGGAGGCCTGGCCGGACTCCTCGCTCCACAGCCATTCGCTGTAACAGGCGAAGCCCTCGTGGAGCCAGATGTCCTTCCACTGCCGCAGGGTCAGCGCGTTGCCGAACCACTGGTGTGCCAACTCGTGCGCCACCAGCCGCTCCGAGGCCCAGGACCCGTCCAGGTGGTTGGCTCCGAAGATGGACAGGGACGCGGCCTCGAGGGGGATCTCGAGCTCGTCGTCGGTCACCACCGCGGTGTACCGCTCGAAGGGGTAGGAGCCGTAGTGCCGGCTGAAGCAGTCCATCATGCGCGTCTGGAGCCCGAGCGCGGCCTGGGCGCGGTCCAGGAGGGCCGGCGAGGTGGCCAGGAAGACCGGGACGGATTCCGCGGGAGTCTGGCGGCCGGCGTCGTGCTCGGGGACCGCCACGAGCTGGTAGCGGCCGATCTGGACCGTGACCAGGTAGCTCGGCGCGGGTTCGCGCAGCTCCCACGTCCACTCCTCGCGCGAGGAACGGCGCCGGTGGCCGGTGGGGACGCCGTTGCACACGGGCAGGTAGCCGGCATCCGTGCTGATGGCGATGCTGTAGGTCGACTTGACCGAGGGGTGGTCCACGCAGGGGAACCAGGTCTGGGCTCCGTTGGGCTGGCCGGCCACCAGGACACCGTCCTCGAGCTCCTCCCAGCCGACCTCGCCCCACAGGCCCTGGAGCATGCGCGGGACCCCGGTGTAGGAGATGTCCAGGCTCAGGTCGGTGCCGGCCTCCAGCTGGCTGCCCAGCTCGATGACCAGGCGGTCCTGACGGACGGACGTCTTGGTCACCTTGACGGCGCGCTGCCCGGACCGTGCGCTGACCTTGCCCGCACTCAGGGCGTGCAGGTCCAGCTCGACCCGCTTCAGCGGATGCAGGACGGTGCCCTCCAGACGGGCCCGTCCGGCGATCCGGTTGGCGGCCAGCTTGACCTCGAGCTGGAGGTCGTAGTGTCCCACCGTGAAGTCGCCGGTTCCCGACCCGGGCACGTAGGGGTCGGGGAGGGCCGGGGTCTCTTCACTCACGGGCGGGTGCTCTCCTCTGGGGTCGCGGTCGGGGTGTCGGCTCCGGGTTCCGGGGAGGCTGTGGTGGCCGCGGAGGCCGCCGCGGCCTGCCGCTCGGCGGCACGCTCCGCCTTCTCCTCGAGCTTCTCCAGTCTAGTGATCGCCGCGGCCCGGCCCTTCACCTTGGGGCCCTTCCACGGGGCCACCGGGTTGCCGGCCCACCACGAGTGGCCCGGCACCATCTCCCCGCGCATGATCAGGGAGCCCGCGCCCACGGTGGCGCCGTCCTCGATGGAGGCGGCCGGCAGGATCACGGAGTTCGGGCCCAGGGTGGCCCCCTCGCCGAGCCGCACGGTGTCCAGGGACATCACGCGGTCATGGAACAGGTGCGTCTGGACCACGGATCCGCGGTTCACGGTGGAGGAGTCGCCCAGGGTGACGAGGTCCGCCTCGGGGAGCCAGTAGGACTCGATCCAGGCACCGTGGCCGATCTTCGCGCCGAGGGCCCGGAGCCACCAGACCAGCGAGGGCGTGCCCGAGGCCAGCCGGCCGAACCAGGGGGCGGCCACGAGTTCGGTGAAGGTGTCCGCCACCTCGTTGCGCCAGATGAACGAACTCCACAGGGGGTGTTCGCCGGTCTCGACCCGTCCGACGAGCACCTTCTTGGCCACCACGGAGGTCCCGGCGGCCAGCGCGCCGGCGAGCATCAGCACCACGCCGCCGAGGACCGCGGCCAGCCACCAGCCGCCGGGGCCGGGCCCGTCCGCGGCCCCGCCACCGAGCTGGGCCAGCCCGTCCAGGGCCAGGGCCACACCCAGGGCGATGACCGCGGAGGTCCACACGGCCAGCAGCCGCAGGCACTCCCACCCACTGCGGGCCCGTTTGAGCCGCGCCGGGGGATCGTAGGTGAGGTCTTCCTCCGCCGCCACCTCGGTGCGGCGCAGTCGCACGGGCGGGGAACCCAGCCAGGAGGAGCCGGCCTTGGTCTTCTTCGGGGTGGCGGACAGGACGGCCACCAGCGCGTTCTTCGAGAGCTTGCGGCCGGCGGCCAGCATGCCGGAGTTGCCCAGGAAGGACTTCTTGCCCACCTTGGCCTGAGCCACGTACATCCAGCCCCGGGAGAGTTCATAGGAGCCGATCATGGTGTCGTCGGCCAGGAACGCCCCGTCCCCGATCTCCGTGAGGGACGGCTGGAGGATGACCGTGGAGGCCTCCACGTTGGTCCCCACGGTGGCGCCGAGCCAGCGCAGCCAGGTCGGGGTGAACCGGGAGGCGTAGATCGGGAAGAGCAGGTCCCGGGCCGTGTCCAGCACGCGTTCGGTGGCCCACAGCTGCCAACCGATGCGGGAGCGCACGGCGTGGTACCCCTCGCCCACCCCGAGGGAGAGCAGCCGCACGGAGAGCACGGTGAACAGCATGTTGGCGCCGAACCACACGGCCGCGATCAGGGGGCTGGCCGCGAGGAGCCGGGCGGCGGAGCCCACCAGGGTCTGCGGGGCGTCCCCGGTGCCGTCGGCGGACCAGTCCGGCCACCAGGTCAGGGTCCACACCCCGGCCAGCGCGGCCAGGGCGGCCGCGGCGAAGGGCAGCAGGGCCAGGAGGCCGGAGCCGATCGTGGAGAGGACGAGCCATCCGGTGGCCCGGGGCGGTTCGATGTTGGGCCCGGCGTAGCTGGCCTTGCCGAGCCGCTGGGCTGGGGAGCCGGCGTACTCGATGCCGTCCTTGGCCTTGCCGAGCACGGTGGAGCCGGCGTGGATGACCGTCCCGGCCCCGAGGGTGGCCCCCGGCATCAGGGTGGACCGAGAGCCGACCACGGCGTCCTCGCCCACGGTGACGGCACCGATGTGCACCACGTCCCCGTCGATCCAATAGCCGGAGAGGTCCACCTCGGGTTCGACCGAGCTGCCGGCGCCGAGGTCCAGCAGACCGGTGACCGGCGGGACGGAGTGCAGGTCCACGTTCCGCCCGATCCGGGCCCCGAGGAGCCGGGCGTAGGTGGGGACCCAGAGGGCGCCGCCGAGGGACACCGGGTCCACCAGGTCGGAGATGTGCTGGGCCAGCCAGAGGCGCAGGTGGACCTTGCCGGAACGCGGGTAGGAGCCCGGCTTCAGCCCGCGCAGCAGCGAGCGGGCGGCGAGCACGGTGATCGCCATGCGGCCCGGCGGCGAGACGAAGAGCAGCCAGCCGGCCAGCACCCACCACCAGGACACGCTCGGGGCCTCGGGGAGGATCCCCCAGGCGGCCGCCAGGTTGGAACCGGCGGCGAGGTAGACGACCCATCGCATGGCCACCAGGATGACCAGCGGGATGCCCATCAGCGATTGGAAGACCTGGGTCTTGCGGGCGGTCCGGGCCACCGGCCGGGGCTCCACGGGCTCGACCGCCTCGATCGGCTGGCCGTCATTGCCGGTGACGGCCTCCAGCAGGGCGCCCGCCCGGGGGTGGGCGTAGATGTCCCGCACGGTGACGCGCGGATAGCGGGTCCGGAGCCGGGACACCAGCTGCGCGGCGGCCAGGGAGCCGCCGCCGGAGGAGAAGAAGTCGGTGTCCAGGTCCTCGGGGGCGGATCCCAGCACATCGGCCCAGTGGCCCAGGACCCATCCACCGGGGGACTCGGGGTCCACGGGCAGCTCGGCGTTCGGGCCCGAGCCGCCGTGGCCTGAACCCTGGCCGGCCTGGCCGGGCAGCGGCCACGGCAGGGCATTGCGGTCCACCTTGCCGGAGGTCTTCGTGGGCAGGGTGTCGACCGTGACCAGCCGGGGGACCAGGGCGCCGGGCAGGTCCCTCTCGAGCTGCCTCCGGAACGCCTTCAGATCCGGTCCATCCTGCTCCTGGCTCGACGTCGGCACGGCCAGGTACCCGATGAGCAGCTGGGTCCCGGCGGGGGTCGTCTTGACGGCGGCGGCGCCGCCGGCGATGCCCGGCAGGGCCTGCAGCGCGGCGTCGATCTCGCCCAGTTCGATGCGGCGGCCGCCGAGCTTGACCTGTTCGTCAGCACGGCCGACGAACAGCAGGCCCTCCGGGTCCCAGACCACGAGGTCGCCGGATCGGTAGGCGCGGTCCCAGCCCAGGGTGGGCATCGGGGCGTACTTCTCGGCGTCCTTGGCGGGGTCGAGGTAACGCGCCAGCCCGACGCCGCCGATGATCAGCTCACCGGTCTCGCCCTCGGCCACGGGGACGCCCGTGGCGGGGTCCACGATCGCGAGGTCCCAGCCGTCCAGGGGCAGGCCGATGCGCACGGGGCCGGTGCCGTGCATGGGCGCGGCGCAGGCCACCACGGTGGCCTCCGTGGGTCCGTAGGTGTTCCACAGTTCGCGTTCGTCCTCCGCCAGCCGGGCCGCGAGGTCGGGTGGGCAGGCCTCCCCGCCGAAGATCAGCAGCCGGACGTTCTCGAGGGCCTCCGGTGGCCACAGGGCGGCCAGGGTGGGCACGGTGGAGACCACGTTGATGGAGCGGGAGACCAGCCAGGGGCCGAGGTCCATGCCGGACCGCACGAGGGAGCGGGGGGCGGGCACCAGGCAGGAACCGTGCCGCCACGCCAGCCACATCTCCTCGCAGGAGGCGTCGAAGGCCACGGAGAGTCCCGCCAGGACCCGGTCCTCCGGCCCGAGGGGGTCATCCTGCAGGAAGATCCGCGCCTCGGCGTCCACGAAGGCGGCGGCGTTCTGGTGCGTGACCGCCACCCCCTTGGGGGTGCCCGTCGAGCCGGAGGTGAAGATGATCCACGCGTCGTCGTCGAGCCGGGCCGGCCGCGGGGCGGGGAAGGGCTTGGGCCGCTTGGACGAGGTCTGCACCCGGCCGTCGGCACCGAGGATGGCGGCGACCTTGGCCTCGGAGAACACCAGCCGGGCCCGCTCGTCCGGGTCGTCGGCGTCGACCGGGACATAGGCGGCGCCGATGTACAGGGTGGCCAGGATGGCGATGTAGAGCTCCACCGTGCCCGAGGGGATGCGGACGCCGATGCGGTCCCCGGCTCCCAGCCCGGCCCCGTGCAGGGCCCGGCCCATGGCCTTGACCTCCTCCATCAGTTCGGCATAGGAGAGCACGGTGTCGCCGTCGTCGAGGGCCGGGGCCTCCGGGTGCTGCTCGGCCGTGGCCATCAGGAGGTCCACCAGGGTGCGGGGCGGCGGGGCCTGCTCGGCGGCGGGCAGCTGCGGCAGGTGTTGCGGCCGGGAGTCGGGGGAGTTCACGGCAGCAGGAGCGACTTTCCGGTGGTCCGGCGGGACTCGAGGTCCTCATGGGCCCGGCCGGCCTCGGACAGTGGATGGGTCGCCCCCACCCGGAAGTCCAGCGTGCCGGCCTCGAGGGCGGCGAAGAGCTCCTCCGCCCGCCACCGCGTCTCCTCGGCGGTGCGCGTGTAGAAGGCCAGGGACGGGCGGGTGATGAAGAGCGAGCCGGCGCCGTTGAGCCGCTGCAGGTCGAAGGGCGGGACCTGGCCGGAGGACCCGCCGAAGAGCACCAGCGTCCCCCGCACCCGCAGGGACTCCAGGGACTCGTCGAAGGTGTCCTTCCCGACGCCGTCGAAGACCACGTGCGCCCCCTCGCCGTCCGTGGCCTCGCGGACCCGGGCCGCGAAGCCGGTGTAGTCGAGGACCTCGCTCGCCCCGGCCCGCCGGGACAGCTCCTTCTTCTCGTCGGTCGAGGCGGTGGAGATGACGGTGGCGCCCCGCGCCACGCACAGCTGGGTCAGCAGCAGGCCCACACCCCCGGCACCGGCATGCACGAGGACGGTCTGCCCGGATTCCACCGGGAAGGTGGAGCGGTGCAGGTAGTGGGCGGTCAACCCCTGCAGCGGGATGGCCGCCGCGTGCACGGGATCCACCCCGGCCGGCACCGGGAGCAGCTGGCCCACGGGGGCGGTGAAGTACTCGGCGTAGGTGCCGGACCCGGCGGCCGTGGCCACCACGTCGCCGAGGGACACGGCGCTGACGCCCGGGCCGAGGCCCACCACCGTCCCGGAGCCCTCGGAGCCGGGGATGAAGGGGTGGGGCATGCGGTACACGCCGGAGCGCTGATAGGTCTCGATGAAGTTCAGCCCGGCGGCAGCGGTCTTCACCAGCACCTCGCCGGGGCCCGGGGCCGGCACCTCGACCTCGGTCCACTGCAGGACCTCGGGGCCGCCGGAGACGTCCACGCGCACGGCGTGCTGGGTGGTGGGCAGGGGGTTTTCCGTCATGGTACCTACCGTATCCGGGCCCGTGCCTCTGCGGGGGACAGGCGGCGACGTGACGGCGGGCACCGGGTGACGGGAACCCGCAGGGTGCCGAGTGGCGCCCGCACCCGGCAATGCATAAATATTGGCAACACTGCATATTTCACCTAGGATGGGCCCATGAGTCACACAGTTGCCGTCTCCGGTGCCAGCGGATATGCCGGAGGAGAGGTCCTCCGGCTCCTGAACGCCCACCCCGAGGTGGAGATCGGTGCCATCACGGCGCACTCCAATGCGGGGGAACGGCTGGGCGCGCTCCAGCCCCACCTGCACGCGCTGGCGGACCGCGTCCTGGAGGAGACCACCGCCGAGGTGCTCTCCGGCCATGACGTGGTCTTCCTGGCCCTGCCCCACGGCGCCAGCGCCTCGATCGCCGCCGAACTCGAGTCGCTTTCGCCGGGGACCCTCGTGATCGACGCCGGTGCGGACCACCGGCTCGAATCGGCCGAGGCCTGGGAGAGGTTCTACGGGTCCGACCACGCCGGCACCTGGCCCTACGGCCTGCCGGAGTTGCCCGGCCAGCGTCCGCAGCTGGCGGGGGCGTCCCGCATCGCCGTCCCCGGCTGTTACCCCACCACCTGCCTGCTGGCCCTGGCGCCCGGCCTGACGGCCGGTCTGCTCGAGCCCGAGGACGTGGTGATCGTGGCGGCCACCGGGACCTCCGGGGCCGGGAAGTCCCTCAAGCCACACCTGCTCGGCAGCGAGGTCATGGGATCCATGAGCCCCTACGGCGTGGGCGGCGGACACCGGCACACCCCCGAGATCGAGCAGGGCCTCAGCCAGGCGGCCGGCGAGCCGGTCACGGTGTCCTTCACGCCGACCCTGGCCCCCATGTCCCGCGGCATCCTCGCCACCGCCACCGCCCGGATCAAACCCGGGATCGACGCCGGCCGGGTCCGGTCAGCGTGGGAGCAGGCCTACTCGGGGGAGCACTTCGTGCACCTGCTGCCCGAGGGCCAGTGGCCCACCACGCAGTCCGTGCTGGGCTCCAACCACGTGGTCATGCAGCTGGCCGTGGATGCCCATGCCGGCCGCGTCATCGTCTCCGCCGCCCTGGACAACCTGACCAAGGGCACCGCCGGCGGTGCCATCCAATCCATGAACCTCGCCCTCGGCCTCGCCGAGCAGACGGGCCTGAACCAGCAGGGGACCGCACCATGAGCATCACCGCCGCCCAGGGATTCCGCGCCTCCGGTGTGGTCGCCGGACTGAAGTCGACCGGAAAGCCGGACGTGGCCGTCGTCGTGAACGACGGCCCGCACCACCACGCGGCGGCGGTGTTCACCGCGAACCGGGTGGCCGCGGCACCGGTCCGCTGGTCCCGGCAGGTGCTCGCCGACGGCCGCGTGGACGCCGTGGTGCTGAACTCCGGCGGGGCGAACGCCGCCACCGGCGCGGAGGGCTTCCAGCAGTCCCATGCCACGGCCGAACACGCCGCGCAGCTGCTCGGGGTCTCCGCCGGGGACGTGGTGGTCTGCTCCACCGGGCTGATCGGCGTCCCCCTGCCCATGGACCGGCTGCTCCCCGGGGTGGCGGCCGGGGTCCAGGCCTTGGACGGGGACGGCGGGTACGCCGCCGCCGAAGCCATCATGACCACGGACACCCGCCCCAAGAACGCGGTGCACGAGGGCCCTGGGTACCGGATCGGCGGCATGGCCAAGGGGGCCGGCATGCTGGCCCCGGGGATGGCCACCATGCTGTGCGTGATCACCACGGACGCGGTGCTTCCCCCGGCGGAGCTGGACGCGTTCCTCCGGGAGGCCGTGCGCACCACCTTCGACCGCACGGACTCAGACGGCTGCATGTCCACCAATGACACCGTGGTGCTGCTGTCCTCCGGTGCCTCCGGCACCACGCCTGAGCCCGGCGAGTTCCAGGAGGGGCTGCGGGCGGTGTGCGCGGATCTGGCGCGGCAGCTGATCGGGGACGCCGAGGGGGCGGCCCATGACATCTCCATCCAGGTGGTCAACGCCACCACGGAGGAGGCCGCGGAGGCGGTGGCCCGTGCGGTGAGCCGCTCGAACCTGTTCAAGACGGCCGTGTTCGGGCAGGACCCCAACTGGGGCCGGGTGATCTCCGCGGTCGGCACGGTCCCGGAGGAGGTGGCCCCGTTCGACGCGGACCAGCTGGACGTCACCTTCAACGGGGTGCAGGTCTGCCGCGCCGCCGGGGTGGGGGAGGACCGCGAGCTGGTGGACCTCACCGCCCGCGAGGTCGAGGTCCTGATCGACCTGCACGCCGGCGCGGCCTCCGCCACCATCTGGACCAACGACCTCACGCACGACTACGTGCATGAGAACTCCGCCTACTCGAGCTGAGGGCCGCCGTGACCGAATCCCCTGAGACCCCCTCCCTCCCGGAGGCCAAGGCCGCCGTGCTGATCGAGGCGCTGCCGTGGATCCAGCGTTTCGCCGGAACCACCATGGTCATCAAGTACGGCGGCAACGCGATGGTCTCCGACCAGCTGCGGCGGGCGTTCGCCGAGGACATCGTCTTCCTGCACCACTGCGGCATCCACCCCGTGGTGGTGCACGGGGGCGGCCCGCAGATCAACACCATGCTGGAGCGGCTCGGGATCGAGTCCGAGTTCGCCGGGGGGCTGCGGGTCACCACGGCGGAGGCCATGGAGGTGGTCCGGATGGTGCTCACCGGCCAGGTGGGCCGCGAGCTGGTGGGCCTGGTCAACTGCCACGGGCCCTACGCCGTCGGGATGTCCGGCGAGGACGCGGCGCTCTTCCGCGCCCGGCGGACCGGCACCGAGGTGGACGGCGAGCCCGTGGACCTCGGCCTGGTCGGCGAGGTCACCGGGGTCAACCCCACCGCCATCCGCGACCTCGTGGACAACGGACGGATCCCCGTGGTCTCCTCGGTGGCCCCCGAGGTGGACGACGCCGGGCACTCGACCGGGGACGTGCTCAACGTCAACGCGGACACGGCCGCCGCCGCGCTGGCCGTGGCCCTGGGCGCCTCGAAGCTCGTGGTCCTCACGGACGTCGAGGGGCTCTACTCGAACTGGCCGGACCGCAGCTCGCTGGTCTCCTCCCTCAGCGCGGGGGACCTCCGCGAACTGCTGCCCGCGCTGGAGTCCGGGATGATCCCGAAGATGGCGGCGTGCCTGAAGGCCGTGGACGGCGGCGTGCCGCAGGCCCACATCGTGGACGGCCGCCAGCCGCACTCGATGCTGCTGGAGATCTTCACCACCGCCGGCGTGGGCACCCAGGTCCTGCCGGATGACCACCACCGGATGGGAGCATGATGACGTCACCGAGCACCGGCAGGTCCAACGATGCCCTGCTGCACCGCTACACCTCCGCCCTGACCGGCGTCTTCGGCGCACCCAGCCGCGTGCTGGTGCGTGGCGAGGGCGTCCACGTCTGGGATGCCGACGGCCGGCGCTACACCGACTTCCTCGGCGGGATCGCCGTGAACTCGCTCGGTCACGCCCATCCGGCGCTCCTGAGCGCCGTGACCGGGCAGCTGGGCACCCTCGGGCACATCTCCAACCTCTTCACCTCGGAACCGCAGATCGGCCTGGCCGAGCGTCTGCTGGGCCTGGCGGACGCGCCCGAGGGGTCCACCGTGTTCTTTGCCAACTCCGGCTCGGAGGCCAACGAGGCGGCCTTCAAGCTGGCCCGCCGCCACGGCCATGAGGACTCCTCCGGCCGCCGCACCCGGGTCCTGGCCCTGGAGAACAGCTTCCACGGCCGGACCCTGGGGGCCCTGGCCATGACCTGGAAGCCCGCCTACCGCGAGCCCTTCGAGCCGCTGCCCGGCGGCGTCGAGTTCCTGCCGGCCGGGGACGTCGCCGCACTTGAGGCCGCGATCGACGAGACCGTGGCCGCCGTCGTCATCGAGCCCGTGCAGGGGGAGTCCGGGGTGCACGGCTGGCCGGCCGGCTACCTGCAGGCCGCGCGGGACCTCACCCGCCGGCACGGCGCCCTGCTGATCTTCGACGAGGTGCAGTCCGGCACGGGCCGCACCGGAACCTGGTTCGCGCACCAGAACCCGGCCGTCACCGGCCAGCAGGACCCCGTGGTGCCGGACGCCATGACCCTCGCCAAGGGTCTCGGCGGGGGCATCCCCATCGGTGCCCTGCTCAGCTTCGGACCCCGGACCTCGCGGCTGCTCACGGCGGGTCAGCACGGCACCACCTTCGGCGGGAACCCGGTGGCCACGGCCGCCGGCCTGGCGGTGCTGGACACCATCGTGGCGGAGGGACTGCTGGAGCACGTCCGCGACCTCGGGGCGCACCTGGCCGACGGGCTCCGTGCCCTGGACGCCGTGGGCGCGGTGCGCCAGTACGGCCTGCTGATCGGGGTGGACCTCGCCGTCCCGGCCGGTGCCGGACACCTGGTGCCCGACGGCGGCCTGGCACCCGCCCTGGTCCGTGCCGGCCTGGAGGCCGGTTACCTGCTCAACGCCACCGGGCCGTCCACCCTCCGGCTGGCCCCGCCGCTGGTCCTGGGGCGGCAGGAGGCCGACCAGCTGGTCGCCGACCTGCCCTCCCTCCTTCGGGCGGCCCTGGCGCAGGGTGCCCCCGATCCGGCGGCGCCCGCCCCGACGCACCCCACGCACCCGACGCAGGAGACGATCGCATGAGCACCAGCACCGCCCCGGCCGCCACCCTGAGGCACTTCCTGGTGGACACGGATCTCTCCCCGGCCGAGCAGTCCGAGGTGTTGGACCTGGCCCAGACGATGAAGGCCGAGAGGTACCGGCACCGTCCGCTGGCGGGTCCGCAGACGGGGATCGTGTTCTTCGACAAGACCTCCACGCGGACCCGGGTGTCCTTCGCGGCGGGCATCGCCGATCTCGGCGGCCAGCCGCTCATCGTCAACCCGGGGGAGACCCAGCTGGGCCACAAGGAGTCCATCGCCGATACCGCCCAGGTGCTCTCCCGCATGGTCTCCGTCATCGTCTGGCGGACCTTCGCGCAGTCGGGGCTGCAGGAGATGGCCGAGCACGCCACGGTGCCCGTGGTCAACGCCCTCTCGGACGACTACCACCCCTGCCAGCTGCTGGCGGACCTGCTGACGGTGCGCGAGCACAAGGGCCGCACCGAGGGGCTGGTCATGACCTACCTCGGGGACGCCGCCAACAACATGGCCAACTCCTACCTGTTGGGCGGGGTGACAGCCGGGATGCACGTGCGGATCGCCGGACCGTCGGGGTACCTGCCTAAGGCGGACGTCGTGGCGGCCGCCGAGGCCCGGGCCGCCGAGACCGGGGGCTCGGTCCTGATCACCACGGACGCCGCGCAGGCGTTGGCCGGGGCGGACGTGGTGGTCACCGACACCTGGATCTCGATGGGCCAGGAGGACGAGAAGGAGGCCCGGCAGTCCCTGTTCCGCGACTACGCGGTGGACGCCGGGGCCATGGCGAAGGCCGCGCCGGACGCGATCTTCCTGCACTGCCTGCCCGCGTACCGGGGCTTCGAGGTCTCCGCCGAGGTCATCGACGGCCCGCAGTCCGTGGTCTTCGACGAGGCGGAGAACCGCCTGCACGCGCAGAAGGCCCTCATGGCCTGGCTGCTGTACCGATCCGGCCTGGCGACCCCGCCGGAGGCCGAGCCGAACGCCGCCGCCCGATGAGCGCTCCGTCCACCAAGACCGCCCGCCAGGCCGCCATCAAGGAGGTGCTGGCGGACACGGACGTCCACAGCCAGGCCGAGCTGCTCGCGGCGCTGGGGGACCGGGGCGTCTCCGTGACGCAGGGGACCCTGTCCCGGGACCTCGTGGAGTTGGGTGCCTACCGGGTGCGGGGGCAGGGCGGTCAGCTGGTGTACTCCGTGCCGCCGGAGGGCCCCGTGACCGGAGAGCTGGCCGGACGGCGGCCGCCGGAGGCCCTGGAGGGCCGCCTGTCCAGCCTGTGCCGCGACCTGTTGGTGGCGGCGGAGTCCAGCGCCAACCTCGTGATCCTGCGGACCCCACCCGGTGCGGCGCAGTTCCTGGCCAGCGTGATCGACCAGTCACGCCAGGCGGACATCCTCGGCACCATCGCGGGCGACGACACGATCATGATCGTCACCCGCGCGCCGGACGGCGGGGTGGCCGTGGCAGGCCGCTTCCTCGAGTACGCAGGGTAGCCGCTCCCCGGTCACGGGGAGCTCGCGAGGGCAGGAGGGGTCACATCCCCGGGACGGCGAAGGCCTCGTCCTCGGCCGGCATGTTCACCGGCTCCACAGCGTCCCACTGGGAGAAGTCGATGGTGCCCGTGCCGGACTCGGCCGCGGCGTCGGAGGACGCGGGCTCGGACGCCGAGGGTGAGGCCGAACCGGAGGGATCGCCGGAGGCGTCCTCCGATGCGCCGGTCTCGGCCTCGACGCGCAGCAGCCTGTTGTCCTGGGAGAGGTAGACGCTGACCGGCTTCCCGGTGTCCTCGTTGCTGCCCGTGTACTTGTAGACCTGCTCGCCGTCCAGCTCGACTTCCTCGGAGGTGTAGTCGGAGCTGCCGAACTCATCCCCGGCGGGGATGTCGGCGATGAACGACTCCCACAGGGTGGACATGGTGAACCCGCCCTCGCCGGCCGGCATCTGGAGCCACTTGTCACCCACCATGTCCTGCAGCTGGGTGCCGCCGTTCTGCTCGTAGAAGGCCGTGTTGGGCTTCATGTAGGTGTTCTCGGTGTTGCCGATGATCTCGATCGCGACGCCGTCCATGGCGACGTTGCCGGCATAGGAGGAGTCGTCGATCTGGCCGGCGATGGAGACGGTCATCTCCTGACCGCCCTGGCTCACGTTGCCGTCCACCGCCACGGAGGAGGCGTCCTCGATCGCGGCATAGGCCTCCGGCCACACGTCCTCGAGGTCCGGCACGCCGGATCCGGCGCAGGCGCTCAGGCCCAGGGCCGCGGTGGCACCCAGCGCAGTCAGGCCGAGGGCCCGGAACGGCCTGCGGCGGGACGGACGTCGGGATGTCGCAGTGGTGGTGGTCGGTGTCATGGTGTCCCCCTGATGAACGTGTGTGGATGCCCGGGCGCCGGGATCGCGGCGGGCACGGCGGGCACAGCGGGATCACGGCGGGAAATCTGCTGCTGACACCCTATCGGCCGGCGGGCAGAGACAAGAATGCGCTGGACGGGGATCATTCCCCGTCCAGCGCATTCTGGATCCGGTCACGGCCCGCCGGGGCCGGTCAACCGGTGGTTGACGCGATGCGTCGGAGCGGATCAGGCCGGCAGGTGCAGGGTCTGGCCGACGAAGATCAGGTTGGCGTCGGCCACCGTGTCGGTGTTCGCCGCGTACAGGGCCTGCCAGCCGCCCTCGACGCCGTTCGCGTCGGCCAGCTTGGACAGGGTGTCGCCGGCCTTCACGGTGATGGTCTCCTCGGACTTCTCCACCGGGGAGACGGAGGAGGCGCGCTCCTCCTGGACGGGAGCCTGCTGTGCCGGGGCCTGCTGCTTCGGGGCAGCCTGCTGGGGAGCCTGCTGCTTCGGAGCGGCCTGCTGCTTCGGCGCCTGCTGCGTCTGGGTCGAGGACTCAGCCGACTGGGTGGTCACCTGTGCGCTGCCGCCGTTGCCGTAGAGGCCCAGCTTGGCGGAGCAGGCGGGCCAGGCGCCCCAGCCCTGCATGGAGAGCAGGTTCTCGGCCACGCGGATCTGCTCGGCCTTGGAGGCCTGGTGCGGCATGCCGGAGCCGCCGGCTGCACGCCAGGAGCTCGGGGAGAACTGCAGGCCGCCGTAGTAGCCGTTGCCCGTGTTGATGGACCAGTTGCCGCCGGACTCGCACTGGGCCAGCGCGTTCCAGCTGGAGGCCGGGGCGGCGGTGGCGGGGGCGGACAGCGCGGTCAGGCCGGCACCGGCGACGGCGAGGCCGGCGAGGCCGGCGGCGGAGCGGCGGACGATGGCGCCGCGGGTGGACTGGGTGGCAGTGGAGGTCTTCTGCATGGTGTTTGAGGGTTTCGGCCCACCACTGCTCAGGTCGTCCCCGACCGTCCGTGCAGCACCGTCCGCCGTCCGCGATGGAGTTCACGGCGCGGGGCTCCCAAGGGACGGTGCAGGTGGGGGAGCTCCGCAGGCTTCCTGCTAGATCACGATAAGATCACGAAGCAGGACTAAGACCAGTGAAAGGCATCAGAACGATAACGTCAAATCCTGCGGCGGATTCTCATGGTGTTCTCATCGCGCGGTCTCGGCGGGGCCGGCAGGTCCGGCCGGGTCAGCAGGTCCGGCCGGGTCAGCGGGACCGCCTGCGGCGTCGAGCAGGGCGCCCATGGATTCCAGCCCGAACATCTCCACGGCCGCCCGGGCGCTGACCGGCCCCTCCTCCGGGTCGGCGCCGGCGGCGAGCAGGGCCCGGACGGACTCCTCGTTCTGGACGAAGACCGCACAGGACAGCGCCGACTGCCCGCGCGCGTTGAGTCGGTTGACCTCGGCTCCCCGCTCGATCAGCGCCTTCACCAGCGCCGGGTGGTTGTTGTAGGCCGCCAGGATCAGCAGGGTGTCGCCCCGGTGGTTGGCCAGGTTCACCGGCACGCCCTGCTCGATCGCGGGGAGCAGTTGGTCGGCGTCGCCCGACCGTGCCAGGTCGAACAGGGAGTTGAGGAAGTCCAGCTGCTCGTCCGTCAGTTCCGGGGCGGGCTGCGCCGGGTCGGGAGTGGCGGGGGTGTGATCCTCCGCCGGGGTGGCGTGTGGGGTATCGCTTGTCATCCCACCAGATTACGGTGAGGAGTCGACAGGAGTGGATCCGGCTTCGGCAATCATGCATAAATATGTAGACTGCTGCATAGAGCGGAGCGGTCGCCCCGACCGTGGGCGGCTACGCAGGCAATTCTTAAGGAGCACGCAATGACAGATCGCATCGTCCTGGCCTACTCGGGCGGACTGGACACGTCGGTGGCCATCGGCTGGATCGCCGAGGCCACGGGTGCCGAGGTGATCGCCGTGGCCGTGGACGTGGGCCAGGGCGGCGAGGACCTGGAGACGGTGCGTCAGCGTGCGCTGGACTGCGGCGCGGTCGAGGCCTACGTGGCGGACGCCCGGGACGAGTTCGCCGAGCAGTACTGCATGCCCACCCTGAAGGCCAACGGCCTCTACATGGACGCCTATCCCCTGGTCTCCGCCATCTCCCGCCCCGTCATCGTGCGCCACCTGGTGGCCGCCGCCCGCCAGTTCGGTGCCTCGACGGTGGCCCATGGCTGTACCGGCAAGGGCAACGACCAGGTGCGCTTCGAGGTCGGCATCCAGACGCTGGGGCCGGACCTGAAGTGCATCGCCCCGGTGCGTGACCTCGCCCTGACCCGGGACAAGGCGATCGAATACGCCGAGCGCAACGAGCTGCCGATCGTCACCACCAAGAAGAACCCGTTCTCCATCGACCAGAACGTCTGGGGCCGTGCGGTCGAGACCGGCTTCCTGGAGGACATCTGGAACGGCCCCACCAAGGACGTCTACGAGTACACCGACGACCCGGCCTTCCCGCCGGCCCCGGACGTGGTCACCGTGACCTTCGAGCAGGGCATCCCCACGGCCCTGGACGGCCGCTCCCTGTCCGCCCTGCAGATCATCGAGGAGATGAACCGCCGGGCCGGTGCCCAGGGCATCGGCCGGGTGGACATCGTCGAGGACCGTCTCGTGGGCATCAAGTCCCGCGAGATCTACGAGGCACCGGGGGCCATGGCCCTCATGGCGGCCCACCGCGAGCTGGAGAACATCACCCTCGAGCGCGAGCAGGCCCGGTTCAAGAAGTCCGTGGACCAGCGCTGGACCGAGATCGTCTATGACGGCCAGTGGTTCTCCCCGCTGAAGAAGAACCTGGACGTTTTCATCGACGAGTCCCAGAAGTACGTCTCCGGGGACATCCGGATGGAGATGCACGGCGGCCGCGCCACCGTGCAGGGCCGCCGCTCGGAGACCGGCCTGTACGACTTCAACCTGGCCACCTATGACGAGGGCGATGCCTTCGACCAGTCCTCGGCCCGCGGGTTCATCGACATCTTCGGCCTGTCCTCCAAGGTCGCCACCGAGCGTGACCTGCGGGTGGCCGGCGGCAGCAGCGTGGACTCCCTGGAGGATGTCGCCCGGCTGAGCAACCAGACCCCCGATACGACCCCGGGAGCCTGAGCCGTGTCTGAACGCCACGGCACCAATGAGGGCTCCCTGTGGGGCGGCCGGTTCGCCGGCGGCCCCGCGGACGCCCTCGCGGCGCTGAGCAAGTCCACCCACTTCGACTGGCGGCTGGCCCGCTATGACATCGCGGGCTCGCGGGCGCATGCCCGCGTCCTGCGCACGGCCGGGCTGCTGGACGAGGCGGAGCTCACCGGCATGCTGGCCGCGCTCGACACACTCGAGGCGGACGTGGTCTCCGGGGACTACTCGGCGGCGGAGACGGACGAGGACGTGCACGGATCGCTGGAACGTGGGCTGATCGAACGCGCCGGGCCGGAGCTGGGCGGGAAACTGCGGGCCGGACGGTCCCGCAATGACCAGATCGCCACGCTGGGGCGGATGTTCCTGCGGGACCACGCCCGGCTCATCGCCGCCCGGCTGCTGGCCACGGTGGACGCGCTGATCGCGCAGGCGGAGGCGCACCCGTACGCACCCATGCCGGGCCGGACCCACCTGCAGCACGCCCAGCCGGTCCTGCTCAGTCACCACCTGCTGGCCCACGCCTGGTCCATGACCCGGGACGTGGAGCGGTTCGTGGACTGGGACCGCCGGGCCGCCGTGTCCCCCTACGGGTCCGGGGCCCTGGCGGGCTCCTCCCTGGGGCTGGACCCGAATGCGGTGGCCGCGGAGCTGGGCTTCTCCTCCGCGGCGTGGAACTCGATCGACGGCACCGCCGCCCGGGACGTCTTCGCCGAGTTCGCGTGGGTGTGCGCCATGGTGGGCGTGGACCTGTCCCGCATCAGCGAGGAGGTCATCTTCTGGGCCACCAAGGAGGCCGGATTCGTCACCCTGGACGACGCCTACTCCACCGGCTCCTCGATCATGCCGCAGAAGAAGAACCCGGACGTGGCGGAGCTGGCCCGGGGCAAGTCCGGCCGACTGATCGGTGACCTGACCGGTCTGCTGGCCACCCTCAAGGGTCTGCCGCTGGCGTACAACCGTGACCTGCAGGAGGACAAGGAGCCGGTCTTCGACGCGGCGGACACGCTGGAGCTCCTGCTGCCCGCGGTCTCCGGGATGATCGCGACCCTGACGTTCAACACCCCGAAGATGGCCGAGCTGGCGCCGCAGGGCTTCGCCCTGGCCACGGACATCGCCGAGTGGCTGGTGCGCTCCGGGGTGCCCTTCCGGGATGCCCACGAGCTCTCCGGTGAGGCCGTGAAGGTGGCCGAGTCACGCGGTGTCGAGCTGTGGGACCTCACGGACGAGGACTACGCGGCGATCTCCCCGGCGCTGACGCCCGAGGTGCGCACCGTGTTGTCCACCTCCGGCTCGTTGAACTCGCGCAACGCGCAGGGCGGCACCGCGCCGGAGGCGGTCGCGGCGCAGCTGGCCGAACTGCGGCGCCAGCTCGCCCCGCTCCGCGCCTTCGGGGATTCATCCGTCCTGGCGTGAGTGCTGATGAGCTGACCGGGTCGGGCCCGCACACCCCGGACGGCCAGGACCGGCCGTCCACCGACTGGTCGGCGCTGGAGCGCGGGGGGCTGACCGCGGCCCCGCTGCTGCTCGGTTCCACGCTCACCGTGGCCCGCTCCGGGGCCGCGGTCAGCGTGCGGCTGACGGAGGTCGAGGCCTATGAGGGGGCCCGGGACCCGGGTTCGCACGCCTACCGGGGCCGGACCGCGCGCAACGAGACCATGTTCGGACCCTCGGGGCACCTCTACGTGTACTTCACCTACGGCATGCACTGGTGTCTGAACATCGTGTGCGGGACCCCGGGGTCCAGCTCGGCGGTCCTGGTGAGGGCGGGGGAGGTCACCGCGGGGCTGGAGGCTGCCACGGCCCGGCGCGGACCCCGGGCGCCGCGGGGTCCCCGGCTGGCCTCCGGTCCGGCCCGGCTGGCCCAATGCCTGGGCATCGGGGCCGGTGACGACGGCTCCGCGCTGCTGGCCGGCCCGGCCCCGGAGCCCGTCCTCGGGCCCACTGCCGGTGCCTTGGTCCCGGACGGCGTGTGGCTCTCCGGACTGAGGTCACGACGCCGGCCCGGCACCCTGAGCGGACCGCGCACCGGGGTCTCCGGTCCCGGCGGCACCGGGGACTTCCCCTGGCGGTTCTGGCTCCCGGACGAGCCCTCGGTCTCGACCTACCGGGCGGCGAAGCCCCGGCGCCGCGGCTGACCGGGCCGCATTAACGTTTCGTTCATCCCAACGGCTGTACCATGGATGGTCACTCGTTCCGAGGTGCCTGGGGGTTCTGGCGGATTCGTCGGACCCTGCACGGGCACCATCGATAGCCCTAAGGTGTGCCAGGCATGACTGATGTGGTTCCCGTCCACCAAACCGAACTGGAGCATGAGCGCGACTACGTCGTCCGGCTCTACGACCGTCTGGACGAACTGCGTGCCGAGAAGGAAGAGCAGCTGGCCCGGGTCCGCAAGGAGGGCCCCCAGGGCTCCGTGCAGAACGTCTCCGAGAGGGACGCCTTCGCCACGCTCTACGAGGACCGCCTGGCCCAGCTCTACGCCGTGGACGACCGGATGGTCTTCGGCCGGCTCGACCTGGACGGCGGGGACGAACGCTACATCGGCCGGATCGGCCTGACGGATGAGGACCAGGTCCGGCTCATGGTGGACTGGCGTGCGCCGGAGGCCGGGGCCTTCTACCAGGCCACCGCCCACCAGCGGCTCGGGGTGCGCCGCCGCCGCCACCTGATGCTGCGCGGGCGCACCGTGGTGGATCTCGAGGACGACGTCCTGGACGCCACCCTGCTGGACGACTCGTCGGTGCACCACGGCCCCGGAGCCCTGCTGGCGGCCGTCACGGCACGGCGCACCGGCCAGATGGGGGACATCGTCGCCACCATCCAGTCCGAGCAGGACGCCATCATCCGCTCGCCCCTGAAGGGCGTGCTCGTGGTCCAGGGAGGGCCGGGTACCGGCAAGACCGCCGTCGCCCTGCACCGCGCGGCCTACCTGCTCTACACGCACCGCGAGCGGCTCAAGACGGCGGGGGTGCTCCTGGTGGGTCCCTCCCAGTCCTTCATGCGGTACATCGACCGCGTGCTGCCCTCCCTCGGCGAGACCGGCGTGGTCATGTCCTCGCTCGGCCGGCTGATGCCCGGCATCGAAGCCGTCCCGGAGAGGGACCGCTGGATCGCCCAGACCAAGGGCCAGCTGTTCATGACAGAGGTGGTGGCCAACGCCGTGGCCCAGCGCCAACGCGTCCCGGCGGGACCGCGCCGGCTGGACGTGGGGGGCACCCAGCTGACGATCCGCCCCAAGCAGGTCCGCCGGGCGCAAGACCGTGCCCGGGCCACCGGCAAGCCGCACAACGAGGCCCGGGCCACCTTCGTGAAGATCATGGTCCGGGAACTGGCGGATCAGCTCAAGGACAAGCTGGAGAAGTCCTCCGGAGCCGGCAACAACATCGACCGCTCCTACCTCACCGAGGACGTACGCACCTCCCGGGACGTGCGCGTGGCGCTGAACCTGTGCTGGATGCCGATGACGCCGGAGAAGCTCCTGACGGACCTGTTCGCCAAGCCCGAGCACCTCGAGAGGGCGGCCCCGTTCCTCAATTCCGAGGACCGCGGCCGCCTGCTGCGGGCCGCCGACGCCCCCTGGACGGAGGCGGACGTCCCCCTCCTGGACGAGGCCGCAGAGCTGCTGGGGGAGTGGGACGCCACCGCCGGCCGCGCCCAGGCGGATGAGAAGGCCGCCCGCAAGCGGGACCTCGCCAACGCCGAGCAGACCCTGCAGAACGTGAACTCCATGCTTGAGGACTTCGGCGTGGACGGGGTGGTCTCCGCCGAGGCCCTGGTGGACGCCAACCAGGCCTCAGACCAGTACGTCTCGGCCGCCGTGCGGGCCGCCACGGACCGCACCTGGACGTACGGGCACGTGGTGGTGGACGAGTCACAGGAGCTGTCCCCCATGCAGTGGCGGCTGCTGATGCGCCGGTGTCCGCTGAAGTCGTTCACGATCGTGGGGGACATCGCCCAGGCCTCCTCGGCTGCGGACGTGACGTCCTGGGCCGAGGCGCTCGAGCCCTTCGTCCAGGAACGCTGGCGGCTCGAGGAGCTGACCGTGAACTACCGGACGCCGGCCAGGATCACGCGCCTGGCCGCCACGGTCGCCCAGGCCGCCGGGCTGCCGGTGTCCACCCCGCAGGCGGTCCGCGAGGGCGACTGGGAGCCCACCGTGACCCGGGTCCCCGGGGCCGAGCGGGAGGCGGCCCTGCTGGCCGGGGTCGCCGAGGACCTCGAGAGGATCGACGGCGGCCTGCTCGCCGTGATCGCCCCGGTGTCACTCGAGCGCGAGGTCGCCGAGCTGCTGCGCGCCACCTACGGGGACCGCGTCGGCGCCGGTGGCGGGGGACTCGGCCAGGACATCGTGGCCACCACCCCCGGCGAGGCGAAGGGGCTGGAGTTCGACGCGGTGGTGCTGCTCGAGCCGGCCCAGATCGTCCAGGAGGCGGGCGGTATCGTCGGCGACCTCTATGTGGCGATGACCCGTTCGACCCAGACCCTGCGCGTGGTGACCACCGGTGAACTGCCCGCCGGCCTGGGGTAGCCGGCCGGCCGGCGTCGGGCCCCTGATGATCCTCCTGACCCTTTCCCTGAGCTTTCCCCTGTTGATCCCCCTGAGAGGTACTCCATCGTGACCAGCACGTCCACCGGCCCCGGCGCCGTGAACCCGGCCCTGGCCGGCCAGAGCAATGATCCATCGTTCGAGAACGTCTGGCAGGAGCTGCGCTGGCGCGGGCTCGTGCACGTGTCCACGGACGAGGCCGCCTTGGAGGAACTGCTCGCCGGGGAGCCGATCACGTACTACTGCGGCTTCGACCCGACGGCCCCGTCACTGCACCTGGGCAACCTCGTGCAGATCCTGGTGCTGCGCCGGCTCCAGCTGGCAGGCCACCGGCCGCTGGGACTGGTCGGCGGTTCCACCGGCCTGATCGGGGACCCCCGGCAGACCTCGGAGCGGGTGCTGAACGACCGGGACACCGTCACCGAGTGGGTGGGCTACCTGCGCGGGCAGATCGAGCGGTTCCTCTCCTTCGAGGGGGACAGCAGGGCCCGGATGGTCAACAACCTGGATTGGACCGGCCAGCTCAGTGCCCTGGACTTCCTGCGGGACATCGGCAAGCACTTCCGCGTGGGCACCATGGTCAAGAAGGAGACCGTGGCCAAGCGCCTGAACTCGGATGAGGGGATCTCCTACACCGAGTTCTCCTACCAGGTGCTTCAGGGCATGGACTTCTTGAACCTCTACCGGGACTACGGCTGTGTGCTGCAGACCGGCGGCTCGGACCAGTGGGGCAACCTGACCTCCGGGACGGACCTGATCCGCAAGGTGGAGGGGGTCTCGGCCCACGCCATCGGCACCCCGCTGATCACCAACTCGGACGGCACCAAGTTCGGCAAGTCCGAGGGCAACGCCATCTGGCTCGACGCCCACATGTGCTCGCCCTACGCCTTCTACCAGTTCTGGCTCAACACCGCGGACGCGGACGTGGTCGACCGGCTCAAGGTCTTCACCTTCCTGCATCGCGAGCAGATCGAGGACCTCGCCGTGAAGGTCTCCGAGGAGCCGTTCCGCCGTCAGGCGCAGAAGACCCTGGCGTGGGAGGTGACCTCGCTGGTGCACGGGGAGGACGCCACGCGGAAGGTCATCAGCGCCTCCGCCGCGATCTTCGGCCAGGGGGACCTCGGCACCGTGGACGAGTCCACACTCGCGGCGGCCACGGCCGAGCTGCCGAGTGCGGAAGCCGGCCTGGGGGCCGGGGGCCCCGTGGGGATCGTGGAGCTGCTGGTGGCCACCGGACTCTCGTCCTCCAACTCGGACGCGCGCCGCACCGTCCACGACGGCGGTGCCTCCGTCAACAACGTCAAGGTGACCGACGCCGAGGCCGCCTTCGGCACCGGGGACGCGTTGCACGGGAAGTACCTGCTGGTACGCCGTGGCAAGAAGAACATGGCCCTGGTGGACCTGACGGCCTGAGGGCCAGCAGGACACCAACGCCGAGCCCCGGGGCATCCGGAGGGGACGTGCACCCGACCATCTCATGACGGTCCGGTGAACATCCCCTCCGGATGCCCCTTTTCGCACCCCGGAGGGGACCCGCGCATGACAGGGTGGGAACCGTGCACCACAGCCACCGGGCTGAGCCGGCCCCATGGGGTGCGGGAGACGTGCCTCACAGTCGCCGGGCGTAGCGGCCACCGCTGGGCCAAAAACCCCGGGATCATGCGGATCCAGAGGGTCTGGGGGCGCCCTGTCGCCGGTTTTGCCACCCCGCGGATCCGTGTGTATAGTTCTTCAAGTCGCCAGCCGCGAAAGCGGGAAATCGGCGGCCGACCCCGGACTGAAATCAGACCTAGACTACTGCGCCGTTCACGGTGTAAGGTCAAGGGCCCGAATGAAGTTCGGATCATGCAGGACGAAGCGGTTGAGCCCCATAGCGGCCAACGTGGAGAACTGGATGGAAACAACTGAATACTCGAGGTTGTACAGACCGAGAAATCGCCGGAAACGCCGATTTGACGAGATGAAGACCGAGGGTATAAAGTTGAAAACCGCGGATGAGGAAAGCCGGAAAAACGGTCCAAGTATTTGGATTAGATTCGGTCACTAGTCATCATGTGCCTGTTGTTTGAGAACTCAATAGTGTGCCAAGTTTGTTGATGCCAATTTTTTGAATTGGTTATAGCCGCTGGTGCGCACCCCGTGTGTGCTGGTGGTTTTGCCATGGATTGAATGATGGCTGGCCTGGTTTTCCGCTGGGTTGGTTGTTGTTTCTTTTGTATTTTTTTACGGAGAGTTTGATCCTGGCTCAGGATGAACGCTGGCGGCGTGCTTAACACATGCAAGTCGAACGCTGAAGCTCCAGCTTGCTGGGGTGGATGAGTGGCGAACGGGTGAGTAACACGTGAGTAACCTTCCCTTGACTCTGGGATAAGCCCGGGAAACTGGGTCTAATACCGGATACGACTCTCCATCGCATGATGTGGGGGTGGAAAGATTTATCGGTCTTGGATGGACTCGCGGCCTATCAGCTTGTTGGTGAGGTAATGGCTTACCAAGGCGACGACGGGTAGCCGGCCTGAG